>CBDUXT010000068.1:0-33156 GCA_965371245.1 uncultured bacterium | reverse complement strand
ACGCCTCGAGCAGAAATTGATATCAAAAACCGTTCCAATTAAATCGACAAGCCCTTCAGAGGTGGGCCACCCATCCTTCCGAGCCGCGACCGTCAGAGAGCGGTCTTCAGTCCGGCCGAAGGGTTTCGCGCGACAGGGGCGCCGAGGACGCGGAGTAGGGCCGCGTGGTCGGTCAGGTCCACGTCGGCGTCGTGGTCGATGTCGAGAAGATGGCACTCGGTAGAGACGATCGACCCGCGAAAGCCCGAGAAGCAGCGCTGCATGGCCGCCACGTCGCGCAGGGTGGTTTGCCCGTCGCCGTCCACGTCGCCGCGGAACTCGCACTCGTCGGGTATGTCGTTGGCGTTCGCGTCCCGGCTGACAGACTGGGCGATGTCCTCGGCGTCGTCATTTTCGTTGTTGTTGCAATCGAAGGGGCCGATGCGTAGGAAGTAAATGTCCTGCTCGCCTCGGAAGGTCGCCGCATAGGCCACGTTGACGCCCAGGTTGTCCGAGCGGGTGTGATAGTAGTCGCCCAGTTTGTTCTGCTGCGGCCAACCGACGTGGCTGTCGAACATGGGGCTGACCGGGACGTTGGTCGACCAGGTCTCGCCGCCGTCTAGGGAGAATGAATAGAACAGCTCGCAGAGGTTTCCCAGCGGCGCGTCTGGGAAGTTGCGGGTGTCGTTCCAGACGACGTCGATGCGCCCGTTGGGGGCGACGGACATGGTCCCGAACCACTGCCACGCGCCGCCGATGGGCGGGAAAGGGCCACCCCCTGCGCGGCTGCGAAGGCCGTCGTCGTTAACGCGGACGGGTTCATCCCACGTGTCGCCGCCGTCACGGCTGCGAACGAACATGAGCTCCGCAGGGTCGTCGTCGAACTCCGGCTCGACAGTCGCCAGCATGTAGACGTTGCCGGACATCGGACCGTCGGAGTTGTCCGTGGCGATCCACCCCATTCCCATGAGGCCGATCTGGTTGGGGTCGGCTAACCGAAGGACCCTCCCGCCCATGTCCACAATCTGCGGGAACGTAAAGAAGGGCGGCGTGCTCGACGGATCCCTCACCGTCGTGGACCTTGAGTAACGAAGACCCGAAGACCCGGCACCGGAAACATGGAGTGCGCCGACCTTGTCAACACACATCGTACCGGAAGAGCTGGCAACGGATCCGCCCTCCGTAAAGGTTGCCCCACCGTCGAGCGACCGGGCGAAGCCCGCATTCAGGCCGGCCCATGTCACGTAGACATTGCCCCGCCCGATGCCGTCGGTGCGGTCGATCGCCATCCAGGGTTTGTCGCCCCCGAAGGCCGGGATCGGTCCGCCCCAGGAGAGACCGCCGCTTGTCGATTTGAAGAGCTCGGCCGAAAGCGAAGAACTGGCACTATAAAAATAGAAACTGCCGTCGGCGTCGGCATCAAGCACCGGGTCGCTGCGAAATGCCCCCGGCTCAAGGACTCCGGGAAAGACCCAGGAGTGCCCACCGTCGTGGCTGTAGGCCCAGCCCGCCTGACGGAAGCTCGACTCAATCGTGTCGAACTGCCGCCAGCCGATCACCATTTTTTTCGGGTCCGTCGGATCGACAGCGATGGAGGGTTCGTTGGCCGCGTCGGCGACGGTGTTGCACGCCGAAGATCGACGTTGACCTGAACGCTCACGTAGGGCCCAAGAACAATCGGGTCGCCGGGGCTGGTGACACGCTCGCCGAGCAGCGCCTCGTGCGCCACGAACGGGTCGTCAGGGGCCTCGTGATAGGGTGGACCGACGAATTCGGCGAGAGCGTCTTTTCCGAGATCACGCTTCATCGCATCGCGGCCCGGCGGTTGGGCCACCGCGCACAAGGCAAAACCCAGCAGGCCACAGAGCGTGACGGTGAGATGTCGTCGCATGGCTAAACTCTCCTGGCGTGTACGCCTCGCAAAGTCCCCTCCGGCGGGTGCGCAGCTCCAGTAATTATAGCCCCAGAAAACGGGTCGGCAACGGTGGGAAGGCACCGCCCGCGGGGCGCCCTCGCGCCTCTTCTCGATGGCTCCGGAAACTTACGGGCGATCGGGCCTATGCCCGGTGGAACGGCGCGGCTCGCTGTGTCCGGGGACGGGCAGAGTGGAACGGTTACCCTTGGCGCCGCGCCCACCAAGACGAAGCGCGCCGGACTCAAGCGACCAGGTTCCGGGCGTGACGACGTCGCCAAGCGGTAGCATGACGAAGTTGCGGCTCCAGGTTCCCACCGGATCAGACCACTCGATCCCGCTTCCTTCTTCGGACAGGGTTCCGATTTGCTGTCCGCTGATCGTGGTTACTCTTGCAACGGTCGGCGGGTCGTTCGCGGGGAAAACCTCCAGACTGTATTCGTAATCGAAGGTCCAGGTCACCTCATTTCCTTGACATTGGATTTCGAACGTAGTGATCGTGAGAAAACCGCCCCCCACGAGACCGGGCGTCCCGAGGGCGTCATCGACTTTGTAGAGCTGTGTACGTTCGCCAAGCGGAACCACCGTCACATCTTCCGTGATCGGTCCGCCCCACAAGCTTTCAAGCCCGGCGATATCGAGCGTCATAAAGGCTCGATCGAGTCGTAGGCCCGCGACGATCGCATACCGTTCCGGCTGCTGGAACGAGGGGAACTCGTCGATGTCGATCTCCTGGTCCAGGGACTGCGTTGAGCTCCAGAGGGTATCCGCCTCGAACGGGCACGCGAGGTCTGTTTCGTCAAAATCCGGACCTTGAATCACGATGCAGTCCACAGCCTCGAACGTCGTTCCGTCTTGCAGAGTTCCGCGCAGGCCAAGCTCGATCGCCTCGCCGCGCGGTAACACATCCAGCTCGAGCGCGCGAGTCAGATCGGCGGTCGAGAACGTAACCGTAAGATCATCGATCCCATCCCTGCCCAAGTCGTCACACGCGCAGAGCTCGTCCTCAAACGGAGTGGCCACGTCCTTGATAGCGACACCGGAACCGCGTCGGCCAAGAAACGGTGACACACTTTCACCCACGCCGTCGGTGCGGGCCAGCGTCAGCGAGTCCAGGTCGATCGTCGCGACGTCGAAGTCAGAATCGCCGAGGATCGCGACGCGTACCATCCGGTTGCTTCTTGGATTCACCCGGTTTGGACATTTGCCCGGCTTGATGTCGAGATCCACCACCCGAGGGCATGAGAACACGTACACCGCCCCGCAGAAGCGGCCCGTCGCGCAGGGATCGAGTGGTGCCCCCACAAAGGCCGTCTCCCCGTTCAGTGAGACGGAAGCTCCGAAGATGGCAGGCGGCACCGCGGGGGAGGCGGTCAGCTTCTGCTGTTCGACCCAAGTGCTTCCATTGAAACGGAAGAGGTACGCCGATCCACAATCGACGCTTGGTAGGCAGTCATCTCGCCTTGCCCCCACCAAGGCCGTCTTCCCGCTCAGGGAGACCGAAGATCCGAAGAAATCAACACCCCCGGCGTCGGACGCGGTCAGCTTCTGCTGTTCGACCCAACTGCTTCCATTGAGACGGAACACATAGGCAGCCCCGCAGTTGCCGCCCGCCGCGCAGTCATCCCAAATTGCCCCCACGAGAACCGTGTCCCCACTCACGGCGACGGATTCGCCGAAAAGATCATTCGCACTCGCGTCGGAGGCGGTCAGCTTCTGCTCTTCGACCCAAGAGCTCCCGTCGAACCGATACACGTACGCCGCCCCGCAGTCGTGGCCCGCCTCGCAGTCAACGAAAGGTGCCCCCACTAGGGCCAGATCCGCGCCGAGGAAACCAGAGCCGCCGGAAAACCCATGCACGCCACCGTCGGAGGGGGTCAATTTCTGCTCCCCGACCCAACGTGCCCCGTTGAACCGGAACACGTACGCGGCCCCACCTCCCCTCACTAACGCCGCGTTCCCGCTAATGGAGACGGCAATCCCGAACAGGGCGTGCTCCGCCGCATCAAAGGCAGTTAGCTTTTGTTCCTGGACCCACGTCGTCCCATCGAACCGGAACACGTACGCCGAGCCGCAGTCTTCGCCCGCCGAACAATCGTCCCCACGCGCTCCCACCACGGCCGTTTCTCCGCTCAGGGAGACGGAAGCCCCGAACCAGTCCCGTTCCTCTGCGTCGGGGGCGGTCAGTTTCTGTTCCTCGACCCAAGAGCTGCCGTCGAACCGAAACACGTACGCCGCGCCACACGAGCTGCCCGCCCCGCAACGATCGGTCGGTGCCCCCACCAAGGCGGTGTCCCCGTTCACGGAGACGGAGTTCCCGAAAGTATCACTCGCTACCTCGTTTGAGTCGGTCAGCCTTTGTTGCTTCACGCATTGCGCGCAGGCCTGCGTAGCCCCCAGTCCCAAGACGAACACCGCGAACGCGCATCGCAAACCGGAGTGCTTCCGGACCGGACAGCACATCCTTCCGCCGCTCTTCACTAAATCCATGTTTTCTCTCCGGAGTGATACAATGTGTCACAGAAACCCAACGCGGACCTCTCGCGGATACCGGCTCAACGTGGAATTACAGGAGAAGAATCCGGCGCCCCAAGTGTCCTGGGAACCCCACCTACCACGATCTTCGTTCCAGCCCTCATTCACCGTCTCCCTCCGAAGCGGCGCCAAGGGTGCGTCATCACGACAGGCGCGGACCGGACCCCAAGCCGAGGGCAGCACGCCACGCGATAAGAGCGCGCAACTTCTCCGCACCGGCTATGGCCGGCCGAGCGAGCGTTTGGCGGTGGCGATGCGGAAGCTCAGGCAGGAATCGGCGGCAAGGTGGCCTCGGCGACCGGATGGAAGGGAATGATTTCGTTTAGGATGATTCTGTTGAGCCGAGGTCAACCGCCATGTTCAGAATCCTGCAAGTATACTTCGTCTACCGCCCAGACCACATGGTCCACTAACATTCTTCCTTGAGAACGGGCGGAGTCAAATCGGAGGACAGGAATTATGGGCTCGTAGGCTGAAGGGGACCGACCGGTTCGCTCCCGAAGTGCGCATCGTTCACACCGTCGTCGGCCCCACCCGGTCAGAAGCCGCGTAAGGCGCTCCGGAGGCCAGGCCACCCGGTCTCGATCAGCGCCTGTTGACATGCACCTTCGTAGCGAGCCCCTCCTCGGTGAACAAAGACATGACGCGACGAACTTGGCGCGCCTTGGCGACGCGGGTCCCCCCGCACCGGCTGAGAGCCGGTCCAACAACACAGGGCGACGTTCGAGGTTCAGGCTTGGACGTGGTCGCTCGTCGGTAGGGACTATTGCCGAGCCAGCGTGGCACCGCGAAGGCAGGCCGACCAAACACTTTCGACCGCCCCTGGGATAGGCATTCTCCCTTCTGCGGCTTCATTCGGGTGCGACGCGTCGTGGGATCGGTATGCTATACACGCAGCCGGAGACACACTGCAGCCGGAGTTCGCCAGCTAGATGACTCCAACAACGCCAAACGACGCCGAGCACCCGAACGGCTCCGACGCGGAGCGGCCGGAAGCCATCGCGTCCGCCAGTGAGGGTTCATCACCCACCAACGCGATGTCCGAGGCGGAGATCGCCGACGAGCTTTACTGCCAGGACTGCGGCTACAACCTCCGCGGCCTGACCAGCATGCGATGCCCCGAGTGCGGCGAGTCGTTGGACGCTGTTCGGGCGATGGAGCCGCGCCTCCCCTGGACCCATCGCAAGACACTTGGCCGGTTCCGCGCGTATTGGAAGACGGTGTACTTCGTCACCTTCCGAACGCGGCTCTTTGCCGAGGAGCTGGCCCGCCCGGTGAGCTACCGCGACGCCCAGCGGTTTCGATGGGCGACGCTTCTACACATCTACTTGCCGCTGGTTGTTGCGACGGTTTGCGTTTACTGGCTGTACGCACCGGGGCCGGGTCCGGTGAGGCAATTCGCGCCGCGCTTGGAGCAAGCACTGGCGAGCGTCTGGCCCTGCGCGGTGTTCCACCTGGGTCTACTAATCTGGCTAGCGACCGCCACCGGGCTGGCCGGGTACTTCTACCATCCACGCGACGTGCCCGTGCGACAGCAGAACCGCGCCATCGCCCTGAGCTACTACACGCTCGCCCCGCTGGCGTGGATCGCGGCGCCGTTGATGTTCGCGTTGGCCGGCGCGTGGCTTGCGGAAACCGGTTGGCTGAAAAAGCCTCCGGAGGAGGGCATACCGATGGGGCTGATCCTCTTTGCGATCGCCCTCTTCCTACTCGAACTAACGGCGTGGGTGTCGGTGTCGGCCGAATTCGCCCGGCGCGTGCTGCCGCGCCACACGACCCGACGCGCGGTGGTCGTCTTGAGCCTGCCGGTTCTATGGGCTCTTCTCGGCGCGATTATCTTTGCCGGGATCGGCTTCCTGACGTTCGTCGTCTCCCTCATCGTTGCCAGTTTCGGGTGACGGGTCGGCAGGCGCAGTGCCGTTCTGCCTCGGCCGGGCGTCCAGATAGAAAACGATGTCGCCCTGGCTCCGATCGATCACCTCATTCGCGCGGCGGGGTGCCGCACCGTGGTTGTCATTGCCGTCAAAACCGACGCTGTAAAGGATCGCGCCGTCGTCCTTGACGAGATAACGCAGTTCGTCATTGAGCGTAAACGGGTCCAAGGGAACTGCGTCGAAGTACTCGGGAACCAGTTCGGCCAGCGCGCCCGGACGACGATCGTGGTCGAACTCGTACAGGCGGATGGCGAGCGCGAGCGCGGCCATCCGAGACCTCGCAAGTGAGCGAAAGTGCTCACGAACAATATGCAGCCAATCCAGCCGAAACAAAAGGTCCAGCGGGTGGAACCACAAGTCAGATTTGCCACGGTTGGCTTGCTCGGGCGGAAGTAGCGGTTCGGCCTGGGGCCAGTTCGGTTGGCGCGACGCACGCACAGCGGCCGTGGAGTTATTCATCAGTGTCACCGCATCCGACATGAGAAGCGGCGCCGCGAGACGAAGCGAAGGCGGCGTGGACCAGAGTGCCGGGACTGGCCCACCGAACCTAGAGAACCCCATTGACCCGTCGAGGATACACTGCGCGAAGTCAAAACCGACGCATCGTTCTGCAAGAAGCGCCTGAACGAAACTGGACCTGAAACGGTCCTCATCTAACAGGCTGAGCGCCAACGCACGCGTGCTCGTGCGAACTCGCGTTCGGACGTCGGCGATTCCATCAGTATGCACTAGCGTTGGCGCGAGATCTTCAAGTATTCCGATCGCGAGGTCCCGGCAAGCCGCTCCGACAAGATAGTGGATGAGCGCTGGAGCTTCACTGATCGCGTGGGATTGGGCGAGGGCGTCGTGCAGCGCTTCGAGAGTGTCCGATTCGTTTCGGCGAAGTCCGTGCGAGACCGCTGCCGCGCAGGTCAGCTTCGCCAAGGCGCGCTGGGGGCCGACCGATGGAAGCATGGTGTTGATCACCGGACGTCGAAGCCGAAAGCCCCAATCGACACCCGACACATCTCGTGCCTTACGTACGAGCGAAAGCGCCTGTGCGTTGGCTTCGACGAGAGCCGTCAACGCGTCCGCGTCGGCGCGAACCGCCTCAACGTCGTCCATCGCCTTGCTGATGAGCTCAACTTGGTCCGGCGTCAGCGTTACCGCCGCAGCTGCATCCATCAGGAACTTGGCCGCGTTCTGGTCGTTGGGGATGTCCTCCGCCGGGTCGAAATCTTCCGGGTGGATGGGCTCCCCTGCGGCGATGTAGCTATCGATCTCGGCCTGTAGACGCCGATTGGCCTCCCAACCCCACACGAGGCGCAGCAGCAACAGGCCGACGAGCAGGAGTCCGACGCCCGCGAGAATCCGCTTCAGCCACCAGTATCGCGGCGGAAACGGCCCGTCCGGTTCATCGGAAGTCGCGGCTCCCGTGGGCAAGTGCCGCCGATCTGGACTCTTTTGGCCGGTGTTCATGCGGAGCGGGCCTCGTTCTCACCGATCATAGCCGATTCCCCGCAGCTGGCCGAAGCGACGCTCATTCGTAACGCCCTCGCGACGATCGACCGCCATCCGCGGGAAAGCGGTCTTGTCCCGCGCACGAAAACGCTCCCTGACCGTCGCGGCTCGGTTTGTCATAACCCAACGGGGCGGGAAGCGCCCGCCCAGGGAAGACCGTGAGCGCGCTTGCCGATTCAAAAATCGCCGTAACCCATTGCCAACAAGGTGGTTAACGAAAATCAAGGCTCCTCTCCAACCATTTCACTTTCGATATGTCAACTATTCCAGAAGTCTTGTTATATTAGATGGCATGGTTATCATCACGAAGACAGAAACCAAGGAGCCCTCATCATGTCACGACGATCAACCTGGACCAATGTTAAGCTGCTCGTGGCGGCGCTGACCACCGCGGGCGTTTGCTTGGTCACCACGGCCACGTGCGACCCCAGCACGGGCACATTCGAGTTCTTCCGGGATGACGACCGCGACCGGTTCGGTGTGATCGACTTCATCTTCGATGATCCGTGTTTTTTTGACGACTGCTTTCACCACGACGACCTGTTCTTCTTCGATTGACCCGCTCGGACGTTACCACCGACGTCGGTCCGCCGGCCGTCGGAAATCCCTCGGGTTGGCACTAAGGTCGGCCGCCCACGACACTCGATAAATCATGTATGAAGGGCAACGAGCCAGTCATCCAAAGCAAGAAACAAACAGGGCGCGATAATCTCGCGCATGGCGACCCCGGTCACCGTTGCCAGACAGCGCGTGGACCAGTACAACTCTTTGTGTAAGGTTCGATGGTGTACGGCTTTGGCGTCGTTTTCCACGATCCGCGACGACCGAACCGGCCTCTTTCCCCGAAGCCGTCGCTCGTCCCTGCGAGGGCCTCGATGCGGCACGCCTTGGTGTGCATGTTGCTTTTGGTCTCTGCGGCACCGGCAACGGGCAAGCAGCAGGTCCAGCCGGAAAGCGAGAGCGACGCGCGGGCCTCTCTGGATCATGCCCGGCAGCTCCTCACCTGTCGCCAGGGGTTGGTTGACCCGCTTGCCCGACCCGAAGGCCGCCGGCTGTGGGCGCGCAATCTCTTGTCCTACCACACCGAGCCGGCCGACGAACTTGTCGTCGAGCTGCTGAGCTTCGCCGACAACCCCGACGTGCCGCGCGCGCTTTGCACGGTGCTCGCCGACCGGGCGGAAGTGGCTGTTGACGATCTCGTCCCCTCGTTCCTCGCACCGCTGATTGAGCTCCTGGGCGCGGAGGCCGAAGACATCCGCGCCCTGGCGGCGCAGGTTCTGGCGGATTGCCCGCAAGAGAACGCGACGTCGCTGTTGGCGGCGCTGGCCGCAGCGGTCGATGCCCCGTTGCCCAAGCGTTTGGCGGCCATCGACGCGTTGGCGCTGAACCGGCACCGGCGTGAAGTCGTCGGGCCGTTGATCAGCCTGTTGGATGCGGACAACCCGGCCATCACTGACAAGATTGTGTCAGTCCTCGAGCCGTTGACCCCCGTATCGTTCGGGCGCAGCAAGGAGCCGTGGCGCTCGTGGTGGCGGGTCAAGTCGCGCATGACCGAGGCGGCGTGGCTCTCCGACCAGTTTCTGATTCATCGCGACCGGTCGCGCAGAATCGCCGACGAGTTCCAGGCCTTTCGAGGCGATGCCCGGTTGCAGCAGGAAAAGCTGACCACGCGTATGCGGAGCTTTCTACGCGAACTATACCGCCAGTCTGGCGAGCAGAAGGCGGCCAAGCTCGTCGAGTGGCTGGGCGACCCGCTCACTGCGGTGAAGCTCGCGGCTCTTTCGATCATCAAGGCGCGCATGGCCGACGAGGGAAGCCGCCCCGAAGGTGAACTGTTGACCGCGATGCTGACGCTTCTGGACCAAGCGTCGCCCGAGGCACAAATCGCCACGCTGGAGATCGTTCGCAGGCTCAAAGAGCCGGCAGTGGCGGCGGCCGTCTTGGCGCGGGTGGAGCTGGAGCAGGACAGGAAGGTGCGCCAAGCGCTACTGCGGGCGTTGGGGCAACTGGACGACCCAGCCGTCATGCCGGCGTTGGTTCGCGAAATCGCCTCACCCGATAGCAGCACGGCATGCGTCCGCGCGGCGGCCATCGCTTTGTCCGCGGTGGCGGCGCGCACCGATCTCGCTGAGCGCGGCCAAGCTGCCGCCGACGCCCTGCGGCAACGATACGAGGCCACCCCAACGGGTGAAACGACCCTCCGGCGCGATCTGCTGACGGCGATGGCCGGCGTGGCCGACCCCTCGTTCGAAGAAATCTTCCTGCAGGCCATCGACTCGGACGACCCGGCCATCCTGCGTTGGGCGGTCCGTGGTCTGCGTGCTATCGAGAATCGTGCGAAGCTGCCGCGCATTCGAACCCTTACGGAACACGCAGACGCGATGGTCCGGCTGGAGGCGATTGAGGCGCTCGGTCGTCTGGGCGGCGAACAGGCGGACCTCGAACGGTTGTTGACGCGGCTAAGTCAGGCCAATGAGCCCAGCGAGCGTGCCAGAACGGCGGCATGGCAGGGGTTTGTTCAGTTCTTTGCCGCTCGACCCCTCGCCGATCGAATCGCGGCCGCCGAGCGCCTGCGTGAGCAGCCGGCTCTGGAGGCACGCTACCTCGATCATCTCATAGCCGGCGTGGGCACGACCAACGGCTCCCACGGCGAGCGGGACGCGCTCCGCGACCGGTTGGCCACGGTTCTCGTTGCACAAGAGAGACACGCCGAGGCCATCCAACATCTCCGTGCGCTCTATGCCACGCGTAGGACACAATCTGACCCGGCGGCGTTGGATATCGGAATCCGCCTTCTCAACGCAACGCTCCGCTCCGGCAGTGCCGCGTCCGATGTCGGACCGCTCGTGGCCGAGCTCGCCGCTTTGTCGATGGACCAGCCCGCAAGAGAGAGAATCGTCAACACGTTGGCGGTCTATCTGGACTCGGCCAATCTCGTCTCCGATCCCGATCGAACGCGCCAGGTGATCGTGGGCCTACGAGCACAGGGCGTGGAAGGGCTGGGGGATGCCTGGGCGCAGCTCATCGAGCGGATCGACACGCGGGTGCAACTCAGCGCCGACAAGGCGACCGAGGCCACGTCCAATCCACGCAAGCCCGGAACCTGATCTCCACGCGCGGGCTCGACTCGCTACGGGCGGACCAGCGCCGGCTGAAGCCGACGATCCGACGCCATCGCAACCTCGTCCGCGGGCCGATCGACAGGGTGCCCGGCATCGACGAGCGTCCGTTCCTGCCGGGCAAGGCCAAGGTCGGAATCCACCATCATCCGACAGAGCTCCGGCAACATCACCCGCGACTGCCAACCCAGCACGGTGCGAGCCTTGCTCGCGTCCCCCTGAAGCGCATCGACCTCGGTCGGTCTCAGATATCGCTCGTCGAACTGAACGTGGGCCTGCCAATCGAGTTCGAGGTAGCGGAACGTCTCTTCGACGAACTCACGGACGCTGTGGCACCGCCCGGTGGCCACCACATAATCGTCCGGTTCCGCCTGCTGGAGCATGAGCCACATGGCCTCGACAAACTCACCGGCGTACCCCCAGTCGCGCTTGGCATCGAGGTTCCCCAGGTACAAGACATTCTGGAGACCCAGCTTGATCCGTGTGGCCGCTCGGGTGATCTTCCTGGTCACGAACGTCTCGCCGCGCCGCGGAGACTCATGGTTGAACAGGATGCCGTTGCAGCAGAACAGGCCATACGCTTCGCGGTAGTTCACCGCCTGCCAGAAGGCGTGCAGCTTGGCACAGGCGTAGGGGCTTCGCGGATAGAACGGTGTTCGTTCGGTCTGGGGCACCTCGGCGACCTTGCCGAACATCTCGCTGCTCGAGGCCTGGTAGTATCGAACCGGGTGCCCGCTGCCCTCTTGGAAGTCGCGCAGCGCCTCGAGCAGGTTGAGCGACCCCATCGCGACGACCTCGGCCGTGTACACCGGCTGGTCGAAGCTCGTCCGAACGTGCGACTGGGCACCAAGGTTGTAGACCTCGTCGGGTCTGACCTCGCTGAGGATGCGGCGCAGACGCGTGGGTTCGAGAAGGTCGCCGTAGTGCAGGTGCAGCCGGACGTCTCGCTCATGCCGATCGCGGTACAGATGGTCGATGCGCTCCGTGGTAAAGACGCTCGATCGACGGATGACGCCGTGGACCGTGTAGCCCTTGTTTAGCAGCAGTTCTGCCAGGTACGAGCCGTCTTGTCCGGTGATTCCGGTGACCAGCGCAACGTTGCCCATGGTTCTTCCTTTCGACGTAACGAGTCTAACAAGCGGCCGTCGGTTGCGCGGGTTCGCAGCCTTCGTCGCGGGTACGGCTTGCGGCCGGCGGAAGCGGATGAAGCAACTCCGCCGGTGCCGAAGTCGGTTCATCGGCCAAACCCGGTTGTTCAAACCAGTGAACGCGTGCGCCGGTGGCGCGAACTCTTGCGTGGATAGCCGCACCATGCACGGGTGAGCTGTTGGCCACGACGACCGTGTCGGCCGGTGTGTCGAGAGCATCACCGAGTGGGATGACCGGGATGCCACGATAGTGACGGCCTTGTGCGGCAAACCGATCGTCGCCGATGGCGGCCACCTGCAGACCGGCAAGCTTCGCCGCTCGGTGGTACGCGAGGATGTTCTTGCCCAGGTCGGCAAAGACGACCCGTTTCACGCCTTGGGCAGAGAGCCTGGCGGCGCGCCTTCTGATGCGTTCCCAACCGTAGAAGCGTTCCAGTGCGTCGGCCGACTTCCTGAATCGTCTAAACGTCCACCGCTCCACCGCGCCGCGGCAGCGTCCGTTGCGCGCGCCGCGCCGAAACGCGATTCGGTGATCCCTTTCGTTGCCGGCGAGGCAGGCATACCGAAGAAGGCAGTCCTCGCGAAGCGCACGATCCAGCGGCGACGGCAGGTATCGGGCGATGACGCGAAGGTTGTTGCGAACGTCGTAGTACGTGGTGCGCGCGGGCTTTCGAGCGGCCGAGGTCTTCAGATGACGGACCGCGAGGTCGTCGAACGTCTCCACCCGCCACCCGGTCATTGCCAGGCGGAACGACAGGTCATACTCCTCGGCCTGCATGAAAAACGACCGATCCAGTCCACCGCTCTCGTTCAGGGCGTCAGCGCGGAAGCCGACCCCGCAACCGACGAACACGCCGGGCAGCGCCGCCCCCTCGCGACCGCCGCCCTTGAGATGGACGGCAAAGCCGGCCGCCCCAAGGCGCGTTTCGGCCTCGAAGTGCTCGACCATGCGGGCAACCGAGCCGGGCTCGGGCCAGGAGTCGTCATCGACGAAGACGATGTAGCGACCCCGTGCCCGCTCGACGCCATCGGCCTTGGCACAGCTCCCGGCGTTGCGTGGCAGCCGGACTAGTTGATTGACCGAGGGCTCAACAGCCGCCGGCGTGTCATCGGTGGAGGCATTGTCCACCACGATGATCTCGTACTCGTCCGCGTCCAATCCGCAGTCGTGAAGATGTCCGATCGTGTCCACAACGACAGCGCACCGGTTGTGAGTAGCCAGAACGAAGCTAACATGGGGCTTGCGTAAGGTCTTATGCATAACGACGTCCGCGGACCCTTGCTTATCGGCATCAACTTGCGCCCTTGGGGAGGAACGTAGGGCGGGCTATTGCCCGCCTCCTGGATTCGCACGGCGGGCAATAGCCCGCCCTACCTGCTGGATCGTCGTCATGTTGTTTCAAGAAAGCCGTTCACAGCACTGATATGGCACTACGAATCGGCCTGTACGGCGGCAGCTTCGATCCCATCCACCACGGGCACCTGATCGTTGCCCGCGCGGTAGCCGAGCAGCTTGAGCTCGACCGGGTCATCTTCCTGCCGTCGGCCCGACCTCCGCATAAGGACGGGGACAATCTCGCCCCGACGGCCCACAGGGCGGCGCTGGTCAAGCTGGCGATTGCGGGCGAGCCTCGGTTCGAGTTCAGTGACTACGATCTGACACGCGGCGGCCCCAGCTACACGATCGATACCGTTCAGCACTTCAGAAAGGTGCTCGGTGACCAGGTCGTGCTGCACTGGATCATCGGGACCGATTCGCTCGCGGAACTGACGACGTGGCATCGCATCGACGCGCTCATCGAGGCCTGCCGCGTTGTCACGGCCGCCCGGGGCGGCGTCGAGTCGGTGGAGTGGGACGCGCTCGCGTCGGCGCTTTCCGAGAAGCAGGTCGCGGACCTGAAAGCCGGCGTTCTGGAGACCCCGGTGATCGACATCTCGGCGACGGACATCCGAGCCCGCATCGGCACCGGGCGATCCATCCGCTTCCTGGTTCCAGGCGCCGTGCGCGCGTACATCGAGGAGCACGCCCTGTACGGGTTTGCGGGCTGACGGCGCCGACACTGCGCACTCCGACACGCATCTCGTAGGGTGCCATGCTCACGCTCGCGTGGGCATGCTCCAGAATCCGTACACACATGGCCACCCTGATTCGCAAGATTATCACAGCTCGACCCATCAAATCACGTGTATCGAACCAGTCGCGGCCCTCTCATCTCCGGATGCCCGGCCAAACCACGATTTTCGGACTCTTCCAGAGGGGAACGATGCCGCCTTTTACGCTATTATGGTAAGAGGCGACCCGGGGTGGGGACGCCGGCCCTTCCAAGACCACAGCCGAAGGAGTCACCGCGTGAGGTGCAATTTGTCTTTGATCGCGTTGATCGGTCTTGCCGCATTATTGCTGCCCGGCGGCGCGGCCCATGGGCAGCTCGTCAAACTCGGTGCCCATGATCCGCCACGGGTCACCCACGCCGAGCGACAAACGGACCGACCGACAGAAGCCCCCACGACCGGGCGAGTCACCGCGCTTCCAACGCCGGTGGTTCGAGGAAGCTTTGTCAGCGTGCAGGTCAACGTCAACGCTCTCGGGAACAACGTCGTCGGCGACGCGGCCAACGAGCCCTCCATCGCGGTCGATCCGACAAACCCCAACCGGATCGCCATCGGCTGGCGACAGTTCGACACGGTAGCGAACAACTTCCGCCAGGCCGGCGTAGCCTACAGCGACAACGCCGGGCTGACCTGGACGTTCCCGGGCGTTCTCGATCCTGGCCAATTTCGCAGCGATCCGATTCTGGCATCCGACGCCGACGGCACCTTCTATTACTACAGCCTAAGCAGTTTGATATCCGTGGAGTTGTTCAAGTCCACCAATGGCGGCGTCACGTGGGGTGCCCCGGTTCCCGGCTTCGGCGGGGACAAGGCCTGGATGACCATCGACCGGACCAGTGGACCGGGGCGTGGGCACATCTACACAATCTGGAACGAACAGTTCAGTTGCTGCGAGCCCGCGGACTTTGCGCGTTCGATCAACGGCGGCGTATCCTTTCAGACGCCGCTGGCGGTGCCGTTACCCAGCATGAAGTGGGGTACACTCGATGTGGGCCCGGACGGGACGCTGTACCTCGCCGGCTCCGTCCGTTTCCCGAACTCGTCGGCACCGACCAACCATCTGTTCACGAAATCCACCAACGCACAGAACTCGGATCAGACGCCGATCTTCCAGAGTATCCAGAACATTTCATTGGGCGGGATCGCCTCTTCCAACGCGGGATTCACGGGTCCGAACCCGGCCGGCCTTCTCGGCCAGGTCTGGATCGCCACCGACCACTCCGCTGGACCCACGCGCGGGAACGTGTATGTGCTTGCCTCGATCGATCCACCCAGCGCCGACCCGCGGGACATCATGTTCATCCGCAGCACTGATGGTGGCGCGTCGTGGACAGACCCGTTGCGGGTCAACGACGACGCAACAGATAGCGGTGCATGGCAGTGGTTCGGAACCATGTCCGTCGCGCCCAACGGGCGGATCGACGTCGTGTGGAACGACACACGCAACACCGGCCTGGCGAATCGCTCCGAACTGTTCTACACCTTCTCGCTCGACGCCGGCTCGACCTGGGCACGCAACGTCCCGGTCTCGCCGGTGTTCAACAGCCACCTCGGCTTCCCCGACCAGAACAAGCTGGGCGACTACTACCACATGGTTTCCGACAACGCGGGGGCGAACCTGGCGTACGCGGCCACCTTCAACGGCGAGCAGGACGTCTACTTCCTGCGAATCCCCGCCCCGGACTGCAACGAGAACGGGATCCTGGATGAGATCGACATCGCCGAGTGCCTCGTCGGTGACAACGACTGCCGCGACTGCAACCTCAACGGCGTGCCGGACGGGTGCGAGCCCGACTGCAACGACAGCGGCAAGGGCGACGCATGCGACGTGATCGACGGAGGCAGTCCGGACTGCGACGGCAACCTCGTGCCGGATGAATGCGAGGCGGACTTCGATGGCGACGGACTCATCGACGGCTGCGATGCCGATCGAGACGGAGACGGCGTCCCCAACGACTTTGACGAATGCCCCTTCACGCCGCTCGGGCTCGTCGTCAACAACGACGGACGACCCATCAGCGACACGAATACGAATTGCGTTGTCGAACTTTCGGAGTTCAAGCGGTTTGCAAACTGCATCAGCAACGGCGGCCCGACTCATCCACACGTGAGTTTCTGCTTCGACCCCTACGACTACACGGGTGACGAGACGATCGACTTGCGCGACTACGGTGGTTTTCAAAACGCACTCGAGAGACGATGACGGCCCAGCACCGGTCCTCTCTTGAGTCCACCTATCCCGCGGTGGTCTCGCACTTGAGCTGCACGCGAAGGTGGTTGAGCGCCGCGAGGAGCTGGCGGTCCAGGCGATTCTCCTTCCCGATCGGTCGCCCGGGCGTCCGGCCCCCTGCCCGAACGAGTCTGGCCACCGTCCGGCGCGATCGCTGGAGATCGAGGGTTTCCGCCTCGGTCAGTTTGATCAGAATGTCGGGCTTCACGCCCCAGGCGTCGGTCCCGGTGTTCTCCCGCGTTCGATGGATGACCCTTCCGTCCGGGAGGCGATAATACGCCGTCGTCAGCTTGATGGCCGCCTTGTGCTCCGTCAGGTGAATGAGTTGCTGGACGCTGCCCTTTCCAAAGCTTCGCTCGCCCACGAGGATAGCCCGGTCATGTGCCCGTAGCGACCCGGCAACGATCTCCGCGGCGCTGGCGGAGCCCGCGTTGATCAAGACCACCAGCTCCACGTCCGCCTCGGTGTGTGGCATGGTCGCCGGGTATTGATGAACTGCCCGACGACGGGTCACGGTTTCGAGGATCACGCCGCGCGCGATGAACCGATCCACCATCGCGACCGCCCGCAACATCAGTCCGCCGGGGTTATCGCGAAGATCGAGAACCAGACCGGCAGCCCCCCCCGCGAGCAGCTCGTCCAGTGCCGCGTCGAAGTCATCCCCGGTGGTGTCGATGAAGTGCGTGACGCGGATGTAGCCGATTCGGTGTTCGGGATCGATCAGGTGGTCCCAGTGACCTCTCGCGTCGCGCTGAAAGCCGCGAATCGTTCGCAGACTCACGGCCGCACGAGTGATCGTCAAGTCGTCGGGCTCGCTCTCGCCCGGATGAAGCACGCGCAGGTCCACCGACGTCCCCTTCTGCCCCGAGAGACGCTCTTCCACGTCAAAGGCCGAGAGCTTCTCCACCTCGTCACCGTCGATGGCCAGGACGACGTCTCCGGAAACAACGCCGGCTTCAGCGGCCGGTCCGCCCTCGATCGGGGCGATCACGGTGATTCGACCGCCCCGCACGCCGATCTTGATCCCGACGCCGATGTATTCACCCCGCGTTCGCCTCAGAAGAGCCCGAAGCTGTTGCGGTGCGATGTAGCCGCTGTAGCGATCGAGCTGTAGCAACATGCCACGGATGGCGCCATGCACCAGTCGCCGGTCACCGATGGGCTCGACATACTTCTGCTTGGCCAGTGCATCAACCTCGACCAGCGCGCTGTAGGTGCGCATCACCACGTCCTGCCTGGCGACCATGCGCGGCAGCTTCAAGAACATCAGGGCGATGACGGTGAAGAGCACTACCCAGGTCACGCTGTGTCGATGCATGAGCGTCTCCGGCAATTCATGGTGGAGTCGTCCCCTTCGTCGTGTCCTACGCCTGCGCGACAGTTTCTCAGAAGCCGTGCTCAAGAAGGCCGCTTCACACACGGTAGCGTAGGGCGGGCTATTGCCCGCCTTCTTCAGTCGAACGGCGGGCAATAGCCCGCCCTACCCGCAAAGTCGCGTCGGCGCCCGGGTCCGATCATCTTGAACCGGGCGCGCGTGGCGAGGGTCGAGCTGTCTCGCCTCCACGCATCCTTCGTCACCTGACCCGCGCGACTACACTTCGGCCATGGAGCGGCGCCAGGGGTCCCGCGCAACGAGATGGTGCGCATCCGCGCGGCCCGTATCCTGGACGGCTTCATCAACGCGAGCTAGACTATCGGACGGGTAAACTACAGACCGCATCAAGCCGTTACGCCGCGCCGCCACTTCTGGCGAGAGTGTCCGGATCACTACGATGGCCAAAGAAAAATGGTATCAGACGGGGCTCAGCTTCACCTGTTCGCAATGCGGGAACTGTTGCAGCGGAGCGCCCGGCTACGTTTGGGCCACCAAGGAGGAAGTCGTCGGGATATCCAAGTTCCTCGGGCGGTCCGACGGCCGACTCGGCAAGGAACATCTCCGGCGGGTCGGCCTTCGCTACAGCCTCACGGAGAAGCCCAACGGCGACTGCGTTTTCCTCAAGCGAGCCCACGGCAAGTCCACGTGCTCGATCTACCCGGTTCGTCCGCTCCAATGCCGCACCTGGCCCTTTTGGACGGAGAACCTTCGCTCACAGGACGCCTGGAACCATGCTCACGTCATCTGCCCGGGGATGAACACCGGAACACCCCACGACTTTGTTCAGATCGAGACGACCCGCAAGAAGAAATCCTGGTAGCGCCACGCCTCGTCCCATATTGACACGGCGCGCCAAGCCGCTATGATTCGTGTGGAAGGGTGGTCAGACGTGGCGCGACAGCGCTCGATCCCGCCTGCGTGCGGTTCTCACCTGAAGGAAAACCCCATGGCCCGAAGAAGTGCGCTCATTGGTGTCGTCGCCGGCCTCGGCCTCGTCGTTCTCGCGGGCTGCGCCTCAACCGGGGGTCCGGATCAATCCGCCCTTTGGTCATACCCGCAGTCCGGTGCCGAGACGCTCTCAAGCACCGCAGCCGACCACCGACGGCAAGTCGCGCGCAGCCTCGCCTATGACAGACGAGGTCTCATCGAGGATCTCGACCTTCTGTTCTTGACCGAAAGATCGTCGCGCCTAAGCCGTTGGCATTCCCGATAGCCCACCACCGGCGGCCGAACAACGCAAGAAACCTCCGCTGACCCAAGGCTTTGACGCATCTGAAGTGATCGGTAATCCGAGCCGCGATCGTCAGGGCGCGACGGGTGGTTTGGCCAAGCGAAGCGCGGGCATGTTTGCCGTACGCTTCATGCCGGGGCAAGGACTCAGTCCGGAACGATTCCGAGCACGCGACATCCGTCGCTTGAGCCGCGTCGAACTGCCAAGGGAAGCCCTACCCGCGCGCCTTGGTGGCCAGCAGATTGCGAACGAGATCGACCAACGCCTTGCGATCGACCGGCTTGGAGAGGTAGTCGTCCGTGCCGCACTCGGCCGCCCGTTCGATGTCGCCCGTCTCGCTCAGCGCCGTCACCATGACCACCAGAATGTCGCGGGTCTTCGGGTCGCCCTTGAGCCGCTTGCACACCTCAAAGCCGGACATCTTCGGCATCATGATGTCCAGCAGCACCAGATCGACCGGCTCGGCCTGGACCACGGCCAACGCCTCCACCCCGTTGACGGCCGTCACAATGCGCACCTCGGGCAGCCCTTCCATGTAGGCCTCGAGCAGCTCAAGATGCTGAGGGTTGTCCTCGGCGAGGAGGACCGTTTGCCGCGGGTCGGCTGTCGGATCGGTCTCGGCCATCGGTGGTTATCCATCGGTTCGCATGGATACGCCCGGCACCGGCCTGGCGCTTCCGAATGGTGCGATTGTACGAAACCGGCCCCAAGCCACCAGCCGATTCCACGGAAAACCGAACAAGCGCATGAAAAAGCCGGGCTCGGAACGTCGTCCGAACCCGGCTTTCAAGCTTCGAGATTCTCCGAGCGGGTGGGCCGTCCGGCATTCATGAAGGTAGCAACATCACGGGGCGCAAAGGTGGCCTGTCGGCTTCGGCACCGTCGCAAACTGGATTCTCCCGTTTGCGTCAACGACGTCGGCACTGAGGACGCGATTATTCCCGTCGATGTCCCGACGACTGTCTGTCACTAGAGTAAAGCTGATGGACGAGTTGATGTTCACAACATCCGAACTCAGCACGCGACCGTTCCCATCCTCGTCACCAATCAGGTGAACGATGTCCACCTCGAACGCGGCCACGCCAGTCCAGCCATTGTCGGTTACCGCGTACCACTTCCGATCGACCAGTTGCGTACCGTTTTCCCGGATCGTCAGCACGCGCGGCAACCCTCCGCCGTTGTTCTCGATCGAGATCGTAAAGCCGGTTGACAGGTCCGCACCGAAGGCCCCATCCGCGAGCAGTTCGCGGATTTGGACTTGACCGGCCGCCGGCGCCGGCAGGTCGGCGTCGAACTCCAGGAAGGCAAAGTTGTTCGCCGATCGTGGCCAGCTCACCCCGCAGGCCGGGTCGCTTGACAAGAGCCCGGCATTACCACCGACCGTGACAACAGCATTTGTAAAGGTCACGGTCCCAACAGACTCGGTCGCCCAGTGGGTGCCCAACCCCGTTTCGCCCTGGATGATCACGTTGGCGAAACCGGACGTGAGCGTCAACGGATAATCGCCTTCGCCCACCGGCGCTGTCAGCGTTCCGGTCGCCAGGACGATCTCGGTGTGTCCCAGGAGTGTCATGATCGTCGATGAGATCGGGAACGGGGCGTTATCGACGAAGTTCTTGATGGTGTTCTGGCCGCAGCCGACCTGCACCAACTCGCCCTCTCGACCGAAGACCGTGGTGGTGCCGCCAAAGCCGGCGGGATTGGTGATTCCGCCCGGCGTGTCGCAGTTATCTCGGATCGCAAGCGACGACGACATCTGCGTGAGCGGACCGCCGGCGAAGGTAACGTCGTACCCGAACAGAGCGAGACCCTCGTTGAGTGTGTCGCTAAGCAGTCCCGTGACTTCGTAGTCAACCGTCGCACCACCGGCCACGGGCATGGGTGTGGTGACTCGTACGGTGAGGTGTAGATCGGTCGCGAAGGTCGTCGAAACGGCCGATGTGCTAACCGCGACCGCGGCTACCAAGCACAGTGCTTTGTTCATTTTCTTGCTCCCCTTTTGAGTAAATCGTTCGATTGGTCCGTTGTCGAGGTTCCACACGTTCGGCCGTTCGAAAAGCCGGTCGGCGAGGACCGCGAGCCGTGACGAGCCTCTTCATAGGCCTGTCCAGCCCATGAGTCGCGGTCAGCACCCATCGACGCGAACTTATTTGCTGATTATCCAGGCAAACACCAGGTCATGGGTCACCGATCCTATGCACGTACCTGGTTCGCCTGCGTAGAGGCGGAGTTTCGCGGCCGGAGGGTTGCTTCGAGCCCAAAGGGCTATCGCTGAATTGCCTGGCCCACCCGTCGCTCGCGCTTCAGGCTCGGAATCCGTTGAGAAACAGCGAGACACGTACCCACGGGTTTACGGGCGAAAAAACCCAGCTTGGCCCTTCCCAGTCAACAATAAAGCCGATCCCGGATAGACCCGGAATCGGCCTTTCGCTATTTCGTTTGTCGCGGCCGTGCCAAACGAGCCGCCTGAGTCAAGCCTGCGCGATGCGACGGCGGCATGCCAGCTCGGCATCGCGCCGGGCACCGGTTCGCGGTTGCGAATCGGCGACTGGCTTGCCGGGCAACTACGCCGAGCGGCGACGCCGGATCATGCCGACCGCAGCCAAGCCGAGCAACGTTAGCGTAGCTGGCTCGGGAACCACGCTGATCGTCCCGGCACCGCTGAGCAGTTCCGCGGGGCCGGAGAGAGAGCTGGGAAAGCCGTTCGCTTCGGTGCTGACGAACAGATTCACCACGGTCACACCCGTCAAATCCAGACTCGTGGGATCGAGCATCAGCGTCCCGAGGATCAACCCGCGCTGGGCACCGTCTACGCCCGGGTCGTTGTTGGTGTTGTTGGCACTGAGGAACGCGTCGAAGGTGAAAATGCCATTATTGAACGAGGTGGCCGCCTGGGTAAAAAGACCTGTCACCGAGTCCCCGGCGGCCGCACTATACGTGAAACCTGTAATGGGCACCAAATCCGATCCGAGGACGAGGTCGATACCCCGGAACGCGGGCGCATCGGAATCGATCCGCACGTCGATGGCGATGGGTCCCGGAGCGTTCCTATCAATTACCGTGCTCCCCGTCATGAACACGACCGTACCAGCCGACGCATACGAACTCGTAAGAGCCACCCCTAACATCATTGCAGCGACTTTCTTCATCTTCCTTCTCCTTTGTCGGAACCCGACGCGATTGGACCCAAGTACCTTAATCCCGCAGGCGTCTGTTTCCCCTGGGGAGCCCCTAGCAAATATTCGAACTATCAAGAACCTGCGTCTACGGCAGCGTCGGCACGCATGCGTGCCCGTCCGGTTTCGGCACCGTCGCAAACTGGATTCTCCCGTTTGCACTAATGACGTCGGCACTGAGGACGCGATTATCCCCGTTGATGTCCCGACGACTGTCTGTCACTAGAGAAAAGCTGATGGACGAGTTGATGTTCACAACATCCGAACTCAGCACGCGACCGTCCCCATTCTCGTCACCAATCAGGTGAACGATGTCCACCTCGAACGGATCCACGTTTGCCCAGCCGTTGTCGATGATAGCGTACCAGGTGCGGTCAGTCAACTGCGTGCCGTTCTCCACGACTCGCAAGATGCGAGGCAATCCACCACCATCATTGACAATGGAAAATGTAAAGTTTGTCGAAAGGTCGGCTCCAAAGGCTCCGGTCGCTAGCAGCTCGCGAACCTCAACCTCGCCCACACCGGGGGCCATCAGGTCGCCGTCGAACGTAAGCATGGCGAAGTTGTTTGCCGAGCGAGGCCAACTGACGCCGCAGGCGGGATCGCTCGATGTGAGCACCGCCTTAGGATCTCCCACCACCAGCTCCACCGTCCCTCCGGTCACGTCGCCGGGCGTCGTGGCTTTCAGGCGGGTGATCGGGATGTTGTTCGGGGCGATGTTGGCACCGAAGCCCCAGTGAACCTGGGCGCCCGCGTCGCCGCTGGCGGCCGCGGTGTTGACCACATCCAGCGTGTAGGTGCCGTCGGCGATGCCGTTGGGGAAGATGACGATGACCTCGCCGATTCTTACCTCGGATCCATCGGCCGGCAGTTCCACCTGAAGAGTCGGGTTGGTGCCAAGCTCCGTTTCCGAACCAAAAGCCATGTAGGTGGTCTTCACACCGGGCGGCCGCGTGTCGTCCAGCGTCCCGTCGATGAGGTGCCCGGCGCTGCACATTGTCGAGTCGCCAGCGCACAACGCCAAGCTGTCGAAGACCCAGAACCTCAGGTCGTCCGCGACGGGGCCGCCGAGGGTGGCCGTAAACGGCGTGTCAAGAACCAACTCCGCCGACGTGGCGTTGAAATCGAACTGGACCAGCCGCACAAGCCTGGGGCCGGTGGTGTCCTGGCTCAGGAAGATATCGACCCGAACCCGACTGCCGGTAAGACCGGGCTCCGACGGAGGAAAAGGACCCGGGTCGCGCGGTGCGAGCCGGACATTCACGCCCGCCTGAGCGACGGTAGCGACCACAAGCGACAAACCAAGCGCCATAGCACGTAAAGACATTACAGGTAGCTCCTTGCAACGAAAGACTCGGCCAAGTTCTTGGGGAAAGCGGGAGCCCAAAGACTATGGCGACTCTTCCCCTTCCATTCACCTTGTCAGTTTGGCTAACGCAGCAACGGGATGAGAGACCCCTTCGCCACGGTGTCCGCAAACCCCAGTAACACCCATGCGCCCCACAGGCGCGGCGGACGCCGCTTACGACCATCGCCAATTTAAGCGGGGAGGGGGTCGCGAGTCAAGCCGGGGCCTTTCGTTTCCGGACATTTTTTGGCTGTCCGCAACCCCGGCGCCTCTTGATACGGCCGTGCGACCCCACTCGGGAGGCCCGTTGAAGCGAAAGACGCAAGCCGCCGGACGCCGAAAGGCGACCGACCCATAACTCGGCGCCAGCCCCTGGGGCCTACCCCCGATGACGACCGTCACGGGCTTCCAGCCCGTGAAAACACCGCCCAGATGCCGGTGCCGCGGCAAAATGGAAACGGGATGCGTGACAGAATTAGGTTCGGCAGTCTTCAGAGAGCCGGTAGAACCGGCTTGCGGCGGGTGCCAGCCCAGTAGAATGCTGACGCCGGGGTCCGCGCGTACAAACGCGCGAGCCCGGCACGCATCGACAACCACGGGAGCTTATCGGTCGTAGCGGGCCTTGAAGTCGGCGGCCGCCTTCTTCCTCTGTTGGGCCTCGGCCGGGTCCATTTTTCCGAGGTACCAGCGATGGTTCTTGGATTCCAGCACCTCGCGCAGCTTGGATTCGAGGTTGACGGCCGCCGCCACGGTCGCGGGATCACCGCTGGCTCGGCCGCGGCGGACCAGGTCCTCGAGCTCTGGAACCATCTCGGTGTAGAACGTCTTGGCGACCTCGTAGGTTCCGTGCCAGTGGGTGTAGTCGGGCCCCATCATGGACACACCGTGGCGGGCGCGACGCCCTTCGTGGTGCCAGAGCTCGAACCAGACGAAATCGAGCTTGTTGGAAAAAGGCGTCGGGCGAAGGAGCGGCTTGGCGGCGGCCATCAGGGCGAGCCCCGGTTTGGCGAACTTCTCGTGATAGAGGTTCAGCAAGGCGTCGTATTGCTGGTAGAAGTTATCGACCCATTGGTTGCCGTGGCAGCTCAGGCAGACGTTCTTCATGTTCTCGCGCCGCGTTTGCCAGGGGACGTCTTTTCCGGCGAGGCCCATCTTCGCGTCGGAGACCTCCGGACGGATGGACACGGGCGGGCGGTTGTTCCAACTGATGCGCATGCCCACGTCGTGAGTGACGGGCTGGTCCCTGGTGGCGGACACGTGGCACGTCGCGCAGGTCGGGGCGAGGTGGTAGTCGTCGCCGACGACCCACTTGGGCCGGTCCATGTTCAGCTTGTCCTTGTTGGCGACGAAGGCGATCCCGTGTTTGGACTCGTAGTAAATCTCCTTCTGGGGATGGTCGGGGCCCATGTGGCATTTTCCGCAGTTGTCGGGGTGCCTGGCCTGCTCGGCGGCGAAGGCGTGCCGGACGTGGCAGGCGCTGCATGAACCATCGGAGCCGTCGGGGTTGATGCGCCCGATGCCGGTGTTGGGCCAGGTGGCCGGGTCCAGTTCGCCCTCGTCGAGCACCCGCACGACAGAGCCGTGACATTGCCAGCACCCGCTGACGGCGGCCGCCGACGTGCCCCGTGGAAAGCCTTCGGTGATGAACCCGTTGTTGCCCTCGACGACCTCGGCCAATCGGTTGTCGAGCGAACCGAGGATGCGCGCGGCCTTGGCATGGTGCGAGCCGGCAAACTCGGCCGCCTCGTGCTCGTGGCATCGGGCACAATCCTTGGGCGAGACGATGGTGGCGATGTAGGTGTCGAAGTGTTCGAAGGCGTCGGCGTCGCTTTCGTCGGCCTGGTGGCATTCATAGCAGCCGACGTTGGCGCGATAGTGAAGGCTCTCACCTCACTGCTGGACGATGCCCGGTTCGGTGGGTCTGTGACACGCCACGCACTCGCGGCTTTCTTGCGATAGGACGGAGTAAGCTTTCGCCTGAGCCACGGCGGCGGAAGGCACCGACGCCGAGACGATCCATCCAACGATGACGAACACAGGCCGCAAGTTCATAGGGATCCTCCTCTTCCAACGTAACGTGTAGCCGGCGCGATTGGATCACGCGGGTCTCTGGCGACACAGCCTACACACTCGGGCGTACTATCGCGGGCGAGCCGCCCGTTGCAAGAGGAAGAAGGCGACCGTCTCGACACGGGCGGGCCGCGGCGATCACACCTCCACCGCGCCCGGAAAAGAACACCATCAGGTGCGCTTTGCCTCGAAAGCGCAGCCGGTCCGCCGCGCCGGGTCCCCCGCGCGGTGGCGGCTCTGTCTCGTTTCCCCCGGCAAATCAGGTGTCGTCACCGCGGTCAACCAGAAGATTCGGTGCGGATCGGATTGATTCCGTTCCTTAATGAAAACTGTTCTTGCACGATCCCGGCGATCCATCTATGGTGAGGCTCTTGGTGCGGCGCGAATCAATTACACGGGTCGGCGAGGCCTACGGACTGCCCACGATCGGCGTTCACGGAGTGCTTACATGGTGACACTCAAACGCAAGACGGCTTGCATCGTCATTCTCGGAACCTTGGCATCGTCGGCGGCGGTTCTCGCTCAGGAACCTGCGCCGAAGACCTCGGCGGCGCAAGAGCCGGTAGCGGTGCAGCCGGCGGCGGCCGCTCCGGTGGCGGGTCCGAAGTTCTTGAATCTGCGTTTCGACGAGGATTTCCGTTACCTTGACGGCGAGCCGGGCAGCTACCGGGAATACTTCTTCGACCCCATCAAGAACATCCCGCTGGGGGACGACTGGCGCCTGAGCGCGGGGGGTGAATTCCGTTTCCGGATGGAATCGGAGACCAACAAGGCCTTCGGCGGGACCGAGCCGGCGAACGACACGTTTACGCTCTATCGCTACATGCTGCACGCGGACGTGAGGTATCGAGACCTGTTCCGCGTCTTCGTTCAAGGGATCGCCGCGTTCGACGAGGATCGTGACCTCGCACCGCGCGGGATCGATGAAAACCGGTGGGATCTTCAGCAGTTGTTCTTCGACCTGCGCCTCTTGGGTGAGGATCTTCCCCTGACCCTGCGCGTCGGTCGCCAGGACTTGCAATACGGCAATCAGCGCTACGTTTCACCGCTGGACTGGGCGAACACGCGGCGGCGCTTCGACGCGGTGAAGCTGTTCGCCAAGGGTAAGATGTGGGACGTGGACCTATGGTACGCCAAGCCCGTCCTGGTGCAGCGAAAGCAGAGCGACCGCTTCAACGAAGACTTCGATTTCTACGGCGCCTACGTCACCTACAAGGGAATCCCGAACCACGGGCTCGACGTGTACTTCTTCGCTGTCGATGACACGGGCAACCGGCGCAACCCCAACGGCAAGCGGGGCGACCGCAGCATCTTTACGCTCGGCTCGCGGTTCTGGGGCAAGTCGGGCGGGTTCGATTACGAAGCCGAGCTTGCAGGGCAGTGGGGGCACTGGGCCGGCGACACCGTTCAGGCCTGGAGCTGGTCGCTCAACGGCGGGTACACGTTCGCCGACGTGTCGTGGAAACCTCGACTGGGCGTCGGTTTTGATTGGGCCACCGGAGACGACAACCCGCGCGACGGCAAGGTCGGAACGTTCGATCAGCTCTTCCCTCTCGGTCACAAGTACTTCGGCTTCCTCGACCTGATCGGGCGGCAAAACATCGTGGCGTTGAACGTCAACCTGTCTGCCTGGCCGGTATCGAAGAGGGTCAAGGCGGCCGTCGCCTATCACATGTTCTGGCTGAACGACAACGAGGACGCCTTTTACAACGCCGGCGGAGGCGTCGTGCGGCGCGACCCGACGGGCCGGAGCGGAACCGAGGTCGGAAGCGAACTGGACGTAACCCTCTCGTGGAAGATCGACGTTCATTCGAGTGTGGTCCTGGGCTATTCGCATTTTTGGGACAGCGATTTTCTGCAACAAACGGGCGCCAGCCAGGGCGCGGACTGGCTTTACATGCAGTATGCTTTCAAGTTCTAGCATCGGGTCGGCGCCGGCGGAATCCGTTTGGCCGCCGTCGGAATCAGCGCGAATCGGGACCAATCAACGACTAAAGGAGTCGAAACGAGATGAAGCGAATCGTCAGATGGGTATTGCTAGCGGGCGTCGGCGGCCCGGGGCTGTTGACCCTGTCATGCTCGGGCATGCTGTTGACCGAGACGCGAGACGCCGCCGTCAACGGATTCAGCGGTGGGTTGAGCATGACCGTTGAGGATGTGGTAGCCGCTTTCTTAGCAGACGCCTTCGGGCTCCCTTCGGACTCTGGCACGATGCCCGCGCCGTAACCGACGTCAGCGAGCCCACGGCTGCCATCGCGCGCTCCGCGGCTATTCAATCCACACACGGATCGTGCGCCGTGCGGTCGGCTCGTCCAGCGTGAACAGCTCGGCGGGCACATACCCACTTCGGCGAACATTGCGGACAATCGTGGGGAGACTGACGCCGCGCGCGGCGATTCGCGCGCCGACATCAGGGTCGAGGATTTGGTCCAAGTCTTCGATGGCCGCAATGGGCATCGTCAGGGACACCTTCTTGGCGCCGTTCTCGTGGACCTCGATGCGCAGGTGGGCGGCCATGGACTCGAACGATCCTTTCTTGTCGTTCATGCGCGGCATGGCCAACCGTTCGGTCGCACCGGCAAACCGCGCGAGGATCGGGCGTATCGCCAAACCCCAGCTCACCGGTTCGCCCAGCCGCTTCAGGTAGTAGAGCAGGCCGCGGAAAGCGCGCATCAAGAGGATAAGGTTGGCCGGGCCGGCCATGCGAAAGTTCCATCGGTCGTCGCCGAGGATATCGTCGAGCCGCTCCGCGCGGCGCCACTGCGACAGGTCGAACTTGCCCACCTGAGCGAACGGCTCGAACAAGACACTGCACACGGCCGGCAGCTTTGCGCGGATCGGCTCCAAGAGCGTCGCGCTAAAGCCGAGTTCGGTGAGTGGGCCGATCGGATCACCACGCCGGGCGGCCGTATCGCCGATCAACCGTAGCAGCAAAAGCCGATCCCGCTCGGATAGCCGGGTGACGGATCCATAGTCATAGAGGACCACGCTCGGTTCGCGCCGCGGCTCGTTGCGGAACCGGTAGTTTCCGGGGTTCGGGTCCGCGTGGATGAGCCCGCGCTCGAACACGAAGGTCAGGAACTGATCGAGCATGAGGCGGGCGAGCTGTTGTCGTTGCCGCTGCGGCCAACGCGCGGCCTCGTCGATGGTTTGACCCGGCGTCCATGCCGTCATCAAGACGTTTTGGGTTGACCATTCCGGGACCACGGTCGGCACCACGAGCCCGGCCACACCGACAGCCGCCCGGGCATGCTGCGTCTGGTGTGCCAGTTCGGTTCGGTAGTCGAGTTCTTCTTCAAGATCGCGCACGATCTCCCGGCGATAGGCGCCCAGATCGAATCCACGGCGAAGATCGCCCAGCGGCACCGAGAGCCATCCGAGCATCTTCAGGTCGCCCATGACGGCCTCTCGAATGCCCGGGTAGGCGACCTTGATCGCAACGGACCGTCCGGTAGCCAGCGTGGCCCGATGAACCTGCCCCAAAGAGGCGGCGCGACCTCGGGTGTCGATTTCGCCCACCACGTCGCTCAGCGGTTTTCCCCAAGCCTCTTCCAGAATCGGCTGGATCACGTCGAACGCCAACGGTTCGGCCTGGTCGTTGAGCGTGGCCAAGGCGTCGTTCGCGGGGTCGTCGCTGGACATGCTCATGATCTGCCCCACTTTTTGGGGGAGACCGCGGAGCTTGCCCATCCGTGCGGCCAGGTGCCTCCGCGCGTTGTCGCGGACGATCGAGTCCCCGGCGCGTTTTTCGGCGAGGAGGTCTCGAGCGAGCCCGGCGTAACGGACCGTTCTTCTAAGAACACCACCGGCCATCTGTTTCTCGCTGGCCCCGTTGGGGCGGGTTGTGCGCCGGCGGGGGCGCACTGAGATCAAGCGCCCCGGCGTTGGGTACTTTCCCTCCACGACTATCGGTCGCTACGCGCCTCGGTTTCATGCCGAAAGTACGAGGCGTGCTGAAGAACTCCGGTAGCCTCGCGCGGTTCCGAGGCGCGTCCGGCTGGTCCATCCGACTCTCGCAGAATTGTCCTGGAGGGGTCGCGTTTCTCTTCAAGGGTGCTCTGCCGTCTCCCGATGGAAGAGTGTTACGGAGGGCGCTGGAGCGAGTCGAACAGGGCACAACTGATCCTTTGTAACATCACTCTCTTGGCGGGCAGGGCACCATGACAGCGACATCGACAACGGTTGATTCCCCGGCTGACGCCAAGACCGAAACCGGCGTCAACAAGTCCGGCTCGGCCTCTGGTTCCCAGGTCGTGAGTTTCCGCCTGGCGAACGAAGAGTACGGGTTGAACATCATGACGGTTCAGGAAATCATCCTGATGGGGGAGATCACTGTCATCCCGGAGGTTCCCCCCTACATTCGCGGGCTCATCAACCTTCGGGGCAAGGTCATTCCCATCGTCGATCTGCGACTGCGCTTCGGGTTGGAGGCGGGAGCCACGGACGAACACACGCGCATCATCGTCGTCAGCGCCAACGAGATCGTCTTCGGAATCGTCGTCGATGCGGTGAACGAGGTGCTGCGGATCGAGCCCAATCAGGCCGAGCCGCCGCCACAGGGGTTGATCGGTCTGGAGCAGACCTACATCGACGGTCTGGTCAAGATGGAGCAGAAAATCATGATCCTTCTGAACATCGAGAAGATTCTGAGTCAAACGGACAAGGTTGCCGTTGCCGACGCAACCGCCGCCTAGTTCATCGAGCAGGAGCGTTGGGCGTTCGCCGTGCGGAGGCCCGCCAAACGAAAACGGAACCCACGCTTGCCGCGGAGATGCCAAGCAACAGACGAGGAAGATTCCATGGCCACCACATCGCCCCAGAAGTCCAAGCCGTCCAACGACAACCGGTTCGCCGAGTTCATCGGTGGAGATGGAAGCGCGGATAACGCCTTCGCGCGTTTGCGGTCCGTGGTGGACAACCTCGGAACCAACGTCTTGATTGCCAACGCCGATCGCGACCTCGTGTACATGAACGAGCGATCCGAGGAGACCCTGCGCGCGATCGAGGGGATCGTTCAGGACGAACTCGGGGTGACGGTCGATGAACTCGTCGGCGGCTCCCTGGATCGCTTCCATGGCGCACGGGCCAAGGAAATCGCCAAGACGCTCTCGAAACCCAAGAACATGCCCCTCAAGACAGACATCAGGCTCGGGCCGTTGACGCTCGCGCTGGAAGTCAACGCGGCCTACAACGACGAAGGCGAGTACATCGGACAGGTCGTCAACTGGGAGGACGTCACCCAAGCGCGCGAGGCCGGCGCCGCGCAGCAACGTCTTCAGCAGATGGTCGAGAACTCACCCACACCGGTGATCCTGGCCGACGCTGATTTCATCATCACCTACATGAACCCCGTCAGCCTCAAGACGCTCAAGGCGGTCGAGCAGTATCTGCCCTGTCCGGCAAGCGAGATCGTGGGCAAGAACATCGATTTCTTCCACAAGAACCCCGCCTACCAGCGGGGCATCCTGTCGAACCCGGCGAACCTGCCGCAGGAGGCGGACATCGAGGTGGGTCCGGAGAAGCTCAGCCTCCTTGTCAGCGCGATCAACGATGACAAGGGCAACTTCATCGGGCCGATGGTCACCTGGGAGTTGGTGACCGAGAAGCGCAAGTTGGAGGTGGAACAGCAGCGCCTCCAGCAGATGGTCCAGAACTCACCCACACCGGTGATCCTGGCTGACCCGGACTACATTATCACCTACATGAACCCCGTCAGCCTCAAGACGCTCAAGGCGGTCGAGCAGTATCTGCCCTGTCCGGCAAGCGAGATCGTGGGCAAGAACATCGATTTCTTCCACAAGAACCCCGCCTACCAGCGGGGCATCCTGTCGAACCCGGCGAACCTGCCGCAGGAGGCGGACATCGAGGTGGGTCCGGAGAAGCTCAGCCTCCTTGTCAGCGCGATCAACGATTCACAGGGGAACTTCATCGGACCCATGGTCACCTGGGAGCTGGTCACCGAGAAACGCAAGGCCGAGTTCGAGTCCGCCAAGATGGACGCCATGATCGAAAACGCGCCCATCAACATCATTCTTGCGGACACGGACGGCGTGATCACCTACGCCAACCCGGCCACCGTGAAATCTCTGCAACCGCTGACCCACTTGCTGCCGGTGCCGCTCGACCAGGTTGTAGGCAGCAACATCGATATTTTTCATAAGAACCCGTCGCATCAGCGAGGCATTCTGGCTAACTACAAGAGCTTCCCACACAGGGCAACGATCGAGCTGGGCGAGAACAAACTTGATCTCCTGGTTAGCGCCATTTATGACAAGCAGGGTGACTACCTCGGTCCGATGGTCACCTGGGAGAACATCACCGAGCGGCTCGCGATGGAAGAGCGGGGGCGGCAGATGCAGAAGGAGGCCGAGGAGACGGCTCGCGTGCTTCAAGAGAAGGTCGATCAGTTGCTGACGAACGTCAAGGCGGCGGCCGCCGGCGACCTGACCACCGTGGTCTCCGTCAAGGGCGCCGACGCCATCGGGCAACTCGGCGAGGGGCTCGAGCAGATGATCGACGGACTCAAGAACGTCATCAGGCAGATCGTCGAGGCGGCCGAGCAGTTCACCGAAGGTTCCCGCGTGGTCTCGGAGGGCTCGACCTCGCTTTCCGACGGCGCGCAGACGCAGTCGGCCAATGTCGAGCAGATGTCCGCTTCGGTTCAGGAGCTCACCAAGATGATTGCCGGCGTGGCGGACAATGCCAAGCAGGCCAACGACGTCGCCGGCGACACCAGCCGGCGCGCGGAGGAAGGCGGGGCGGCCGTTGGCAAGAACATCGAGGCGATGAAGCTGATCGACAAGTCGGCGGAGCAAATCGCCGAGATCATCGGCGTCATCTCGGAGATCGCGGCGCAGACCAACCTGTTGGCGCTCAACGCGGCGATCGAGGCCGCCCGCGCCGGCGAGCATGGGCTCGGGTTCGCTGTCGTCGCCGACGAGGTCCGCAAGCTGGCCGAACGCTCGAGCGAAGCGGCCAAGGAGATCAACGGTCTGATCAAGGAGTCGACGCAACGCGTGAAGGAAGGCGCTGAGCTAAGCGAGCAGACCGGGGCCGCCCTGGAGAAGATCATCGAGGGCGTCGAAGAGACGGCGAAGGGCATCTCGGCCATCGCCGAAGCCACAACGGAACAGGCACAGACCGCGAGCGAGGTCAGCACGGGCATTCAGAACGTGGCCTCGATCACCGAGAACAACGCCTCGGCGGCGGAGGAGATGTCCGGCTCGGCCGAAGAGTTGTCCGGCCAGGCCCAGCAGCTCAAGGAGCTGGTCGGCGCGTTCAAGCTGTAGAAAAAGCGTCGTCGGACCGGTGTTCGGCGGCAGTCGGGTAGTGAACAAGAAAAAGGGGCGACGCCAACCATTGCGGTCGGCGTCGCCCCTGTTCGTTGTGTCAGTCAGGGCGTCGGCCCCGGCATATGCACGAAAGCCGTGCTGTGCATCGTCACGCGTAAACTTGCGGGTTGGGTGGCCCGTGGCTTTAGCCGTGGG
>CBDUXT010000067.1:0-33836 GCA_965371245.1 uncultured bacterium | reverse complement strand
GACCGGTCACAGGGCTCGCGCCCCGTGCTCTGAAAACTGCCCGCCGATTCGGTCACGCACCCCCACGACCTCGCCGGCTCGTTGCTCCGTAGTCGGCGAAGGCGTGTTGTGGTACACTGGCGGGTGAACCGTGTGTTCTCTCACGGCGCCGCGGCTTCATGGCCCGCCTCACCCGGGCAGCGCGGCGCAGTTCATCACCGGTGAAGATTCGGAGCGGGTTGACGTGACCCAGGACTTCCTGCCCATCAAGGGCTATGACCACGTCGAGTTCTACGTCGGCAACGCCAAGCAGGCGGCTCACTTTTACGACAAGACCTTTGGTTTCAAACCCGTCGCCAGGGCAGGGCTGGAAACTGGCTCACGCGAGCGCGCCAGCTACGTCATGGAGCAGGGCAACGTCCGCTTCGTGCTGACCAGCGCGTTCACGCCCGACAGCGACATCTGTCGCCACTGCGCCCTGCACGGCGACGCGGTCAAGGCCATCGCCCTGTCCGTCGGCGATGTGGAGGCCGCCCTCCGCGAGACCCAGGCGCGCGGCGCGACGGTGCTCAAACCGGCGACGGCGCTCGAGGACGAGAACGGCACGCTGGTGACCGGCGAAATCAAGTACGCCGGCGACCTGGTCTTCCGTTTCGTGGACCGCGGCAACTACCGCGGGACGTTCGCGCCGGGATTTCAACCGATCGACGCCCACGGCGCCCCCGGGGTCGGTCTTGCCTCGATCGACCACGTCGTCACCAACGTCTACATCGGCGAGATGGACTATTGGGCCGACTGGTTCGCCAACGTCATGGGCTTTTCCAACCTCGCTCACTTCACGGACGAGGACATCTCCACCGAATACAGCGCGCTGATGAGCAAGGTGATGGAGAACGGAACCGGCAAGTGCAAGTTCCCCATCAACGAGCCGGCCGAAGGCAAGCGAAAAAGCCAGATCGAGGAGTATCTCGACTACCACTACGGTGGCGGGGTGCAGCACATCGCCATGACCACGGCCAACATCTACGAGACCGTCACGGAGCTGCGCCGGCGGGACATCGACTTCCTGCGCATCCCGGACACCTACTACAAGTACATGAAGGAGCGCGTCGGCGACGTTGGCGAGGACTGGGATCAGCTCCAGGAACTCGGCATTCTCCTCGACAAGGACGAGGACGGGTACCTGCTTCAGATCTTCACGCAGCCGATGCAGGACCGGCCCACGCTGTTCTTCGAGGTGATCCAGCGGCACGGCTGCCGCGGTTTCGGCATCGGCAACTTCAAGGCCCTGTTCGTAAGCATCGAAGAGGAGCAGCGCCTGCGGGGAAACCTTTAGCGAAGCCGAGCCCGCGCGGGCGGCCCATTGCGCCGGCGCATGAGGCACGTACGCCCTAACCATCACGGAGCCCGTGTACCATGATCCACTATCATCGACTCGGCCACGTGCCGCCCAAGCATCACGTGACCCATCACGCAGACGGCAAGCTGCTCATGGAGCAGTGCATGACGCGCGTCGGGTTCGACAGCACCTATAGCATTCTCTACTACCGGACGCCGCCGACCGACGAGTTCACCGTCCAGGCCATGGAACTTCCCGGCTTCTGCCCGATCGAGCCGATCAGCGAACAGCTCCTGCACCGCCGGCACATCCGCACTCAAAACTTTGAACACCAGGGCAACTTCCTCACCGGTCGGCGAACGGTATTGATGAACGACGACATTCGCGTGGGCATCGTCAAGACGGCGCAGGCAGCCGGTCCCGCCTGGTTCTCCAACGGCGAGGGCGACGAATGCTGGTTCGCGTACGACGGCGGCGGAGTGCTCGAAAGCGTCTACGGCATGCTCGCATTCCGAAAACACGACTACGTCATCATCCCCAAGGGCACGCCCTATCGGCTACACCCGGAGGGCGACAAGGGCACCTTCCTGGTGATGGAGTCGGCCACCTACATCGACGTCCCCAAACAGTTCCGCAACGAGGCCGGGCAGATCACGATGGACGCCCCCTATTGCCATCGCGATTTTCGCATCCCGGAAGAGCTTCTCGGCTACGACAAGGCCAAACACGGCGAGGGTCCGTTTCGTCACATCGTCAAGTACGCCAACCGACTCAGCGTTCACGACTACAAGCATTTTCCCTGGGACGTCGTCGGCTGGGACGGCTACGCCTATCCGGTGGCCTTCAACATTCACGACTATCAGCCCCGGACAGGCGCGATCCATCTGCCGCCAACGGCCCACATCACCTTCGCCGGGCGCGGCTTTATCATCTGCTCGTTCGTGCCGCGGAAGGTGGACTACTACGACCGCAACGGGCACAGGGCCATTCCGTGCCCCTACGGTCACGCCAGCGTGGACTGCGACGAAATCCTCTACTACGTCGAGGGAAACTTCACCTCGCGCAAGGGCATCGAGCAACAGTCGATCAGCCTCCACCCGATGGGCGTGCCCCACGGCCCGCACCCGGGCACCTACGAGAGAAGCGTCGGCGTGGACCGCACGAGCGAGCTGGCCGTCATGTGCGACACGTTCAAGCCGCTCCTGATGACCGACATGGGCTGCTCGGTCGAGGACAAGGACTACAACTACACCTGGGTCAAGCGCGAAAACGAGGCGATGGAGACGAGCAAGTAGGGGCGGCGCATCGCGCGGTTGCGTGACATTTCCTGCGAGACGGGTACGCCGAGTCAGAGCCGCCGGCGCCAGCCTGCGGACCGCAGCGTTAGCGTGTCACCGGGCTTGCGCCCGGTGCTCTGAAAACTGCTCAATGCCGATTCGGTCATGCACCCCGCCGCTGCGTGAGCCGGCGTTCCGGTTGCCCGCAACCCGCGCCTGCGGTATCCTGCGTGGCCCTGGTTTTGTCGAGGAGGCCGGGGCGTTACGAACTGTCCCCGGGTAGACCCATCCTGATCGAATGCGAGGAGCGTGAGCATGGACACCGCCACGGCCGACATCACCGCCAAGGTGGATAGCGCTCGCGAGGCGCTCGATGCCCGCGTACGCGAGATCGTCAAATGGCACTTCACCCCGGACACGGGCTGCCCCTTCTGGCTGGACTATGCCTCGAAGCTGAGTTGGGATCCGTGCAAAGAGATCCAGTCTTTCGAAGACCTCAAGCGATTCCCACTGTTCGAGGACGACTGGCTCCGCGGCGGCCCGCTTGACCGCTGGATTCCCAAGCCCTACCTCGGCAAGCCGACCTACGTCTTCGAAACCGGCGGAACCACCGGCATCCCCAAGAGCCGCGTGGTGATCGACGACTTCCGCATCGACTATGAGCTGTTCAGCGAGACCCTTCCGGACGAACACTTTCCCCGCGGCTCCAACTGGCTGATGCTCGGGCCGACGGGTCCGAGACGCCTGCGGCTGGCCGTCGAGCACCTGTGCCAGTTTCGTGGCGGTATCTGCTTCTGCGTGGACCTCGACCCGCGATGGGTGGTCAAGCTCATCAAGAAGGGGTGGATGGAGCACCTCGAGGCGTACAAGGAGCACGTGGTCGATCAGGCGATCACGGTGCTCAGCGCCAACCACGACATCAAGGGTTTGTTCACCACGCCCAAGATGCTCGAAGCGCTGGCCGAGGGGCTCGAGAAAAAGGGAAGCAGCATCAAAGAGTCGGGCATCACCGGCATCTTCTCCGGCGGCACGGAGTTCACCCCGCAGTGGACGCGCTTCGCGGTCGAGGAGCTGCTCGACGGCGTATACATCACGCCCACCTACGGCAACACGCTGATGGGCTTGGCCTGCTCGAAGCCGGTGACCAAAGAGGACGGATACAAGATCACCTACTTCGCCCCGCAGCCGCGGGCCGTCGTCGAGGTGGTCGATCCGGACGACGCGAATCGGGTCGTCGATTACGGCGAGACGGGGCGTGTCAAACTCACGACACTGACCAAGGAATTCTTCGTCCCCGGCTTCCTGGAGCGAGACGAGGGCGAGCGTGAGCGTTCGTACGAAGCCTATCCCTGGGACGGCGTCAGCGGCGTGCGGCCGTTCAGTCGGCTCGCCTCCCAGACCACCGTCGGCGTGTACTAATGTAAGGACAACGTTGAATCGGCGGGCTTGGCTCGGTGGGTGGCCCACCTCTTCAGAGGTGGGGGACTCGAATGCTCACCGGATTCGCGTCCCCCACGGCTAAAGCCATGGGCCACCCAACCCGCAAGCGTGTGGACGCATGCGAGTCCGTCTTGTCACGGACATCCGCTTCCTGACGGGCGCGGCTCGGATAAAGCATCGACTACTGGAGACACCAACGTGCTAAACATCCCGATCCTTCGATGGGGCACGCCCTACGAAAGCCTGGAGCTGGACGAGGTCGTTCATTTTGTCACCGGCGAGCCGCTGGCGACGGTCAGCCAGGCCAACCCCGGGTTGATGGCCCGCGACATGCGCTTCGCCAAGCGCGCCCGCGACGTGCTTCGCGACATCCCCGCGCGCGAACTGGTGGCCATGCTCACCAAGGCGGGAGCGCTCTTTGCCAACGACACGCTCCCCATGGGTGACGCGGAGCAGTCACCGCAAGACTTCGCTCGTCAACAGTCGGCCACCACCGGCCTGCCCGAACACATGTGCCTGGCGAACATGACCAAGAACGAGTTCGTCCTTCAGAACATGGACAAGATTCTCGACTCCTTGACCCGTGGGCTCGACCTCGACATCCTGACGCGCGGCTATGGCGTGGAGAAGCGCGGCGTCACCGTCAGCTACCAGGTGCAAACGTCGGCGCTGGGCATGGTGCTGCCCTCCAACTCGCCCGGCGTGCATACGCTCTGGCTTCCGGTCATCCCCATGCAGATCGGGTTGATCCTCAAGCCTGGCCCGCAGGAACCGTGGACCCCCTATCGCATGGCGGCCGCGTTCACCGAGGCCGGCGTGCCGAAAGAGGCCATCGCCATCTATCCCGGCGGCGGTGACATGGGTGCGGCAGTCGTCAGCCACTGCGACAGAACGATGATCTTCGGCGGCGCGCCGGTCGTCGAGATGTATCGCGGAAACCCGGCCGTCCAGGTCCATGGCCCCGGCTTTTCGAAGATTCTTCTCGGCGACGACTGCGTCGATGACTGGGAGAAATACCTCGACCTGATGGCCGACAGCGTCTACCTCAACAGCGGTCGCGGCTGCATCAACTGCTCGGGTATCTGGGCATCGCGCCACACGCGCGAGATCGCCCAGGCCGTCGCGGAAAAGATCGGCCCGATCGAAGTGAAAGAACCCGACGACCCCGAAGCCGCGCTGGCCGCGTTTACCGTCGCCGGCATGGCGCCCACCATCTCCAAGCAGATCGACGCGGAGGTCGCCGAGGACGGCGTCGAAGACATGACGGCCAGGTTCGGCTCGCGCCTGGTCGAGAAGGAGCGCTGCGCCTATCTTAGGCCAACGGTGGTCCACTGCGATTCGCCCGACCGCGCCATCGCCGCCAAGGAATACATGTTCCCCTTTGTGAGCGTCGTTGAGTGTCCGCAGGAAGAGATGATCCAGTCGATCGGGCCAACCCTGGTCTGCTCGGCCATCACCGCTGAGCCCGAGTTCGAGCGGGCGCTCATGGACGCGAGGCACATCGACCGGCTCAACATCGGCGCCATCCCCACCATCAAGCTGGACTGGCTCCAGCCGCACGAGGGCAACATCGTCGACTTCCTCTTCCGCGCCCGAGCGTTCCAGGTTCCCGAGGAACGGCTGGCCAAAGTGCGACCGTAGAGCACTTCGCGTTTCTTTGGTCGCAGCCACGGCGGGTGCGCGGGGCAAGCGAGAGCTTGCCCGTGCTTTTGTTCACGCTTCTATGGACCGGGCTGGTGGGGGGGCTGCCCGACCCGTCCGACGCCGAGGGCAAACGTGCCCGCACGCGCTTCCTGCCCGACAACATCCACGACGCGATTCGGTTGTTCAAGATCAGCCGACTGGCGGCCGAGGTTCTCGGCGAGGGCTGCCACGGCAAGTTCATCGAAGCCAAATACATGATGGCCGACCGTTGCCCGGAAGCACTGGGCGCCATCGTGAAACGCGAGGAGATCATGTTCCACCACGAAGTGACTGTCGGCTGATGGACTCGACAATCCCATCGAGGCTCTCTTCCTCGTAACGACTACGCCGGCGGAGGGTGGTATCGACGCTGGTGTGGAGTTCGCGTTTGGTCTGGCGATGAGCGACACCATTGGCACGGCACAGGATGATGCGGGCACGCTGTACGTCTCGCCGTGGCGACGTACGCTTCCGGATCACGGCCTCCAGCCGCTTCCGATGGCCCGCCCGCAGCCGAAGGGGTGGCGCGGGGGCAACGGGCATGGCCCAACCTCCATGTTCTCATGGCTGCCATTCCTATTCCATCCATCCATGATCGGCACAGCCCCGCCGGAACGCCTGAATAGTCGTACGGCTAATGAAACGCGGTGATAGGCACGCTCTTAGAGGCCTGGTCGCCAGAGGTACATGAACTTGGGGGTTCCGGCGCCCCAGGGCGCCTGCAGGTGGATCGATAGCAGGCTGAGTGCTTGCGGCGCGGCGGGCGGCGACGACGCATAGAAGTTGGGCCGTTCGTCGTACGAACGATGATAGGTCACCAGACGGGCGCTCTTTGATCCGACCCGCTGCTTGATTCCCGCCACCGCCTCCCGCATGGTTGCGATTCGGTCGATCAGTCCGGCCTCCAGCGCCTGACTCGCCGTGTAGACCCGCCCGTCCGCCAGGCGGCGCACGGCGGCCTCGTCAAGCGTGGGTCGCCCCTGGGTCACGACATCGACGAAGCGACCATACATTTCATCGACGATGTGTTGAAACAATTCGCGTTCCTCCGCCCGCATGGCGCGGAAGGGTGAGCCGGTGTCCTTATGGACGCCGGAAATGATCGCGTTTCCCTTCACGCCGATCATCTGCATCGTGCCGCTGACGTCGAGGAGTTGCATCACAACGCCGATGCTGCCGGTAATGGTCGAAGCCTGTGCCACAATCTCGTCACAGGCGCAGGCGATGTAATAGCCGCCGCTGGCGGCCACGTCCATCATCACCGCCACCACGGGTTTGCCGCTCTTGCGAAAGTGCATGATTTCGTCATGCATCAACTCGGAGGCGACCACCGTGCCGCCCGGTGAGTTGATCCGCAGAATCACGCCTCGCACGCGCCGGTCGCGGCGCGCCTTGTCGAGCTGCTCGACGAGCAGGCTGACGGGATGTTCCCCCACGCCCAGAAGTTGCCCCTCGCGCGCGTTGCTCAAGACGCCACTGGCGTCGATGAGGACGATCTTGTCGGCCGCAAACAGTGAATCGCGGGACAGCTCGGTCTCGACCAATCCGCCGCGCGGGCTGACGGTCGTGATCAAGAAGCTGGCCGGCGCGCAGCCGGACGAGAGCAGACTCACGGCGACCAGTAGCCGAGCAAACGAACCCATCCGTGGAACAGAGTCTCTCATAGGCACCCTTGTCATCTCCTTGTCGGGCAACGCCGACCGACGATCGGTACCCGTGTGTTCGCGACCCCTGTCCCTATCGCCCTATCGACGCTTGAACAAGCAGACTTGCCCACGGCGCGCGCTACATGGCCGACTGTTTCCGCAGCGTCATATCGAAGCTCCGGACCAGCCCGGCATACAGGCGCCACACGATGAACACGTAGATCGACATCGCAATGACGCTGCCGATGGCGGCGGCCGTCCTTGCCCCGGCGATCCCTTCGGAGAACGCGCGCGGCGTGGCGAACAGGTCGCGTGGACAGACGAGATACCGGATCGAGGTGAACGGGGCAAACGGGGCGAGGAACGCGCCGAAGTCCTCGCCGGTTGAATCCACGATTTGAAAACCGATCAAGGAGGTGACTCCGCAGAGCAGAACCAGGATGCCCACGCTGTACATCACCGAGGAAACATTCGTCCGACTGTTCAACGACCGCCACAGACCGATCACGCAGGCGAACGAGGTGTAGATAACCAGCAGGATCCCCAGCTCGAGCGCCACCTCCAAACCAACAACCGGGGGTGTGCCGCTGCGAATGAGACCGTGAACACCGAACAAAAGAAGTGCCAGCACCGGACCGACCAAAAGCGGCACGGCAAAACTCACCAGTCCGCGCAGCTTGCCCCACAAGATGTACTTGCTCGTCAGCGGCGTGGTCAGGAGCAACTCCATCGTTTTGGATTCCTTCTCCTTGGTGATGGAGGTGGCGGCCGTGTTCGTTGCGATGATCAGCGCAAGGGCGAACTGAATCATGATCAGGCTGGAGAGCCACCCGGCCGTCACAGCCGACGACAGCGTCCCATTCGTGTAGCGATAGAACACGATCAACGGCCCGACAAAGCCGGCCACCACGATCGCCGATCGCAACAGACCGCCGCCCGAGGCGCGTGTCTTGGCCTCCGCCCAGGCAACCGGGTTGCGCCAGACTGTTCGCGGCGTGCGCGTGAGGCCCGACCGATCGATGCGGATGAAACGATCTCGAAGCCGGGTGAAGATCGTCGATTCACCGACCTTGGCGCCACGGCGGACAAACACAATGGCCGAGGTCGTCAGAAGGAACGCCAGTGTTGTCGTCCAGGCCACGTACGTCGCCGACGGATAGGCGAGCGCATAGCGGACAATCGACGAGTACTCACCAAGCCGAGCATAGGACGGGGCGTGTACTTGGTTCAGCGCCACCTGGAGGGACAGGAAGGGGTGGAATGGCGTCAGCCAACTCATCTTGCGCCCGTCGAGGTTGGCCGCGGATTCCAGGACCCAGGTGCCGCTCCAAAGCCCGGCCATGTGGACGGCCAGTAGGTAAATGACGATCACCAGATAGAACGAGAAGATCGTCCGTCCGGTCCCCACGCCGGCCATGGTCACAAAGATCGCGACGGCACCGGTAAGAATGGCCGTCGCACCGGATAGGGCGAAGCTCTCCAGCACCTGGGACGCGGTGACACCGCCGTAGACCATCGTCATCAGGAAAATCGGCAGACCGGCGAGCAGGAGCATGAGGACGAAGTACAGTCGGCTCATCAACGACCCGAAGACGATCTGCGCGTTGCTGAGCGGCGTGGAGAGAAGAATGTTGAAGGTTTGCGCATCACGCTCCTGCGTGATGGCGGACGCCGTGAAGACCGGCGCGAGAAAACACATCAGCGCGAGCTGGGCCATCGAAGCCAGGCGGAAGGTCTGGGAAGCGCTCTTGGCCAACTCCCCGAGCGAGGCGCCCTGTCCGCTCATCGAGCTCAGCAAAGAGATGATGACCACCAGCAACAGGGCGCTGAGGTAACCGGTGCGAAGAAGAAGATGGCGGCTTCGGCGCGATGCCCCGTGTACCACGCGGACCAGGATCGGGTTGGCCGGCAACAGGTAGTACAGCCACAGCCACAATCGGGAGAGTACGCGATTCATCGAATGTTCCGACTCAACGACCGGCGGCGGCCACGAAGGAGGGGTGGCGATCGCCGCCATGCCCCGTCGCGCAGCTACTGGATCATCCCTTTGGTCAGCCTCATGAAGGCCGTTTCGAGGTTGATCTCTTCCTCTTTGAGTTCACGAATCTTGAACTTGTTGTCCAGAAGCAGGCGGGCGATGCCTGAAAAATCGTGTATCTTCTGCTCCAGTTCGACGATCAGCGCACCGTTGTTCTGCTCGACCGCCTTGACGCCCTTGGTTCGTTCCAGGAGCAGGGCGGCCAGGTCCTGCTGTTCGGTCACCCGCACGTGCACCCTGGTTCCGACCCTGACCCGCTGAATGATTTCCTCGATCGGACCCTTGAACAGGAGCTCTCCCTGTTCGATGATCCCGACGGTGGTACACAACTCCGCCAGTTCGTGCAGAATGTGCGAACTGATGATGATAGTCTTTCCCATCCGCCTGAGTTCCTTGAGAAGCTCGCGGATTTCGATACGAGCCCTGGGGTCCAGTCCGCTGGCGGGTTCGTCGAGCAGAAGCACCTTCGGGTCATGCAAAAGAACGCGGGCGATGCTCAGTCGCTGCTTCATGCCCCGCGAGAGCCCGTCAACCAGCGCGTCGCGCTTGTAGACCAGGTCGGTCAGCTCAAGTACGTCACCCACGACGCGGGTTCGCTGCTTGCCCGTGATGTTGTAGGCGCTGGCGAAGAATTCGAGGTATTCCTGGACGACCATGTCCTCGTAGGCACCGAAGAAGTCCGGCACGTACCCGATCAGCGGGCGAATCCGCCGTGACTCGTACCCCACCACGTGCCCGCAGACACGGGCCTCTCCCCACGTCGGCTGAAGAAGCGTCCCGAGGATCTTGATGGTTGTGGTTTTGCCGGCGCCGTTGGGCCCGATGTATCCGAAGCACTCACCCTCCTCGATGTTGAGGTGCAGGTTGTTGAGGGCGACGAGCTTGCCGTAGCGCTTGGTCAGATTGATGGTTTGAATGATCAAGGGACGAACCTCAGGGACATCTAACGGACCTCTTCATCCTCATCCTCGTCGCTCGCCGACACCCACCTGGCCGGGATCCGAATGCGATACATGGTCCACGACTTACGTCGGTCCGGCTCGAGGATCCGAAAGGGTCGCTCGCCCGTCCGGCGGAACAACCGCACCGGACCCGGATCTTTCGCAAAGCCGATCAGCACCAAGCTGTCCTGGGCGAGACGGTCACGAAGGTCGAGCTGCCGCAGCCGGTCCCGAGACGGGGTCAGCGCGCTCACGAAGTACTGCGTGGCACTCACCTCAGCCTGATAGTCGCCGGCCGTCGATGCCAGGAGTAAAGCATTTTTCTCCTGACCCAGGGCACGGGTCCCCCCCATGATTGAACCGCTTCCGACGCGGGAAAGCAAGTTGCGGAACGGGCTGCTCCAGTCCTTCTGGCGCTCGGACAGCTTGGCCGACGATTTCGAGTCACTCACTTTCTCCTCGCCGTCGATGACGTAGCACTTGTTGCGGAGGTCGATTTCCTCACCGTCGTGTATGTCGCCGATGAAGAAGGCGTAGATGGAGGTGTTGCGAGGCTCCCCGCGTCGCCCCAGCGCCAATGACGGCTGAAGCAGGTAGCAGTCCTCGAGATCGACGCCGAGGTTGTTGATCAGGTAGCTGCCCTCCTGAATGGTCGTGCCGCGCACGCCGACGTCACTCTTGACGGACCCGCCCAGCGGCCCTTTCCACCGCCCCTCGAACCGCTTCAACGTCGCCCGGATACGAACGTTGTCGATGACCGCGCTTCCCGGGGCCAAACGGTACGACTTGGGATCGACGAACCGATCGGTGGCGGAGTCGAAGTCGTTTCCGACGGGGACAGGTCGTAGGAAGCAGTCCGTTTCCTCGGGCTCGTCGGCTCCCAGCCGATCAGAGGGGAGCCACAGGTCCAGTTCCCGGTCCGACCCGGTCTTGACGCCGAGAAAGATCGTCGCGAAGCCGATGGGATCGCCCGCATCGGCATCGACAACGGATATCTGGTGCAACGTCTCCCCGCCGAAGCCACGAATCGCATTGACCGCAAAGACGCTGAGTACGCTCGCGGCCAGCGCGACCACCGCGAAGGCGCTCCAACTGTGCTGGCGCCACCCGCGCGCGCCGAGCAGCGCCCAGGTACCCAATGTCGCGATCAGGACGTAGGCGATGGAAAACACACCCGCCAGGACGATATAAATGCTGCTCCACTCGGAAAACGCGATGCCGGACAGGACGTGGGGAAAGAGCCGGTAGGGAGTGGGGGCTTGTTCCATCTCACTGTCCAGCACGCTCAGGTGGAACATCTCCTGGAAAAACTCGATCGCGCTGCCCGGCGCGCTGAACAGGTCGGCCAGCGTGATGGCACAGAAGATGACCTCGCCGCGCCCCAGCCTTCGACGGGTGACCACGTTGGATGTGTTGCCCTTCGTGTCGGGAACGCGCTTCGCCCCATCGCGGAGCGTACCATGTGCGATCAGGACGGGGGTGGGGAACGGCTCTTCCCACCAGCCGGCGTCGTCGCCCGGTGCGCCCAGGAGCGCCCGACGAACCTCTGGAAGATTATCCACCGGGCTTACGTCACCCAGCTCCAGCGGGAGCGCGTCCGTGCTGATCCTGGAAAGACGCAACGACGCCGCCGTGCGCGAGGCGGCCAGCAGTAGCGTTCCGCCCTGTCGCACCCATTCGATCAAGGCCGTCCGCTGCCGTTCGGTGAGGTCGTCCGGGTCGGCATCATCCCACACGATGTAGTCAACAGCCTCAAGACCGATCCAAAGCTCGGGAAGGTCGCCCGGGCTCATGTGCCCGATGCTGATCTGACGGCGGTAGAGGTTCTCCTGATCCGGACCGACCAGATCCTGGATCCGTCCCATCGCGCCGCGAGACATCGACATGATCAGGACGCTGTCGTCGTCGAGCACCGTCGGCGCCTGGGCCGGCTCGGCCTGGAACGTCAGCTCACCCTGGGAAACCACCTCGACGGCCTCACCCGCCTCGTCGAAGACCTCGACGATGAACCGGCCTTGGTTCTGGGACTGGTTCGGGAGCAGGTAGAGATAGAGCCGGACGCCCTCAGTCTCGTTTCTCAGATGAAGATCGTGGCTGTCGAAGCACTCATCGCCGTCCACGTCGAACTGGCCGACGCGAACCACGCCGTCGAATCGATCTTGTGCGATCAGTGCGACATCGACGATGACCGGTGCCCATTGCCCCGTGCGGACGACGTCGCCCTGCGGCGGGAGCGTGGGAAACCCGACCCGGGTCACGTTCACCTCGAGGTCGGCGCGCACCGGACGGGCGGTGGATACCATGCCAAACACGGCGCAGGTGATACCGATTAGGCGGGTGACGGAGTACCCTGCTCGGCGACTTGATTGGCCCATCGTAAACGCTCAATCGAACGGGAGTATGCCCACGACCACCATACGCTCAACGCATACCGGCTACCGTACCGCACGCCCCCGCCATAGCACCCGATTGTAGCCCGCCCGAACACCACGGACAACGTTACGCGCGTGGGCGACCGGAACCGACATCGTGTGGATCGGGCCGACGCCACTCCAAGACTGCCGATCCGCGGCTGCAAGCCCGCTTTTTAGGCGCATAAGGCCTCACGCTAAGCATTCGGACGGGAGACAAGATTATTCAAGAGGCCCCGCCGAGGAGATCGCATCGAGCGGATCAAGGAGCGGTTTTGGGAATGGCTGTTCGGTGGAAAGCACCCGGGACGTTGCCCCGGGTGCCTGTTGAAAAACACCTGCACTCGATGCACCCGCGGGTCCGAAGCCCGCGCGACACCTTTCCCGTCGGTCTGCTACGTTTCGTCGGTATGACTGGCCGCCACGGGTTCCGGCTCTTCCTTGGCAACGACAAGGCCCTCCAGCGCCAACGTGGCCTCCTCGTCGTCGGACGCCGCCGGCTTGACGGAGACGATCACCTTGTTCTTGCTGGCGAACTGGCCTCGCAGTAGGGCCTCGGACAGCGGATCCTCCAGGTGTTGTTCGATCGCACGACGCAACGGTCTGGCGCCGAACTTCTCGTCCGTGCCGTGCTCGATGAGGAAGTCCTTTGCCTCTCGGGTCACTTCGAGCGCGATATCCTTCCCCTTCATGCGGGAGGCGAGCTTGGACAACTCAAGATCGACGATGGATACCAGATCGTCGTGCGTGAGCTTGCGGAAGACAATCACCTCGTCCAGACGGTTGAGGAACTCGGGGCGGAAGTGGTCTTCGAGTTCCGTCTTGAGCGTCTCTTTCATCTTCGCATACGAGAGCTCGGTGTCGCGCTTGCCGAAACCGAACTCGTCCTGGTGCGTGATGCGGTGGGCCCCGACGTTGCTGGTCATGATCAAGATGACGTTCTTAAAGTCCACGTGCCGCCCGAACGAGTCGGTGAGCCGCCCTTCCTCCATGATCTGGAGAAGCATGTTGAACACGTCGGGATGTGCTTTTTCAATCTCGTCGAGGAGAATGACCGAATAAGGCCGACGACGGATGCGCTCCGTGAGCTGACCGCCCTCTTCATAGCCGACGTATCCGGGCGGGGCGCCGATCAGACGCGAGACGTTGTGCTTCTCCATGTACTCCGACATGTCGAGAACGAAGAGCGCTTCGGCATCGCCGAACATGAACTGGGCCAGGCACTTGGCAAGGTAGGTCTTGCCCACACCCGAGGGACCGACAAAAATGAAACTGCCCATCGGGCGTGCCGGATCCTTCAGCCCGCTGCGACTGCGACGCACCGCTCGGGCGATCGCGCTGACGGCCTCGTCCTGGCTGACCACCTGCTCGTGGAGTTCGTCCTCGAGCTTCAAAAGCCGGTCGGTCTCGTCCTTGCCCATTCGGGTGAGCGGAATCCCGGTCATGGTGGCCACGACCTCGGCCACAACCTCCTCATCGACCACGCCGTCGATCTCCTTGCTCCGGTCGCGCCATTCCTTCTGGAGCTCGCGCTTCTTGAGCTTGATGGAGTCGAGCTGGTCGCGAATCTGCGCGGCACGCTCGTAGTCGGCGTTCTTGACGGCTTCGTCTTTCTCGCCCGTCAGCCGATCCATCTCTCGCTCGAGGTCTGTCAGGTCCGGCGGCTTGGTCATGGACTTGAGACGAACCCGCGCGCCGGCCTCATCCATCACGTCGATGGACTTATCCGGCTGTACGCGCGGCATGTATCGCGCCGACAGCTCGACGGCGTGACTCAGGGCCTCGTCGGTGATCCGGACGCGATGATGGGCCTCGTAGCGATCCCGCAAGCCCTTGAGGATCAGGATCGTCTCGTCAGCGGTCGGCGGTTCCACGATGATCTGCTGGAAGCGTCGCTCGAGCGCCGTATCCTTCTCGATGTACTTGCGGTATTCGTCGAGCGTGGTCGCGCCGATGCACTGGATCTCGCCTCGGCTCAGCGCCGGCTTGAGCACATTGGACGCGTCGATCGCACCCTCCGCACCGCCCGCACCGACCAGCGTGTGCAGTTCGTCGATGAAGAGGATCACGTTCCCGGCGCGGCGCACCTCGTTCATGACGGCCTTGATGCGCTCCTCGAACTGACCGCGATATTTCGTCCCCGCCACCATCATGGCCAGGTCCAGCACCACGATCCGACGATCGGCGAGCAACTCCGGAATGTCGTTGGTGACGATGCGCTGTGCCAGGCCTTCGACAATGGCCGTCTTGCCCACGCCGGCCTCTCCGAGCAGCACCGGGTTGTTCTTTTGACGGCGACAGAGAATCTGGATGATCCGCTCGATCTCGGCCTGGCGGCCGATGACCGGGTCGAGTTTGCCCTGCTTGGCGATCTCCGTGAGGTCGCGACCGAAGGAATCCAGCGCGGGCGTCTTGCTCTTGCCCTTTTTCTGTTCGCCATGCATGGCCGTCCCGACCTCTTCCGACTCCTCGGACGCACCGAGAAGGTTGAGGACTTCTTCGCGGACGTCCTCGAGGCGCAGGTTGAGGTTCATCAGAACCTGAGCGGCCACCCCGTCCTGCTCACGCAGCAAACCGAGCAGAAGATGCTCGGTCCCGACGTAGTTGTGGTTCAGGTTGCGTGCCTCTTCGATGGCATACTCGATCACCTTCTTGGCACGTGGCGTCTGCGGAAGTTTGCCCATGGCGACCGTTTCCGGTCCGCTCTTGACCAGCTTCTCGACCTCCAGACGGACCTTGCGCAGATCGACCTCGAGGTTCTTGAGCACGTTGGCGCCGACACCCGAGCCTTCCTTCACCAGACCCAGCAGAACATGCTCGGTCCCGATGTATTCATGGTTGAAACGCTGCGCCTCTTGATTGGCCAGCGCCATCACCTTACGTGCGCGATCGGTAAACCGTTCAAACATCTACGGTGACTCCTTGTGTCCGTTCCCGTCCGTCGTGGAGGCGGCGACCCACTGTCGCCCCACCGCGCCGACCCATGACTGCTTCCCGGCCGATCCGGCCAAACGAGCCCAAAATCGGACCGCCGCGGTCCGGGCGAAAGGCGCTATGCCCGTCGCCGGCGCCGAAGCCCCGCGATGAAAGAACCCTTCCGAGGGACGCCCCCTCAGAAGTCTATCCGCGGTCCGAGCCGGCTTCAACTCGCCTACGCGGCGGACAGCCGGGCAGACTACCCTTCTATCGACCGCACCCGAGCCGGCAATGAAGGGGACCGTGTGCGGTGGAGATGCCTCTTTCGCGCGACAATCCGCAACAATCGCCGACGTCCGGTAGCAAACGACGATCGGTGCCAATCTTCAGGCCGAAGCGTGACGCAGGCGTCTTGGAGGCCGTAGCGAGCCCTCGACGACGGTCGTGAGGCCCGCTAGGCTACGCCGAGCCCGGTGCGATTCGCCCCATAACGTGCCCTCTCCAACGCATCCGGGTTCACCACGCGGTGTTTGCGTGCCGCGCAACCGGACACGAGGGGGCAATGATCCGAGAGATACAATACGTTGAAACCCTACACCGTCTACTACAAGTACAAGTGCCCCGGCGACAAGAAACCCGGTGCCGTGAAGCAGTTTCGCGTCTACGCCAACACCTATGACGAAGCCAAGCGCCTGGTCGCCTCCCAGGCGAACTATCCGGACCTCGAGGTGCTCAACATCAAACCGGCGTAGCCCCCGACACGTCCGCGTCGCCCATCGCCGCGAGGGCTCGGATCGAATCCCTGGGCTCCATGAATCGAACCCGCGAATCGAAAGATTCCCCATCCACAACCGAATCTCTTGCCGGAGCCATGAACGAACACGTCCGACATGCACTGAGCCGACTGGTCGAAGCAGGGGACCGGCTGTCCGGAAGCCTGCGATTCGATTGGCCCGTCGTGATCAGACAGGCGGTGCATCGGCTCGTCGCCGGCGAGCTGAACACGACTCAAACCGCCTTGGCGGCTTTGGTGGGTGGGGCCTCCTCCGGCAAGAGCACCGTCTTCAACAATCTGCTCGACGGGCATCTCACCAGCCGCATCACGGCACGCGGACACTCGACGCTCGGGCCGATCCTGGCGATCCACGAGGATCACCGCCCCACGGTCTTGCCGCTGCTCGCCTCCGACCGCCTGCTGCCGGGCTTTCGCCGCGTCTTGGTGGAACTCGACGGCAACGTCTGCGGCGAGCCGGATGCCGTGGCTGTCCTGTTCCATCCGATCGACGCCCTCCGCGATGTTTGGCTCATCGACCTCCCGGACTTCACCTCGGAAGCGGCGCTGGCCGAGGGAGACATCGCCCTGTCACTGCTTCCCTGGCTGGATCGACTGGTCGTCGTTCTGGATCATGAGCGATGGTATGACCGCCAGGCCATCTCCAAGCTTCGCGCCGAGTCCGTTCGCTTCGGACAACAGCGCTGGGCTCTGTTTAACCGTACCTGCGAGGGAACCCTGGGAAATGACGACCGCGCCTCGCTTGCCCAACAGGCCGCCCAACTATCGACCGAGGGGATGTCCGTCCTGGAGTTTCGACGAGGCCGCGGCTTCCGCCGCTTTTCGCCCGGTACCTTCGACGATGTTCTCAGCTTCCTGAGCCAACCGGCGCCGCCGCGCACGTCTGCCTTGTTCGACCAGGTGTCCGAGGCGGCCAACCGCGTGGTCAGCCAAAACGAAGAGCGGGCGGCCCGGCTTAAGCAGCTCGAACGCGGCCTGACCGGTGCGATCGGGCGAGCCGTTCCCGATCAGGGGGAGTGTCTGTCCTCGTTGATGACCCCCGACGAGCGTCGCCAGGTGGACGCCGTGTCGCGCGTACTGCGCATTCCCGACACCAAACGCTGGCTCAGCGCGCAAGCCCGCCGCGTCAGCGGCGTGCTTCGCGGCGTGCCCCTCGTCGGTGCGATCATCGGGCCGACCGGCGCGAACGCCGACCCGGACGAGGCGGGCGAGGGGGATCGGATCACGATTGCCATGAGGTACTTCGCACAGTCGGCCGCCCGCAGCGTTCACGAGGTGAACCGCGCCGTCCGAACGGCTGCCTTTTGGGACGAGGTCCGTCGCTGGACGGGTCTGGAACCTGCGCCTAGGCAGTTCGAGTGGAATCCGTCTCTTGAACATGAGGTGCGCCGCGGGGCGCAGGACGTGGACGGCGCCCTGTCGCGCTGGCTGGAAAAGGTCGATAACGAGTGCGCCGGCATGGCCCCGCATGTGAAGGGAGCCCTGGGAATGGGCGCCGTGGGGCTCACCGTCGTGCTGATCGCCGCGCCCGGGCCTGTCGCGGCGCTCACCCTTCTCTCTGCCAAAGGTGCCATTGCCGGCGCCCTGTCACAGCTTGTGGTCGCAACGGGTGCGGGCGCGCTCTTCGGCAAGGCGGCCGGTCGAATGACGACCCTCGTTCAGGAAAAACTCCTGGGCAGCCCGGAGTTTGACGCCGTGCAACAGACGACGGCCGCGTTTAGAACACGACTCGAATCCCACGCCCGCGGCTTGGTCGATGCCGCGATGGCCGAAGCGGCCGCGTTGGTGCTACCGCCCGACGATTCGCTTCTCAACGCGCTCTCTACCCTTCAAGACATCGAGGAGGGCACGACATGACCGACTCGCCCTTGCCGGATGCGGCCTCGCAGCTCGATTCCGTCAACAAAGAGCTGGCGGCACTCTTCCAAACCGAGCCCGCCGCACTGTCGATGGGGTCCGACGCGGCGCTGGCGGATGACCTGGTCATCTGCGGCATCCTCGGCGGCAAGGACGTGGGAAAGTCCACGCTCATCAACGCCCTCGCGCAGCAGAGCGTTTCCGCTCCGTCCGAGGAAGTCGGCGAGGGAACCACGCGCCCGATGGCGTACGTTCACGCGGCCATGCAGGACGCCGTCGCCCATCGTCTTGCGACACGCATGCCGCACATCTTGTTCGATGTCACGACGCATGAGGCCGACGCCATCCGCGGCGTGGCGCTCATCGACCTGCCGGACTTCGACAGCGAATTTCGTACGCATTTGGAGATCGTGCGCGGCGTGGCGCCTCTGTTGGATCGGCTGCTGTGGGTGCAAACCCCGCGGAAGATCGGTGACCGCGCGTGGGTCGAAATGTTCCGCGAGGTCTGCATCAAAGACCCGAGCAACGTGCGCTGTGTGCTGAATAAGGTCGATCAGTTGCTGGCCGACAGCGATCCGTTCGTCGCGTCCGGCAACGGCCAAGATCACAACCACAAGGAACGGGCCGAGCGATTTTGGGCGGAGCAGGGCACCTGGGTATCCACATCCGTCGCGGCAGCCGGCTGTCCACACAGCCCCGACCGGCGGTTTCTGGTGGCGGCCGCCTTCCCGGACGTCGAGCAATTCATCGACCGCATCGGGGAGCTGTGGGACGACCCAACCTGGCACCGCTACGGCACGGACCGCGAAACCGTCGCCAACATCGCCGCTCTCGCCTCGGCGGACATCGACCGCTTGCGCGGCTGCGTTCTTGCGCCGGTGTCGTCGGAGCAGCGGCGCGGCATCAAGACCGCCAACCGCGAAACGGAACGCCGCGTCAACGCCCAGCGCATTCGGCGACACTTTGACCTGGACCGCACGATGCAATGTCTGTCCGATGCGTGCGACCCATCTTACCACCAGCGCATCCTCAACGACGCGGTGGGTCCGGCCTATTGTGCGTCGGTCGCCCGGGCCGTTCGCGGGCAGATGAAACCCGAGACCCAGCTCGCCGACGAGCTTCTCGAGCGGCGCGTCGAAGACTGGCCGCTGCTTCGCCTGACCTACTGGCCGCTGGGTTGGCTCGCCCGGGCCGTGGGTCGTCGTGTCAGCACGATGACATCGACCACCGGGGGCGACACCGGCGATCCGTTCGACGCACAAGGTCGCCCGCTTGCCGAGCGGGTCGAGTCCATCCGTGCGCACCTGCTCGACGATCAGGCCGTCATCGCAAAGCGACTCGGCATTGACGCGGACGTGCCGTCCGCGGGCCAGCTCACCCGTCGCGTGGCAACCCTCGGTCGGCGGTTGCCTCGTCGGCTCGACGCACAGCTTCTCGAAGAGCTCCCCGGTCGCCATCGGCGTCCGTCGGTGCTTGGCAAAGCCGCGTTGTGGCTCATTCTCATATGGTTCCCCCTGGGTCAGCCGGTTCTGGCGGGCGTGCTCCAGATGTACGCCGAGGGAGAGGCCAAGGGTTTCGCGTTCGGGCTATACAAGATCGTGTCCGCCCTTAGCGCTCCGCACCTGCTGGCCGGGCTGGCGGTGGTGGTGACCATCTTCGTAGCCATCATTGCAGGCATGTACTCGCGCGGCCTGCGCGCCATCCGCCGCGAGCGGGGCCGACGGGACGAATCATCCCCGGTGATCGACGCTGTCGATGAACTGTTCGTCTCCGAGGTCGTGGCCCCAATGGCGAGTCCGTTCTATGAAAGACTAGAACGGCTAAACGAGCTAACCCGGCGGTTGGATGGGCATAGCACAAGCCTTCCGACAAGGTAGAGCATCCTCCCTTTCTTAATCCCGAGCTGCGTGCATTCCACTAAAGCGATGGGCCACCCGGCCTTGCTCCTAGCCCCGAACCGCGACGGAAGTCCTATAACCAGACGTGCCGGCCTCCCTGGGTCGGTCTTCCACCCTCAACGCCCCGGTAGCGGCGATAGAGCCGCTGCGTTTGCCCATCGCCTCCCGCGCCTTCCGGGGCTAGACGCCAGAGCTGATGGGCGCGCCGGTGGCCAGCACGCTTATGAAGCCGTGTTTCGTAATTTCAGGTCGATCTGATACACTGAAGGGAACTGGGTTGGTTTTTCCTTGAATCAAAGTGGGGAGAGAACATGTATTGGGTCAGGAGCGAGGGAAGGAAAGGGCGCCGGAGCCCGAAGAACCGCGCTTTACGGTGCGCGTTGGCGGCGTTCGCATTGAGCCTGGGTGCCGCGGAGGCACTAGGCCAGATCGAATGCGCAGAGCGACAGAAGGTGACCGCCTTCGACGCGGCGGAGCAAGATCTATTCGGGATTTCCGTCTCGGTGAGCGGGGACACGGCCGTGGTGGGGGCATTGAGGAGTGACTGCACGAACGAGTTCAACAATGATTGTGGGGCGGCGTACATCTACCGTTTCAACGGCACAAGCTGGGTGGAAGAGGCCAAGCTGACCAACCCCGGGCCAGGGATGGACGATCATTTCGGGGTCTCCGTCTCGGTGAGCGGTGACACTATTGTTGTCGGGTCGGACCAAGACAACTGCATTGCGGGAAACAACTGCGGCGCGGCGTTCGTCTACCGTTTCAACGGCACAAGCTGGGTGCGAGAGAGGCTACGCTGACCGCCTCAGACAAGGCGGAGGGCGATCGATTCGGGGTCTCCGTGTCCTTGAGCAGTGACACGGTCGTTGTCGGCGCGTGGTCTGACGACTGCGCGGCGGGGTTCAACTGCGGAGCGGCGTATGTGTTCCGTTTCGACGGCACAGGCTGGGTGGAAGAGGCCAAGCTGACCGCCTCCGACCGGGCGGATCGCGATCATTTCGGTCTCTCCGTCTCGGTGAGCGGCGACACGGTCGTTGTCGCGGCGTCGCAAACCGCCTGCGCTGACGGACTCTACTGCGGCGCGGCGTCCGTTTATCGTTTCAACGGCACAGGTTGGGTGGAAGAGGCTAAGCTGACCGCCTCCGACGAGGCGCGGGGCGATCGATTTGGGGTTTCCGTCTCGGTAAGCGGGAACACGGTCGTTGTCGGGAGCCGCCAAAGTACCACTTCGAGTGCCAACTGCAATACGGGACACGGCTGCGGGGCGGTGTACGCGTACCATTTCAACGGAACAGGCTGGGTGGAAGAGGCCAAGCTGACCGCCTCCGACGGAAGGACGGCCAATCGATTCGGGACTTCCGTCTCGGTGAGCGGTGACTCGGCCGTTGTCGGGGCGTGGGGAGACGTCTGCGTGGCGGGAACTAACTGCGGGGCCGCGTACGTGTTCGATTGCACTCCGAAATGCGGGAACGGTATCCTCGATCCAGGGGAAGCGTGCGACGACGGTGGCGAGTCCGCTACGTGTGATGTCGATTGCACAGCGCCCGAGTGCGGTGACGGTACACCCAACATAACGACAGGCGAGGAGTGCGAAACCGGCGGCGAGTCGGCCACGTGCGACGCTAACTGTACGCTTGCACTGTGCGGCGACGGCACGCTCAATGTGACCGCCGGCGAGGAGTGCGATGGAATGGACGATTCCGCCTGCCCAGGAGTCTGCCTCAGTGATTGCACGTGCGGCCCCTTCTGCGACAACGGCGTCTGCGATCCGGGCGAGAACTCATGCACCTGCCCCAACGATTGCGGGACGCCACCACCTAGCGAGACACCGGGCTCAACCTGTCGCGATGGTTTGGACAACGACTGCGACGGGTTCATCGATCTCGACGATCCCGATTGCGCGGATGAGCCGATTCCTGCGGTCTCGCAGTGGGGCATGATCGTCACGGCCCTGCTGTTGCTTGCTGCTGGAAAGATCGTGTTCCGAACGACGGCGCGTCCCATGCCCAAGCCGTAGGCGCGGACATGTTTGACGCTGTGCAAACTCCGTCACCCCAGACAGCCAGAATGCATGATCGCCAATCTTGGGCGGCGCGAGCCAGTGCTTCGATACACATGAGGCGATGGGTAATCCGAGCCGCGACGGTAAGCGAGCGGGCCGACCAAGGTTGGTCCCTGCCGCGCACAACCGCTCCCTGACGGTGGCGGCTCGGTTGAGAACAACCCGTCGAACGGCGCGTGTCCAAGCACTGGTGCTGCGTGAGCCGTCGGTTGACGGGGTAAGAATTGGTCAAGACGCGTCCCACCGCTCCATGAGCAGTGCCCCTGGGGCTATGATTCTCGGTCAACACGGCTCGCCGAACCGTGGCACGCGGACCAGTCGATTCAACGATGACAGAGCACGAGTTACGATCGCCCCCGCGGGGGCTTGATGCCACAATAGATGGGCACAGCCCGCACGATAGATTCCGTCCTCATGGTCTTGACGGCCGTGGCCCGAGCCCTGACAATAGGCCGTTTGGGCTCGTGCTGAACGGGCCTCCCCGCTGCCTGGGACGCCTTCGGCCTACAGCCGTCGTCGGCCGTTCCCTCTGACGCAGCGGGCCGTGCCATTGACAACGCCGTGCGCGGCCGGCCATGACGGTCGGCGACTCGCCGGTGGCGGAGAAGACACCGTGTATGCGATCATCGCTGATGGCTCCCACCAATACCGCGTGGAAGAGGGCCAGACCCTGGAAGTAGAACGACAGCCGAGTCTTTCCGACGACGCCGCGACGATGGACTTCGACCGGGTTCTCTTCATCGGTGACCACCCCGACGGGTCCAAGATCGGGCATCCCACGGTCGATGGAGCCAAGGTCACGGCCTCCGTCGTCGGAGAGGTGAAGGGCCAAAAGATCATCATCCAGAAGCTCCGCCGGCGGAAGAACTACCGCCTCAAGAAGGGGCACCGCCAGAAGTACCTGCGCATCCGAATCGACAAGATCGAGGCGTAGCTCCGACACGGATGATCGACCACGGGGTCCGTCTTGAGTTCGTTTCTACAGGATGCCCGCTCCGAACCCGGCGTCGTCGTTCGCCTCTTCCACGGGGCGCGCTTCGCTTCGTGTCGCGGTGTCGTCCGACGAGACTTCGGCAAAACCTTGGGGCTCTTTCGTTTCGACAGGCGACTGAACCTCGCGACGGGGCTGCTCGGCCCGCGTCCCCGGCGCGGTAGCCGCTGCCGGTTCGACCGGCTCATCCAGCCCAGCCCCGAACCCGCATGGCTCCTGCGGAACGTGAACCGGCGGCGCCTGCGACTTGACCGGAGCCGGGTCCGCTGGGCGCGGCTCAGGTTGGGGCGCTTCTCGCGTGGCACGGTCCGCCAGCGCGCTTTCGGCCACCACCTCCGGCGTTGTCTCACGCGGCCGCGCGTCCTCGCGTTTGTGAGCGTCGTCGTCCCCGTCACGGCCGGCGCCGCGAGAACCGCATCGACGCCGCTTCCGAGGGCCTCGCTCATCGGATGAAGGCTTTTGCGCTTCGTTGCCGCGCCGCTTCGCACCGCCTTTCAGGTCGGCAATCAACGAGTTGTACTCCCCAACGGGAACGGGAGACTCAACAGCGGGTTCATCGTCCGACTCGGCAGGAAGTCCGGAACCGAAGGAGGGTACCTCCGAGACATCGGCACGCGCCGGCTCGAACGTCTCGACCGACGTCTCCTCACGAACGAGGCCGACGGGCTCCTTGGGTGCCTCAACGGGTGCGTCAGAACTGGGGCCGAACTCGTCTTCCTCTTTGCCGGCTGAGACCGTCTCGCTCTCACTGCGTTCGGTCTCGCGTTCGTCAGCGTATGCCTTCAGAACCTTGTCCTGAAGCATCTCGCGGACGGCCGCGGTGATCGGATGGGCGACATCGCGGTGGGCCTTTTCCCGGCCGTTGTCGTCCCTGGGGATTGACATCGGCGGCAGCTTGGTGCCGCACTCGTTGCAGTGCTTGGCCCGCAGGTGGTTCTGGCATCGACAACGCGGGCAACCGGCCGACAGCTTCCGCGACGGCATGGCCACAAACAGCCCGTGCGTGCCCTCGACGATCTTCATATCGCGAATGACAAACTGCTCGTCCAGCGTGATGGTACAGACCGCCTTCAGGTGATCGCTGGCGTCGGCTAGCAATCGGACACGTACTTCCGTGATCTCCATTCAGCTCTCTCCACTCGCATCGGTACAGTGCCCCACGGGAGCCCGCACCACCGCGGTCTTCAGCTCGATCGGCAAAGCTTCCATTTCTGTAGCAGCATGCAACGCGGCTTCGCGATCATCAAACAATCGAAAGAACGTCGAGCCCGCCCCACTGACTCGCACCGGACCCAGGTTCGCTCGGTTGATTTCCCAGGCAGCCCGCCCCACGGCCGGCGCGACGCGAAACACCGCCGGCTCAAGGTGGTTGGTCGTCAGGGCGGACACCTCGACCGCGGACCTCGACCCTATGATCGCCTGATCCTGCTCGCGCGGCAAATCGGCCACGTCCGAAGGACGCCACGAGGCGAAGACTTTCTCCGTGAGCACCGCGGTGTCAACAAACACCAGCAACACCCAGCCGCGCCATTGCAGCGGCACCGGCGTGACGCACTCCCCTCGGCCCGTCATCAGGGCCGCCGGAAGCGAGAAGAAAAGCGGGACGTCGGAGCCCAGTTCCGCCCCGATCGCGGCCAGCTCTTCTGCTGACAGACCCCCCGACCAAAGGTCGTTGCACAGACGGAGCGCGGTGGCCGCATCACTGCTTCCACCTCCGAGCCCGGCGGCAACGGGTATGCTTTTTTCAAGCTCCAGTCGAATGGCGGGTTCAACGCCGAGGCGTTCGGCCAGTCGAGCGGTGGCCCGATGCACCAGATTCTCCGGCCCCGAAAGGGTCGGATCGCTACAGACCAGCTCGATCCCCGGCTCTCGTCGCACGCACACGCGAAGCCGGTCGCAAAGATCCACCCCAATTACCAGCGAGCGCAGGTCGTGAAACCCGTCCGCGCGGCGTCCGTGGACTTCCAGCGTCAGGTTGATCTTGGCTGGGCAGGTTTCGATCGTCGAATGTTCGCGGCGATCCGCTTCAGCTTCAAGCCCCGAACGTCCTGATCGTGATAGGCAATGCAGGCTGAGCCGATCCCGTGGCGCAGCTTGAGGATGGTCGGGTTAGACACCCCCGTCTCGCCGACGGCGGCGTTGACACCCACGCCTTCGACGATGGGCGCGATCCCGCCTCCAGCCCGGACGTGCTCCATCGGCCATCTTTGACAGTCTCGCGTAACCGCCTAGGCGCGGTCAAGAGGCTTCAAGAGACGTCTCGTGCATCATGTTACACAGAAAGCCGTTGTTTCTGAGCAGGAATGCCGTTATACTTGGGCAGAGGATCGCCCAAATTATCCGGACACGCTGGGCTATGACAAGAAACGCTGCAAACCCATTCCGTTTCGACGTAGAGAAGGCCACGCAGGCTGCCGGGGTGCTCCTGCGCGAAGAGCCAGGCCGCCAAATGAGCTACATGAAGCTTCTGAAGCTTCTTTACATCGCGGAAAGAGAATCTCTCCGCGAGACCGGAACCATGATCACCGGCGATCAGCTAGTCGCGATGAAGAACGGCCCGGTGCTCAGCGGCACCCTGGATCTCATCAACGGTACTTGCCTCGGTGTTGGAATCTGGGACGAGCACATCGAGCGAGAGAGGTACCACGTAAGCCTTAGAAGCCACCCGGGCGTCGGACAGCTTTCTCGATCCGAGGTTGCAATCCTCCAGCGCGTGGCTCGTCAATACCGCGACACCGATGTGTGGGAAATGGTGGAGATCACGCACGAGTTTCCGGAGTGGAAGAACAACGAATCCGGAACTTCGTCAAAACCAATTCCAATTCGGGAAGTCCTGACGGCAGTAGACCGCGAACAAGACGCGGATGACATCCTTGCTGAAGCCGCTGCACAGGCGCGAATGGCGGACATGTTCTGAGACAGGATTTGTGCAGCGCGGCGATACCTTCGTATTCACAGACGTAGATAGCCACCTCTGGGTAATCCTCTCTTGCCCGACGACCAACCCGAGCCAGGTGGTCTTGGTTAATCTATCGACGCGCGCGGATTACAAGGACGGTGCCTGCATTCTTGATGCTGAACACCACAAATGGATCAAACGCCCGAGCTGCGTCATGTATGATCGCGCGCTAGTTGTAACCCAAGATGAGCTGGAAGCCGCGCTCAACTCTGGAACTATTAAACCGAAAGATCCGATGCGGGATGATGTGCTCGATCTTATCTACGTCGGCGCGGAAGAATCCACGCGATTCAAGCTCGACCATGCTGATATTCTGGCGAACCAAGGCTGGATCGCCATCTAAACCCACGCGTTCGAACCGCCGTCGTCGCCATCTCGCTCCGGTGCTTCTTTCTCAACTTCTTCGCGGAGCGTGAGAGGTTCGCGGATCACTGCGTTACGACGAATCGCATGTTCTTTCCGTTCGTGTTCCGCTGGAGTAGGATGGTCATAGCTTCTTGAGGTTCGGCGGACGGGTCTTTGCGTGCGTATTCCGGCCACGGATTGACGGCCATCGCGAAACTTGTGCCGCGGGCCTGTCAGCCACGCTTCCCCCGTCCAGCACCTGTGCCGCACGGTACAAGATCGAGCCGGAACCGGGTCTTGAGCAAGTTGGCTTGCCCGTCAGGAGGAGGTAACGACACGTCACGTTCCACGCCCAAGCGGCGACTGCCAACGGTCAGCGTCATCGTCCCTACGCTCAACGAACAGGAGCACATCGCGCAGGCCCTGCGATCCGTGTCGGCCGGGGGCGCGGCACAGGTGATCGTCGTGGACGGCGGCAGTACGGACCGGACGGTTTCGATCGCAAACGCCACGGGTACCACGACGCTTACGGCGCCGCGCGGACGCGCACGGCAGATGAACGCCGGGGCCGCCATGGCTAGTGGAGACGTCTTGCTGTTTCTTCACGCGGACTGCACGCTTGCGCCGGGCTCGCTGAATCGGCTTCGGCGCGCGATGAGCACCGGGCGCCATCGCGCCGGCTATTTCCGCCAGGCGATCGAGGGACGGCATCCGTTCTTTCGCCTTCAGGAGCTTGGTTCGAATCTCAGAGCCAGGCTGCTGGCACGACCTTATGGCGACCAGGCCATGTTCTTCGACCGTCACGCCTTTGCGCTACTGGGAGGCTTTCCAGACGTTCCGCTGATGGAGGATCTCTACCTCGCCCGGGCGGCGCGTCGGCTGGGACCGTTTCTGGCGATGCCCGACGCCGTCACCAGCAGCGCGCGCCGATGGGAACGGGACGGCATCCTCCGCCGGACGCTGCGCAACTGGTCGATCGTTTTCGCTGAATCGTGCGGAACTCCGCCGAGCGAGTTGCTCGCCCGGTACGAGGCGAACGGCTCGGTCAAGCCCCGTAGGGAAGCGCCGCCGGCCGCCGGCGCAGCGGAATAGCCGTCAGCCATCGGTCCCGGCACCGACTTCCTCTGACGCGCCGAGAGACTTCGCGTCGAGCAAGCCCAACGCAGCGAGGAGATCGACCTGCGACTGGTTGTAACGCACGACGGATTCCGCATAGCGAAGTCGCGCCTGGGTGGCGGCGTCCTGCGCCTGAAGCACATCCAGCAGCGTCATGACCCCGGCCTGCAGGTTTGCCTCGGTCAGGCGAAGTGCCTCCTCGGCCGACATCACCCGTTGCCGCCCCAGGGTCATCAACTGAGCATTGGTCCGACTCGCCTGGGCCGCCGTGACGACCTGTGCCTTGACCTCATCCATGCGCCGTTCGGCGTCCAGGACCGCGCGGCGCTCGACCGCTCCGGCTGTCTTGAGGTCGCCGAAGGCGGCCACGCTGATCCGCCAGCCGATCGCGGCGCGGGCACGCTGCTGGTCGCTGAAGCCGAAGGTCTGGTCGTCTCGGCGCGACGAGCCCCGACCGATGCCTTCCCTGATGAATCCGTTGACGATCGGGTTCGAGCTGAACGAACCGGTTGATGACAACGGGTTGACCGTCAGGTTTCCGGGGATCCCGCGATCCTGAACATTGTTGGCGTTGCCCATGATGCCGCCGTACTGATAGCTCACATCGAACTGCGGTCCAAACGCTCCCCACCAGGTTGCGCCCTTGTCGGCGGTCACCGCCTCGGCCAGCGTCCGAACGCTTTGCAGGTCCGGACGAAACGTGACGGCGATGTCGAGCAGGGTCAGGATGGGGATGTCCTCACGGATGAGGTGAATGGGCGGAAGCTGCTCGATGCTGGGAACCAGCGTGGTCGCGGAATCGAGGTGCAACGTAACGCTCAGCGCGACCGAGGCGTTGTAGAACCCATTGAGCGCAGACGCGAGATCCTGGCGGCGCTCGGCCAGTCGTGCTTCCGCCCGCAATTGATCGGCCGGCACACCGGTTCCGGTCCGCACGAGCAGCTTGCTGATGCGAAGCAACTCGTCGGCCTCGGCGACGCCCTGGTTCGCGGCGGCGATCCGCGTCTGGGCGAGCACGAGATCGTAAAACTGATGGGCGGAGCGTCGAAGCGTTTCGAGCGTCACGGCATGCTCGGCATCTTCGGAGGCCAACAGGCGCTTGCGCGCGGCGACCATGTTGTAGAGAACCCGCCCCGGATTCACCAGCCATTGAACGGCCACGGCGGTCTGAAAGGTGTTGAAGCCGACCCCGACCAGGTTCCCTTCCGTGGCGCGGACGGTGCCATCGACGTGATTGAACATCGCGGTGGGAACGATGGCCGGAAAGACGGCACCGACTGCGCTCTCCACCCGCCCCTGGGACGCGACCACGGCCTGGCGGGCCTGCATGATGTCCACGTTCCGCGCCGTCGCCGTCATGACGACGGCGGGCAGGTCGATCGCCAACATCTCGGTGTACATGGGCGTGATGTGTGACGCGTCGAGTGACAGCGGCGGAACCGTTGTGGACTGCTCGGTCGGCGCCACGACCGGCCGCGGTGGAAGCGGCGGCCGCGGCTTGTTGGAGACGCAGGCGGTCATCGAAAGAAGAATCATCGCGGCAAAGCAGCCGAGTGTGGCAACAGCCCTGTGCTGATGGACCGACGCCCGCGTTTGGGTCGGCTGGCCGCCGGTGCCCGATTGATGACACCCGCGCGCGGCTGCACACCAACCGTAAACTGAGAACTTGTGCATCGAACGACTCCCTACGAACCCGATGGGACAGCCTGGACGGCAGCGCCGATCGTCACGGTGCCGCTTGTGGCGGTGATGACGTCCTCATTGCCTGACAAACCGGACAGCACTTCCGCCCAGATGCCGTCGTCGTACCCGATGGTGACGGGCAGCGACTTCGCAACGCCCGAAGCGACGACATACAGCACGGTCTGCTTGCCCTCCATGCGGATGGCCTTCGACGGAATCATAGTCGCGGCCGACTTGGACTCGAGCTGCACCGTGACTTTCGCGTACATGCCCGGCGTGAGGCTTCCGTCGGGGTTGTCGAGATCGACCTCCACCCGCATGGTGCGTGTCTCGGGCTTGATCGCCCCGGCGATACGGGAAACGGCGGCGCTGGTCGGACCCCGTCCCAGTGCCTTGACATCGACCATCACCGGAGTACCAGGGCGGACGAACGGGGCATCGACCTCCGGCACCTCGATCACGACGCGGATTCGATCGGTCTTGGCAATCTGGAGCAAGGGTATCGTGACCCCCTCGGCCGCGGAGCGAACGAAGGTGCCATGATCGACGTTCCTGACCGTGATGACACCGTCGAAGGGCGCGCGGATCGAAGCGTATTGCATCAAGGTGTTGAGGCGTGCCAGGTCCGCTCGACCGACGGCCACATCCGACTCGGCGACCTTGACATCGGCGAGGCTCGCCAGATGCTCGGCCTGGGCGCCGGCGACCCGGGCACCGGCGATGCTTAGCTGTGCATTCGAGATGGCGGCGGCGCTTAGGGCCTCGTCCAACGCCTGCTGGGGGATGGCGTTGCCCTCGCGAAGTTCCTGCTTGCGTTTCAGGTTGATGGCGTCCAGCTCTTGCTGGGCAGTGAAACGCTGTACCTCGGACCTGGCCGTATCGACGTTGCGCTCGGCCTGGACCACCATGGCCTGAAGCGCCCGGACCTTCGCCTGCTTCGCTTCGAGCAGAGCCTCGACCTGCTTGAGTTCTTCCAACATCTCGGGAATGTCGATGACGGCGAGTACGTCGCCCTTCTTAACGCGGTCTCCAATGTCGATGTCGATCTTGCCGATGTAGCCGCTGGCCTTGGCGAACAGATCAACCTGTTCGTCGGCGACAAGCGTGGCGGGCAGGTTCAGCCCGCGCGTGAGCGGGCGACGGACCGGCTTGACCACGTCGGCGCGGACGGCGGCCTTGGTGCCGCCGGTCTGAGCAACCACATCGACCGGCGCGCTCGGTCCTACCACCGCGACGATCGCCGCGATGAGCAACCCGCTCCGGCGGCCAAGCGGCGGGCAATAGCCCGCCCTACGTGCTGAGTCTCGAATGTTGGATCTGTTCATGCGTTCCATCCCGTTGAGAACTACTCTTATTTTGATGCCCCTCGACACCACCGTGCGGTGTGATCGGAATCGGAGAAGCGGTTATAGCCCTATGCCTCACGCCACGACGGTCGCGGGCTGACGCTTGATCATCACGTACAGGCACGGCACAACAACAATGGTCAGCACCGTCGCGGCGAGCACGCCGCCGATGATCGCTCGTGCCAACGGTGCGTTCGCCTCGCCGCCCGCGGCGCCCCAGGCCATGGGGATCAGGGCCAGCCACGTCGTCAGCGAGGTCATCAGAATCGGTCGCAGCCGGACCCAGGCGGCCTCTTGGATGGCCTCTCGGACTGCAAGACCGTCACGCACTCGCTGGTTGGCGAACTCTAACAGAATGATGCTGTATTCCACAACGATCCCCGTGATCATGATGATCCCCATGAATGCCGGGATGCTGAGATTCGTCCCGGTGATCTTCAAGGCAGCCACCACGCCAACGTACCCGAGCGGAATGCTCAACAAGATGATAAACGGAACCGAGAACGAACGAAGCTGGGCGACCATGGCCAGGTAAACCAAGATCGCGGCGATGATCAGCCCCGTGCCGAACTGCTCGAACGCGTTCCGCATGGTCTCGGTCTCGCCCTTGATCTTCATGCTGTACCCCTTGAGGTGACCGGTCAGGTCGTAGAACGTGCCGCGCTCGTCCTCTTTTTTCTCCAACCCCAGGAACTTGGACTCGGCCAAACGCTGCTCAATGGCCGTTGCCACCGACCCGGCGTCGAAGCCCTGCGCGACGTTGGCGAAGACATCCGTCACGCGGGTGATGTTGTAGTGATTGATGACCGCGGGTCCGGTGGTGCGGTAGAAGTCCGCGATGTTTCGAAGGGGGATCGGCTGGTCGGTCTTCGTTCCGGTGATGGGAATGTCGCGCAGCGTCTCCATCGAGGTGATGTCCTTCTCGGCGTACTGAGCCCCGATGAAATAGTGGTTGAAGTTGGGGGCGATCCAGAACGACGGGTTGAACCCGATGCTCGAGTTGACCGCGGTCACCACGTTCTTGATGACTTCCTCTTGGACGATGCCGAGTTGGGCGGCCTTGACCCGATCGACCTCGATGCCGATCTGGGGGTAGTCGATGCGCTGAGCGACTCTGACGTCCGTCGTGCCGGGTACGGATTCGACCACCTGCTTGATGTGGGCGGCGATTTCCTGACCCACCTCGAGACTGCTGCCGGACACCTGAACCTGAATCGGCGAGGGGAGCCCGAAGTTGAGCGCGGCCGTCATCATCCCCCCGGTGTCGAACGCAAAGTCAACCGTGGGGAACTCTCGGTTCAAGCGCTCGCGCAGCGTGTCCACCGTGTCGAAGGTGTTGGGCTTGTCCGTTCTTCCCTTCGTCTGAACCAACACGAACGCATCCATGGGACCGTTGTTGGGCGTGTAGGCAGCCGGCCAATCCATCAGAACGCCGATGTTGGATATCAAGATACGGAGATTGGAATCGGGGTCGGAGCCGGGTTGCCCCAGGACATCCATAATGGTTTTCTCAATCTCCGTAACGACGACCTCTGTCTTTTCGATGCGCGTCCCCGACGGGAGACGCACGTAAATGGTGAACTGATTCGAATCGACCGAGGGGAACAGCTCCTGTCCCATGGTCGTGGCCGTCAGCCCCGCCGCCGCCACCAGCCCGATCGACGCCAGCACGATCAGGTACCGCGCGCCGATCAGCCGGCTGAACAGGGCATTGAACCAGTCGGGCGACGATTCGCGATCGCCGGGTCCTCCGGCATCGGCCGATCTTCGCAGCAACTTCGCCGACAGCGTCGGGATCACGAGCATCGCAATCAGATAGCTCGCCACGACAGCGAACGTGACCGTAATCGCGAGCGGCTGAAACAGAAACCGCGGAATGCCGGTGAGAAAGACGATCGGGAAAAACACGATGACGAACGTGACGGTGGAGACCAGCACGGGCAGTGACACCTCACGCGTTCCCTCGAGCGCCGCCTGAAGGTTCGGTTTCCCCATGCGCATGTGCCGATAGATGTTGTCCAGCACGACGATCGACTGGTCCACGAGAATCCCGATGGCCAGCGCCAGACCGCCCAGCGTCATACTGTTGATCGTGTCGCCGGTGTAGAACAGCCCGATCAGCGCGGCCAGGATGGACATCGGAATCGCGAGAAAAACAATGAAGGTCAAGCGAACGCTGCGTAAAAACAGCAGGACGACAAGTCCCGCGAGCACCGCCCCGAGAACGGCCGACACCTGTAGCCACCGAATCGAGGCCCGCACCGTCTCGGACTGATCCATCACCACGGCAAGCTCAAGGTCTCCGGCTTTGGGGTCCATCTGTCGAAGACGCAGGTTGATCCGCGCGAGCTTGCTCTTGATCTGATCGACGATCTCCAACGTATTGGCGCCGGGCTGGCGGTAGATGGGGATGTAGGCCATCGTGCTGCCGTTGATGCGGACCTTGTTGGACTGGATCTGATGGCTGTCCTTGATCTCGCCGATGTCGCGCAGAAACACGACCGCGCCGTCCTTGGTGCGGATCGGCAGGTCGTTCATTTCTTCCACCGTGGCGGTCATGGCGTTCGAGACAATCTGATAGTCGATGTCGCCGAACTTGGCGTTGCCCGTCGGAATGAACACGCTCTGGTTTTGAAGCGTGCGAACCACGTCCATGGGTGACAGCCCCCTCGCGGCGAGCTGCATCGGATCGACGTAAGCAAGAATGCGACGGAGCACGCCTCCATAAACAGCCGGCGCGATCACGCCCTGAATGGACTGCAGCCGATTCCTTAGCTCGTAGTACGCGACGTCGTAAAGCTCCTGTTCCGACATCGTCGGGCTCGAGACGCTCACCAGGCACAGCGGCACCGACGCCGTCGGGTCAAACGGCATGATCATCGGTGGGATCGTTCCCGGCGGAAGATAGAACATGTCCGACATGGCGTACGACGTTACCTGAGACATGGCCGTGTCGAAGCTGATGTCCTCGCGGAAGAAGTCCTTGACGATGCTGACACCGAGCATGGCCTTGGCTTCCTGATGCTCGATGCCCACGGACTGCCCCGTCCATCGCTCGAGCCGGCTCATGATGTCGCGCTCCATCACCTCGGGCGGCATGCCCGGATAGAACGTGA
>CBDUXT010000066.1:0-34609 GCA_965371245.1 uncultured bacterium | reverse complement strand
AGTCGAAAAAGAACGGCCGCAAGACTCGACACGTCATAGCGCTGTCATACTAGTAGCCGTCATGCTTGGCAGTGGCTGCATCGCTGCATTGGTTGGGAGCGAGCACAGTGCTCGTCTACTCAGTAGTCAATACGGATCCACTTGTAGGATGTCTGTACAATGAGCGCACGGAAGAAGGTCGTTTCGACCAAGCAGGTTGAAGCCAATCGGAGGAACGCCCTGAAGTCCACGGGCCCAAGAACGGCCGAAGGGAAGGCGAACTCAAGCCAGAACGCGATTACGCATGGTATCTCAGCGGCGGCGGTTGTGGTCGATAGCATTGAAGATCGTGGAAAGTGGGAGTCATTGCTCGCAGGATTTTACGACGAATTCCAACCGGAGTGCGTGTCACGGCAGCTGCAGGTTGAACGCGTGGCGTGGTGCTATTGGCGCCTGGCGCGGATTCAGCGCTTCGAGCAGGGCGCGATAAAGAAGCAAGTTGAAGCCGGTGGACCGCAGCACCATTTCGAGAAAGCTGTCCACGCCATCCTCAACGGCGAGATTTCGCAGATGCCAGATACTCCGGTTTTCAGAGAGGATTTTGAAGAGGCGGATGCTGGTCTTGAGTTTGAGAAACGCACGCTTGAGCTGGTAGAGGCCCAGAGCAGCCTATTGGAGTCGGGGCTGGGCTGGACATTAGATTCGGCATGGATCCTGTTTGCGGAGTCGGCGGGGCGAGGCCGATGTTGCAACCGAGGATCTTCGTCGGGGGTTCCTTTCGGCCCAGAATATCGCTGTCGCGGAGGCCGAGACGCGTCTCCGAGCCGCGCAACGCCAAGTCGTTGAGATGTGGCGGGAAGCACTTCAGACGCTTCAGCAGCGGGCGACGGAAGCAGCGCGTTTCGCGGCAGCGCGTCGCGAGCGGACTCGGTGTCTGATGGCCTCGCTCCCGTCTGAGGAGGATATGAAGCGGATTAGCCGGCACGAGCCGGCGGTCGTACGAGAGCTCCATCATCTACTTAGCGACCTGCGTGCGTACCAGGCTCGTCGCCGCAAGGGTGAGGTGCGATTGGTCCCAAGTCGTGAGGCGGTGCTGACGCCGGAGCCGGGACGGCGGCATGACGGGGGAGCCCACCTGACCGCCGTTTCCGGGTTGAGGGCGGCTTCGTGAACCGAATTACGAAACGAAGCCATTTGAAGGTGGTAGTGTAAAACATGCGGGGAGACTTGACGGCATCCAGGTGTCGTAACGGGCAGCCGAGTTCGGGCCCAGTAAGTGGAGCACGCTATCGTACGCCCGTTGAGGAGGGTTGTCTCCACTGGGTTGTTCGATGGGACTGTCAGGTTTATGGCACTAAGCTAGCTCGGGTGGCCTTCCGGTGCGGGACCAAGGGACTCGCGAGCGGCTTCGGCTCTTCGCGACCGAGGATGGCATCATGCTCACGACATCCGACCGGGGCAAGCACGCGGGCAAAGCATGGTCATGTGTCGATTGGCGGAGGTTGCGCAACTACTTCGTGAGCCGGGCCGCTTCCGCGGGCGTGAGCTTCATTCACGTCATGCAGGCTATCGGGCACGACAGCTTCGCCCTGGTGCGTCACTACTTCCGGCTCAACGACGACGCGTACCGGGAGGACTTCAAGAAGTCTCCGAGCGGACTGACGGGCGTTGACCTCAGCGGGCGCGGCTTGACGCAGGAAAGGAACACACTGGGAACACACCGAAAAACTAACCCCGTGTGTGACAAGGGGTTAGGACCGGAGAGGGCGGGATTCGAACCCGCGGTACGGAATAAACCGCACACCGGTTTTCGAAACCGGCTCCTTCAGCCGCTCGGACACCTCTCCAAGGCGTTGGCATCGAGGGATTGCGTCGGCCCACCGCGATGGCAGGTCGATCGACCCGGTTCATCCGGTCCGTGCCGGGTTCCTCGCGGTCGCGCGTGGGCGAAGCCTCGACTGGTCGGGGGAGTCTAGCCGAACGAGACTCGATTGAGCAAGGGGGCGGCGACGCAATCGCACCGCTGCTGCCTGCCCCGCCCGGAGGGATGCACCCCAACGGCCATGCAAGGCCCACAAAAAACCGATCCGCCCAGGCTCATGCTCGGGCGGATCGGCGAGATGATGTGGTTCCCGTGATGGTGATTCAAGCAGGCTTCAAGTTCCGTGCCCGGACCTGACTCGTTCGCCCGTACACTCCAGCTCACCGAAGGCGCCGGTGTATTCCCCGGTTACCTTGCTTCCTTTGATGATGCCCTTGAACACGAGATCTTGACCGCCGCCCATCGATCGCTTGAAGCTTAGCGCGCCACCGTCCAGCTTCAGGTCGGTCATCTCCATCTCTTGCCCCTGGCTGATCCACTTGCCGGTGAGCTTTCCATCCTTGACCGAAAGTACCATCGTCGCCTCGATCGACGTCCCGCGGAGGTCCGTCTTCATGTTCCACTTGCCGACGGCCCGACCGAAGGTGCCCGCGTGTCCGCGGCCGGTGGAGGCGACGGCGCTCCTCGTCTCGGGCTCCGGCTCGGCTTCCGCCGTCTTTTGGGAAATCTCCGGCTCCTTCCCGGTATCCTTGTACGACGCCAGCCATGTCTTTACGGAGTTGATCGCCGGCTTGAAGCCAAACGGACCTCGCTTTGCCGCAACGGCCAGCCGCCCGTCCTTACGAACCAGGAAGACGCGATCGGGGTGGGCCTTGTAAGCCTCGTTCACGGCGTTGTCCATGCCGTCGATGATCGTGGGGATGGTCAGTTCCTTGTCACCGATGAGCTGATCGGCCGTCTTGCAGCGTTGGGCGTAATCCTTGTGTTCGGTGATGTTGAGTTCTTTGGCGTACCCAACCGGGCGGCGCCCGTCGGCCGCGTGTGCCTCGGTGATGTACACGAGACGGAACTCGGCAATGTCACGATAGTCCTGGTACATCTTTTCCATTTCAGCAACCTGCTGAAGGAAGGGCGGTCACGTATAGCTGCCGAAGAACAGCACGACCGGTTTCTTGCCCTGGAAGCTGGCCAGGTTCGTCTCCTGTTTCCCGTCACGCGACTTGAGCGTGAACGTCGGCGCAACATCGCCCACCTTGGGGGCGCCGTCATCGCGGGACATCCTCTCCCGCATCCGCTTCATTCGCTCTTCGCGGTTGCCCTGCCCGCGGCCCTCCTGAGCGAGCACGCCGCCCGCCGACATCGCCAGCGCCACCGACGCCAGCACGACCAGGTTCCATTTCTTGATCATCATCGCTCTCCTATTATCTTTCGGCTCGCCCGGAGCCGTCGGTTCGTGCGGGGGCCGATCGCTCCACGCCGTGAATCACTTGCGTCCAAGGTCGGCTCCAGCCGGGGCTCGACCCGAAGCAACCTTTAGGATAACGCCCCCGGGCGATTGGTCCAATGCCGGGCGCTGTCAGATCTTGTCGGAGGCCTTGAGGTGGCCCTGACCACCCAGCGGAGCACCCACCGACGCACGAATGGGTGAGGTTCGTGGTTTCGCCCGTTCTCGGACCCGATCCTGGCGGATAAGTGTCTGCAAGCCCCTTATCGGCCGGGCAAAACGGCCCTGACGCCGCGCCTCGCACGCCGCCGACCCGAGGACGGCCCTAAAGCTCAAGTGCAACGTTTCCGTGTTGAACTGGTCAACCGAACCTGTTATATTTGTGGATCGCTGGAAGCTGACGCGCGGCTTTGGATCGCGCGGGTCACAACGGGGTCTTTCACAACGGCTCCCGGCGGTCGCGTCCGGACGTGTGGGGTAGAACCAAACGCGTTGGTGGGTTGGTACGGCCGATCGAGGTGCCTACGATTCGGTGGATGGGATCCGAATCGCGGACATGGCAGCCGGCGTAGGCATGGACGGATGAAACGTCCCGGGGGACAAAGATTACGTTTGCGCCGCACACGGGGTACCACAAATGATTTGCGCTCGTGGTAAGTGACGCGCGTAGGGCTTGACGGCCCAGAGCGGAACGGACGGCCTTGGCCGCCGCATCAGAAGACCTGGATTCGCGTTCGTTTCGGGGAAACACAACCGCGGTGGCATATCGAAGTCTTCGATGTACGCAAAGCCGCCGCCGCAGGGCTTGAACTGTCAGGTTCATTGGGGGAAATGAAGTGCAAACAACGTGTCATCAACCAGGGCGCCGATCGCCGGCTGATGCGGTAGCGCCGGCGCAGCGGTGTTCCGCTGTATTGCAGCGCTCGCCTTCGCGGGCGAGCCGCTACGGCATGGGGGGGAAACGATGCTAACGAACTCAAACAGGCTCTTCACGGGCTTCGTCGCGGCGCTACCGATGCTCTTCGGGGTCATCGCGGTCGCGGCACCGGCCCCGCCGGACCTCGCGCAAGAGGCTGCGCTCACCAACTGGGACGACCCCGACCCGGCGCTGACCACCGACGCGACCTACCTCGACGGAAACCTCGCGACTAGAGCTGGACGTCTCTCCAGGGGTGCGGAGGACATGGTCAAGCTGACGTGGAACACCGGGTTCCCGCCGATCCCCGGTGACACGGTGACGGCCCACATCGTCAAGCTCCGTGGTGCGGGCGACTGTCGCCTCGCTCCCTACAACTCGGCGACCACGATCGACAACGTCAACGTCGTGGACGTGACTCCTTGTACGCCGCCCGGCGGACCGGGGAATTCATGCCCCACGACGTACACGTTGACCGCTGCGTTCATCGGCGCGCTGGCCGACCTCGGCGGCGGTTCATTCGCGATGCGGTTTGTCTGTATCAGTGCCACCAACGTACTCGTCGATCGTGCCGAGGTAACGGAGTTTGAGGCTGACATCACACCCGGCTGCATCCTGGATACAGACTGCGACGATGGCAACGAGTGTACGACGGACGTCTGCGTCGTCGGCATCTGCCAGAACAACGCAGTCATCGACGGTACGGCCTGCACCGACGACGGCCTCGTATGCAGCGACGACGTATGTCAAACAGGCGTGTGTGCCCACCCGCCGACCGCGGCCGCCACCGAATGCCGCGCATCGACGGATGAGTGCGATCCGGCCGAGGTTTGTGACGGCGTTGCGCTGACGTGCCCGACGGACGCGTTCCTGCCCGATTTAACGGCCTGCACAGACGACGGGCTCTTATGCAGTGACGACGTGTGTCAGACCGGCGTGTGTTCCCACCCACCGACTGCGGCCGCCACCGAGTGCCGCGCATCGACGGACGAGTGCGACCCGGCCGAGGTGTGTAACGGCGTTGCGCTGACGTGTCCGACGGATGCGTTCCTGCCGGATTCAACCGCTTGCACTGACGACGGGCTCTTATGCAGCGACGACGTGTGCCAGGCCGGCGTGTGTAGCCACCCGGCGTTGCCGCTCAACACGCTTTGCCGCGCGTCCACGGACGAATGTGATCCGCAGGAGGTGTGTAACGGCGTTGCGCTGACGTGTCCGACGGACTCGTTCCTTCCGGATTTGACGGCTTGCACCGACGACGGGCTCTTGTGCAGCGACGACGTTTGCCAAGCGGGGGCGTGCTCGCACCCGCCGTTGGCGGCGGCCACGGAGTGCCGCGCATCGACTGATGAGTGCGATCCGGCTGAAGTGTGTAACGGCGTCGCGCTGACGTGTCCGACGGACTCGTTCCTGCCCGATCTCACAACGTGCAGCGACGACGGGCTCTCGTGTAGCGACGACGTGTGCCAGACCGGCGTATGCTCGCACCCGCCCACGGCGGCCGCCACCGAGTGCCGGGCATCGACCGACGAGTGCGATCCGGCCGAGGTCTGTGACGGCGTTGCGCTGACGTGCCCGACGGACTCGTTCCTGCCCGATCTCGCTACCTGTACCGACGATGGGCTCTTGTGCAGCGACGACGTGTGTCAAACGGGTGTTTGCTCTCACCCCGCCAAGGCGGCGGCAACCGAATGCCGCGCCTCCACCGACGAGTGCGATCCGGCCGAGGTGTGTAACGGCGTCGCGTTGACGTGCCCGACGGACTCGTTCCTGCCCGACCTCACAACGTGTACGGACGACGGGCTCTTGTGTAGCGACGACGTGTGCCAGGCCGGCGTGTGCAGCCACCCGCCGGTGCCGCTCAACACGCTTTGCCGCGCGTCCACGGACGAATGCGATCCACAGGAGGTGTGCGACGGCGTTGCGCTGAGCTGTCCGTTGGATTCGTTTCTGCCCGACCTCACCGCGTGTACCGACGATGGTCTTCTATGCAGCGACGACGTGTGTCAAACAGGCGTATGCTCGCACCCACCCACGGCGGCCGCCACCGAGTGTCGCGCATCGACGGACGAGTGCGACCCGGCCGAGGTGTGCAACGGCGTCGCGCTGACGTGCCCGACGGATGCGTTCCTGCCCGATCTCACCACGTGCAGCGACGACGGGCTCTTGTGTAGCGACGATGTGTGCCAGGCCGGCGTGTGCAGCCACCCGGCGTTGGCGCTCAACACGCTCTGTCGCGCGTCAACGGACGAATGTGATCCTCAGGAGGTGTGTGACGGCGTTGCGCTGAGTTGCCCGCTGGATTCGTTCCTGCCAGACCTCACCGTGTGTACCGACGACGGGCTCTTGTGCAGTGACGACGTGTGTCAGGCTGGTGTGTGTAGCCACCCGCCGGTGCCGCTCAACACGCTCTGCCGCGCATCGACCGACGAGTGCGACCCGCAGGAGGTGTGCGACGGCGTGGCGCTGAGCTGTCCGCTGGATTCGTTCCTGCCCGAGCTCACCGTGTGTACCGATGATGGGCTGTTGTGCAGCGACGACGTGTGCCAGTCGGGCGTTTGTTCCCACCCGGCGGTACCGCTCAACACGCTCTGCCGCGCATCGACCGACGAATGCGACCCGCAAGAGGTGTGCGACGGCGTGGCCCTGACGTGTCCGACGGATTCGTTCACGCCCGACCTTACGACGTGTACCGACGATGGACTTCCGTGCAGCGATGATGTCTGTCAATCGGGGGTTTGTTCGCATCCGGCCACCCTTGTTGGCACTCTCTGCCGTACATCGACCGATGAATGCGACCCGCAAGAGGTGTGCAACGGAGTCGCCCTGACGTGTCCGACGGACTCGTTCCTGGGCGACGGAACGGCTTGCACCGACGATGGCCTGTTGTGCAGCGACGACGTGTGCCAGAGCGGCGCATGCACCCACCCACCCAGACCGCTTGACACCGAATGCCGGGCATCGACCGATGAATGCGACCCGGCCGAGGTTTGCGACGGGGCGTCGCTGACCTGTCCGACGGACACGCTGGCCACCGACGGAACCACGTGTACGGATGACGGCCTGCCGTGCAGCGATGATGTCTGCCAGACGGGCGTTTGCGCGCATCCACCGACCGCGCTCGGCACCGAATGCCGCGCATCGACGGATGAGTGCGACCCGGCCGAGGTGTGCGACGGGGCGGCGCTGACGTGTCCGACCGAGGTGTTCCTGCCAAACGGCACGGTGTGTACGGACGACGGTGCGTTGTGTAGCGACGATGTCTGTCAGACGGGTGTGTGCTTGCACCCGGCCAAGATCGACGGCACCTTGTGCCGTGCGTCCACGGATGAGTGCGATCCGCAGGAGGTTTGCGACGGCATCTCCATCACGTGCCCGATCGATGGATTCGTGCCGAACGGAACGGTGTGTACCGATGACGGCTTGCTGTGCAGCGACGATGTCTGCCAGGGCGGTGCCTGTTCTCATCCTCCCACAACGGGCGGAACACTGTGTCGCGCTTCGACCGACGAGTGCGATCCGCAGGAGGTCTGTGACGGCGCCGCGCTGACGTGTCCCACCGACTCGTTCCTGCCCGACCTCACCGCGTGCACCGACGATGGGCTTGTTTGCAGCGACGATGTGTGCCAGTCGGGCGTTTGTTCCCATCCGGTAACCCCGGGTGGCACGCTCTGCCGCGCATCCACCGACGAATGCGATCCGCAGGAGGTTTGCGACGGACTCGTGTTGACCTGCCCGACGGACTCGTTCCTGCCCGATCTCACCGCATGCACCGACGATGGGTTGTTGTGCAGCGACGACGTCTGCCAGACCGGTGTGTGCAGCCACCCGGCGTTGCCGCTCAACACGCTGTGTCGCGCGTCAACCGATGAGTGCGATCCGCAGGAGGTCTGCGACGGCGTCTCGATTGTCTGCCCGATAGACGGCTTCCTGCCCAACGGAACGGTATGCACCGATGACGGCCTGCTCTGCAGCGACGACGTCTGCCAGGCCGGCCTGTGTGATCACCCGCCGACGCTGAGCGGGACGCTGTGCCGCGCCTCGACCGACGAGTGCGACCCGCAGGAGGTTTGTGACGGGCTCGTGCTCACCTGCCCGACGGATTTGTTCCTGCCGGATCTCACCGCGTGCACCGACGATGGGCTCTTGTGCAGCGATGACGTCTGCCAAACGGGTGTGTGCAGCCACCCGCCGGAACTGCTGGGAACGTTGTGCCGGGCATCGACCGACGAGTGCGACCCGCAGGAGGAATGTAACGGGGTTGCGTTGACCTGCCCGACGGATTCGTTCCTGCCCGATCTCACCACGTGCATCGACGACGGGCTCTTGTGCAGTGACGACATCTGCCTGACCGGCTTATGCAGCCACCCGCCGCTGCTGGTCAACACGCTTTGCCGCGCTTCGACCGACGAGTGCGACCCGCAGGAGGTCTGCGACGGCGTCGCCCTGGCTTGTCCGCTGGATTCGTTCCTGCCGGACGCCACGGTTTGCACCGACGACGGCCTGTTGTGTAGTGACGACATCTGCCAGACCGGTCTGTGCAGCCACCCGCCGCTGTTGGTCAACACGCTTTGCCGCGCTTCGACCGATGAGTGCGATCCGCAGGAAGTCTGCGACGGCGTCGCCCTTACCTGCCCGCTGGACTCGTTCCTGCCCGATCTCACCACCTGCACCGACGATGGTCTCTTGTGCAGCGACGACATCTGCCAGACCGGTCTATGCAGCCACCCCCCGCTACTGCTCAACACGCTTTGTCGGGCCTCGACCGACGAGTGCGACCCGCAGGAAGTGTGCGACGGCGTTGCCCTGGCTTGCCCGCTGGATTCCTTCCTGCCGGACGCCACGGTATGCACCGACGACGGCCTCTTGTGTAGTGATGACATCTGCCAGACCGGCCTGTGCAGCCATCCGCCGCTGCTATTCAACACGCTTTGCCGGGCATCGACCGACGAATGCGATCCGCAGGAAGTCTGCGACGGCGTTGCCCTGGCTTGCCCGCTGGATTCGTTCCTGGCGGACGCCACGGTTTGCACGGACGACGGCTTCGTGTGTAGCGACGACATCTGCCTGACAGGGCTGTGCAGCCACCCGCCGTTGCCGCTGAACACGCTCTGCCGCGCATCGACCGACCAGTGCGATCCGCAAGAGGTGTGTGACGGTGTGGCCGTCGCCTGCCCGGGCGATCTGTTCCTGCCGGACACCACACCCTGCGACGACGGCGCAAGTTGCAACGTCGGCGAGGCCTGCCTGACCGGTGTCTGTGTCGGCGGCGGTTTGCCGGATTGCGTGCCGGCCAGCGATGACTGCAACACGGCCACCTGCGACACCCTGGGGTTGGAAGGCAACTGCGACATCATCACGCCCCAGCCGAACGGAACCCTGTGTGACGACGGTCTGCCCTGCACGACTGACGCTTGCGACGCCGGTCTATGCCTGGGCTCGCCCAACGCACAGATTACGGTGGACATTGACATCGGCGGACTCGGCAAGGCCGTCATGCGAGACGTCACCTTCACTGTCACCACCTGTGGCGGACTGGTCGATGCTCGGGTGATCTCGGTGGTGTTCGACATCTTCGGGTCGGCCACCGTTGTGCTCGACAACGTCGAGGACACCGCGACCTGGCTGGCGGTTCGGGAGGGTCACACGCTTCGGGCGCTGGTGCCGCTGTCCTTCGTGTCGTGTGCCACGATGGTCAATCTGACCGGCGCGGGCGCCCTGCTGTCGGGCGACTTCCAAACGGCCGTGATTGTGCAGGACAATCTCGTGGACATCTCGGACTTCTCGATTCTGGCCACGGCGTTCAACACCCCGGTCAGCCCCGACAGCAGCCTTGGCGCGGACGCGACCGGTGACGGCGTACAGGGAACGGCCGACTTCGCCGCGATTCAGGCGAACTTCCTCGCCCTCGGCGACCTCTTCGACGGATGCCCGGGCGGGACGAGTCTGTCGGGTGGGCGATCCGGCGGGTTGACTCGGTTCGGCGGAACGGCGGACGTCTTCGGCGCCGTACCGCGCAGCTCGATTCCCGTCGATGAACTGGGCTTCGTGGGGGCCGAGCTGGCCGACTTGAACAACGACGGCGTTATCGATACGCACGACATACGAGCCTTCGCCGCGCGACACGGGTTCCGACTCTCGCCGGCGTTCGAGCAGCAACTCGGCTCGCTGGAATCAGTCAAGCGTCGCCGAACTCGACGATAACCGAGCGCCGCTCAGGACAGTGCCAGACAAGCGGCACCATTCATGCGCGCGGTTCGCGCGCCATGCCTGATGCGACCTACCCAGCCTGCTCCGCAGGCGCTTGGCGAAGTGCCTGCGTCCGATCATCACAACCGACGCCCTTTCTTCCCCAAGACTGTTTACTGAGTACTGACAACTGATAACTGAGAACTCCTCCAGTTATCAGGAATCCGTCCGACCATATCCATCGCAGCTTGGAGAACGAGCCGAAGGTATGGGACGATCGCGCCGGCTAACACGCCGCGCCCGGTTTCCCGATAGGGAGGGCACGGTCGCGGACCACTTCGGTCTGATCGAACCTGGAGACGAAGCGATGAAACGAATCCTTTCCGCGTGCCTGCTGGCCTTGGTCGGCTGTGGCACAAACCCGAACGCTATTCTTTCGGCCACGGTCGCGCCCACACGGGCCGAGGCGACCGCCATATGCCAGGACGCGCGTGTGTCGGATGCGGAGATCGACGTGCTTTTTCTAGCGGTCACCATCAGCCGTGACGGCGGAGTCGCGATCGACGAAAACGCCGACGCGGCGACAAGCTCTTGTGGCAATGATGCGAACTGTCTCACCTGCCGATTGACCGTGATTGCCGCAGTTTACGGCGAGTAGAACGTTCGGCCGCCCCGCGATCACCAACGCCTCATCCGCTCGGCCTACCAGTCCGTGTTGGCACCGGCCAAAAGCCGGTGCCACACGCAGTTCAGGTGTGTTTCAAACGGGCTCCTACGGCGCGGCCTTGGGGATCGTGTAGGTTCGCATTCGGATGAAGCGCCGATCGGTTCGGTTCAGTGTGGCCTCAACCTCCACCTCGTTGCCGGCTGTGCCTGGAAGCCGAACCGTCACGTGGCCGGTCATGCCCTCCGGCAGGATTCCACCAGCGTCGAGCGTAACCGGCGTGTCGCCAAGCTCTGACGCATGCGACAGACACCACGCGGCCGCACTGTCCGTCAACTGGCGAAGCAAAATGCGCGTGTCCGCGTCCCGCCCGGTGCGCACGAGTTGCCCGGTGCTCGCCGCGGTGACCAGCACGAGCGAGGTCGCGAGCAGGATGTAAGTCAACACCGCAATAAGGACGAAGCTGCGGCGATCAGTCCCGCGCATGGCTTGTTTCTCCCACGCAGCGCGCTACGGCCGCGAACCGCCGAGACGGCTGAGGATCGTACCTGTCTTTTTTGTGCCACTGAACGGTCACTTGGACCAGGTCCACGCCCGCCGAGCCCGACTCGATCTGAAGCCTGACGTCGGTGTGCTTCATGTCCCACCGCTTGTTGACGCCATCGTCTGCGCCGCTCCGCTCGACGATGTCAGCCAGGGTTCTGTAGAGAACGGTCTGTGGCCCACCGGTGATTCTCAGGTCCCGAGGCGCCGCGTCGTCGCCTTCGACCCACTCGACCGCCGTGCCCTCGCGAACGTCCGCGCGAAGCGTATCGAGAAAGTCGTTGACGAGGGCGTATCGGTTGCTGAAGTCGGCGATGCGTTTGTGGCTCTTGACGATCGAGGCAAGACCCACGGTGATCAATCCGCTGCCCACGAGGATGAGCAGAAGCACGACCAGCATCTCCATCAGCATGAACGCTCGGCTTCGGCTGCGAGTCATCGGGATCCCCCCTCGGGCGAATCGGTGACCGCGACGTAGGTCGCCAGCTTATACGCGGCCACGCGACTGTGCTTGCCCACGATACGGGCCTCCACCTCCACGCGACGAAGCGGCGCCCAGACCCCCTCGGCCGGAGCGGTGCGGATTCGCAGCGTGACGTTCGCCTCGTCCGTGAACTCTGCATCTTCCGGTTGCACGGCGCCGGCCCGGATGCGCTCCACGTACGACTCGGCCGCTAGCTGCGCGCGGCGATAGTTGAGGAAATAGTCGGTCGATCGGGCGTACGAGGCGATCAGCATCGACACCGCGCCCAGCACCATCCCGACGAGCATTAAGGCTACGCACGCTTCGAGAAGCACGAAGGCTCGGCGGGACGGACTGGGTTTCATGGTATTCCTCATGGGATCGACTCGGCGACGGCGTTGGTCAGTGCGATAAGGGGCATGAAGAGCGCGAAGGCGACAAAGCCGACGACGGCGCCCATCGCCAGCGTGATCAGCGGCCCGCTGGCGACGGAGATCGTGTGCCACCATCGGTAGGCGATGGCCTCGTAGTAGTCGGCGGCGTGGGAAAGAATCGGGTCGGGGTCTTCGCCTCGCTCGATCATCTGAAGTGCCGAGACGAACATATCGCCGAGCTTGGCGTCTTTGGCGGCCGCGTGCGGGGCGGCGCCGGCGTGGACGTCACGGACGAAGTCGCCGAGACGGCACCGGAGGTGGTTGGTAGCGCTGACCGTCTTGGTCAGGTCCATGGATCGATCGAGCGGCCGACCGCTACGAATCGCGCAGGCGAGCGACCGAATGGCCGTCGCCATGCCGAGGCCGTAATCCATCGCCCGCGTGAAGGGGACGGCCCACCGAAGGGAGCCGATCGTTCGGGCTAGCGGTCCGGGCGGATCGGTGCCCTGTAGCCTGCTCAGCAGGGCCAGACCCGCGCTAAGGAAGGCGGGAACGAGGAAGAGCACGGCGGCCACTTTGAACAGGGTACCGTCCCACCCGTCGAACAGCATCTGTGTGATCGCTGGCAGCGGCGTGTTGAAGTCCTCAAAGATCGCGCGGAACTTTGGCATGATGATGATCACAACGCCGTTGAGAATGAAAGCCACGCCGACAAACATCAGGAAGGCGTAGGTGCCTACGTGCCGCCGATGGTCGGTTTGACCCAACTGCCCCCGCGTCAGCGACGCAAGCCGCCCCTCGACGTCCGCGACAGCCTGGGGCAGTTGCCCGCATAGCTCGCCGTGCCGAAGCATCTCCGCAAGCTGCGGCGGGCAGCCGCGGAAGGCCCTGCCAATCGCCCAGGAAGGGGCGCACCCATAGCCCATGGACCGACCGAGTTGCTCCAGCGCCTTACGCACCGGGCCGCCCTCCCCATCGGCGGCGACGCGCACGGCCTCGCGAAGAGGGAGGTTCAACCGCGTGATCAGGGCTACTTGCATGATGAAGGCGTGTAATTGGATCGTGCGTCGAAGGCGCGCGCCATTGGGCATGAAGCCGCGGACCATCAGCCCGCCCCGCTCACCCGACACCGACCACGAGAACGTCCCTTTCAGGGAAGCGAACAGTGACCAGGCGATCCATACGAACGCCAGGATGACGGTAAGCGTGAACAAGGCTTCCAGCACGCGCATCTTCGAGAATCTTTCCTATCCGCCGACGGATTGCAGCATCGAAACAAACGGCATGAACAGGGCCAGAATACAAAAGGCTATCACCAGGCCAACGCCGACAATGGCGAGCGGGGCAAGCCACGCCCGCATAAGCCACTGACTGCGCACCGCACGCGACTCATAGGCTTTGGCCAGCTCCAGCAGTCCCTCTTCCAACGCATTGCGCGCGCTGTTGACATCCACGACGTAGCCGAACATCGGCGGAATGACACGGGCGCCCGCGCATGCCTCGAAGACCGAACCGCCCGCCTCCACACGCTCGACGATGACTTTGGCGTCGTATCCAGCCGCCGGGCTGCCCGTGGCGTCCGCCGACAGGCGCACCGCTTCTGGAAGCGGAATGCCGCTGTCAACCGAGAAGGCGACCGCACGCAGGAAACGGGCCCGGATGGAGTTACGAATGATCGCGCCCAGTATGGGCATGCGCAGCAACACGCGTTCACGCAGCCTTTGGCCGGCAAGGCTGAAGGCCAGCAAGAACCACGCGACGATGGGTAAAGCCAGCGCCACCGCGATGGCGATCAGTACTTCGGGAAGAACCCGCGAGAGTTCGATGAGAAGGAGAGTTGCGACGGGCAAGCGCACATCGAAATCCAGGAAGATGCCCTCGAACTGTGGGCCGAGCACGCCCACGATGCCACAAACCATCAGAAGTGCGAGCCCGAGGACCACGGCCGGGTAGCTCAGCGCCTCGAAAACCAGCCGGCGCGTCTCCGCGATCAGTCGCAGGTGATGAGAGAGGTTGAGGAGCGTGCTGGAGAGCTGCCCGCTGGCGATGCCCGCGCGCACGACGCTCGCATACAGCCCGGGCATCTCGCCCATGTGCTTGGGCAGCGCCTGGTCGAGGGGAAGTCCGCGCTCGATGTCGTCGGCGACGTTGGTCAGAACGCGACGAAGACGACGGGATTGGACCTCTTTCCCCAATTGCCGCAAACCGACGTCAAGACAAAGGCCGGTTTTCGCCAAAGAGGCCAGCTGCTCGTTGAAGAAAACGAAATCGTCGGCCCCGAGTGCTCGCCGCCTGGGTGCGGCCTTGGCGGACTTCAAAGAGACGTTGGCCAAACCCATGGCGTCGAGCCTACCCATCGCCTCGTCGTGGGTGCCGGCCTCGATGCGACCGGTCATGGCCGCCCCGCTGTCGCACTGGGCTTCGTATTCGAACAGCATGTACGCTCGCTCCAGCCGGCCGTGAAAGACACGGCGGACAGTTCATCTCAGGGTGGCGCCGATGACGCGCTCGACCTCGGTTTCATCCGTCACACCGTCCGCCACCAGGGCGGCTGCGCTCTCGCGAAGATCCGGTCCCTGCGGACGGAGCATCTCGCGCAGTTCGGGCGCCGTGGGATTCTTGAGGATCAGCGCTCGCGCCGCCTCGTCCATTCGCGCGATCTGCGCGACCCCCGTCCTCCCGTGGTAGCCCGTCCCCAGACAGTGCGGGCAATCCTTTGAAGCCGAGTCCGCACACTGAGGGCATAGTTTTCGCATCAGGCGTTGAGAGCAAACCATCGTCAACGCGCTGACCAACTGATACGCCGGCACGCCCATCTCCAGGAAACGAATGATGGTTTCCGCGGGGTCGGCGCTGTGAACGGTTGTGAGGATGAGATGGCCGGTCAGCGCCGCCTCGATGGCCACACCGGCCGTCCGCGCGTCGCGAACCTCACCCAGAAGAATGACCTGCGGGTCCTGCCGAAGCAGTGACCGCATGCACCGCTCGTACCCCAGCTCCGTGTAGGGGTTGATCTGAATCTGAGCGACCCGGTCGATGCGCTGCTCCACCGGATCCTCCAGGGTGATCACGCTTCGACTGGGCGAGTTGTCCCGTAGTTCTCGCAAGATCGCATAGAGCGTCGTCGTCTTCCCGCTGCCGGCCGGTCCGGACATGACGATCATTCCGGTTGGCTCAGCGACGGCCGCACGGAGAAGCTCGACCTGCTGATCCCGCAGCCCCAGCGCGCTCAGCGATTGCAGAACGGGTGCATCCCGAAAGACGCGCACGACGGCGCGCTCGCCCCGCACCGTGGGAAACGTAGCCACCCGGAGTTCCGTTTCGTCGGTTGCTTTGCCCGCGGCGTTACCGCGAAAACGGAAGCTCCCTTCCTGTGGGATGTCGGCGCGGTAGGTGAGGAGTTGGGCCATGACCTTCAGCCGCGAGATGATGTTCGTAGCGAAGTCGGAGGAGACGGAGTCGAAGTCGATGAGTTGACCGTCGATACGAAACCTGATCAGCAGCCCGCTGTCGATGGGCTCGAAGTGGACGTCGGTCGCGCGGGCATCCAGCCCTTCGGTAAGCGCGGCATCGACCATGGCGGACACATCGTGCGCGGTTCCGTCCGGACCCCGAAGTGTCATATCGCACGTCTCCACAAACCAAGCCGCAACGACGCGGGACGAGACCCAAGGCCGCCTGGAATAGGACGGCCGGCGCGCAAGAATGTTAGCACGGCGGGCGAGCGGGAGGGAGTGTTCAGTAGTCAGTTTTCAGTGGTTAGCGTGTCGAATGGCGTGACAGAGTCGGCGTTGGGCGTTTCTCTGAACATCCCGTGCGAGCCCGGTGGCATGCTGCCGCGGGGGTCGGCGGGCTGGCGCCTGCGGCTCTGAAATGGCTTAGTCGTCGCGCCACCGGGTCGTGGGCGACCTCGCACGTGCCACGCAAGGGACAACGACATCAGGTCATGCGAAACACGGGCTCAGGACGAACCCTTCGCCCGCCGATGAACTGGCAGCGTCCCAAAAGCCGGTCGATCCGCGCGCAGCGTTGGTCGCATGGCCACGAGCGCACCAGAAATGACTACATCCTTGCCAATACATTCCGGCCTCCATGAACCTCGGCGCGCTGCGCAAGTCACCGGCGTATCATCTTCGACAGGGCGCAGTCGGAGGCGACTGTTCGTCGCCATGTTCGGCGCCTTGTCACTGGCAGGCGTGCTGACGTGTGGGGAGCTGTACCTGCGCATCACCAGGCCGAACAACGATCTCAAGGCGTTTACCGGGGCACGGTTTCGCGCCAACCCGGCTCGGGTCTGGGCGGTGACGGATGCGTATGCCGCCTATGCCGGCCGACCCGGGACGTACCCGGATGCAGGACACAAGACGATCAACGCGCATGGGTTCATTTCAACGCCTGCGATCGACGTCGCCAAGGTGCCGGGCACGATCCGGATTGCGTTCTTCGGCGGCTCATCGACGGCCGGCACGGGGTACAACCTGGACGACGAGCAAACCTGGCCATGGAAAACCGTTGTTGCCCTTCGGGGGATGTTCCCGGATCGCAAGATCGAACTCATCAATGCGGCCCTCGGTGGATACGCATCGTTTGAATCCTTCGGTCGACTCTGGAGTCGGGTGCGGTTCTTCTCGCCGGACATCGTGGTGCTGTGCCACGGCTGGAACGAGATGTCTTATTTTCGCGAGGGCGCGGTCCAGAAGCTGCATCGGCGGCGCACGCTTCCCGACGGCTCCTGGTCGTTGGATCGCACCGGGGGACCGATCCGTCTGTATGAACCGCTGGCGATCGATCCGTGGATCGGGTGGTCGCAGTTGCTCACCAGAACCCGCCTGCGTCTGACGCGACCGGTGCAGGGCGAGCTCGGCGGAGCCCCCCCGCGCCACGCATTGGCGGACACCTGGGATCACCGCGCCCTGGACACATGGCGTACGAACGTTCAGCTCATCCGTGAGGCGTGCAAGACGCTGGGAATGGACCTGTTTGTGGTAAAGCAACCCACCTTGATCGTGCCCGACCTATCGCCCGAGCAGCGCCACCGTTGCCGCTACGAGTACCACGGGTTCAATCACGAGGCCCATGTCGAGGCCTTCACTGCTGTATCCCGCGTCATCGACGAGGAGATCGAGGCCGATCGTGTCATCGACGCGACAACGATGTCGGGCATCCCGGAGATGTTCTTCGACCACGTGCATCCCACGGAAAAAGGGACGACCGAACTGGCACGCATCGTCACGGCAGCGCTGGCACCTCGGATGGCCTCCCCCACTGTCGGACGCACCTCGGTGACACATAACCGAGGCTCGTGACGCTGGAACACGCATGACCTGGTGGGTTGTGGAACCCGCACGCACATGGCCACCCCAGCATGGCCATGCCACCCCGATTCGGGGCGATCAAGGCGCGCGGATCAACTCCCGATAAATCGATGCGGGAACGACCCGTACGCCCTACCCGGAGTGCGCCATGACGGCCGTGCCATCAGACATCGCTATGAACAACCCCGACGCGCGGTGGCCTCGGGCGCGCTGGATCCCCCTCGCCTGCGCCGCCGCGGTCACGTTGTTGACTCTGGCGGCCAGCCTTCCGGGCGGTCTCGTTGACGATTCGTACATCTTCCTCCGCTACGCCCACAACATCGCCGAGGGCCACGGACCGGTGTTCAACATCGGGGAACGCGTCGAGGGGTTCTCCTCGCCACTCTGGACCTTCCTCTTGGGGGGGCTCGGCGCGATCTTCGCCGACCTCGAGCGTGTGGCCGTGGCGGCCGGGCTCGCCTGCGGAATCGGCGCGGTCGTCATCCTGCTCAGGGCGACGCTGCGCGATGCGCGGCCTGTGCCCCTGGCGGACGCCGTGGTTCTGGCACTGGGGCTGGCGAGCGGGCCGTCGCTGGTGCTCTGGTCGGTCTCGGGAATGGACGCCCCGCTGTTCGTTCTGCTCGTGAGTGCGTCGTTGGTGTCCATCCTGAATGACCTGCGACTTCCCGCTCTGTCCGCGCGGACCGCTACACTCCTGTTCTTGGCGACGCTGGCCAGACCCGAGGGCGTGCTCCTGGCGGCGTACGCCGGGTTGTTCTTTCTGTTCCGTCGCCAACGGGTCCGCGTCCTGTCCGGCTATGGTTTGGCGATTGGTGCCATGGTTCTGGCACGTTATTTCTACTATGATGCCTGGCTGCCGAACACATACCACGCCAAGGTCACGTTTCCGCTGTTGCACCGTCTTACCGAGGGAGCGGCCTATCTCGGCTCGGCCGCCCGGTCGAATGCAGCGCTACTGCTGGTACTCGTCGTCGCCATCGGTGTGGCCGCCCGCGCGCGCGCGTTCCGGTGGAAACCCGGTGTGTTTCTTGCCGGATGGGTCGTGTTGTGGGCCGCCTACGTCGTCAACGTCGGCGGCGACAACTTTGCGTTCCACCGCTTCCTGTTGCCGACGCTCCCGGCGCTCTTCTTGATGCTCGCTTTCGCGTGGAGCGATCTGCACAGGCTGCTTGGTGACCGACCCGGTGTTCGGCTGGCGTGCATGGCTGCGCTCATCGCCGCGTTCGGCGTGTCGCACGTGGCCTCCTATTCAGCCGAAGCGAAGAGTCACTACGGAAGTGTGCGGCTGGCACGGCAGTGGGCGAACGTCGGTCGATGGCTCGCCCGGTCCACGCCGCCGGATACGGTCATCGCCACCATCGTGCCCGGCGCCACGGCCTACTTCAGCGGTCGGCGCACGATCGACATGCTGGGTCTGACCGATCGAACCGTCGCGCGCGATGGACTTGTCTATGCCCAAGCGGCACACGGACACGCCCGCTATCACACCGACTACATTTTCGACCAGGATCCGGACATCGTGCTCTATCACACCTCGGGACGATTCGACCACCCGGTCTATGACGACCCCGAACAAATCCACCGGGCTTGGGGCTACGCGCTGTACGACCTGGTGACGGATCCACGCTGCGTACGGCGATACACCTACGCGACGGCGCCACTGGGCGACGGGACTATCGCGGAGATGCAGATCAAGCGAGGGGAGGGCGATCGTCTGTTGGCTCGAGCGAGCCCGGCGCCCGTTCGGTGAACCGATGCTCACGGAATTGAACCACGAAGACCACACCACAACGCGCCCGCTCAGCGACCGGGTCTGCGACGTGGTATGCGTTACCGCCGCGGTTTGGACGCTTTGCTGTCACGCCGTGCTGGCGGCCGGGGGCTCGCTGCACGATCTTCTGCTGACGGCCGGCGCTGCCGCTTTCGTGGTCGCCGGGGGTCTGGTCTGGTGGCGGCAGCGCACAAGAGACACCCGGGACGCCCGAGTGCCACTCCAACCGCCACCAGGAGGGTTCGGCGTAACCGAGCCGGGACCGTCAGCGAGCGGAAGCGCGAAAACCGTTCGTACACCGCCGACGACAAACCGACCGGCACCTGCCATCGCGGCCTGCGTTCTCGGGGTCGTGTCGGCCGCGTTGACGCTGATCATCTATGCACGCACGCGCGACACCGTGTGGCTGTGGCGCGGCGGCGCCTTCGCCTTCGCCGCAGCGCTGGTGGCCGAGTTTCTTTCGGGCGGGCTTCCCGCGGTGCCGCGTACGGCGCGGAACAGTCGCCGCCACGAGTCGGCTCTGTGGGTCATCGGCGCTGCTTGTGTCGTACTGACTTTAGTCTGTCACCGCCAGGACTGGGACGATGCGTTCTATATCAACCTGGCCGTGGCGGCCTGCGACACACCCGAGCTTCCGCTGCTCGCGCGAGATACGGTCCACGGTGTGGCCGGCGCCGGGCTGCACTTCCCGTTCTATCGCGTGCACTCGTTCGAGCTGTTCAACGGAACACTCGCGTACTTGACGGGAATTCCCGCCATCTACTGCTTCCACTGGGTCAGCGCCTGCGTCGTCGCGCTTCTGGTGCCTTTGGGGCTGGCGAGGCTCTTTCGGCTGCTGACGCCGCGGTACTGGCTGTGGGGCGTCGTGGTGACGATCGGCGTGTTGGTCGGCGGCGGCGACGAGTATCGCTGGTACGGTAACTACGCTTTCGTTCGCATGTGGACCGGCAAGGCCGTCTACCTCAGCTTTCTGCTCCCGTTGGCCTATGCCTATGGCTTGCGCTTCGGGGCGTCTCCGGGGCTCAGATCGTGGCTTCTGCTGGCGGCCGTACAAGTCGCTTCGGTCGGCTGTACGTCGTCGGCACTCTGGTCCGTTCCGCTCGCCACGGGCCTGGCGGTGGTTAGTGCCGTCTCATGGAACCGCAAGTCGCTTTCCATCGTCGCGACGGGCGCGCTGGCGTCCGCGTACGTCATCTTGATCGGGCTGGCGTTCATGGGATCCACCGGCTACCTGGCCGACGCAATCTCGACCACCTACTCCCTGCCGAGATCTCGACTGGACATCGCGCTCGAGCGGGTTCTTGGGACGGGTCGCCAGGAGCTGTGTGCCCTGGCCGCCGTGTTGCTGGCGTGGGCGCTGTGCCGCGAACGGTCGGCCCGACGATTCGCGGTGATCGTGCCGGCCGCCATCTGGCTCCTATTACTCAATCCCCACTGGGACAAATGGGTGAGTCTTCATCTCGTCGGCCCGTCGTATTGGCGAACCCTCTGGAGTGTGCCCGTGCCGATCTTGATGGCACTTCTGATCACGGCCCCACTGCAATGGCGCGGCCGGGTCGCCACGGTGTGGCCGGGGCGGCTGGCTTCGGTGGCCGCGCTCGTCGCGTTCGTCGCGCTAGCCCCGCGCTTCAGCACGCTCAGTCGCGCCAATCATAATCTGCTGGCATCGCCGCATCTCAAGGTCCGCTGGGGCGGAGACTACAAGTGGGCGAAGCGGCTGCACGACAGTGTACCGGCCGGCTCGAACGTGGTCGCGCCCTGGCTCATCGCCCTGTGGCTGCCAACGTTCCACCACCATCCCTATCCGCTGATCGCGCGGAAGAGTCACTATCATCAGGGGATTTCGAGCAAGGACGGCCCCGACGAGTTGTCCTATCGGCGGTTCATGGTCGATGCCGTGGGCGCTCCCGATGCCCTCCTGAGTGTCGCGGACTCCACCGACTGGTCTGACACCGACGGGGCACTCGCGCTCCGTTTTCGTGATGGGCTCGCGCATTACGACGTCCGCGGCGTGTGCATGCGCCGCTCGGCCAGGCTGCGCTCTTTGCGCGACGTTCTCGAATCCAGTGGCTTCGTGCGAACCGGCGGAGGACACACAATCGACATCTGGGTTCGCGCGGACTCGGTTGCTTCCAACTCGCAGGGCGATGCGCAGGCGCGGCCGCACGGCGGTGGACGCGCAACACTCGGAGGCACCTGACCGATATCGACGTTGACCCTGCTGGGCCGATCCGTGGTGACGCTGCTCTTCTTGGGATGCGGCGCCTTTGTGTGTCTGGGATTCTGGTGCTCGAACAGCGAATGGAACGCGACCGTTCTTGGGCGGTACACGTTGCCCTGGTTTGTCGGTTCCCTGGTTGCGAATGCCGCGGTCGTCTTTTTCGTATGGCTCGTGATGCGCGCCGTTTGGCAGCCCACTGCACCATGCTCGAAGAACGACAAGATGCTGTCGCATCGAAAGCGGCTGCTTTTCGGTTCGGTCGCCGTTTGCCTGACCCTGCTAGGGATCGAGATCCTCCTGCGCGTACTCGGCCTTCCGCCACCACGCCCCTTCGAGGATCCCCTGGCGCAGCGCATCTCCGCCCTCGATCTGAAAACATCGCAATACTACCATCCGTTCCTCCAGGTGGCCGAACGAACGGAAGAAGACGGCGTCTGGCACCGCACCTACCGTGGACGACGATACGAGCCGGCGAAATCCACGGCCTTTCGCATCGTCTGCCTCGGCGGCTCCACAACCTACTGCCCCGGAGAGCCGGAAGATGCCTGGCCAACCGTGCTGGAAACGCTCCTTCGCGACCAAGGCCACGATGTGGAAGTGATCAACGCGGGAAGGGCCTGGTACACGACGGCCCATTCTCTGGTCAACTACACCTTGAACATGCGGCATTTCTCTCCGGATATCGTAATCGTCATGCACGGGGTCAATGATCTGGCACGAAGCTGTCCGCGCCCCGGCGAACCAGGCATCGAGCGCGACTACGGCGGCTTCGCCGGACCGATGTCGCGGCTCATCAAGCGGCATGAACGCAGCCTTGCCGACAGCGCCCCGGACGCCGGGCGGCCCATCGAGTGGCCTGCACTCTACCGCGCCCTCTGCCAATACGCCGCCTTCGATCGACGGTTCTACAGTTCGCTACGCTCGCCCGCGACTGACGCCGCATCCGAACCCGCCGCTCGCGTCGAGGACGTCGGTCTGGGCGACTTTCCCACAGCCGCGTCCTATCGGGCGAACCTCGAGTATCTGACCAATATTTGCCTGGCGGACGGGCTTCGCGTGGTCCTGGCGACGCAGGCCCACTGGTACTCGCGATCGGACCTGAGCGGCGCGGAGACAGTTCCGGAAGGCATGCGGCGGCATTTCTTGCGCAACGGCAATGGGGTTCCGTTCTCGCGACGTCGTGTTCGGGCCGCGATGCGGGCGATTCGTGAGATGACCATCGCGACGGGAACGCAACTCGGCGTCTCCGTGGTCGATGCGGAACGCGTCGTGGGTGCCCACGCAAGGCATTTTCAGGACGACTGGCATCTGACGGTCGAAGGCAACGCCGCCGTCGCCGAGGCGTTCGGACAGGTCATTTCGCCGATGCTCCGCCAGCTGAAGGGGGCGCCCTCCGTCGCCGCCGCGGAAGCCCCTGCATCAGTTGAAGACCGCATTGCCCGATAAACTAGCCGAGGAGCATCCGGTGCAGGCTGGCACGGGTGTTCCGCCGGACAAGAAGCAGAGATGGTCTTTTACAAGGGCTGTGATGAGTTCAAAGACTCCAACCGTAGAGACCGTGCTGACCGAATCGAGCATCGATCGGGCCGCGCTGTTGAACCCGTCGGTGAACATCGATCGGCGGCGCACCGAGCACCGGTATGAGCCGTGTCTGCTCGTCGCGCTGCCGGCCCTGAACGAGGCGCGGACGATCGCCGCCGTGGTGGCGGCCATTCCGCGCGACATACCCGGCATCCAGCGGGTCGATATTCTGGTGATCGACGACGGAAGCACCGACGCCACGGTCGATGAGGCCCGCGGCGCGGGCGCAGACGTGGTCAGCCATCCGCGGTCTCGAGGCGTGGGCACGGCGTTTCAAACCGCCCTGACATGCGGGATCGAGCAGGGCGCGGACCTGATCCTGACCATCGATTCGGACGGGCAGTTCAACCCGGCCGACATCCCGGCGCTACTGGCACCGGTGCTTTCCGGCGAGGCCGAGTTCTCCACGACGTCGCGTTTCAAGGATCCAGCTTTGACGCCGCGGATGCCCTGGATGAAGCGCTTCGGCAACCGGATGATGAGCCGGTTGATCTCACGCTTGACGGGCCAGACCTTCCACGACGTCTCCTGCGGATTTCGTTGCTACAGCCGTCGCGCCGCGATGAACCTTCACCTGATGGGGCGGTTTACATACACACAGGAAGTCTTCTTGAACCTGGCGTTCAAGCAACTCGCCATCGTCGAGGTGCCGCTTGCCGTGCGCGGCGAGCGCCGGCACGGCCGAAGTCGAGTGGCCTCCAACCTGCTGCGCTACGCCGTCAACACGTCACGGATCATTTTCCGCTGCTATCGCGACTATCATCCGCTCCGATTCTTCGGTGCCATTTCTTTGGCGCTGATGACCTCGGCCGTAGGTTTCGGATCGTTCCTGCTGTGGCACTACCTCACGGCGGGTGCTTTTTCACCGCACAAGTGGGCGGGGCTTACCGCGGGGGCGCTTCTTCTGCTGAGTCTGATCATGTTGCACATGGGCATGATCGGTGACATGCTGACCCGCCACCGCATCTACCTCGAAGAGATTCTTTATCGGCAGCGAAGCCAGACCGCCCGAAGCGGTCGCGCGTCCTGACGCGGCGACCCGTCGGCGGACCCGCTGGTTCTGATCCACACGAGCAGCTTCCCCCTGAGGCCCAACGATCGGCTCCCGCGCTTCATGCACGACCTCGCCGAGGCGTCGTCAAGATGCGGGGTCATCCATGAGCGCTCCCACGATGCCGGCTCCATCCTTCGACCCAGCGCGAACCGGGCACCCCAGACCTCGCCCTCCAGATCGTAGCCGCGCAGCCTCCGCCCGGGTGCCTCACTATACTCAGTATTCCACACGTATTGCAGACCAATTCAGACGGGGTACGCCGAATCAGAGCCGCAGGCGCCAGCCTGCGCACCCGTGCGTCTGGATGTCACCGGGCTCGCGCCCGGCGCTCTGAAAACTACCCACCGCCGATTCACTCACGCACCCGTCCGAGGGGTTCCTTGCCACGCACTTCCGGCGAGCCACGGCAGGCGGTACGATGCCCCCACGATCTCGGCGATCCCGCACTTCGTTCGCCGAGCGCGGCCAAGTGTCACACGGGTCCAAGAGCCGGCCCACGCGACGAACCAGGAACGCAGGAGGCTCACGCGAATGCACGAACGCTTTTCCGACCGAGCGCGGCACGCCATGGCGCTGGCCAACATCGAGGCAAGCAAGTTGCGGCACGACTACCTCGCCCCGGCCCATCTGATGTTGGGACTCATCGCCGAGGGTGCTTGTGTCGCCACCGAAGCGCTGCGCCTTCTCGACGTGGATGTCGAACGTGTGCGCGACGAGGTTCGAGCGCAGATGAGCGAGGGAGCCAACGGCGGCGAGGTAGGTCGCCGAGCCCATTCTCAGGCGCTTAAGGACGTCATCAGCATGGCGATCCAGGAAGCGCGGCGGCTACAGCATCGCTATGTCGGGACGGAGCATCTCATTCTGGGTCTGCTTGCCCAGGCCGACAGCATTCCGTCGAAGGTCCTCCGCGGGCTCGGTCTTGAGATGAGCACCGTTCGCGAAAAGGCGCTGGCGATGCTCCGCGACAACGTCGATCCGGCAGGCGACCTGGCCCACTCGCGGCATGGCGACTTCGAATGGGTCCATCAGGGAGAGCTGTCCAAGGCGTTTCGATCGCCGACGTTTTGGCACACACTGATCCTGGCAGTCGACTCGGCCAACCGGCTTGGTGCCGGCGAGATCGAGCCTCGGCACCTTCTGTTGGCCTTGCTGCGCGATCCCTCGAACGGCATCGCTGAGCTGCTGGCCAAGAAGGACGTAACCGTCGATTGGCTGAGAGAGCAGTTCGCGCAAAACGGTTCCGACTAGACCACGACCCCTTTCCTTGTCCCGAGCCGCGGGTTCTAGCCCGCGCGGACGCTGTTTCCGAGAGATTTTCTGGACGTTGGAATACACGGCGCTCGTGCTCGAAGTCAGTATGTACAGTGCGTCAGATCGCGACAGCTCAACCGCCGACGGCGGCGCCCGGCCCGGTTCGGGCAGGCGAATGAATGGGGTATTTTTCCATGGCACACCCGCTCAGGATGATGGTCGTCTGCCTTGCGATGCTGCTTGGCGCGTCGCGCGCGTCGAACGGCCAACCGGCGACCTTCCCGCAACCACTCAGCCCGCGTATCGCCAACTACGACATCGCCGTCACGCTCGATGATGTCGCAAAGCGCATCACCGGGGAGATGATCCTCACCTGGACGAACCCCTCGGATGATTCGATCGACGACTTGCAGTTTCACCTCTACACCAACGCCTTCAAGAACGCCGGCTCTTCCTTTCTTCGGGAGATGCTTCACGATCGAGCGGCCGGTACCGACGGCGAGGCCCCGGGTCGGCTTCCCTGGGAGAAGGACGACGGATGGGGGTGGCTGCGTGTTACGCGGATGTCGGTTGACGACGTCGATGTGAGCGACCGAATGGCGTTTTTCCAACCCGATGACGCCAACACCGATGACGAAACGGTGCTGCGTGTACCGTTGCTTCGTCCGGTGGCCCCGCGAGCGACGATTCGGATCGAGATGTCTTTCGTCGCCAAGATTCCGCGCTGTCACCGAAGAACCGGCTGGTGGCTGGACGATTTTTTCATGATGGCCCATTGGTTTCCCAAGATCGGTGTGTATGAGGCCCCCGGAACGCGTTTCGTTCCGGCGGACGCCCCACACGGGCGTTGGAACTGTCATCAGTTCCATGCGGCCACCGAGTTCTACGCGGACTACGGAGTCTACGATGTTCGGATCACGCTCCCGCAAGGATACGTCGTCGGGACGACTGGCCTCATCGTCGATCAGCGTAACAATGGCAACGGAACGCAAACGGTCGTCGCCCATGCCGAGGACGTCCACGACTTCGCATGGGTAGCCGACGCGCAGTTCCGGGTGGAGACAATAACGTGGCACAGCCCAATCACCGACCAGGAGGTGGCCGTTCGCCTGCTCTATCAACCGGGGCACGAGTCCGTCGTGGACAAGTACCTGCGGTCGGTGGTGGACACACTAAACCATGTCGATCTCTGGCTCGGCCCGGGCGCCTATCCCTACCCGAACATCACCGTCGTCGATCCGCGGTATGGCAGTGACGCCGGCGGCATGGAGTATCCCACGCTCATCACCGGCGGCGCGAGCTGGGCGGCGGAGTTCTTGCTCGGCGACGGCCTGCGGCTCGTGGAGACCGTCACCATTCATGAGTTCATGCACCAGATCTGGTACGGGATCGTGGGCAACAACGAGTTCGAGGAGGCCTGGCTGGACGAGGGACTCACCACCTACAGCGAGGCGCGGATCGCGGCCGACCTGTTCGGCCGGCGAACGTCCGCGGCGAGCCTGTATGGTCTGTCCCTCGACGTCGCGGCCGCCGGAACGGTGGGCTACACTTCCTCGCGGAGCCGAAACGACGCCGCGCTAGAGGACCGGACCTTCGGTCACTGGCACTCAGGCGTCGGGCGCAACCTGGCCTACAACAAGGCCGCCACCATGCTGCACACGCTGGAGAATTACCTCGGCCGCCGGCGGTTCGACCAAATCATGCGGACCTACTTTGAGCGATGGAAGTTCCGCCACCCCACCCGGGCCGACTTCATCGCGGTGGCCAACGAGACCTCGGGCGAGGATCTCGCTTGGTTCTTCAACCAGATCGTGGCGAGCACCGGCTCGCTCGACTATGCCGTGGCATCGATCGCCAACGTCCCCATCGAAGACTTCGAGAAGGGCGTTCCGGCCGGAGACGAGGCCGCACCGAGCGCCGCGGCCAACCGGGAAACGGAGTTGGTCGAGGCCGGGCACACCGAGGACTCCGAAGAGATCCATGAAAGCACCGTCGTGTTTCGTCGGGTCGGCGAGGTCGTCTTTCCCATGGAGGTGCTGATCGAGTTTTCTGACGGGAACATCATTCGGGATCGGTGGGACGGGCACGCACGGGTCAAGACGTTCCGCTTCACCCGCCGTGCCCGCGTCGTTCGGGCCGCCATTGACCCGAGTGGACTGGTGCCGTTGGATGTCAACCGCCTGAACAACAGCCTCCGTGTCGAACCCGATCCGCACATAACGGACAAGTACACGCTGAAGGGGTTCTTCTGGCTTCAATCGCTGTTGCAGTTTGTCAGCATGCTGGGCTGAAACGCCGTTTCCAATGGCGTGGCACGGGTTTGGAACCGTGGCCGGCGCACGGGAGATCGCCATGTCGATACTGAAAGCCTTTACGAGCGGCCTGTCTCGACTCTGGTTCCACAAGCGCATGTTGGCATGGCTCTACCTGGTCAACCTGCTGTTTGCCGGTGTTCTGCTGGCGCCGTTTCGGCGGCTCGTCGCCGGGATCAACCGAACGGACCTCATCGACGATTTCGCCGCCGGCTTTCAGGTCGATACGTTCTTCGGGCTGCGGACTCAGTACGCCGAGGAGTTCCAAACGCTGGGGATCAGCGCCCTGGGGCTCGGCGCGCTCTACCTGCTGGTCAACGTCTATCTGACCGGAGGAATCGTGGCCACGTTGGCGTCGAAGGAACGTGCGTCGCTTGGCCGCTTCTGCGGTGAGGCCGGCCGGTTCTTTTTCCGATACCTCCGGATTCTTGTCGTCTTGGCGGCCACCCTCGGCGCGGTGGGAGCCGGATACCACTATGGGCTTGAGTCGTTCATCGATTCACAAAGAGAGCGAGCCAACACCGACGTTCTCTCGACGCTTTGGCTCGTCGGCGGTTTGGGGCTCGTCGCGTTCGCCGCGTCGCTGGTCTTGATGGTCTTTGATTACGCCAGGATCAGCATCGTCTCCCAAGACCGGCGCAGCGCGCTGATGGCCGCGGGGAGCGCGCTGTGGTTTTGCCTGCGCCGTCCGATTCGCACCGTCTCACTGTTCTATCTGAATCTGGCCTTGGTCGCGTGCTTTTTCGTGTTGTACGTCGGAGTCGCGCAGCTATTCGATGGTGCCACGCTTACGTCAATTCTCGGGCTCTTCGCCGTGCAACAGGCTTTCATCCTGGCCCGGATCGCAATGCGGGTTTCGTTCTTCTCGTCGCAGTGCGTGATGCACGAGGCGTTGTCGCCCCGGCCCAAGCCGGCCGAGACAGCACAACCCGCTCCGCCGGCGATCACCAGGCCCCCGAGAGCGACCGCTCCGCCGCTACCGAAGAAACCGCCGCCGCCATCCGACCAGAGCGCGGCGGCAACGGAGCCAAAGCACGATGAACCCCGGAAGCCGCAACAACCAAGCCTAGGAACCGACCCGGCTCCTCAAGCCACCAACCCGGCTCAACCGGGTAAGCGGTAGCCACGGCATGATACGCACAGCATGGGCTTCGGTCCTGGCGCTTCTGCGAAAACCGCTTTTCGGGACGACGGTAATCCCGCGGAACGCAACGGTTGACCCGGCTCTTTTTCCCGAGGACGATTATCCCGTCTATTGCAACAAGTGCGGTTACTTGTTGCGGGGGTTACCGGATGGGAAGTGCCCCGAATGTGGCACTAGTTTTGAACGTGGATCGTTGCTGGTGAAGGCGTACGCGGGCTACGGGAGCGGAGCCCGCTGGCAGCACTCCGCTGCAATGAAGTGGTGCTGGCGGTCCGTCGTCACAGGCTGCGCGATTCCTTTTCTAGCGATTCTGGGCGCCTCGTGCTGGTTGTATTTCGTCAACTCCGGTCCGCCGAACCCACCGTCACCAGCGGCAGGAGGTTTGTCGTCCCACATCATCAAGGCTGTTGGGGCGACGATATATGCTATCCCGCTCTTCACGCTCATCGCTTTTGTCATTGCGGTCAAGGCCTACCCGCGGGGTAGCTGGAGGCGTCGCAGTGCAATCATCGCCGCCATCAAGCAGGCAGACCAAAACGTTGAAGGCGGCCGCTCCGTATCGACCGAAGAAGCCGACCCCGCTGCCAAGTCCACGGGGCCGCCTCGGGCCGGCTCGTCTACGTGTTGAACGAGCACCGCGATCCGATGGAATCTTCGTCGTAAGACGTCAGCCAGGTAGGGCAGGTCGTTGACCTGCCTCTACCATCCAGCTCGAAGTCGGGAGAATGTCAGATGGTGCGGCGGCGATATAGTCAAGGCAGGTGAATCACCTGCCCTACCGGGCTTCCGCCGATGGCCCGGATGCCCTTGCCGGGCTCCGGGCTTCTTGCCTCGCTTGGGCGTGTTGCGCTTGGTATAGATGGGCACCATGCCCGAAGGCGTGGAGCGAGATGGCTGCGCACAGCGCCCGTTTCCTTCCAGCTTTGTGATCCTTGCATCTTGTTCGGCAATGCGTTTGTTCTGCTCGACGATGTGTTTGGCCGCTGCCAGCAAGACCATGGTGACCACTTCAGAACCCAACTCGTAAAGGCCTTACGCTTGCGCCTGGGTGAGTGCACCGCGCAGCGCAGCCTGAATCAAAACCTCCGTCGCCTTGCCGTGGACCGTCGTCGATGCCATGGGCGTTGAAATACACGTACAGCCGCGACAGCGCAGGTTACCCCTCTCAATATTCTTGCGACTGCCTTGGTATTGCAGACGGCTGACCTGTTACCAGAATGTCAACCACACCCGTGGTCGGTGCCTACACCTGACCGCTGGAGCCGACGCCCGTATTGACCTGACAAGACACAGGGGTCGTCACTGCGCAGCCGCAATCGCAACCACTGCGGCACATGGACCCGCACCCCATCGGTCACCCAGTAGGTATCCCCTCGACCCCTCGCGGCCCTTCGTTTTGGCACATCTCGAAGATACTATTCTTAAACCTCCAAGACAATGTCTCTGCAGAGCTCGCGTAGGCCGCATTCGACTGCAGCGCCGCACCCGACCCACAATCCAAAGTGCATATCCAACTCACGCCCCGCGGGCACGTTACGATCCTTGCAGCTCCGAGCGCCGCCTGAGAAGCGTCGCCAGCAAGAGGAAGGCGCAGCCTAGTCCGGTGGATAGGATCATGGAGGCGGAAAAGAGCCGACGTTGGTGGCTCCGTCGCGGCCCACTGTTCGCAAGACTCACCGTTTGGACCGAGATTAGCGCCGGGGCATCGCTTGGACCAAGCGCCGATATGTCGTTCGTTTCAACGATCGGCGTCTGGTCGCCCTCGACCGCCGGCGCCATTTCCGTATTGAGTGTCAGCACGTCGTCGATACCAAACGACGGCGTCTCGTCGGCGCCGGCGACCGAGCCTTCTTTCTTCATGCAGCAGGGCTTCTTGGCAACATCGTCGCGCGCGGCTGAAGCCACCGCCTCGGTTTCCGCACCCCTCTGGACTCTACGACTCTCGGTGTCCATATACTCGAGCAAACGCTCCACCTCGAGGGGATTGAGTCGCATGTTCGGCATGGGGACGTTGCGATACTTGGCCAACATGCCCATGGCGATGGGATCTTTCTCCTGAAGCATTTTTTGCGGCTCCTTGAGCCATCGGGTCAGCCACTTACGGTCTCGCATTTCCATGACGCCTAACAGATCGGGTCCGATCCTCCGGCCATCGTCCTGTAAGGTATCTCCGCCGCCAATGGTGTGGCACGCGGCACAGCGCGTACGAAACAGACTCTCTCCTTTGGAGAGCGCGCGCAGTTGTGGTGCATCCGCATAACTGGTTCTGTCCTCGCTCGGCATCTTCCAGTTGTGCAGCCAACTGCCGATCTGCTTGGCCAGAACATAGGGGTTCTCAAAGGGCGAACTCTTCATCCAGCGCCCTGTGGCCTGATTGCCGATGATCAGGCTCAAGTTGTGGTCGAAGGAACCGTCCTGGATTTCCTGGATATACAAACCAAGCTTCTTGCGAAGCAACGTGATGTCCGCCTCTTTGCCGGTTAGAAACAGCCACCCGGGTCCGACGAGGAACTTTTTGGTATACTCCATTAGAACCTCGGGCGTGTCACGCTCTGGGTCGATGGTGATCGAATACATGAAGATGTCCCGGCCCACGCGGTCACCGAGGATCGCCTGGACTTCCCTCAGGCGAGCGGTTTCCAGTGGACACGATTCCGCACAGGTGGTGTAGATGAAGTTGATCACCACGACCTTGTCTTTGATAAGATCATCGAAAAAGCGAACCGTCTTGCCTTCGTGCGTAATGAGCGGAACGTTGGGAAAGTAGTTCGCGCCCCAGCGCGAGTTTCCCTTGGTTGAGGAGGTAGCTTCCCCGGCCTGAGCCGCCGCGCTTCCAAGCAAGAGCCATCCGACTGCCGCCCAATTTGCCGAGCTATATCTTCGCATCCCATGTTCTCCTTCAAATCTCCTTTTCCAAGGAGATCGGTTGTGTGTCGTTATGGAGAGAGGCCCCGAGGAGCCGCGGCGAGAGCCGCCGCTCCTCAGGATCCTTCGCTCCGAATGGATCGTCGCCCTCGTACGTTATGCCACAAAGACGGCGTTCCATGCTCCTTGGGCTGACGCCCTATTCGGGAAACTCAATCGCAAAACAAAGCGCCCTTGTTCTCACGGCAGCGTCCGTCACAGCACTCCGCATCGGAGCTGCACGCGCTGCCTTTGGCGAGGCAGGTTCGGCCACTGCCGTCCGCGTAGGACGGCCCAATCCCGTCACCGGTCCTGGCCGTGGGTAAGGCCACGGTGTCAACGAATTCGACACCATCCCACGTGGGCATCGGTGTAGGCATGAGCTTCATCTGCCCGGGGTGTTCAATGTCCCACCGCATGAGCATCGCGTGATCCTCGTGCTGGGTGTTGTGGCAGTGCTCCATGTAGGTCCCGGCGAATTCCCTGAACCGAATGGCCATCTCCACGCTTGAACCGCTATCCGGTTGGGATCCGATTCGATACATGTCTTTGCGGGCCCACTTTTCCCACTCGGGTGGGTCTTCGCCGTCGCGTTTGAGGATGATCCCCTCCTCAAAGTGAACGTGGACGGGATGACTCCACCCGTTCCCGCCGTTGACGATGTGCCAGATCTCGAGGTGTCCCAACCCTTCCGCGGTCAGGTCGCCGATGTTCGGTGCCGCGGTGAGCCGTCGCGGATCCATACTGAACCCGGCACCGCCGTCGGTCTTGATGGTCCAGGGCGCGCTGTCCGTGCCGCTGGAGCGCCCAAACACGAAGGTTCGATGCAGCGCGTTGGCGATCTCTTCCTCAGTCGCTCGCGGAAGCGGTATCATCGTCTCCTTTCCGGCGATGAAATCCGCCGGATCCATGCTGAGGTCCTCCCCGTCGTAGTCTCGCACACGGACCTCCAGGAACTTGCCGACGCACGGATCACCACCCTTCCACCGGTCTGCCAGTCCGTCACCGTCCTCGTCGCGCGCCACGGCCTGGTAGTCTCCCGAAAGCACATCCTCAAGCGGAATCGCGTCGTTGGTTCCTTTCCCGGTCTTGTGATCCAGCGTGTTCACGAAGTAGAGGATGTCACCTTCGTCGAACTGCGCGAAATCGACGATGATGTCGTATCGCTCCGCGATGGACCGTGTCGGCAGTACGCCTTTTTCGGTTCCCAGTGTTCCATCAAAGGCAACGGAATGCTCCATGATGTTGCCGTCGTTGGCGATGAGGTGGAATGACACTCGGTCATAAGAGACGCCTGAGCCGGGCTCGCCGGGCATCTCCCCGCCATCGCCATCGACCTGTTTGACAAGGGCGATCTTGAAGTATCGCGACACGGCGCCGTTCAAGATGCGGAAGCGGTAGCGGCGCGCGCGCACCTCGAAGTATGGGTCGTACAGCCAGTTCGTCAGAAGTCGATCGCCGAGGAACCCGTCAAGGTTGAAGATATTGAACCAAAGCTGGCCGTCCCGGTCCCAGGCCTTGTCGGCCACCAATAGTTGCACATCGTAGTCGCGGTTTCCCCAGCTATTGGCCGTACCACTCGGAAAACGAAGGTTCACGCCGTCGTCATACCCTTCGTTGCCGCGATCGATGGCACTGTAGTAGTTCATCATCACCGCGTTGGCCTTGTAGACATTCTGGGCGGTGAAATCGAGCATGTGGTCGTGGAACCAGTGCGTGCTCATCGTCTCGCGCCACTCGCCTCGGATCTGAATGGTTCCGTTGTTACACTCGACCGTCTCGCCGTTGACCAGCAGCGTTTCACCTTCTTCACACGGCGACGCGGCTCTGGGGTCGCTGGCGTCGGTATTGACCGTGTCGCGTCCGGCGAGTTCCAGCGGCCAGCGGTAGTCGTAATACTGGCCTGGGAAGTAGAACGCGTTGGTGTAGCCGTCGCTCTCAGCCGGCGTGTGTCCGTTGTGCTCGTGGGTCGTGATCGTATGCACGCCGAAACCGAAATTCGCTGCCGGGTCGATCGGCAGCGCATTGAAGTTGCGCAACAAAATGGTCCGGCCGTAGCGCGCCTTGAGCAGCTTGGGCGGAAGGGTTCCGTCAAACGTCCAGAGCGCTTGAGGATCCTGAACCGGCATGTTCGGGTGGAACGCAATCGGTATGCCCCTGGTTGTTCCCTCGAATCCAGGGACGCCGACCGTGTTGTGGTATAGTCCATCAGGGCCGAACTCCCCATCGGTATAGCCGTGTTGCTGTCTCGAGTCTCGCATACCCCCATTGGTGCGAGCCCCCTGCAAGCAGGTTTGAAAGTAGACTTCGGGGGGAAACTCATCCCATCGTTGATGTGCCCAGCCCTCGCCCGGAGGTCGCCCCTCGGCCGGCGGAAAGTCCAGTGGACGACCGAGGAACTCTTCGATTTGCGACTTCCAAGGATTCTCGGTCTCACAGTTGGACAACCGCAAGGGCTCCGGATAGAGATCCGCAGCGAGATAGGCATCCATGGCATCGCCGTCGGGCGTACCTTGTGGGCTCGGTGGCGCGGGGTATGCGAGGCCCTCCTCGTACGATTCCGGCATCGGCGCAAGACCGAATTCCTCAAAACGCAGCATCTGCTGACTAATATGACAGCGCTAGATTAGCTCAAGCCTGGCGAGGCATGATGTCGATGGAC
>CBDUXT010000065.1:0-34899 GCA_965371245.1 uncultured bacterium | reverse complement strand
TGAAGGAAAAACCGATGTAAGTCCTTACTACACAAGCGGCAGTGCCATTCGTGACTGTCCCACTGGCTTCTCTTTCCTCCCTTCGTCTTGTTGCACCACATGTGACCAAACCCCTAAGCAACGCCGCGCATATAGTGGCGTTCTCACGGGCACCCTCCCGAAACTCCGGAACACGCTTGTGCCCCGGGGAGGTTCTTGACTAACCTATTCCTGTGTACACGGGCGAATCCTTGGGTTATGGTTTACTTCCATGAGCGCCGGGAAGATCTTCATCTCACACACGACCGTGGACGACGCGATCGTCGGGGAAATCCGCAAATCCCTCGAAGGACTGGGTCTGCCCGTCTGGGTCGACTCGCGCGAACTCTCCGGCGGTGACAACCTGACGAGGAAGACCCTCAAGCAGATCGAGCAGGCCCGGCACTTTGTGGTGGTACTCAGCCCGGCCGTTATCAACTCCGCCTGGGTCGATAAGGAGATCAAGCACGCCCTGAAGGTTCAGAAGGGAAGAACCGACGGCTACAAGGTGATCCCGATCCTACTTGACGGGGTCAAGCCGGCGGCCCTGCACCATTGGTTTGGAAAGAACGAGCCCGTTGCCATACGAATCGGCAACGGCCACGGCGCCGTGGCGAAGGCCGTCGCCGAGTTGCTGGCCGCGCTCGGTGAACGCCTGCTCTCCGATAGCGCACCGGAAGCTGACAACGCCGTAAGCCCTTCCGCGAACCTGACCCTCAAGCTCAACAATCTGACTCTTCCAACTGTCGATGGCCAACGCCGCGCGAAGGCACATGCCACGCTGATCTACACGCCGGCAAAGCCCGGCGCGCCCCGCGTCGAAAGCCGGCCGTATCTGCTAACCGCGCCGCTCGGCCCCATCGAGGACGAGGAGCTAACGTGGTACCTCGAACGCTACGCACACTGGCCGGTCGGGCTCTTCGTGGATCGAGCCGACAAGGTCATCAAGAAGCTTCCCGAGTGGGGCGGTGACCTGTTTAAGGCCGCCCTAAGCCCCGACGAGGCAAGTGAAGCGTATGAGGCCTGGAAGCGCGTCGTCGGCAACACCGCGCGCCGGTTCAACGTCAAGGTGGACCCGGAGCTGCCGACGGACACACCCGACGAAGAGAAGCAGGCCGCGCAAGAGGCCGCCACGCAACTCCTTGCCCTGCCGTGGGAACTTCTCCACGACGACAAGGGCTACTTGTTCCAGGGCGCCCGTGGCATCCGGGTCAGCCGCAGCCTGCCCAACCGGGAAGCGCACGATGTCGTGGCGACCGACCCGCCGCTGCGCGTTCTGCTCGTAAGCCCCAGACCGGAGGACGACCGCACGACCTACATCGACCACCGGGTCAGCGCTCGCCCGCTGGTCGATGCCCTCACCCCGCTGGGCGACAACGTCAAGCTGACCCTGCTCGATCCGCCGACATTCCCGGCGCTACAGGACGAGCTGCAAAAGGCCTACGACGCGGCAGAGCCCTACCACGTCGTCCACTTCGACGGCCACGGCGTCTACGACCCCAAGCTCGGCCTCGGGGCCCTCTGCTTCGAGGATCCCGCCGACATCGACAAGCTCGAAAAACGCCGCTCGAAGGACGTCAGCGCTGAAGACTTGGCAGACATGATCCGCGATCACCGCATCCCCCTGTTTTTCCTCGAAGCCTGCCAGTCGGCGATGACCAAGGACGACCCCACCGCCTCCGTGGCCGCAAAGCTTCTCCAGCAGGGCGTCGCCTCCGTCGTGGCCATGAGCCACAGCGTCCTGGTCGAGACCGCCCGCCGCTTCGTCACCACGTTCTACGACCAGCTCATGGCCGGCCGCACCATCGGCGGGGCCATGCTTGCCGGGCAAAAGGCCCTCCACGCCGACACGCTTCGCGGCAAGGTCTTCGGCGGCGGTGAACTCCACCTCCACGACTGGTTCGTGCCCGTGCTCTTTCAGGAGGAGCACGACCCGCCGATGATCCGCGGCCTTCCCTCAACCGAGGTTGCCGCGCTTCGCCGCAAGAAGGCCGAACTCAGCCTGGGCGATCTTCCTGCGAGGCCGTCACACACCTTCGTCGGCCGTAGCCGTGAACTGCTCAGGGCTGAGCGGGCGTTAGTCTCCAGCCCGTACGTTGTGTTCCAGGGCACGGGCGGCGAGGGCAAGACCACGCTGGCAACCGAACTCGCCCGCTGGCTCGTGGAGAGCCAGCGCTTTGAACGAGCGGCCTTCGTCTCCCTCGAGAAGCGCCCCGACCCACGCAACGTTCTTTACGCTCTCGGTGAACAGCTCGTCACGGGTTTCGGCGCCGCAGCCGCACAGGACGAGAAGAAGGCCCGTTTGGAAGTCGAGCGCGCTCTGCGAGATCATCGAACCGCGATCGTGCTCGACAACATGGAGTCGGTGCTTCCGCCCGTCGATGACGCGCAGGCAGAGGCCCTCTATGAGCCCGAGGTGCTGGAGAAGCTTTTCAAACTCGTCGGCGACCTGCATCAGCATGGCCGCACGAAGCTGATCTTCACCACGCGCGAGAAGATGCCCGCCCCGTTCGACGGCCACCACATCGTGACCGGCCGGCTCACCGAGGAGGAGGCGATCGAGCTGGTCGGCGGCGTGCTCAAGCACAATGGGATTTCGCCGAAAGAGTCGGACGCGGGCAAGGACGAGGACGAGATCAAGGCACTCGTTATGGCCGTCAACTGCCACGCGCGAAGCCTCGTCCTGATCGCCGGCGAAGTCGGCAGCGCCGGCGTCGGTCACACGACCCGCAACCTTCACGCGCTGATGGCCGGGCTGCACGAGCGGTACCCCGACGATCGGGAACGGTCGCTCTTTGCCAGCGTCGAGCTGTCGCTTGCGCGCCTGCCGAAAGAGACCCGCGAGCGCATTCGCCCGCTCGGTGTCTTCCAGGGAGGTGGGCACGCACACGTGATCGCTACGGTGCTGGGCCTCGACGTGGAGAAGGATGAGGAGATCGCCCTGGCGCGCCAACTCATCGGCGTCGGTTTGGCCGAGGACATGGGCAGCGGATACCTGCGGTTGGAACCCGCCCTCTGTCCCTATCTGCTCGGTCAACTCACAGACGACGAGCGCAAGCAGGCCCGGACAGAATGGGCCGAAGCGATGACCGCACTGACGATGTCTCTCTATGATCAGGCGTTCAAGAACCCGCGGTTTGCCGCCCACCTCACGCTTCTGGACCTGCCCAACCTCTTGGCGTCCCTGGAGCACCTGGCTACGAACGCCCCTGCAGAGTCAGTCGTGGGGGCTGCGACTTGTTTGGAAAGTCTACTGGCCGATCTCGCCCGGCCGAAGGCCCTCGCCCGCGTTGTCGCCGTCCGAACGAAGGCGCATGGCGACCTGGGCGAATGGAGCCCCGCCCGCTTCGTGGCCGAACACGCCGCCGTGGACCGACTGCTTGAGCAGGGCAACTTCCCAGCGGCGGTCGCGGCGGCCCGCGCGCTTAGCAAAGAAGCCGATCGCGCAGGGAAGGACGCGTACGACCGGGCGGCGTACGACATCGCCCTGGCCCAGTTTGGGGTGGGCCGGGCCTTGAGGAATAGCGGCGATCCTACGGCCGCGCTCGCAGAGTTGGACAAAGCTCGGACCGGGTTCCAGACCCTCGCCGATGAGGCTGATAAGGACGCCGCGCGGATGGCCGCAGCCGTTAACTCGGAGAGTGGCGATTGCCTCCGCGACCTCGGCAGGCTCGATGAAGCCGCTGAGTTATACGAGCAGTCAATGGGGCTGGACGGTATACAGGTCGATCCGCGGAGTATGGCCGTCGTCAAGGGGCAGCTAGGTACCGTTCGGATGCTGCAACGCCGCTTCGACGAGGCCCTTATCGCGTTTGTGGACGTACGGCAAGTCTTCGAGACGCTCCGCGAGCCGAAGAGCGTCGCCGCCTCCTGGCACCAGATCGGCAGAGTCCACTACAGCGCCCGACAATACGATGCCGCCGAGCAGGCCCATCTCAAATCGCTGGCCATCAAGGTACAAAGCGGCGACCGTGCTGGTGAGGCGGCCAGCCTCGGCGAACTCGGCAACCTATTTCGCGCCATGGGCCGCTACGAGGAGAGTGCCCGCTTCTCGCGCAAGGCCGTGGATACCTACGCGGCGCTCGAAGACTTAGCCAAAGAAGGAGCCGCGCGCAGCAACCTGGCGATGGCGCTCATAAGGCTTGAGCGGTACGACGAGGCCCGCGACGAGCTGGTGCGGGCGGTCGAGTGCAAGAAAACCTTCGGGCAAGCGGCCGAGCCCTGGAATACCTGGCACATCCTCTTTGACCTGGAGCGCGCGGTCGGCGATGCTGTAGCGGCCGCCGAGGCCCGTTGCAAGGCCATTGTGGCCTACCTCGCCTATCGCCAGGCCGGCGGTGAAAACCAAGGCCCCGGCGCGAAATACTATGCCATTACCGCCCAGGCGATCGCCGAGGGTAAGACCGACGAGGGTCGCGCCCAACTCGCCCAGCTTCTCGAACAACACGACCTACCCGCGCGGGCAAAGGTGCTCATCTCGACCCTACAGGCCATCCTGGACGGCTCCCGCGACCCGGCGCTCACGGACAACGCCGAACTTGATTTCGACGACGCGGTCGAAGTCCGCTTGCTCCTCGAGACGCTGGCGAACCAGGCTTAGACGTTCGGCTTGGCGGCAGCGCGTAACCCGTCGCTGCGCGGCATGGGTGGGCAAAGGAGTTTCGCGCGAGAAGAGTGCCACCTTCGAGGCACTTCGGCACGAGGTCCGTCCCCCACCCTTCGGGAGTACCCGAAGGATGGGGCACCCGCTCTGACGTGCCGCGACCGTCTTCGAACTTGACCGCCTTCCGCGACCCGCCGGCTCGTTCTTGTGTGTTCGTGGTCCGCACGACCCCCGAGAAGTGCGAGAGTCGGACCCAGAATCGGTCAGAAAACGCCCGCCGCCGGTCGCGGCTCGGTTCGGGGCATCGGTTCTTACAGTCGCGGCTCGGTTCGGAGCCGCCGTTCTTGAGTACGCTCCAAGGCCGCTGCAACGCCCTCGGGGGCGAGCATCTGCGGAGGACTCGGGTTTTCTACGAAAACGATTGAACCCCCGGCCCGGCCGTGCGACTGTATATTCGATGCCAATGAGCAGGACGCCTGACGACATCCATGATGAGCTGTTGGTGCTGGAATGCCAGGAGCGTGACAGCGAGGCGCTGAAAACGCTCATCACCCGGTGGCTGACGCGGCTCGCGTGGCGGTTGACGCGCGCGCGAAGCGACCCGAGACGTCGTGCAGGATGCATGGCTGGCGATTGTTCGAGCGATCGGGCGATTGGATGATCCGGCGCGGTTTCGATCGTGGCCATACCGCATCGTGACCAACAAGTGTACCAACTGGACCAGGCGGTACATCGTGCGCCGCAACGTCGAAAGCGATATGCGTGAGGCCACGGTTTCGACCGGCGGCGCCTCATCGGACCAAACGGACGCGCAGGGCGAAGTGGTTCAACTCAAGCGTACGGGGGAGAGCCTCGTCATGACAAGGAGGTGGGCTATTGCCCTCCTTCTTGTAGCCTCACAGTGGGCAAAAGCCCATCCATGAAGGAGCGTTTGTCACGCGGCCGGTGCAAGGAAGTCGGTGGAGAAGCCCGCGCACATTCCCACTCGCCGTCGGTCGATCCGTCCCATCTCAGCCGGGGCCGGTTACGGGCAGGGATTGGTTCCGGGGTCGAAGGGGAAGGTTGCGCCGGAGAAGGCGTCCAGGGCGCGGGTGACGTCTACAATACCGATCAGATGATCCGGAAGGGCCGGCTCGATGTCGCATCGGGCTTTGATGGGAGCTTGGGGGCTGTTCCGGAACTTGTCGAGGATGGCCACGACGTCGAGAGCCACGCTCACGATCCCGTCGGGTGCTCCGCAGGGGTTCGTGGTGCAGTCTTTGACCACGTCGCCCCAGCGGGCCATCGTCACGTCCAGCGCTTCGGAGAGGTTGGCTTCGGGATCCCCACCGCAGTTGTCGTCGGTCGCCCGAAGTGCGTACACCCCGCCGGGCAGGATGCGCTCGTGATAAATATGGACGACCTCGAACTGAGTCCAGTCGGCGAAGAATGGCTGACACTGAAGTGTCGCCGCCGTGAATGTCGGAAACCCGGGCGCGTCCTCGGCCGCGACGACACCCGAGATCTCGGAGAACAGCTCGGGCGGGCCGACCCACATGCTCTCCCCGTTGGCTCCGTCGAACGGCGCCGGTAGAGCTGAGAAGGTCACGCGGACGGCCTGCGCTTGTTCCGAGGTACTGGAAAACGACAGGTACCGGTTGGTGGCGACCACGCCTTCGCCCGGCGATACGGGAAGTGGCTGACAGCACTCGTCGGGAACACCATTCCCATCGACGTCGGGCGATGTCCCGTCGGCGATGTCACATACATCCGGTCGAGTGTTCGTGTTGCAGTCCAGGTTGTTTCCCCGACGCAAATCGACGTCGTCGGCGATCGCGTTCATGTTGCAATCGCTGTCGCAGGGGGCGAACAGCGGAGGGAACGCCGGAAGCCCCGTCCAAAGCACTTTCAATGCCGTCCAATCGTCACAGTCCGCATCGCCGTCGCCGTCGATATCCGTCGCATCGCATCCGGGTGCCGTGGGCAGGTCAGGTCCGGCAAAGCATGATTGAAGGAACTCGGCGTCCACGGCGTCTACGTCAACGTCGAAATCGAAGTCCGCCGGATTCACGGAAAAGACCAGGTGCGTCGGTTGCAAGAGACCGCTGCCGGTGGCGAAGATCTCCTTGAACGCGCCGGTCTGCCCGTCGTAGCGAAGCACGTTGTTGGTGCCGAACGATGTAACGTACAGATCGCCGCCCACGCCGAAGGCGATCCCGTGCGGCTGATTCAGCCCGCCGGTCTCGTCGGCCCCGGTGGCCGGATCATCCGTGACGAACAGCCCAAGGAACGCCCCCGTCGTCCCGTCGTACTTGACGATCCGGGCGTTGTCCATCGATGCCACGTAGAGGTGGCCGTCGGGACCGAAGGTCAGATGATGGGAGTCGGCGATCGCACTACCGGCGGCCGGCACGAACTCGGCCGTCCCCGCCGCGCCGAGCGGACCGGGCAGAGGATCACCCGTAACACCGTCAAAGCGCAGAACCGAGTTGCCCTGTCCGGTAGCCAGGTAAAGGTGTCCGTCCAAGCCCCACTCGAACATCTCCGAACGACCGGGACCCGGGCCGGTGGCGAAGACCCCCAGGAACGCCCCGCTCTGTCCGTCGAACCGCAGCACCTGCCCGGTGTTGAAGCTCGCAACATACAAGTGGCCGTCCGGGCCGAAGCCCGCGTCGGTGGGCGCGTTGAGCGGCGTCCCGCCCGCGTTGACAAACACATCAATGAAGCCGCCGGTCTGGGCATCGAACCGAAGCACTTGATTGGTGCTCACCGAGGTCACGTACAGCAATCCGTCGGGTCCGAACCGGACGCTGTGCGCGTTGCTCAGCCCACCCGCGGCGGTGGCAATCGACACACCGGTCGGTTCGCCGTCATCCGCTGCGTACTCGATCACATTGCTGGACGCCCACCCAGTCACCCAAACCTGCGAGGCCGGCGGCGCAAGACGAATTCTTCCAGCCAGCAGGTAGGCTTTGCCGGTGGCGTTGTTATCGTTGGCGGCCGTCACGAGATAATCGATCCGACCATCGCCGTTGACGTCCCCCATGCCGTTGGCGTCAAACCCGAACTGCGCGAACGGAACATTGTGGGTGTAGGTGTCCAGAATGGATCCATCTCTGCCGGAGAAGATATCCGCCTTGCCGGCCTGGGTTCCACCGTCATTGGCCACCCACGACGCGAGAATCAGGTCGTCATGGCCGTCAAGGTTTACATCGCCCACGAATCGCCCGATGCCGAAGCCACCCGCGCCGGAAAACGTCCGAAGCAAGCTACCATCGACGCCGGAATACACATGCGCCTGGTTCGCCGAAAACTCGGACACGTAGATGTCCGGCGTACCATCGAAGTTCATGTCTCCGGTGTGGATAAAGAACAGGCCGAAACTCGCCCCCACGCCATCCGGAGGCGCCAGCACGTAGAGCGGCGTGAGCGGCCCGCCCGTGAGGCACGGGGCGCTCGAGTACACATAAACCAGCCCCCCCACGCCGGCGCCGATCGCGCCTACCGCGAAGTCGTTCTTGCCGTCACCATCGACGTCGCCGATGCGCGCCACGGCGTTCCCGAAGTTGTCGCCGGCGGCCAGGCCGTCGATGGTGCATAGCAGTGCGCTGTCGGCGCCGGAGTAGACGTAAACGCGGCCTGCGTCCACGCCCGCCTGATCGTGCTGCGGCGCTGCGATCACCAGATCGGAACTGTCGTCGTCGTTGATGTCGCCCAGCCCGACCACAAAGCGTCCGAAGATGTCTCCCGCCGCCTCACCGACGAACGTACGAATGACCTGTCCGTTCACGCCGGAGTAGACAAAAGCCCGGCCTGCACCGGAGGCGCTGTCGCCCGCAATGATGTCCGGCGTACCATCGTTATCGACGTCACCCGCCGGATCCACGTCGATGCCCAGGTTTGTGCCACCGACGACAGTGATGGCCGGAAACAACAGCTCTCCGGTTGCACCGGAATAGACATGGACGCTCCCGCCCGCGAGGAACGGTGCCGTGATAGCAAGGTCGTGGATGCCGTCACCATCGAGGTCTCCAACATCGTCGGAGACCCAGCCGAACGTGCCTCCCTGACCGGTGAACGTGTGGATCGCCTCACAGCCTTCGACGCATTGCCCGTGAACCATGCCCCTTTCCCCCGAGCCGAAGAAGCACGGCAAGACCGCCGCCAACCAAGAAAGCCGCGACCAAATGACGGAGAAAGAGCCTCCACGCATTTCACCACCTCGCAACGATGACCAAAGATCCATCGACGCCGCGAGCGCAGCGCCGCCACCTTCCCAGACAACAGGCCTCCTCGGCTTGACGCACCCAAGAGACCGCTCTTCGCGTTTCGAGCATATTGAGCCTTGCGGCCCGGCTCGGTACCAGCGTTAGCGTGTTCTGCTTCCCGGACTCAAGATCACCCAGCGGGGAACCACACGTCCAATCGCAACTGCGGGAGGCAGGAACACATTTCCCGCAGTAGTACACGCGCAATCAAGGGTTCAAGGCCGCCAAGATCTTTGGCCTATTTCGAAGTGGCCGACAGGACTGAGACCCGAGGCGTCAGCCCCTCAGGTGGCCGAGACGCTTGCCGACTGGTCCGCGGGTTCGAGTATCCCTTCTTGGCAGCACACGTTCGTGGGAATGGCTTCCCACCGGTCCGGTAAGGCCCGCCCGCCGCTGAAACGCCCGCGGCTCGGGAACCAGAACCGGTTACGAAACACGCTCATGCAACGCCGTTCCACCACCAAGAGGCGGGCAATAGCCCGCCCTACATTTTCGGGGTGAGTTACGGGCAGGGGTTGGTTACGGGGTCGAAGGGGTAGGCCATGCCGGCGAAGGCGTCCAGGGCGCGGGTGACCTCGGTGATGTTGATCTTTTGATCGGGGGTCGCCGGCTCCAGGTCGGCGCGAACCTTTGGGGGGGCGCCGGGAGCGCTGGCGAATTTATCCAACAGTGCCACTACGTCTGAGGTGACGTCCACGCTTTGGTCCGGCGGCGACCAGGTGCCGTCGATGAACAGGCCGGCCGCGTCGGCCCAGATACCCGTCGATGCGATCAATGGAGCCGAGAAGTTGACATCGATGCCCGAAGCGGCGGTCGTGCCGTCTTGACGGGTGCCCCATCCTTGCGAAGCAAGGGTGGGGGACGGATGAATCCCGCGAGCGCTCGGCTGATCTGTCCGTCCCCCACCCTTCGCCAAAAGCGAAGGATGGGGCACCCGCGCGGCTCGGGACGAGGAAATGGGGGGCACGCCGGACGAGAGTCCGCGCGGGCCAAAGCCCGCGGCTCGGGATGCCGTGGAGCCGCCGCAGCCCTCGGCGATGGCTTGTATGTTGTACAGGCCATTGGGGATGATGTTGGCGTGGTAGACGTGGACCTCGCCGAAGTTCTCCCAGTGGGCGAAGAACGGCGTGCATTCCAGCGTCGATGCCATGAACGTGGCAACGCCGGGGCGTGGGCTGGGCGACGCGCCGTTTTCGCCGATGAGGCGCGGCTCGCCGACCCACATGGACTGGCCGTTGACTGCGCTGAAGGGGCCGGGAAGGTCGGCGAAGGTGACGCGGACGGCCTGCGGATCGCCGGGGGGGCCTTGCATGGCCATCGGTGGACCGGGCGGCGGGTCTTCGATGGTGAAGCTCACGTAGCGGCTGGTCGCCACCACGGGCACCGGTTGTGAGGGCGCGGCCCGCTCACAGCAGGCGTCGAGGATGCCGTCGCCGTCGATGTCGAAGGCGGCGCCCGCGGCAATCTCGCAGCGGTCGAGGGTGCCGTTGAAGTTGCAGTCGCTTGCCTCTCGGCGGAGTAGTTCCTCGACGTCGAACACGCCGTTGGCGTCGCAGTCGTCCAGGGGGCCGGTGTAGACTCTTAGGAAGAGGTCGACGTCGTCGTGGTCGATGTCGCGGTCGTGGTCGATGTCGAAGAAGCGGCAGTCGCACAGCCCGTCGGTGGGGACGGGTCCGGTGAGGCAGGCCGGCATGGGGGTCGCGTCCGAAAGATCGACGTCGCCGTCGAAGTCCACGTCGCCATCGCGAATCCGCCGCATGTAGCGGATGCCGCTGGGGAACAAGGTGCCGTTGCGCTTTCGCCACCATGCGATCTCACCGACGTCGTTGAGGGCAGGCCGGCCGTTGTCGATGATGTTGGGGATGTCGATGTTGTTGCTGATGCGGCGAAGGGTGCCCCCGGCGTCCAGCCAGATCTGCCATGGCTCGATGATCTCACGTCTTAGAAAAGCCATGGAGCCACGGTTGTTGAGCGAGGGGATGATGGCCTTGTCCGGCATGAAAAGAGTCGTGGCGCCCGCCTCCCACACCTCCAGGCCGACCTTGGACGACCAGCCGACCCGGCGTCCGTCGTCGATGTCCGAGAGCTGCGGCTGGGGTGTTTCGTCCAGGTCGGGCAGGCCTAGGACCACGCCTTCCGCGTAGAGCCTGATGACCGCCCGCCAGCCGCCGAAGCCGCCGCCGGCCGAGAAATCAAAGGCCGTCCAGGTCAGCTCATCGACGTTGTTGATCCTCGGCAACTGGTTGGACATGCCGTCGTTGGATGCTGTGCTGATGCTCTGACCGTCGAAAAACCGGATGCCCGACGAGAACGCCGGCGGAATCGGTGAGAAGTCCTCCCATGTCAGGTGGTCGAGGTTGTTGATGGCCGAGCTAGCCCCGTTGCCCAGCACGGTTGCCTCGGCATCCGCCAGCAGAAGTACCTCTCCGGCGGCGATGCCGTCGAAGCCGCGTGTCCAGGTGATGGATCCATTGTCGCTGATGTCGGCGAAGTTGTGGACCGTGCTGGGGTCGTTGGTCACCAGCGAGAGGGCGCCGTTTTCATACAGCACGACCTCCTGCAGCGGGTCGGACACACCATCTGTTCCGCCCGCGCCCACCACGATCTGCCCGCAGTTGTTTATGTTCGGTCGCACGCGGAACTGGTCGTCGCTTCCGGCGTCGATGATCTCGAACCCTTCCGGGATGCGAAACCGCTGACAGGGGTCGGTCACGCCGCAGGCGGCGGAGCCGAGGTAGTTGCCGCCGAGCTGCCCGCACAGCGCGGGGGTCATGACGCCGCCGACGCCGTCGTCGTCCGCGCACGCGCTTTCCCCGATGCAGCACACGCCGGAGCCGCAGGTGGATGGGCCGCAGAAAAAGACGCCGGGCTTAAAGAAGCCGCTAGCCTCTCGGCAGTCGAAGTAGTCGGTGAGTTCACAGGTTGCGCCGAGGCAGCAGGCGCCTTGCGAGGTTGGCGCGGGCGGGTCCGGAAGCGGGGCGAACAGGTCGCCGCCCAGACCGGCGGCCGCTGACGCGCCGGCGGCATCGGGGAAGCAGGCGGTGTCGGTGTCGCCGGGGATGCCGGAGGACCAGTTGGCGGCGAGTTGCCAAGGGGCGCCCGGGGGGCCGATGAAGGTGGTGTCGCAGATGACATTCGTTTGACCGGCGCTACTAACGGTGGATAGCTGGGCGACGGCGGGGGCGATGGTGCAGAAGAAAAATGCCGGGGAGAGTTGGATGAGTCGCATAGCTGATCCTCCGAATTCAGTTCTATCAGTGTACCGCAATCGGCATTGGATTTCCAGGCGCGTAGCAGCCCTTGCGGGCGGTTCATACACCCATGTAGGGCGGGCTATTGCCCGCCTTTTTGGTCGAGACACAGGACGGCGGGCAATAGCCCGCCCTATCGCGGATCGGACATCAGCGTCCGTCCCCCAAATCGCTTGGTTCATGGCGCTGCCCAGCGGGGTCACACACGACCTGACCCGGCGTGGCGTGCTTTCCACGCGGTGGTCGCCCAGCGTCCGCCCACCACATCCCGCTGAAGTACCACGAAGATTGCATAACACTCCGTAGCCTCATTCGTCTATCAAGGCGAACGCAGTGAATCGAGGATCCTCGGAGTTCCAACCTATGTTCAGAGCCGTACGCCTTGTGCTCATTGCCGGCGTCATCTTGCCGACCGTTTCCGCCACCGCGGCCGGTTGGGGCCGTCATGACGTCGCCAAAAAGCCTGATTCCCGCCCACCGGCGAGCCAGACCGCGCTCCGGCTGGCTCGCTCGCAGGACGGCCTCGATTTCGTGGACACCGGTGAAATCCTCATCCAGGGTGCCGCCTCGCCCGACCTTATTCTGCTCAGAAACGATGACCTGCTCGCCCTGTTCGATTACGCCGCCCGTCCCGGCGAGACCGAACCCACGGTGATGGCCGTTTCGAGATCGAGCGACGGCGGGGCGGCCTGGTCCGCCATGCGTCCCATTCGACTCAAGGGCGGCCGAAGCGGCACCCTTAAGCCGCGCAACGGTGATCTCACGCGGATGCCCAGCGGACGGCTGCGGCTCTACTTCACGGCCGACATGCCGCAAAACGGCACGGCTCGACCCCAAGGGCCACAGGCTGCGACGCTCATTCGATCGGCCGTAACCCGCAACGGGTTGGAGTTTCTGCCCGAAGCCCGGGCGCGGGCCAGGCTCCGTGGCACAAACGACGCCCGACCGATGGCCGTCACCTTTCGGCGCCGCGTGCATCTTTTCGTCAGTCGTGGATCGGAGGCACCTCGCGAAGGCAAGGACAACCCAGCCGGGGTGACGCATTTCATTTCGCCCAAGGGCAAACGTTTCACGCAGATCAAACCCACGGGCGTACCAGAGGTGACGTTCATCGGGAGCATCATTCCCCTCAAACGAGGGTTGCGCGCCTACGTCTCATCGGATGTCGGAATCGTGTCACTGGTCTCCCGCAACGGCAGCGCGTGGCGCCGCGAGGCGGGCACCCGGCTGGCCGCGGGGTGGGATCCGGCCGTCACGAAGCTGCGTGACGGCACGTTTCTGATGGTCTATTCCGCCCCCTTGCCGCCCGAGGGGTGGGCCGACAAGCAGCTTGTCGCACTGGATCAGGATGCGAACGCACTCGACGAGTGGCCTCCTGAAGAGGCGGCCGGCGGCGAAATCACTTTGGACGAATTCGCCGAGCTGGACTCCTCGACCGACGTCGAGGGCGTCACGGTGACCGAGGTAGACGAAGCCGGCGAGACGGGCGCGCGGCCTCTACCCACGGACGCTGACACGGGGGCGACGGGCGAAGGCGATGCGCCCGACGTGCCCTCCGCCGACTGGCGGGATACGTACGATCCGATTGCCACGAACGGCTTCGCCCCGGCGCCGGATTTTGTCACGCCCGTCAACTACCTCGATTGGTACCGCGAGTTCGGCGTCACCAAGCCGGTGCAGAACGCTTTCGACATCTACCGCGCTTTGGCGGAGGACATGGAAGCGATCGGCACCGATGGCCCTGAGTTTCACGATCGGCTCAACGGCGGAGAGGACGACGGACCGCCCGCCCCGTGGACCGACGAGGACCATCCCGCGTGGGCGGCGGCCAGTGATGCGGTGCAGCCGCTTCTGGACCGCTTCCGCGACGCCGCGCAAATGGACGGCTATTCGCTCGAGGCCCAGATCGATCAGCTCGAGCAAGACAGCGGCGACGACGTCCCCCTCCTCCTGGAGCTTCGCCTGCCGCATTTGTCCGCCCATCGACGCCTGATGAAAGCCCTGATCGCCGACTCGTGGCGCGTCGGCCCGGATGGCAAGGTTTCGCCCGAGCGCATGTTGGAGGCATGGCGCACGATCTATCGTGGGGCCGCTCACATGGACCGCGGCACGACGCTCATCGAGGAACTGGTCGGCGTCGCCGAGCGCGCCTTGGTTCAGAAGAACGCTCGGTGGGCGTTAAAGCAAGGCGTCTTCTCCGAGGACGAGTTGCAGACGGCACTCGATACGCTGCGCGACTACGACCGGCGCGAGCGGACGCCCCAAACAACGCTTCGCGGCGAGCACGCCTTCTCGATGCAGATCACGCAATACCTGTTTCCTCCCAACAAGCGCGGTGAGCCGACCCTGGACATGAAGCGCGCACGGAAAATCGTGGACAACACCTGGATGGACACCGATACGCTTGACCGATTTGCCGAAATGACCGCCGACGATGCCCGGGCCACCGTCGAAGCCCTGAACGACCACTATCGGGAACTCAGCGAACAGATGGCCATCGGCTACCCCGCGGTGCGGAGCCCCGACATCGACGCGCTGCAAGAGCGATACCTTCACACCAGCCCCGTCACCGAGACCATGCTGCCCGGACTCAGTCGATACTATCAGCTCAACGCACGGGAGGAGGCATCGCGCCGCGCCACGCAGCTCGCCTATGCCACACACATCTACAAGGCGAAGAACGGCCGCTTCCCAACATCGCTTGACGAACTGCCCGACGAGTTCGGCCAGCGGATGCGCACCGATCCTTTCACGGGCGGTCACTTCGGCTATCGCCTGACCGATGACGGCCCGCGCATCTATTCGCTCTCGGAAAACGGCCTGGACGACGGCGGCGTTCACTCCCCGCGCTGGGCGGACAACACAGAAGAAACCGGCGGCTCCGACGACCACGTGTTCTACCCACCGCAGAAAAGGCGGTAGCGCTTGCGGAGCCCCTTCAGGTGGCACCAGGTTCTTCGTAACTGAGTCAGAGCCGCTGGCGCCAGCCTGCGGACCAAGCTGTAGCGATGTTGGGTGCCATGCCCACGCTTGCGTGGGCATGTTTCGGCGACCGGGATATCAACACGTTGCTGACCAGCATGGCCACGCCTCAACCCCATCGAAACATCAGCGTTTTTGAATGCGTGGCCATGCCACCCCGCATTTTGCCACAAACGGTCGCCAAACCGATCGCAAGCATCGCCATCCCCCGCGATTGATTTTCCCAAGTCGCCCAGCTACGGTGTGGCCGTAGACAGGTAGTTCGATTCGGCCTTGCCAGGAGTTCCCATGACCGTCGCCACCGAGACATCCTTCGAGCGGATCGCCGACGTCGATCCGGAGATCCTTCCGTTCATGCGGGCCGAGGTGCGGCGTCAGCAGGAGACGCTCGAGCTGATCGCTTCGGAGAATCACGTGTCCCGAGCCGTGCTCGAGGCGCTTGGCTCGGTCTTCACCAACAAGTATGCCGAGGGCTACCCCGGCCGGCGATACTACGGCGGCTGCGAGAACATGGACGCGGTCGAGGACCTCGCCCGTGAGCGGGCCAAGGCGCTGTTCGGCTGCGACCACGCCAACGTCCAGCCGCACTCCGGCAGCCAGGCGAACGCGGCCGTCTATCTCGCCGCCCTTCAGCCCGGCGACACCATTTTGTCACTCGATCTCGCCCACGGTGGTCACCTGTCGCACGGACTCAAGGTGAATATGAGCGGGCTTCTTTACAACATCGTCTCGTACGGCGTTGACAAAAAGACCGAGCAGTTCGATTTCGCCGAGATCCGCCGCCTGGCCCGCGAGCACAAGCCCAAGCTCATCATCTCCGGGGCGTCGGCCTATCCCCGAACGATCGACTTTACCACGTTCTCCGAGATTGCCGACGAGGTGGGCGGGCTGCACATGGCCGACATCGCCCACATCGCGGGCATGGTGGCATCGGGGCATCACCCCAGCCCGGTCCCCACCGCCGCCTTTGTCACCTCGACCACGCACAAGACGTTGCGCGGGCCCCGCGGCGGGCTCATCATGTGCAAAGAGGCGTTCCAAAAGAAAATCGACTCGCGCATCTTCCCCGGCACGCAGGGCGGACCGCTGATGCACTGCATTGCCGCCAAGGCCATTGGATTCCATGAGGCGCTGAGCCCGGCGTTTACGACCTATCAGGGGCAAATCGTCAAGAACGCGGCCGCACTGGCCGAGGCACTGATCTCTCACGGAAATCGCCTGGTTTCCGGCGGCACGGACAACCACCTGATGTTGCTAGACCTGCGGCCGGCCTACCCAGACGTTGCGGGAAACCAGGCGGAAGACTGGCTCGTCTCAGCCGGGATCGTGGTCAACAAGAACATGATCCCCTTCGATGAGCGCAAACCAACGCAGACCAGTGGGCTGCGCATCGGCACGCCGGCCGTTACCACGCGTGGGCTCAAGGAAGCCGACATGGTCACGCTCGGCGGCTGGATCGATCGGGTGTTGCGTTCGCGCGGTGATGCCGACGTGATCGAAACGGTTCGCGGCCAGGTCCGCTCCATGTGCGAACAGTTCCCCCTGTAGTCGATCACGAGCCTTCTCGTTCCTTCACGCTTCGATGCAGTGCGGCGGGCGGCATGGGCAAACTTGTTTGCCCGTGTTGCAAGCCCCAAGGTCACAAGCAAGCTGACGCTTGCCCATGGCACCCAACCGTCGTTTGTCAAAAGTCGCTGCTACAACGATTATCGGGCCAACCTCGCCGTACGAGTGAAACTGCGAATCCCCACGCCCGCTGTGACCGATAAGACCAACGCGATAGCACAAGGACACGTATTTGGAGGATCGCTATGCTTCAGGCCGAGGTTGTGGCCGCTTGGGCGCTGATGACTGTCTGCCTTTCGGCGGTCGAGCCCCTGCCCATTGCGGCGTTCGACAAGGCTCGCGACGCCGCCCTGCAAAACGGCAAGCTCGTGCTGCTGTACTTCGCGGACAGTGACCAAGCCACCCGAGCCTCATACCACAAGCTGACCTGGAGCGACCCAGACGTTCAACAATGGCTCAAAGAGAATGCGGTCGCGTTCCAGGTCAATGACGTGGAGCAAGCGATGCTCCGCGCGCGGTTCAACATCCGCTCGACGCCGACGATCATCGTCGCTTCGGCCGACTCGAAGACGCGTGCGCGGATCGTCGGGTTTCGCGATCCTGCCACCCTGCTGCGCGAGCTGCGCACCGAGCTCCGAGCGAGCGACCCGTTGGCACTGGCCCGCGCCCGTCATGAGCGGCGAAGCCACGACGCGGCCGCACGGTTGACCTTCGCGAAGCTGTTGGAGGAGTCCGGGAAAATCGACGAGGCCGTCAAGGAATACCGGGACTGTTTCGAGGACGCCGTTCCGGGCAGTCCCGCCGGAAGCGGCTTCGGCGGTGTTCGTCTGGTCGTCGTGGAAGAACTTGGGCGATTGGCGGAAACGCACGCCGTCTCCCGTACCGCGCTGAAGCGGCTGCGCGACGGCGCTCGCGATCGCCTTCTTTCCGGTCGTCCGGAACGCACCGACCCAGCTGTTCTGGCTGCCGTCAACACCCGACTCGGTGATTTCGAGAACACCGTTGAGACGTACCGCGCGCTCCATGCCAGCTTCCCCCGCAGCCTCTCCACCCGCATGCTACGCGAGGCCGTCGTTGATTCCGCCCTGGAGCTTCGTCGCTACGACACCGTCACGTCACTGATGGACGTGGTCCAGCAGGTCCGCATCGCATACGAACAGCACCGCAAGGACCGGCGCCGGCGAGCGCCCGGCGGGATGAACCCACGGTCGTTTCGGGAGTTTGAACGTGATGCCTTCCTGAAACGCACGGTGAAATACTACGAGGTCTTGATCGGAATGGGGCGTCTCGATGATGCCGCGGCCGTGGCATCGATGTTGGAGTCGGGCCGGGCCGGGCGACAGACCTACCGCGTGCTTTCCGCGGCGGCACTACGCGGCGGGAACCCGCAACCGGTCAACATCGACCACGCCTACAAAGTTCTCGCCCTGACCGGCAAGCTCGAGGCCGCGGACTTGGAGATCCTCGTCAAGCTGCTGCTACATCTGGATCGGCGAGAAGAAGCCGCCCGCGCGGTCGAGCAGTTCGTCCCGCGCCTGGCTGACCCGTCCGCCGGGCTTGGCGTCGCCGCGCTGCTTGAACACACTCCCGGATCATAGCCGGTCGGTCCAGCTTTCACTCGGCGGGGGACGGCTCATCTCCCAACTCAAACGCCCGACCGCATTCCGGGCATCGCGGCACCGGCAGCCCGTGAAGGTTGTACCCACACCCTAGACAATGCCCCGGAGGATAGACCGGCCAATATCGGTTCCGCGCCCAAACGGTCACACAGAGGATACCCGCCAAAGCGAGACTGCCGACCGCGGCTACCGCCAGCGCCAGGAAGACCAACGTGGATGGCGCCATCACGCTCGCCCCAGGCCTCAGTCCGGTCACCGTCAAAGCCGTACAGACGGTACCGGCGCTCGCCGCCGTGGACGTCAGCATTGCTGTTCGATAGCTACGGAGCGGCCAACAAATGAACATTGTGCCTGCGGCGAGGACGGACACGTACACGGTGCCCCAGATAAGCGGGCTCACGTCTTGCGCGAAGGAATTCAACGGCAGCACGAGAATCCGGAGGCACACACCCCACGCCAGCGCCGACCAAACGCGATGGGCGCGTATGGCCGTGAGGACAGTCTTCAGCCACCGATCCAGCGCGGCCTCTGGCCAATGCGGAGTAGGGACGGCGGCATCATCGGGAAGATCGCGCCAGCGAGCCTCATCTTCGATGACGGCATAGACCTCCGGCGCGAAGTCGGCGCGGTTCTCCCGCGCTCGAACGACATCATCATCGGCGGCCGATTGCCATGCCCGTGAAATGCGCTCAAGGTCCGGGCCGTCATCCATCGTTGATGCTCCAGAGCCTACGTCCCGCCTGCGTGTCGGCTCCCTATCCAGCGGCCGTCAACCAGAGTTGCTACGTATGCTTCAGGATGGTGCTAGACTTCTTGAGCGGGCTACCGTGCTCAGGCGCCACGCCCTCGCGTCGCTACGGCGCGCCGGCTTTGACGTTCCAGGGGGCTACGGTGAGCGAACCTGCGGTACCTTTTGCGGGATCGCCGACCCACTTGTACACCTCGGCAAGCACGGCGGGCGCGTTCGCGACTCCGCCGAGCCCGAGCGTGCCCCGGACGTTCCCTCCGTTGCCCGCCAGTGCGATCAGAAGCTCCTCACAAACCCAGAGCCGCCGCTCCAGGGCGTCTCTCTGGGCAGCGTTCAGGTTTGGCGTGTTGTAGAGTTGTCCGTCAAGTCGTAGAAAGACGGCGAGCCGCGTTACGAGCTGGGCCTTCTGGACTGCGTTCAGCGCACTGATCGCCGCCGGCCGCAAGAAGAACTCGAAAGCAAAAGCCTCTGCTTTGTCAGCGACGGCGTTCCGCGCCCGGCGGATCCGCAACCGGTTGTCAAAGATGCTCAAGAAGCCGGCGAGCACGTCCCCAGTACTCTGTGGCGGGTAGGATAAGGCCTCGTAGATTCGCCCTAGTGCCACCGCGTCCGTCTCGGCCATGCCCGCCGCCGTCAGTGCCTGGACCGTTCGCGTGAACTGTACTTGGTCGGAGGCGATCGATCGTTGCAGCGCGGGTGCCGCGAGTGCCTTTGCACACAAGAGCCGCACGCCTGCGTGGCTAACCGCCAACCCGGCACGCAGGCCATCGAGGGTCTCGACCCGGTTCATCTCCAGCAGCGCCTGCGCCAGCGCCTGGGCGACACCCGCCTTGAGCGGAGTTGCACCGAACTGCACAACGGCGATCGTCGCTGTCTGTCTGGCCAGTTCCCGTTTGAACGGCACTGTGTTTTGGCCATGGGTGTACTGCGCCTGGACGCGCCGGCGGAAGGTCTGAAAATCGGCGAAGTGATCGACCTCCCACTGAGTCCAGCGCGCGATGCGAGCCGGATCGCCGGCCCCCATCGTCGTGCGACCGCGCAAGGCGTCGATGTTCGCGTCTTCGGGGTTGACCGGTTGTGCCTGAGCGGTCGCGACTCCGCCCGCCAAGAGCAGCAAGACGATAAAGGCCACGGAACGCCTGGTGGCTTTGGGCATCTACGTTCTCCGTCTTGGCGGCCGCGATCATCGATGCCCTCCGGCGCTTGGCCGAGGGTGTCATCCAAGGTGCGCGCCGTGAGCGCAGCCGCGCCGCTATGCGCCGCGGACCCCACAGGGAATCCACGAGCGCCTGCTGACGTTGCGAGGAGCGGTCTGCGACGAGCGTGACGCGCGTGCTGCCCGGCGCGATGGCGCGGGCTACCGCAGCGATGGACGGGCAAAGCCGAAGGCAGGCCGAGCCGGTCCGGAACACCGCAGCTTGCGGGATCGTATCCCGTGTGTCAAGCCGAACAGACGTTGAACGCCTGCCACGGATGCATGACAGAATCGGCGTTGGGCAGTTTCCAGAGCACCGGGCGCGAGCCCGGTGACATGATGACGGTGCGGTCCGCAGGCTGGCGCGTGTGGCTCTGACTCGTCGTCCCCGTTCCGCCGGAGATGTCATGGACCCGCCCGCCGTGGGGTCCGCTGAGTCAGTGCGGCAGGTACCAGACAGAACGTGCGTCCGGGACGCACCCCAGGCGCCGTCACGCACTTCATCGACCCATGGGTTGACTCCATTTCCAGCCACAGGCTATAGTTCGTCCGACATTTGCAGCAACCGTGTGGGGCGGGCGCCCATGGGAGCCGGAACAAACACTCAATGGCGAAATCCGACCACATACCGACACCGGCCGTTCGGCGGCTCAGCCTCTACCTGCGGCAACTCGAGGCCTTCCACGCCACCGATCGTCGAACCGTCTCCAGCAAGCAACTGGGGGAGGCGCTGAGCCTCTCGGACGCTCAGGTCCGCAAGGACCTGGCTTGCTTCGGGCAGTTCGGCCACCCCGGCATCGGGTACCGCGTGCCGGAGCTCATCCTGCGCGTGCGCCGCATCCTGGGAACGGACAAGACCTCGGGCGTCCTCTTGGTTGGCGTGGGAAACCTCGGGCGCGCCCTGCTCGCGTTTCGCGGCTTTCGCAAACGCGGGTTCGAGATCGTGGCCGCCTTCGACAAGGACGCGTCCAAGATCGGACTGCGAACCGACGGCCAAAAGGAGGTCACCGTCCGGCCCCTCTCTGACATGCCCGAGGTAGCCCACACCGAGGGAGTTCGCATCGGTGTGTTGGCTGTCCCGGCGCCGGCGGCTCAGTCGGTGGCCGATGAGATGATCGCAGCGGGAATCCGCGGCATTCTAAACTTCGCGCCGGTACGAATCCAGGTTCCTCCCGATGTGGCCGTCTCCTCGGTCGATCTGGCCGTCCACCTCGAGCAGTTGTCCTTTCAAGTGAACGAGTCGCAAAGCTGACACGCCCCCTGGTGTGGCCATCCTCGGTGGCGGAGGCGACTCTGTTGGCCCACGCTCAAGTAGCGTTGGGTGCCATGCCCACGCTTTGCCCACGCTTGCGTGGGCATGTTGCGGCCACCGGAGCGTCACTCCGTTTCTGACAAACATGGCCGCGCCTCGACCCCGCCGAAGCATCAAGGCCTTTCAATGCATGGTCGTGCCATCCCGCAATTGGGCACGAACGATAGCCACACCCCGAACGCCGCCGACCCTGCGTTACGCTTGTCTCGCTTCACGTCGGGACTTACACTATGGACGACGCGCTGCGACGGCCCATGTCGGCGTTGCCTCACGTCTGAGTTTCAGACCGCCCCAACCAGTCGGTTCGCCGCGCGCCGGCGGGAGTGACGCAGCATGGTCGATCGAGCGCACCGCACATTCAAGGCCCGAAGCTCGGTGTACGAGCGGGTGTCCGCCGTGCTTGAGACCCTCCGGCCCATGGCGCAAAGCGACGGCGGCGACATTGAGCTGGTGGATGTGGATGCGGACGGGGTAGTGACCGTCCGGCTGCATGGCGCTTGTGTCGGGTGCCCCTCGAGTTCGATGACGCTTACTCTCGGAATCGAGCGCAACCTTAAGGATCAAGTGCCCGAAGTCACCCGCGTCGTCTGCGCCTGAGGCCTCCCGAGGGCTCTAGCCCGCGCGGACGTCCGTGCAAGCTGAAGCATGCGGCTTGGAACAGGGCTTCTCAAGGGCACTCCAGGAGTTTTGAAACCCGCGTCCGCGGATCGTGCTTGCGGACGTGTTTTCACGGCAATCACGGACGAGAGCACGCATCCATGACAACTACAACCAACACGAACGCATTCGGCGCACAGGCAACCCTCTCCACGCGACAAGGGGACGTGCAAATCCACCGCCTCGGCGCTCTCGCCGATGCCGGGGTGGGCCACGTGGACCGGCTCCCGCGCAGCATCAAGGTGCTCTTGGAGAGCGTGCTGCGGAACGTGGACGGCTTCCGCGTGACCGAAGACGATGTCAAGCTGTTGGCCTCGTGGGAAGCAAGTAACGTAGCCCAGCGCGAGATCCCGTTCATCCCCGCGCGCGTGCTGCTCCAGGACTTCACCGGCGTGCCGGCCGTCGTCGATCTGGCGGCCATGCGTGACGCGATGGTCAGGCTTGGCGGCGACGCCGGCAAGATCAACCCCCAGGTTCCCGTCGATCTGGTGATCGACCACTCCATCCAGGTCGATGCCTTCGGCTCGTCCGATGCGCTGGGGATCAACGTCGATCGTGAGTTCGTCCGCAACCTCGAGCGATATCAGTTCCTGCGCTGGGGACAAAACGCCTTCGACGGTTTCCGCGTGGTCCCTCCCGCAACCGGCATCGTTCATCAGGTGAACCTTGAATACCTCGCTTCGGTCGTCGCCACGCGGCAGGTGGACGGCGTGCGTGTGGCCATGCCCGACAGCCTCGTCGGAACCGACAGCCACACGACCATGATCAACGGTCTGGGCGTTGTGGCCTGGGGTGTCGGGGGCATCGAGGCCGAGGCGGTCATGCTCGGCCAACCCGTGTACATGCTCATGCCCGAGGTCATCGGGTTCCGGGTGACCGGGCGATTGCCGGAGGGTGCGACGGCTACGGACCTCGTCCTGACCATCACCGAAATGCTTCGGGCCAAGGGCGTCGTGGGTAAGTTCGTCGAGTTCTTCGGCGAGGGTCTAGGCGGCATGAGCCTCGCCGACCGTGCCACGGTTGCGAACATGGCCCCCGAGTATGGCGCGACGATGGGCTTTTTCCCCGTTGACGATGCGACGCTCGCCTATCTGCGCCAAACCGCGCGACCCGACGAACAGATTGATCTGGTCGAGCGCTACGCCAAGGAGCAGGGTCTTTTCCGTGTCGCGGGCGAAACGGAGCCGACATGTACCGATACGCTCTCGCTCGATCTGGGCACGGTCGTCCCGAGCCTGGCCGGTCCCAAGAGGCCGCAGGACCGCATCCCGCTTCGCGAGATGAAGTCGGCGTTTGCATCAAGCCTGCGTGCGCCGGTGGCACAGCGTGGGTTCGCACTCGACGAGAAGGCGCTGGGGCGAACGGCAGACGTCAAAACCAACGACGATACCGAGACGTTGACACACGGGTCCGTGGTCATCGCGGCCATCACCAGTTGCACGAACACCTCCAACCCGTCTGTGATGATCGCGGCCGGTCTGCTGGCAAAGAAAGCGGTCGAGAAGGGTCTGACGGTTAAGTCCTATGTCAAGACCAGCCTGGCGCCGGGGTCGAGGGTGGTCACCGACTATCTCAACGACGCCGGTCTGACACCCTTCCTCGACAAGCTCGGCTTCCAGACGGTCGGATATGGATGCACCACCTGCATTGGCAACAGCGGCCCGCTTCCCGAACCGGTGGCCGAGGCGGTCACCAAGGGCGACCTCGTGGCCGCGTCCGTGATCAGCGGCAATCGCAACTTCGAGGGGCGAATCCACGCCCTGGTCAAGGCGAACTATCTCGCGTCGCCGCCGCTTGTGGTCGCGTACGCACTGGCCGGCACGACCGCCATCGACCTGACCTCCGAGCCCCTGGGCGTCGGCTCCGACGGTGAAGCCGTCTTCTTGAAAGACATCTGGCCGACCCAAAAGGAGATTGACGACGCCGTCGCCTACTCGGTCACGCCGGAGAAATTCCAACAGCAATACGCCAACGTGTTTGAGGCGAACGAAAAGTGGAACCGGATCACCGGCACGGCCAGCGACACCTATCCGTGGGACGATGCCAGCACGTACGTTCAAGAGCCTCCGTTTTTCGACGGGCTTACCCTCGCCCCATCCCCCATCAAGCCGATTGCCGGGGCGCGCGTGCTGGTGATGGTCGGGGACTCGGTCACCACGGACCATATCTCGCCGGCCGGCGCGATCACTCCTGACTCGCCGGCGGGTGCGTATCTTCAGGCGCAGGGCGTCTCGCCCATCGACTTCAACAGCTACGGCTCGCGCCGAGGGAATGATCGCGTGATGACGCGCGGCACCTTCGCCAACATCCGACTTCGCAACCTGTTGGCTCCGGGCACCGAAGGCGGAGTCACGACGTACCTTCCGACGGGCGAACAGATGTCGGTGTTTGATGCCGCCCAGAAGTACCGCGCCGACGGAACCTCGTTGGTGGTGCTGGCCGGCAAGGACTATGGGATGGGCTCGTCGCGCGACTGGGCCGCCAAGGGTTCGCTGTTGCTCGGGGTTCGCGCGGTCATCGCGGAAAGCTACGAGCGCATCCACCGCAGCAACCTCGTCGGCATGGGTGTGTTGCCGCTTCAGTTCCAAAGCGGCCAGACGCGCGAGTCACTGGGGATCACCGGGAACGAAACCTTCGACTTCATAGGCCTCGCGGACGATGTGCAGCCGCGACAAGACCTGGAGGTCCGGGTGACTGCTCCCGACTCCGGCGAGTCGCGCTGCATCACGCTTCTCTGCCGCCTGGACACGGCCGTGGACGTGGACTACTACCGCAACGGAGGGATTCTTCCCGCCGTCCTACGGAAGCTGGCCGGTTCGTAACGTCGCTGTGTTGAACGTGCCACGGGCTTCCAGCCTGGGAGAGTCGAATGCCCGCTGCAATCCGTTATGCCGTCCCCTTCTGCGCTACTGTGCTCGCTCTCTTGGGCGGCTGCGTGGCTGGCGGAGCCGGCCCCGCAGCCCGAAGCATCGCAGGCATCCTTGATCGCCAGGCGGTGGCATGGAACACCGGGGATATCGAAGCCTTCATGGAGCCCTACTGGCACTCGCCCGGCCTGACGTTCAGTTCCGGCGGAAAGGTCACGCGGGGATGGGAGGCGACGCTTGCGGGCTACCACAAGCGCTACCCGGACCGGGACGCCATGGGTCGGCTGACCTTTTCTGATCTCGAAATTGAGTTGCACTCCAGGCGTGTTGCGCTGGTTCTTGGTCGCTGGCACCTCGACCGGGACGACCCGGTGGGCGGCGCCTTCAGCCTGATTTTTCGGCGCGACGCCGGGCAATGGATGATCGTCCACGACCACACGTCACGCGACGAGAAGTGATAAGGCCCTGTCGTTCGCACGTCCGGGCCGGTTCCACTACTTTCTGTCGCCGGTGTCCCGTTTCACAGCTACCTGAGCCGCGTGCTCTAGCTAGCGCGGACGTCCGCGCGGGCTAAAGCCCGCGGCTCGGGAGCGACACATGAGCGTGCTACCTGTGACACGCGATGTTACTCACCTGGCTCAAGCGGCAAGGCCACGAAGTTCGCTTTGCTTCGCAGGAACAGTTGCCCGTCCGAAAAACTCGGTACGGTCCAGTGTCCCTCCGATGAAAACACGTTCTGGCGAAACACTTCCTGATAGGCGTCCGGCACGAGGTTGAAGCCACGCAGGTCGCCGGATCGCACCTCCAGCGCGAACATCCGGTTTCCCACGCGCACGCCGGAGCTTTGAGCGACCTCTTCCTTCCAGACCTCGCGACCCGTCTTGGCATCCAAGCAAACGATGCCCGCGGCCGTGCATCCGTACAGGAAGTTGTCGGCATGGGCGAAGAATCGGTGCGCCGCGTACCCGGGCTTCTCCCAGACCGTTTCGGCTTTCCACGCGCTGCCGTCGCGCTCGATTCCTACCAACGCGAGCGTCTTTGCGAGCGGGAGAAACACACGATCACCCGGAAGCGGAAGCGGTGTGGACCAGGTATCGGGCTTGGCTTCAAGGCTCCAAAGCAACTCACCCGTCGAGCCGCGCACGCCGAACACGCGAGTGGTGGATGGCATGATGATCTGTGTTACCCCGGCGATGGTCGAGGCCGCCGGCGAACCATACTCGATCAGATCGGACTGCGCTGACCAGGCCAGCTCGCCGGAGGTCTTGCGAAACGCGAGAAGGCTCTGTCCGTCCGTTCCGCCGGCCGCCACCACAACCAGATCGCCGAAGACCAGGGGCGACGTGGCGAAACCATCGTTCGGCTGGCGTGCTCCGAAACCCTTCACCAGATCGTGCGACCAACGTTTCTTTCCGTTCGCCAGCTCCACGGCATACAAGTGTCCGCGCGAACCGAGCGCGAAGACGGAGCCTCCGTCGGTCGCCGGCGTGGAAAGCGGGCCCCAATCCCCTGGCTTGTCTTTCGGCTCCAAACCGATGCGCCAGCGCTGCGTGCCGTCGCCGGTGTTGATCGCGGCCAGAACCTCGCCCTCATCCGCGGTGAACATGACCAGCGCGGTGTCGCCATGCACGGAAACGCTCGAATAACCCGCCCCCAGCTCTGCCTTCCAACGGACGGTGGACTTCAGATGACGCGCTGACGCCAGTGCGCCGGTAGGCACTCCCCCGTTTCGTTCCGAGCCGCCGAGCCACTGCCCCCACGAGGCCACGCGCTTCGCGGGAACCGCCTCTTGCCCGGCGGCCGCGCGCGAACCGAGTCCGATGGCGGCGACAAGGACCATGCAACCGGCTCGTCGGTTCACGGCTCGTCCCGGAACGTGCCACGCGCGACGTTCGGCGTGCGAGCCGCCAAGGCCATGAACACCTATGCGAAAACTACGAATCAAGGCCAACCCTCTCTATTTCTTTTCAGAGGACTCACGGTCCTTCTCGCAGCGCTTTCACCCGTTGGCCATGATCTTCGCGTACTCGGCCATCGTACCAAGACCGTGGTCGGCGCGGCGCTGATCGACCGTTTCAGGATCGACCATGGCGCGGGGGACGAGTTTCCCTTCCACACGGTGGAACTGCGTGCCGAACCGCTGCGGCTTGCCCGTGTTGACCAGGACGCGATCCGTGAGGTACGCAAATTCGGTCTTGGTGGTCTCACCATCGCGGAGATGAGCCGTGACCAGCTTGAGGCACCGTTGCTGGAATTCCACATCGTGGTCGGCATGCTGCACCAGCAGCCACGCTTCGTGCGAAGCCTTGGCACCGACCAGCGTCTTTGTGGGCCAACCGTATTTGTCAACGATCTCATGCATGCGCGCGGTGTTTCGCCGATCAACATTCATCATCGTGTCGATGACTTCCGGTTCCGCTTTTCCCTTTGCCGCCGTTGCTTTCTTCCGTACTGCCTGATCCGCATCGGCCATGGCCTTGAGCTCTTCGCGCAGCTCAAGATGTCGCTCCTGTGTCTTTGCGGGTGCTCCCTTCCTGTCCTCGGCGGCATCGCCCCGCCCCACCGCAGACACCGGCGTCGCGCCGGACGATATGGCCAGAACGCAGAGCACCGCCGGCACGATCACACCACGCCTGTGACGACGTATCCATGCTGGGCCACGTGGTTCAGTTATTCGCAAGCAATTCTGCATTCAACTTCCTCCATACATTCCTGATCCCCTGTTTTCAAACCAAGTGGTTCGATGCTACAAGCATACCCCTTCCGTCGGCTCGCGCGGCATACAAATCCCGGACGTTGCGCCGAAGAGACAATCACGACGCATCGCGCGGAACACGTTGTCACATGCCTGTCACACATCGACATGCACGCGGAGTTTGGCGTGGTGTGCGCTCCAGACCCAACTGAGCGCTACGATTCAGCACGGTAGAAAAAGCCATGCGAAGCGTGCCGCCGTCGTAGGGCGGACTCCCCCAGACGTCAGCTCTGTATGATGTTCCGTCGGGCCGCGACTCCCGAAAAGGTCCGTGGCAACGCCGTCACAGCGCCCGCGCCTTGCCACCTCATCCGTCCGTTTTCATGTCTTCGATAAGAACCTGTTTCAAGAGGGGGGCATGATGCCGATGATATGGTATGGAATGGAAGCCATACCCCTCCGATGTGATGGAAGGTCAGTGAAGACTGATCGCTCCATTGATCCCGGAAGCCAAATGGGGCGGGCGCCCGCGTGCTCACGACATGTGCGAGGTGGTCAATGCCATCTTGTATGTCGCGCGCACCGGTCGCTCCTGGCGGCAACCGCCGCACGAGTTTCCGCCGTGGGAAGCGATCTATCGCTGTGTTCGACGGTTTCAGCGTGATGGCACTGGGGAAAGATTCACCATGGACTCCGATCGCAGGTGCGGTTCAAGGACGGGCGCAGACCAACGCCCAGCGCCGGCATCATCGATAGCCAGTCGGTCAAGACTGCGGAAAAGGAGGCGATCGAGGATACGATGCGGGCAAGAAAACGCTCGGGTGCAGGCGTCATATCATTGTTGGCACGCTCGGTTTGATTTTCGCATTCGTCATGCACCCGGCCAACGTCCAGGACCGTGACGGCGGTAAACTGCTGATCAAGCAACTGGGTACTCGATGGCGGCGCGTCGAAGTGATCTGGGCCGATCGGGGTTATGTCAGACAGTTTCTGGATTGGGCAATCGGCTGGTAAGGCCTAGTCATCGAAATCGTAAAACGCACGGAATCTCACAAGTTTGTCGTTCTTCCCAAGCGATGGATTGTGGAACGAGCATTTGCATGGCTTGGGAACTATCGCGGACCTTCCAAAGACCATGAAACCCTCAACGCATCCAGCGAAGCCGTGATCCGTATCGCCATGATCAATTTGATGGTCCATCGACTCAGCAGCGGCTGGAATGCCTTATGAAACACGTTCTCATTTCGAGGAGGACATACGGTTGGCTTTGGGTGCAGTCGTCGGCTCGGCGACAAACGCCGAAGAGTCGCTGCCCAATGGCCGTGCCGCGCCCGTCCTCGACGGCACCCTACAAGAGCCACATGACCCCCCGGTTCGGTGGCGTCGGGGTCGAGGAAGATCGCCCCGCTGCGCCATGCGTCCCCGTATAGCGTCAGCACCCGTTCGATGACCATCTCGAACATCGCGTGGCCGGGGCCGACGAACTGGATGTCGGAGTAGCCAGCGACCCGATCCTTGTCGAAGGTGAGTTTTGCGTAGGTCTTGCCGATCTTGCTGAAGCGGCGCTCTATCACTTCGGGAGCGTGCCGCAGCGCGACGGGAATGTGACTGATCGTCCAGATGCCGGAATCGTGTCCCTTATCTTGGCTGTTTGCGACGCGCGGTGTTCCCGAGCACATTCGCAGCGACAACGGGCCAGAGTTTACGGCCACGGTCGTACGCAACTGGTTGGAGCGTGCTGGCGTCAAGACGCTTTTCATCGAACCGAGGAGCCCGTGGGAGAACGGCGACGTGGAGTCGTTCAACGGTAAGCTTCGCGATGAGCTACTCAATGGCGAGATCTTCTACACGCTGAAGGAGGCCAAGGTAGTCATCGAGGGCTGGCGTGTTCATTACAACACTGTTCGGCCGCACAGCGCCCTGGGCTACAGGCCGCCGGCGCCGGAGGCCGTGGCGACGAAGCGATTAGCGGCAGATCCCGCTACGCTCGTCCATCGCTCCGCTCCGCCCGCCGCTGGGCACCCGAGCGTGGTTCGACTATTCTAGAAACTGGTACGAAACCGGGGGAAAGGTCACTGTTGCCGACAGCGATCCCGTTTTCCATCTACCGGACAAGCCTGCGAGAATGCTCCGTGACGATCTTGACGCTGCTTGATCGCATGGGACCAAGCAAGGCAAGCCCGGTGCCGACCGCCAACGCCGTGAGGGTCCAAGTTTCCTGGTATACCGGACAGACGCCGGTGTCGCCGACTTCCACGCGCTGCGGCACACCTTCTTCGCAGACTACATGTGGAGTCATTATGGAGAAAACGCATGGTGGTGAGGCCACGAACACGAGGAACAAAATAGGGTTCTCCTCCGAATTAGTTGCATGATTGTCGTCCCGGAAAGGCTTGTTTGACTTTGAGGGCAAAGTATTCGAGATCTCGGTAGCCGTAGGCGATTCTCTTGAGCACCTTGATCTTGTTGTTGACGCCCTCAAGTTTGCTCGTGTGGATCCGATATTTGCAATGATTGACGATCCCGTAGCTGTAACGCGCAAGTGTTCTGGTAAATCGAAGTAGCGCGGGGTGCCCGCCCTGCTGGGCGACCAAGCACCACTCGTCCAGGGCACCCTCCGCCCAACCGGCAAGCCGGTAGTCCCATATATGCTTGAGCAGGTCTTTGAGCCAGTACACCGTGTTGAGACGCTCGTTGAGAGCCAGAATCTCATCGAGGCGTCCCCGCTGCTCTCGCTTGAGGTTGCCCCAGTTCTTTGGAATGAGGTACTTGCTACCCTTGAGCGTTTCGCGGCCGGTGGCATCAGCTTTACGGAACTTCTCGTTGCGAATGTCGTCGATGACTTTGTTGAATGCTTTGACCACATGGAACCGATCAAACACGATGTCAGCCGACGGGCACCATTCCGCGACAGCTTGGATGTAGGGCTCATGCATGTCCAAGGCCACCGCTTGGATGCGAGACCGCACGTTTTCAGGCATTTCCTCGAAAAAAACGTCCAAGGTAGCGATCTGACGCCCCTTCCCCATCCAGACGACCCGGCCAGTGTCGTAGTCAAGTACGACGGTCATATAATGGTGACCTTTCTTAACCGCGGTTTCGTCGATGGCGATGCGTTCGAGCCCGTCGTAGGTGGTCGATCCGAACTTCTCGGTCAACGCTTGCTTGTCGAACTGCTTGACGGTCTTGGGGTCCAGATCGAGGTGGTCCGCGACCGTTTCCACCGCCAACCCTCGGCGACACAACTCGGCCGCGTAGGTGCCCAATCGCATCGTGGCCCGTTGGCTGGTATCCACGAAGTCCAACCGCTCGACGCAGACACGCGGGCACTGCCGGCAACGCAGCTTGCGGTATTCAATCTGAAGGAGCACGGTGTAGTGACCGAAGTTTCGATCCCGAACGAACTTGCGCGTCCAGGAATGGAAGCCGCCGGGCGCTCCGCACCTGTGGCACCGCGGTCGGAAGCGACGATCCGGAGCCAGCTTCACGAGCGCGTTCCGCGATTCGTCGCTGACGCTTTGCCCCGTCACTCGCATTCGACGCCAAGGGAAGTACCGTGCTATACCGAGGCTGGACACCGTGTCTCTCCTGTCGGGTTAGATGGAATTCTCGTAAACTCCTGTCTAACCGCTGGAAGACCGGTGTCCACCTGATTTTCATGCCGTCAACTTTGCAACTAATTCGGAGGAGAACCTTATTTATGCGGGCCCTCTAAGATAACGAAAAGGCGCCCTCGGTCTGCGCACAAAACCGAAAAAACCTACGATTCCAGCGGTTTCGGCCTACGTACGCAGCCGATCGCTGGCCGTGCAACAGGAACTAGACTACAAGAAGGCTACGTTCCTTTTGTTCCACACAGTCAATCGCATGGGTGCCCCATCCTCGCCTCTGACGAAGGGTGGGGGGCGGACGGCACTCCGCGGTCGCCATGTGGTTTATCCATTCCCCACGCTTGCCACGCAAGAATGGAGCACCGGCCTGTGGATCGCTGACGTCCTCTGCCAAGCGAAAGACACTGCTCAAGAGCAGTGGCACACTTCCGGTCCCTGCGTAATGTGAACAGTGCCAAGCAATCCACCAGCGCGGGTGGTCTTCTGCATTGTGGCGTTGGGAGGGGGACGATGCAATGTGGGTTGACGCGGCCACCCGGAGCGTTTGGGAATGCCGGAGGTCCGCGCGGGCTAAGAGTAAGAGCGCGCGGCCGCCGCGGGTACTGCCTAAACCGCGGGCTGCCTTGATCCGCCGAGCCGGACGCGGGCGAGGATTCATGGCAACGCTGACCATGCTACCCGCCGCCGTTTCTTGTGCTTCGGCTTCTGCTATACTTGCAGCGATTCGCGCGTCGCGCGAGCGGCGCCTACGCAACAACGGGAGCCTTGTGATGGCACAGAATCTAGTCGAAAAAATTGCCCAGCGGTTTGCCGTGGGGCTGGGCGAGGGACAAACGGTTCACGCGGGTGATTTTCTCACCGTGCGACCCGCCCACGTGATGACGCACGACAACACGGCCGCCGTCATTCCGAAGTTCGAGGGCATGGGGGCGACGACTATTCACGACGCCGGCCAACCCGTCTTCGCACTGGATCACGACATTCAAAACACCACACCACAGAACCTTAGTAAGTACGCCAAGATCGAAGCCTTCGCCAAGCTGCACGGCGTCGCCTTCTTTCCGGCGGGTCGCGGGATCGGGCATCAGGTGATGGTCGAGGAGGGATTCGTCCTGCCGGGTACGCTCGTGGTGGGCTCCGACTCTCACTCCAATCTATATGGGGCATTGGGGGCGCTGGGCACGCCGGTGGTGCGCACCGATGCGGCCGCCATCTGGGCGACCGGTCAAACGTGGTGGCAGGTGCCTCAGGTCGTTCGCGTCAATCTCACCGGCTCACTATCGCCCGGGGTCAGCGGTAAGGACGTGATCATCGCCCTGTGCGGCGTTTTCTGTCACGATGAGGTGCTCAACTGCTGCCTGGAGTTTGCCGGGTCCGGGGCCGCGTCGCTTACGATCGAACAGCGCCTGACCATCTCCAACATGACGACCGAATGGGGCGCGCTGTCGGGCGCGTTCCCCTATGACGACGTCACACGGCAATACCTTCTGTCGCGCGCCGATCACTTCCGCACACGGGGCGACGCGCACCCGCGACTTACGCCTCAGGTGATCGACCGACTCGAAGCCGACATGCCGCGGGCGGACGCCGATGCGATGTACGCGGCGCAGCTCGAGCTGAACCTGGCGGCCGTGACCCCGTTCGTCGCCGGACCCAACGAGGTGAAAACCATCACGCCGCTTCCCGAGCTGGAGCATCGCAACATCCGCATCGACAAGGCGTTCTTGATGAGCTGCGTCAACGCCCGGCTGGGCGACCTTCAGGCGGCGGCCGGCGTGCTCGAAGGCAAGACGGTGCATGACGGCGTGAAACTCTACGTGGCCGCCGCTTCGAGTGAGGTCGAGCAGGAAGCCAAGCGGCTGGGGTATTGGCAGACGATGGTGGCGGCCGGCGCGATCACCCTGCCCGCGGGCTGCGGGGCATGCATCGGTCTTGGCGAAGGGGTCCTGGAAGACGGCGAGGTGGGCATCTCGGCCACCAACCGCAACTTCACCGGGCGCATGGGGGCGCGCAGCTCACAGGTATATCTTTCCAGCCCGGTGGTGGTGGCCGCGTCCGCGGTGGCGGGGAAGATCGCCGGGCCGGGTCCGGTGAGTGCCGACATTGCGGCACTTCGAAAAACACTCGAAGCCGGCGCGACCACGCGGCGCCGCGAATCACCAACCCCTGCGGCCGCGAAGGTCACCATCCTTCCGGGTTTTCCGGCGTCGATCGAGGGAGAGCTGCTGTACGTTCCCAAGGACAACCTGAACACGGACGGCATCTACGGCAAGGAGTTCACCTATCAGGACACGCTCTCGCCGGAGGAGATGGGCACCAAGGCCATGTTGAACTACGACCCGCAGTTTCAGGAGCTTGCCCAAAAGGGCGACATTCTGATCGGCGGGTACAACTTCGGTTCCGGTTCGTCGCGCGAGCAGGCCGCCACCGCACTGAAGTATCGCGGCATCCTGATGCTCATCGCCGGCTCCTACTCGCAGACGTTCAAACGCAACGCCTTCAACAACGGATACATCGTCATCGAGTCCCCCGAGTTGGTCGATGAATTGAAGAGTCAATACGAGGAAGACGAGTCGCTGACGATTCGAACGGGCCGACCCACGCGCATCGACTTCGCCGCGTCGCGGATCGAGTGCGGCGATCGATCGTACTCCTTCAGCCCGCTCGGCGAGGTGGCTCAGAACCTAATCGTCATGGGCGGCTTCGAGGCCGTGATTCGCAAGCAACTCTTATGACGAAAACGCGATTACCCTAGCAACCGGTTGAAGAAATACAGCACGACGGGTGGGATGCCCAAGCGAAGCGCGGGCATGAGGCCTTCGACGGCGGAATTGGTGTAGCGTCAAACATGCCCACGCCCTTGGCTTGGTTCCGCCACCTGCCGCCCTAACAGCCTGTTGACCAAGTGTGGAGCCAGAGAACCCGCTTTCTTCAACAGGCCCCTAGCCCCAAAACAAGCGTACGGCGGTGGGCATTTTTGTAATGGCGCGGGCCGGGGGCTGATGGCGCGGACTGTCCCGGCCGCCGTTTGTGACGGTTACGTGGCACTCGGGTTTTCGTTTGTCATGCTTCACTCTCGTACTTGTTCGGGGCCTACGCGAACCGGGACTTCCCTACCCCGGCATCAGGAAGCGAACTCAACACCGCAGCGGCCGATTCACTTGCCGGTCTATGGCGTGGATGCCGCGTAAGAACACGTCCAACCATGGACTCCAAGCCAGCACGCGATAAACAATTCGCCGTCCGGTCCGAATCACTTGCGCCGGGATGTTCATAAACGCGTTACGGAACGTCTGGCACTCCATACGCAGCACCTTTTCCTTCTCCACCTTGTACTTCTCGCGCCACCGTCCGCACTCCGGCAACGAGAGCGCGAACCAGCTTTTCAATGTCTACGCCAAAGAGGCCATCACCATGTAGGCCCAGTTGCTCACCAGGTGGTCCACCGGCATGTCCAATGCCCGAACGCCGCCCTTGAGCTGGCCGATCAGTTTTTCCTGATTGCAGCGGCCGTTGGCCAACGTCACA
>CBDUXT010000064.1:0-35901 GCA_965371245.1 uncultured bacterium | reverse complement strand
AAGATCTCCCCAGTTACGGTACGCACTTGACCCGGACATGCCTTTCATGGATAGGGCGGGTTCCACCCGCCTCGGGGAGAGGGGTAAGGTTGCGGCGGCGCACGGATCGCCGCTACGCTCCTCCACGAAATGAAACGCCGCAATGCCAAACGCGGCCTGGCCACCATGTGCGTCGGCGTAGGCCAGGGCGTGGCGACGATCTTCGAAGGACCAGGCTAAGACGCTGGGGGCGGGCTATTGCCCGCGCTACGCGGCTGTTTCTGTAATACGACCAGACAGCGATAGGCCGCGAACCAACCCAGAATGTTCTCCAGATAGCGCTCGATCCGCAGCACCGCAGGTGCCAGCGCGTGGGGGAGCAATACCGGTCCGGAGAATCCGCCCGACATCGGATATGCGAACAACGACATGCGCTGTCGTTTGAGGATCAACAGATGCGGCCAACGCCTCTTGAACTCAGACAGTCCGCGCCGCGTGAAGAACACTGCCCTGGACACTCCATTGTTACCATCCATCGGCTCCGCACTGAGATGATGTTCCCAAAGAAATGGATTGCCATCGACCTCATACGGTTCACGGTGAAAGCGCTTGTACACGAATCTGCTCAGTGGAGAAACGAAGGGCTCGAGTAGAATGATGCGTCCGGCTGGTTCAAGGGCGCGTGACAGGCAATCGAAGAAGGACGGCAGATTAGCAATGTGGTGCTGCACGTCAAACATGACGATGTTACGAAGAGATGCGTCGGCGTACGGCAGATGTTGCGCATCTGCGACACGATCGGCCCAGGGGGTTAACATGACGTCCGTGGCTTCAATTTCAGGGAAGTACTCCTTGAAGAAGCCGCCGCCACAGCCAAGCTCAATGGACTTGCCAATACTACCTGATTCATCGCGCTTGAGCTGTTCTACGATTCGTCGAAAACCATCCTGATAGACCATGCGCAAGACAGGTCTCAACGCCCATTGACGACGCTGCTCCGTGATTCGAGAGAAAGAATCACCATCCGATTCGTTGGACTTGCGTTGTCCTGCCACTTCGCGCCATGCGTGAGCGAACCCGGAGGGCAGATCGACGAGACGGTCGCGAATTCCAAGCGCGGGGTTGGCAGCTGCGTTGTCTTGAATGGAATCGCCTGCGGACATCGCGTGCCTCACCAAAGGACGGTACACCTCTTCTTCGGATGTCAGGTGAACGCGGTTAAAGGAAAAACAGCCATGTAGGGCGGGTTCCACCCGCCTCGGGGAGAGGGGTAAGGTTGCGGCGGGTGAAACCCGCCCTACAGGGCTCGCGCCCTGTGCTCTGAAAACCCCCGCCGATTGTGTCATGCACCCGGCTATTGTCCGCCCTACTCGTCGCTTTTGACGAAGATGGCCGGCACGTCCTGAGCGCGTACGAGGTCGTTGAAGTGCGAGATGTCTGAATCCAGGATATCCTGAAAGGCGTCAAGCTGGACCCGGAGCTGCTCGGAGAGATCATCGAACACGCTATGGATCTGCTCCGTGGGAACGAAATCGCCACGACCCGCCAACCCAAGTACGGCGGCGATCTTGTTGTTGAGCTTGATCGGGAAGTTGAGCGGGTCCTGTCCGCTCTTCGACTTGGTCTGGATCAACTCTTCCTCGATGACCGTGAGCTTCTTGCCCAGCGCCTTGGCGGCTTCCGCCACCTCGTCGCTGTCGTTGTATGCCTTGACCCGTTTGCCGGCGTCCTTGGCCTGCTTCTTGATTTTGCGGATCGTGTTGATGGCGTCGTGAGCTTCGCTGAGGCGATCGCGGACCTCGATGAGAAGTTCGAACCGGGATTGCAGATCCTCCTTGGTGGCCTCGGCGCGGGGGTCCATGCCCAGCGTAAACTCGGTGGTAAGCACGGTTTCCCCGATCGTCAGGCGCGCCTGGTATTCACCCGGCGGCGCCGAGGGTCCGCGTATACTTCCGCCCCACATGACCGCGCCCTTCACCTCGGTGGCGTCGTCGTATCGCGTGTTCCAGGTGAACCGGTTCATGCCCTTGTCCGCGGGCGCGTTGCGGCTGCCCGCGGGGCCGAACCGCGACGGTCGCGCCGGCGCCGCCTCTTCCTTTTCGTCGTCCTTCTTGCGCTTGAAGCTCTTGATGACCTCGCCCTCGCTGTCCAGGATGTCGAGCGCCAGGTCACCCTCCGGCTCTTCCGCCAGGTAGTAGTCGATGGGCACGCCGCGATCGAGCGACATGTGGACGACACCCGGCGCGAACAGATGGGCATCGGCCGAGGCAGTCGCTTCGTTAAGCTGGTGCAGGTGCGTCAGGTCGTCAAGAATCCAGAAGGCTCGTCCCTGGGTGGCTGCCACGAGGTCGTTGTCCTTGACGACCATGTCGGTGATGGGCACGACCGGCAGGTTGAGCTGCAGCGGCTGCCAGTGGGCGCCGTCGTCAAACGAAACGTAGGCCCCGGTCTCGGTCCCGGCGTAGAGCAGCCCCTTTCGGGCGGGATCCTCGCGAACCACGCGGACGAAGGCGTCCTTCTTGATGCCGTCGATGATGGTCGTCCAGCTCTTGCCGTAGTCGTCTGTCTTGAAGATGTACGGTGAGAAGTCGTCACTCTTGTAGGCGTTGACCGCGAGATAGCAGGTGGCCGGGTCGTGTGCGGAAATGTCGATCTGGCTGATCGATGCCCACTTGGGAAGATCGAGCGGCGTGACGTTGTCCCACGTCGTCCCGCCGTCGCGTGTGATGTGGACCAGCCCGTCGTCCGAGCCGACCCAGATCACGCCCGCCTCGTGGGGCGACTCGGCCAGCGCGAAAATCGTGCAGTAGTACTCGACGCTGGTGTTGTCGTGTGTGATGGATCCGCCGGACGGTCCCTGCTTTGTCTTGTCGTTGGTCGTCAGATCCGGGCTGATTGGCTCCCAGCTCTGCCCGCCGTTGGTCGTCTTGAACAGAACATTGCCGGCCGCGTACACCGTCTCGGGGTCGTGCGGCGAAATGACGATGGGGAAAGTCCATTGGAATCGGTACTTCAGCTTGGCGGCGCCCCAGCCCATCGGATTGTCGGGCCAGACGGCGATGTTTCGCGAGAGCCCTGTGCCGTGGTCGTAGCGCGTCAGGTACCCGCCGTAGCTCCCGGCGTAGACGATGTTCGTGTTTTCGGGATGGGGTGCGATGTAGCCGCTCTCTCCGCCGCCGACGGAATAGAACGGTGTCCGCCGATTCGCCGACGCCCGGCTGGAGATGGAGACCGTGCTGTTGTCCTGCTGGGCGCCGAATACACGATAGGGGAACTGGTTGTCGGTGATGACATGGTAGAACTGGGCCGTCGGTTGACCGTCCTGGGCCGTCCAGCTTGCCCCCCCGTTGAAGGTGACGTTCGCGCCGCCGTCGTTGGCGTTGATCATTCGTTGGTTGTTGCCCGGGGCGATCCAGAGATCGTGGTTATCGCCATGCGGCACGCGGATGTTCGTGTAGGTGCGACCGCCGTCCGTGGATTTACCCAAGGCCGTGTTGAGGACGTACACCGTATCCGCGTCCTGCGTGTCCGCATAGATGTGCGTGTAGTACCACGCACGCTGCCGCCAGCGCCGGTCGTCCGTCAGACGCCGAAACGATTCGCCGCCGTTGTCTGATCGAAAGATGCCGCCGTCGTCCGCCTCAACGATGGCCCAGACCCGATCGGGCTTCACGGGAGAGACGGCCACCCCGATGCGACCCTTGATTCCCTTGGGCAAGCCCTTCTCAAGTGCCGTCCATGTGTCACCGCCGTCGGTCGTCTTGTAGACACCGCTGCCCGGTCCGCCGCTTTCCAGGCTGTATGGCGTCCGGCTGACCTGCCAGAACCCGGCGTACATCACGCGGGCGTTGGTCGCGTCCATCGCCAGGTCCACCGCCCCGGTGTGGTCATCGACGTAAAGAATGCGATCCCACGTCTCGCCGCCGTCTTTGGATCGGAAGATGCCCCGTTGCTCGCTCGGTCCAAAGACATGCCCCAGCGCGGCCACGTACACAAGGTCCGCGTTCTGCGGATGAACTCTGATCCGCCCGATCTGTCGTGAGTCGGCCAAGCCGACGTGCTTCCAGGTCTTGCCCGCATCCTCGGACTTATACACGCCATCGCCGTGCGAGAAGTTTCCGCGAACGCACGCCTCGCCCATCCCGGCGTAGATCACGTTCGGATCGGAGTCTGCCACCGCGATGGCACCAACGGAACCGGTCTTGAAGAACCCGTCGGAGATCGAACGCCAGGACTGACCGGCGTCTTCGGTCTTCCACACCCCGCCGCCCGTGCCGCCCATGTAATAGACGAGGGGTTGGCTCGGCACGCCGACGACGGCCACTGAACGCCCGCCGCGGGTGGGGCCGATGTTGCGCCACTTCATCTGGTTGAACAGCGCCTCGTCGTATCCGGCGGCTAGCTCTTCGCCCATCGACGGGCCGCCGGCGCCTGTGAAAACAACGATTGTGGACAGCGACAAAAGCATTAGAGTGAATCGGGGTGAAGTTTTCATGACCCAGCTTCCTTCGAATAGTGAGGCGTGAAACAGGCGGTCCGAGCTACGTTGTTTCCCTAGTTTGCCAAAACGCCCCCTTATAGTCAATACCGGTCCTCGCAGGAGACCACCGGTACAGGCCGCCCAGCCATCATCGACCCAGCGCCGCTCTTTGGGCCGTGATCGACACTTGCAGCGCCCGGTGCCCTCTGAAAAGATAGGGCCTCGGGGCGCCGGACGCTCTTGGCCGAGCCTGTCGCCCCTCGACGACCTTTCAGTTCCGGAGGATGGATATGGATGCGACTCGGCGGAAAGTACTCTCTGGCGGCACGTTGGCGTTACTGGGCGGCGGGTTTCTCTCGCGTTTGGATAGGGTGGCCGCCATGCAACCCGGCGGTTCGGGTTCCATGACCGAAGCGGTGGGACGCGAAGCGACGGGCGCCAGCGAAGCCCAGTTCCTCAAGCCGACGCCCGGCGAAGAGGGCCCGCCGAACCCTGCGACCTTCGACCGCCTGCCGCTTGAATGGAACAAACGAACCGTCAAACGCTTCAAGAACCTTCTGGCACAAGACGGGATCGAGGCCTTCCTGGTTCGTAAGCCGCTGAACATCACCTACCTGACAGGATACTGGCACTCGACGACCGAACGTCCCCAGTCCGTCTTCATGAACACCGGCGACGCCGACCCCTGGTACTTCTATCCCGCGCTCGACCGCGACCTGGTGCGAAGCTGGTGGTTCGGCGGCGGTCGGATGTACTTCGACTTCCATCATGCCGACGGCGCGTTCCCGCACGAGGGCAAGGTGCAACAGGGCGAGAAGGTCGACCTGTTCAAGTTCATGCTCGAAGGCATCAAAGAGCACGGCGTAACGGGCAAGAAAATCGGCCTGGACGGCGAACTCTATCCCTCGCAGATCGCCAAGGCCCGGAAGATTCTTCCGGACGTCGAGTGGGTCGATGTCTCCCAAACGCTGATGGACATGCGCATGGTCAAGACGCCGGAAGAGCTCGCCCTGTGGCGCCGCGCGTACACCTACTTCGATCGCGCCCACGCCTTCGCGCGCGATTACATCCTCACGCATGGAACCGACGTGACCGACTATGAAGTGAAGATGGCCACCGAGCTGTGGATCAACGACCAGCTCTACTCCGACCTCAACTTAGCCGGCGGCAAGCCGCATCACGGCGTGCGCAGCGGCATCGGGCTCGGCGTGCGCGTCGGCCCCGTGACCGGCTACCCGCACCCCAACCAGCCCTACTACAACCGGATCGGTCGGAACATGGCCCTTCAGATTTCCGGCGGCTGTCGCATCGGCGGCTACGGGCACGAGAACTACCGGGCCTTCATCATCGCCGACCGCGCCGGCAAGTTCGACCCGCACATGCGGAAGCTCTGGGAGGTCTCCAAGCACTGCTGTGACATGCAGTTGGAGCTATCCTGGGAAGGCGTGACCTGCTCGTCGGTGGCTTACAAAATCCACAAGTACCAGGTTGCCAACGGCGTTCACAAGTACGTCTACCATCGCCCGGCCCACGGCGCGGGCGTGGAGGGACACCAGCCGCCCTACATCGCGCTGGGCGACTACACCATGCTCGCACGCAACATGTGCTTCTCCGAAGAGCCGGGGCTGTACGATCCCGAGAACCAGTGCGGGTTCAACTGGAGCAACACGATCGTGGTGGCCACCAAGTCCGGCTATCGCATGAGCCGCGTGCCCTATACCAAGGAATGGTGCTGGCTCACATTGTAGGTAACAGGTCAGCCGTCTGCAATACCAAGGCAGTGGCAAGAGTATTGAGATGGGCAACTTGCGCTGGCGCACGTGTGCGTGTATTCCAACACCCATGGCATCGACGACGGTCCACGGCAAGGCGACGGAGGGTTTGATGCAGGCGCGTAGGTCGGGTCATCGACGCGGCATTGTTCGACTGCGTGGAGAATCGGTATTGTATAGGCGCTGACCAGACGGCGAGTCCCGCACAGTGCGTAGCTGTGGCTTCCACTGCAATGGAATGATGGGGACAGATCCGAATGTCACGCTCGGGAGGTGCCGGGTCGATGACGCGACCTACTGAACTGATGAGAGAATTAGGTTGGTCCCCACCCGTAGAGCTTCCTGTTCGGGCATATAGAACGCCACCGGGCGAGAACGCTAGCCCACGGAGTCCACTAATACCGGTGTCCCGCGGATTGCTCGCCAGCCCGGTCGCTGGATCGACGTCGTAAATAATCCCATCGGGGCTCCCTCCGATCAGTACGGGGCCAGCCACCGCCGTTTGCAGCCCCGCCCCGAAGCACAAACAACCGATCAAGCCTGCAAGAATTGTTCGTCGATTCATGGTGTCTCTCCAGACCACACGCTCGAGCATCGACCTCGCCGAATCAGATGCAGTTTCTCCGGACGCTGCCGGGCCCATTACTTACTTATAGGTCCCTCGCCAGGTCATATCAACAAGAAGCATCCACCCTGCCGGGGGGGCTCTCTGTACGAACCCGGCTCGGAACACAGAGATCGATGGCTCCCGGCGCGAACTCTGATCCGTGGTGCCATCAAGCCCCGGCAGGGATGATCGGGACGAGCGCGGGGCTAATTCAGATGCTCCGTCAGACCTTCCGATAACGTTAACGGGTGAGCGCCTCCGCCTTGGCGGACGGACTCTGACCACTTTCCGGGAAAGACCATCGTGAGGCTCATGGATCGATGCAAAAACGCTTTCGCAAGACCCAACCCGGTGGATCGGCCGAGGTCTGGGTGGATGTCGGCCGGCTCCGCTACCGCGTTGAACTGTACGAAAACGGCGAATACGTGAACCGAACACGCGGCTGGCGCAGCTCCGACGAGGTGAAAGCGTTCGTCTTGGGGAAAGACTTCTCCGTGCTGGTCCATATTGACCCTTCCGGGAAGTCGTGGTGTACCTGGCCGAGGTAGCCGCCCGCCGGCGTTGCTGAGACGGGTCGGCGCAACGGACAAAGCATCGGGCGCGAACGCGACGACATGCCGACGCGGGGGTCCGCGGGCTGGCGCCCACGGCTCTGATGGGGCGCACACCTTCCACCGCAGATGCCGCTAACGCTTGCGCGTTTCCCTCCATCCGTACACCGCCCCATTGCGAGATGATCCTAGCCGCTCGGCTAATGATCGGCTACCATCCGGCACATGCAAAGACTACTTCCTTACATCTTCAGCGTGTTGACGATCGCGCCGGCCCCGGGACTCGGCATACCAAGCAAGGGCGATGAGCCGGACAAGCAAGGCGCAAAGCAGCACCCGGCCAATCACCTGATCAACTCGGCCAGCCCCTACCTTTTGCAGCACGCGCGGAACCCGGTTGACTGGTATCCCTGGTCGAAGGAGGCGTTCGATCGGGCCAAGGCTGAGGACAAGCCGATCTTCCTGAGCATCGGCTACGCCGCCTGCCACTGGTGCCACGTGATGGAGCGCGAGAGCTTCGAGAACGAAGAGATCGCGCGAATCCTCAACGAGAACTTCATCGCCATCAAAGTCGATCGCGAGGAACGCCCCGACATCGACGAGATCTACATGGCCGCCACGCAGGCGATGACCGGGCGCGGGGGTTGGCCGATGTCGGTGTTCATGACGCCCGACCGAAAGCCGTTCCTGTGCGGCACCTACTTCCCTCCGGAAGACCGGCGCGGAAGGCGCGGCCTGCGCGGGCTCTGCCTCGACATCGCGGCTCGATGGAAGACCGATCGGCCGGCGCTATTGCGTGAGGCATCGACGCTGACTCAGAAGGTGCAAAACCGCAAGCGAACGTTCGCCGGGGTTGGGTTGCCCACGCGCGAAGCGATCGCCAGGAACGTGGATCGCCTCGCGCAGAGCTTCGACCCGGTGCTCGGCGGTCGCCGCAGCCGGGGAACCAAGTTCCCTCCCACCATGGCCATGGAGCTCATGCTTCGCGAGTACGTCACACCGGGCAAGGTCTCGAAACCGCATCTGATCGACCTGGTGGAAACGACCTTGGCGCGCATGGCGGATGGCGGCATCTACGACCAGATCGGCGGCGGCATCTGTCGATATAGCACGGACCCGCGATGGTTCGCGCCTCACTTCGAGAAGATGCTGTACGACCAGGGTACCGTGAGCGGGGTGTACTTGAGCGCGTTCCAGCTAACCCACAAGCGGAAGTTCGGCGAAGTGGCGCGGGGCATTCTGGACTACTGCCTCGATGATCTTCAGTCGCCATCCGGCGGGTTCTATTCGTCGCGCGACGCCGACAGTGAGGGTGAGGAAGGCAAGTATTATGTTTGGCGCGCAAGTGAGATCAACGCACTTCTTCCGGCCGAAGACGCGCCGCTGCTCAATGAATACTACAACGTCACCGCGCGCGGCAACTGGCACGGCGGGCAGAACATTCTGAACGTCAAGACGACCGATCAGGCCTTCGCCTCGAAGCACGGTATGGACGTGAACCTCTGGCGGAAGCGCCTGGCCGAGATGAAACGGACGCTGCGCGCTCAGCGGGCGAAGCGCGTTGTGCCAAAGCTTGACGACAAGATTCTCGCCGAATGGAACGGGCTGCTCATCACCAGCCTGGCCCGCGGCTATCGCATTCTTGATGAGCCGCGTTACCGAGATGCCGCGGTCCGGGCAGCAGACTTCGTACTAAAAGAGATGGTCGAGGGCGGTCGGCTGTTTCGGGCGCACCGTGCGGGGACGACGCATATCCCCGGATACGGCACCGACTACGCCAACATGATCGAGGCGCTCATCACGCTCTATGAGACGACGTTCGACCGGCGCTGGTTGTCGGCCGCCGAACGGCTCAACACCGTGTTCATCGAACTGTTTCACGACGACGCCGGCGGCGGCGGTTTCTTCTACACAGCCAAGGACGCCGAAGCGCTTCTGGTTCGCAGCAAGAACACGCGCGACGGCGTCGTGCCTTCGGTGAACGCGACTACTGCCTTGAACCTCCTTCGGCTCGCGATCCTTCTAGACCGACCGGACCTGAGGAAGCTGGGCGAAGAAACGCTGACGGCGATGCAACGCCTCATCACGCAGGGTCGACTCGAACGCAACCAGTGGGCCGTCCTGTTCTACCACGCTCAACCCAAAGAGATCGCGATCGTGGGAGACCCGGCCGACTCCGGCACGCAGGCTCTGATCGCGCAGGTCTACCGGAACTATCTGCCGAACAAAGTCGTCGCACTCGGGCGAGCGGAGGACGCGCGGAAAGAGGAGACGCTCACGCTCCTCAAGCGAAAGACGCTCGTACGCGGGAAGCCGGGCGCCTACGTGTGCCGGGACTACGTCTGTGGGCGACCGGTATCGACGCCGGAAGGGCTCGCCAAGCAGCTTACGCCCGATCAGCCGTAGAGCGTGCATCAGAGGTCTCTTCCCGAGCCGCGCACGCACGGGAGTGTTGCCTGTCAGAATCCACGTTGTGCAGTCTTCAGAGTACCGGGCGCGAGCCCGGCGTCATTTCTGAAGAAGGTGTCCGCAGGCTGGCGCCTGCGGCTCTGACTGGCCTACCCATCCCGCCGAAAGTGTCACCGACCCGTTTGGAAGTGGTCCGACGCTTCGTAGCAAGACCCTCCCTGACGGTTGCGGCTCGGAAGCGAACCAGGAACGCTAGCCCGCAACCGCCAAAGTTTCCCTGCCGGCGCGTTGACGACCGCGCGGTGCCGTGGGTATAAGGTGGCCCCGATCGATCGGCGAGCCGTCCCGAGGCGGCATTCGGGTCGCCCCAAGGAGCCGCTCCTGAAACGGAACCGAACGGGCAAGCGGACCCGTGTTGGGTCTGACCGATCCAACAAGCATGGCGCGGGGTCCAGGACGCGGCGCGGTTTCGGAGCACACACTTGGAAGCAAACGGAATCCATTGCATCGCCGAGTTGTACGACTGCCCGGCGGGCCTGCTCAACGACGAGTCGGCCGTGGTGAGAATCGTGCGCCAGGCTGTCAACCAGGGCATGGCCACCCTCCTCGGCGAGGTGTCCCACCATTTTCACCCGCAAGGCGTAACCGCGCTGGCGCTGATCGCGGAATCGCACATCGCGGTGCATACATGGCCTGAGTGCGGCTATGTGGCGGCCGACGTCTTCACCTGCGGCGACCGGGCCAGCGCCGAGAAGGCGTGCGACTACCTCGTGCAGGCGTTCCGGGCACGGCGGCACTCGGTCAGAAAGCTCGTACGCGGGATCGAGGTGACATCGCCCGCGTCAATCGACGAACCCGTTGGCAGAGCACGCCAACCGATCTCGCCAGCTCTTCGCTAGCAGCCTGTTGGACAGAGCTGGTTCTCTGGTGCCACACTTTTTCAACAGGCTGCTACACACGGAGCCCCATCATGCCCGGCGGGGAACTTCGCGCCGACTTCTGGATGCACGAGTACATCACGCCGTGGGATTTCTACGCCCACGGCATCACGCGCGTGTTCGTACACCGCCGGACGGCGTTCCAAGACATGCACATCGTCGAGACCGGGGCGTACGGTAAGGCGCTCGTGCTCGACGGCAAGTGGCAGAGCTGTGTCGGAGACGAGTTCCTCTACCACGAGCCGCTGGTCCATCCGGCCATGCTGCTCCACGGCGTGCCGAAACGCGTGCTGATCCTCGGTGGTGGCGAGGGGGCGACCGCGCGCGAGGTTCTCCGATGGAAATCGGTCGAACGGGCGGTCATGGTGGACATCGACGGAGAGGTCGTTGACGCCTGCCGCGAACACCTGGTTGAAATGCACCAGAACGCCTTCGACGATCCCCGCCTCGAGGTTGTGATCGACGACGCCCTGAACGTCCTGGAGCGGTCGAGCGATCGCTGGGACGTCATCATCTCCGACCTGTCGGACCCCATCGAGAACGGGCCCTCGTTCAAGCTCTTCACCCGAGAGTATTTTGAGAAGGCTCGCCAGACCCTTGCGCCCGATGGCGTCTTCGTGTTGCAAGCCGGTCCGGTCGCCCCGGCCGAGTTACACATGCATGCTCGTCTGGTGCGAACCATGAAGAGCGTGTTCGACAACGTGGAGTCCTATACCACGTTCGTACCCACCTATGCGTCACCCTGGGGATTCGCGTTGGCGTCGGCCGCGCCCATCGACACGCGCCCCGAACCGTCCGCCATCGACAAGCGCTTGACGGAAGGAACCACTGGCGGGCTGCGCATGCTCGACGGGATCACACTTCTGGGCATGTTCCAGTTGCCCCTGCATTTGCGGCGGGCCATCGAGGCGGAAACGATGGTCTACACCTTGAAAGAGCCCCCAAAGTTCTTCGGCCAGGGCGCCGTACAGTCGGTTGGAACAGGCCCTCACCACCCCTAACGACCGTTGGCGGCGATCCGGGATGTTGGTGTCAAACCGGACTTTCCGCCGTTCGCTGATCCCCGTCTACGACCACGCCAGCCCCCTTTCTGGCGATCCGCCGATAACCACGCCGGACCTCGGCTTGGTCTTCCCGTAACAGGTTCATAGGATAGAATGGAACCGGTACGTAAATGTCAGTGTCAGACCATCCGCATTCGGCCGATGGCTTTGGGCTCGCGCTGGCGATTGACGGCCAAAGGGGGAAGCATGCGAGCTAGCCGGCCAAGGGCGCTGCGCGCGGTCTCGACCGTGATGCTTGGAGTAATCGCTTTCACGCGGTCGGATGCCCCCGCTGCGCCGATCGCGGCGCAGCCCCGGGCGGTGCAATCGCCGCGACAGACCTCGCGGAAACAACGGCCTCGTCCCAAGACAATTCAAGCCGACCGAGGACTATCCACCTCCGACCCACAAGCGAACGGCAAAGAGTGGCAGCACCGCGAAGTTCCGGTCGATCCACCCGCGCCGGCGGAAACGTTGCGACAGCGCGTAACCCAGGCCGTTGCGCCCATCGTTCGCGATGGATTCGTCAGCGTTCAGGTGAACGTGGACGAGCTAGGGAACAACATCGTCGGGGACGCGGCGAACGAACCATCGATCGCCATCGACCCGACGGACCCGAACCGAATCGCCATCGGCTGGCGCCAGTTCGACACAGTCGCCAATTCCTTCCGGCAGGCCGGTGTGGCCTATAGCCAGGACGCCGGGCAAAGCTGGACCTTTCCGGACGTTCTTGATCGGGGGCAGTTCCGCAGCGACCCGGTTCTCGGATCGGACGCCGAGGGCATTTTCTATTACTCGAGTCTGAGCTCCCTGGCGTCGATCGAGGTCTTCCGTTCGTTCGACGGTGGCGTGACCTGGGGACAACCGGTGCCCGCGTTCGGTGGTGACAAGCAGTGGATCGCCGTCGATCAGACGCTGGGCATCGGCCGGGGGCACCTGTATCAGATTTGGAACGTGCAGTTTACCTGCTGCCCGCCCGGCGACTTCACCCGTTCGATCGACAGTGGTGTCAGCTTTGAGGCACCGGCGGCGCTACCCGCACCGCGCATGAAATGGGGAACGATGGATGTGGGCCCCGATGGCACGCTTTTTCTCGCGGGTTCAGAACTCAACACGGACAACGGCCAACTCTTCACTCGGTCTCTTTCCGCCCAAGACGCGTTTTCGCCACCGACGTTCGAGCCGGTCATGCCCATCGATCTGGGCGGTACAACGTCCTTTGGGCGAGGACCCAACCCCGCCGGGTTGACCGGACAGGTGTGGATTGCCACGGACCACTCGACCGGGCCAAGCCGCGGAAACATCTATGTGCTCGGTTCCGTCAACGTACCCGGCTTGGATCCGCTGGACGTAACACTCATTCGAAGCACCGACGGCGGGGCCACCTGGAGCGCCCCGGTTCGCATCAACGACGACCCCACGAACAACGGCGCCTGGCAGTGGTTCGGTACGCTCTCGGTGGCGCCGAACGGCCGGATCGACGCGGCGTGGAACGACACGCGGAACGACCCGGCCAACCTGTTGTCCGAGGTGTTCCACGCTTTCTCACTCGATGGCGGTCGAACCTGGTCGGACAACGTTCCGATCTCGCCGCCGTTCGATTCGAGAGACGGGTGGCCACAACAGAACAAGCTGGGTGACTATTACCACATGCTGTCCGACACGGGCGGTGCGAACCTCGCCTACGCCGCCACGTTCAACGCGGAGCAGGATGTCTACTTTGTTCGGATCCCCGCGGACTGCAACGGCAATGGATTACCCGACGATGTGGACGCCGTCAACGATCCGGCCGGCGACTGCAACTGGAACCTCATCCCCGACGAGTGCGAGCGCGATTGCGACGGGAATCAGGTGGCGGACGCGTGTGACATTCTGGCGGGACGTCTTGAGGACACCGATCAGGATGGCATTCCCGACATCTGCGACGGAGCGATCATGTCCCTTCGTCCAGTGTCGGCCGACGGTCCTCATGTTATCGACGGCAACGAGATCCGAGTGCAAGCCGGGTTGGTCGTAACGCTGGAGGTTCATCTGGGCAATTGGGACGGTGACGGGGACGGGTCTCCAAGGCTACAGGCCTGGCAAGTCGTCCTGGACCAATCGGGTTTCAGCAGCGGAAGTCAGGGCGTACTCGCCGGCTTCAAGCCGCCCTGCACCGTCGATACCGAGTGTGTGGCCGCCCTCGGCGGTGCGTGTTCGTTGACTGGTGTCACGTGTTCCGCGAGATCGGATTGCCCGTTCGGTGACCTTGAGAGTTGTGTCGGATCAATCTGCGGCTCGGATGGATCCTGTGAATCGACGTTCGTCCTCTCCGCCCGGTCCGACTACGTCTTCGCCGACGTGGGCAACCTTGTCAGCCTGAGCGCGATCGACTATCGGGTCGGCGGCGTTGTCACTGGCGCGGCGGTCGCCGATCCCGGTGAACTGCGGTACGCGGCGTCCTTCGTGCTTGCCGTTCCCCTGAATGCGCGGGGCGTGTTCTCGCTCGGTCTTCGGCCGCCGCCCCTCGCCGTTCTCGTCGATGAACTTAACGTCTTCATCGAGGATCTGAGCCTGCTGCCCGCCCGGATCGTGGTCACGCAACCGATTTGTGGAAGCGTCAACGACTGCTCGGGGCATGGGGCGTGCATCGGTCCTGACCTTTGCCTTTGCGACGAGGGGTGGTCGGGATCGGATTGCGGCACGGTGTCGTGCGCGGCGTTGCAGGATTGCTCGGGCCACGGCGTCTGTGCGAGCCCCAACGAGTGCGTTTGCGACCCCGGATGGGCGGCAGCCGATTGCTCGTTTGCCGTTGCGGGGAAGATCGCATTGGTGCCGACGGACGCGACTGGTCCGCACTTCTTTCTGGATAACGAAATCGTGGTCGAGGCCGGCGCAACGGTCTCGCTGGAGGTGCGACTGAGCGACTGGGACCGTGACGGGAACCTGTCGCCGCGCCTGTCAGCCTGGCGCGTGCAGCTCGACGCCTCCGGCTACACCAGCGCGGCATCAGGCGAACTCGTCCTCTTCACGGCTTCTTGTGCGACAGACGCGGACTGCTCGGGCACGGTTGGAGGCGGATCCGAGTGCGGCTCGGGCGGGCGGTGTACGGCCGCGTTTATCGATCGAGCCCGCCCCGACTACGTCTTCGCGGGTTTGGCCGACGTGGCCTCTGTGGACCAAAGCACCTCGGACTTCATCTACGAGGCATCGGTCGCGCTGGACGCCCCAGTAGACCCGGGCATCAGCACCTACGCCGGGACGCTCACCCTGCAAGTCTCGTCCGACGCGCGCGGCTCGTTCACGCTGGGCTTCCAGCGTGATCTTGCAAACGCGCCTCTACTGGACGAAAGCGGAACCGCACTCGTGCCGTTGGATTTCGTCGATGCGCGCATCACGATCGTCCGCCCCGATCTCTTCACGCCCAAGAACCGGTTCATCAGCGTGGGCGCGGACCAACCAGGTCACCCGGGCGCGATTTCCGTAAGCATGACGAGTCTGTCCGGTTCCTTCGGGGACTTCAACGGCACGAGCATGTGGTTCGGCCCCCCGACGAGGCTCAGCGAGGCAACCAACCTGGGCATCGGTACCCCGCCGGAGCCGGGTGACCAGTTCATTTGGGTTTCACGGCTTCAATGCGACTCGTTCTCGACGGATTGGTCCCAGTTCGGCGGCCCCATTCACGGCTACCACGAGTTCGTCGTCCCCGGCTCCGTGTACTCCGTCGAGTTCGTGGCGGACCCGCCCGGGACGGCTCCCGCGGGTCTGCCTCCGTCGGGTCCCTTTGACGTTTCCACCGCCATGTGGGCCGATGTAACGGGCGGCTTTGATGACGGCCTTCAATTGTGGACGGGGGCGGACGGGGTAGTTGGCATCGTAGATGTTGTCGCGATCCTCGACGCCTTCAGCGGACTGCCGACCGCCCCTGTCAAGGCGCGCTGGGACCTTGAGGCCGTTGGAACCGGGCTGATCGAGGGTCGCATCAACATCACAGAGGCCGTGTTGGTTCTGGACGCCTTCGCCGGCCGGCCGTATCCCTTCGCGCCGACTTCAGCGCCTTGCCCGTAGCAGCCTGTGGAAGAAGGCCGATGCCACACTTTTTGAAGAGGCTGGTAGTACGCCCCAACACTCGGTTGCCGTTCATGCGCCCTCAGTTGTCAGCGGTCCAGGCGGCGCTGAAGAGCGGGCCTCGATGGCGGTCATCGTTTTCCACGCATGACGAATCGCACGGCGCGACCGGTAGTCGCAACGTCCCATAGATCAGAACACCGGTCGAACCGGCTTGCCGCCGGGCGCGAGCCCGGTGACATGGGGTCCACACGCTGGCGCCTGCGGCTCTGACTAGGCGTCCCCCGGGCAGGAAGCATCACGGCGCCGGTCTCGGTGGCTCGACCGACCTTGGATTCCGGGTTCCGGGCGGCTATCATATCGTGTCCGGCTCTGCGCCTTGCGGGTTATCGGCTGCGCAGGCCGGGCGGGGTAAAAGCGGGGTTCCTGTCGTGACAACCGGAACGGTTCGTACGCCGCCCGCCGTGCGATTCCACGCGCACGACCTGAGCGATGGGGATGTGTTGTTCCAGCAATCGGGGTGGCATGGCCGCGCTTGGCATGACCACGCTTGCATGGCCAGGTTCGTACGACTCCGGCCGCGCATGCTCACGCACGCGTGAGCATGGCACCCAACCATTTAGTGTACATCGGAGCGCTCGGGGCGTTCGCCCCTGACTCCATCTGGTGTTGTTCCGGCGGTGCATCGGTGACCGCTGTGGTATGGGGGATTGAATCGATGTTGATCATCCGGCGCTGGGCTTGGGGCCGCCGCATACTCTCCAGGACGTGCTGTGTTGTCGCCCTGGCGGCTGCGATGGGGCTGTCCGCCGACACACGCGCCGAACTCGCCGCCGAGGCCGGCACGAACACGCCCGCGCAACGGCCCGTCGGTTCGCAGCGCCCGGTCAAGCTCCGCTCGCGCGGGGTCGGTTCGGCCCCACAGGCGTCGGAGCGTGCTGTCCTCCGGACTGCCTCGGGGACTGCGGCCGCCATCGGCCAGCTTGGTGCGTGCTGCAGCGACGCCGGCGTGTGCCTCTTCGATACCGACGAGGCGGCTTGCGACCTACTCGATAACAACGGGCTATGGAGCGCCGGCGGCTCATGCGACCCTGCCGGAGGTCTGCCACAGCCGATTTGCGCCCAGGCTCTTTGCGGATTCGATAACGGTCCGGCGCTGGACGACACCGGCGGGCCTCGGAGCCAGTTCGCCCCGGACACACGCTCGGGGTGGGCGGCGGCGGATGACTTCGTGCTACAGGGGCAGGTCGGAACGCCCTGCCGTCTGACACGGGCGGTCACCTGGCGAACCCACACCGGAGGCGTCCAACCGGTCATCGACTATCAGGGCGTCATCGTCACGATCTACGCGGACGCCAACAACGACGGGCCCGACGGCAAGCCGCTGGACGACGGAACACACACGGCACTTGCTCCCGGCGGGATCGTCTACTCACAGGCGGTTTCGCTGAATGCCATCATCTTGACACAAGAGTTGTCATCCTGCCTTCCAGACCTGTGGCGCGTTGACATACCCATTGATGTGGTCCTAAGTCAGGGCACGCGGTACTGGCTGGAAATCCAGGTTGTGCTGGACGCGGCAGCCGGCGAGGCGTTCGCGGTCTACTCTCAGAACAACAATGGCCGAGCCGCGTCGGCCATCGCCACGCCGCTGAGCACGGCAAGCTGGGTCGCGGCCGCGGGAAACGACGGCGTCTGTGCGGGCACACCGACGGCGGGAACCCGAACGAACCTGGCCTTTCGAATCGACGGTGCCGCGTTCACGTCGCCGGCCAACGATGACTGCGCCGATGTGCTCGCGGTCGGTGACGGCGTGATCTCCTTCAGCACCGAACAGGCAACGACCGACGGTCCCGACGAGCCGGAAGTGTGCGAGTTCTTCCTCGTCACACAGATCAGCTCGGACGTTTGGTTCGAGTACGTCGCATCTTGCAGCGGTGAGACCATCGTCAGCCTGTGCGAGAGCGACTACGACACCAAGCTGGCGGTCTATCCGGGTTGCGGCCGATGCCCACCCGATATCCTGCCAATCGCTTGCAACGAGGACTTCTGTGGTGCTGACGGAACGCGTTCCCAGGTCACGTTCCCGGCGGCCGCCGGCGAGTGCTTCACCATTCGCGCAGGCGGCTTCCAGGGTGCCATGGGACCGGGACGGATGCAGATCGAGTGCGTCCCGCCCCTGGGCGCCTGCTGCGGCGGAAACACGTGCCTGGGAACGCTGAGCGAGCCGGACTGCGCGTTTGAGGGCGGCAAATGGTTCATGGGAGAGACCTGCGCCGAGTTCGGCTGTCCACTGGCCCAGGACGAATGCGTCGATGCGATCCCCGTCTTCACGGGCGTTGCGTTCAGCGGCTCGACGAATGGGGCGACGGGTTTCACGAGCAGCTCCTGTGGCATCGTCGATACCGCCGACGCATGGCATAGCTGGACCGCGGACTGCACCGGCCCAGCCATCATCGGTCTCTGTGACAGCACGCTCGACACGACGCTGTCGGTCTTCGACGCGTGCGATGGAAACGAGTTGTTCTGCAACGATGACAGTTGCGGGAGCTTCTCGCTCCAATCGCGCATCGATCCGCAGTTGGTCCAGCAGGATCCACTCTTGGTGACCGCGGGAGAAACCTACTACATCCGCGTGGCCGGTTCCAAGGGGGATGTCGGCAACTACACGCTCTTGGTGGAGCCGTGTGCACAGGCTTGCTGTCTGCCCGACGGGCGCTGCTCCGACCGTCGGCCGGAAAACTGCGCCGCCGGCGTAGCGACCCCGCAAGGACCGGGCTCGCGGTGCCTGGGCGACGGAAACGGCAACGGCCGCGACGACGTCTGCGACGGATGCCTGCCGGCGACCATCGACCACGGGCGGGTAATGCCACCCTGTGGCACGGTCGATGCGCGCCAGCCGGCCGCCCCAAACGGCGGACCTCGTCAGGGAATCGGAAGCCCCGGCGAACCGGGTTCACCGCGCGAACCCATCATCGTCGCACTCGATCCGCCGTTAACCGGCGCCGAGATTTGCTTCTCACTGCGCGAAACGATGGCCGACCCGATCTCGGGAGTCAACGACATTGCAACCGTGACTGATCTGGGTGATGGTCGCTATGAGCTTGACCTCCGACAGGCGATCGCGCGCGGTGCGGTGACTCGGATACTGTACTTGGGCGATGTCGAAAGCAAGATCGACTATGTATCCCATCCCGCCAATATAGGGAGTGACGCCGTGATCGATGGGACCGAGGTCTCGACGCTCGTCGCTTGCTGCATCCTGGAAACCTGCCCGGCGCCGTTTGGCGGCTATAGCTGCGACGTGGACCACTCCGGGTCGGTTGGCCCGGGCGACCTTCTTCGGCTAATCGACCTGCTCAACGGCGCCGACGGTTTTTCTATCTGGAACGGCACGGCCCTTCCCACCTCCACGGGGTGCCCATAGGAACCTGCGTCACAAGCCTCCGGCCGACGCAAGGACAGGTTGGGAGGAGCGTAGGGCGGGCTACTGCCCGCCTTCTTGTAGTCGAACGGCGGGCAATAGCCCGCCCTACCCGCTTCCGACCTTAGCGAGCTGCCCACAGACATACGCGGCGATCCGTCCTGTTTTTCTCCGAGCCGCGACCGTCAGGGAGCGAACCAAGAACCGCCCCGGCCCTACTGGTAACGGCACTAGCCCCCACAGCTACTCGGGACGACAGCAAGCGGGAACTTGGCCCCGCGGAAGGCGTCGAGCGCCGATATAACGTCCGTGATGTTGATCTTCAGGTCAGGCGTCGCGGGTTCAAGATCGCAGCGTGCCTTCGCGGGAGCACTGGGCCGGGCGGAGAACTTGTCGAGTATCGCCACAACATCGGAGGTGACGCCGATCTTGCCGTCCGGCGGCGTCCAGAAGCCGGCGTTGGGGATCCGAGCCACATGGCTTGACCGTTGAGCACATCGTGCGGAGCGGGCAGATCGACGTACGTAATTCGTATCGCGGTTTGTTCACCAGAGTTGTTCACGTCGAACGAAACAAAGCGACCTTGCGCGACGATGTTCGACCCCATCGCCACGCAGGCGCACCGCGCGCACATCGCGGAGATACGCGAAGGCAGAATCAGAGGCGACCATGTCCAGTTCGACGAGATGGTGACCTTCCAACACAGCAAGCACTGCCCGGTTGGCGTCGCAATCGCCGTGCAGTCCAGGACAGGTAGAATCATCGACATCGAGGTCGGGCTGAAGTCGGCGCATTCCGCCAGAGGAAAGAACCACTACGAGTGGAACGTCGACCAAATGAAGGCGGCATGCGAGTCGGTGATTCAAACCGTCAGCAAGTGCGTGAAACCGGGCGGCACGATCGTCACCGACGGTCTTTCGATGTATGAGGGCATCATCACCCGGGAAGCGCCTCACGCACGGCACGTCGCGCATATACGAGATGAGTCAACTGAAGACGATCATGTCGTGAACATGACGAGGACTCAGAAGCAGCGTGATCCGCTATTCATGGTGAACCACACCTGTGCGAAGCTACGGGCCGACATTGCCAGCTTAGCGCGACGAACATGGACGACCTGCAAGAAACTGGAGCGCTTGCAGGATCATCTGCTGATGTACATCGCCTTCCAGAACGGGTACCAGATAGTGTGAGCCTTCGATGGATCTATCGGCACCCCGCACTCTGGACAGACGCCCGACACATTCGCCGTCAGATCATACGCGCAATTGAGGCACAGCCCGTGCTGGCGACGGCGGTACCGTCTCAAAGGTCCGCGGAAAAACGCGATAGACGGGTAGATGGCAAGCAGGACAGCGATCATCCATAGCGGAACCGCAACGGCAACATGCTGAGAGGTGACATAGACATTGCCTGGCGACGCTGGAGTTGCCGGACTTGGCACCGTTCCGAAGTAAGCCTGCCCAAGGTGCAAGGAGCCGTAGCCAACGCCTAACAGAAGCCACCCTTGAGGGAGTTCTGGGCAGAGAGAGGGAGCTTCAGATGCAGGAACCTCGACGGCCCCGAACGGAAATCGTATTCCCGCCTTAGTGGATCGTACAGGCTTCGACCCTGTCGGGTCCCACGTTCCCCATCCCGCGGCCCCTGGGACGCTGGATGTAAGCTGCCATTTTGTGTCCCTGAAGGTTGGACCGCTGAGGATCTCGATCGGTCCCCGCAATTGCAGAATCCACGCCCCAAGAGTGACGATCAGTCCGAGCGAGCAGGTCGAAAGCACAATCTTACGGAACATATTGGGCACCAGGCGTCGCGAACGCGGCCGGAGCCAGCCGGGAGGAACCGCCAAGTACAGGTCGCCGAACCTGCCCATTACGGGGTCCATCTCATGGTCGCTACGGCTACATCTTGCCTAGTATACGCGACAACCGATAACCGTTCCACTCGGCTTTAGGCGCACGCAAGTCGGTCAGCTTACGCCGGGCGCCCCGATGATGACATCCTCGATCGTATCGCCGTTCACGTCGCCGGTTCCAGACGTACCCTGACCCAATGCGTCGCCAGCGGCTTCTGCCTCCAGCGTTCGGATCAACGTGCCGTCCAGCCCGGAGAAAACGTAGGCACGTCCCGATCCGGCCCCGGTGGTGTTGTTGCCCGGGGCGCCGACCAGAACGTCGGCGTGCCCGTCGCCGTTGACGTCCCCGGCTCCCGCAACCGCGAAGCCGAACGCATCCCCCGTGTTTTCGCCGACGAGTTCGAGTAAGACCGAACCATCGACCCCGGAATACACGACGGCGTGCCCCGGCCCGGATCCCGTCCCGCCAACGATAATGTCATTGATGCCGTCCATGTTGACGTCACCGGCGTCCGCCGTCCCAGCTCCAAGACCTTGAGCCGGCGATCCGGCGGGCGGTCCGAGCGTGAACACTAGTTCCCCGGTTTTCCCGGAATAGACGAAGGTCGCGTTTAGGCCCGGGGCCGAGGCGATCAGGTCGGTCACTCCGTCGGGCGGGACGTCGATGTCTTTCAGGTCGGTCACTCCGTCGGGCGGGACGTCGATGTCTTTCAGGTCGGCCACGGCCCAACCGAAACTCCTGGGGGGTTGGCTGAACGAGTGAATAACCGTCTCCGACTCCACGAAGGTTGCCTGGCCTGACGCGATGCTCACACATCCGAGTGAGAGCCACGCGACGAGCACGGGCGAGGCCCATGCGTCGCCCTTGGAACTGAGGCGCAAGTTGCCGACGCACCCGAGCAAGATTCTCGGGTTTTTTCTTTTTCGGAGCCTGGCCGCCCCGGCGGAGTATTGGGGATGCAAATGGTTTCACAAGGGAAGAACGAGGCCATTGGCCTGGCCGAGCTGTATCCCGAGCTCCGCGACCTGGCAGTTCGGTACCTAAGCCGCGAACGCCGGGGGCACACGTTGCAACCCACGGCGCTTGTCCATGAGGTCTTTCTTCGGCTCCGAGGCCGCTTGGGCGACGAACAGGTGGATCGAAGTGGTCTGGTTCCCCTGGCCGCCAAGACGATGCGCCTGGTGCTGGTCGATCATGCCCGGCGGCGAAATGCGCGCAAACGCGGCGGCACCCGGGTCCGAACGCCACTCGACGACGCATTGGTTTGTTACGAGGAACGTGCGCTGGACGTGATCGCGCTGCACGACGCCTTGGACCGAATAGGCAGCGTAGACGCCCGGATGGCACGCATCGTCGAGCTGCGCTTTTTCGCGGGGCTTACCGAAGACAAGACCGCATCCGTGATGAAGGTTTCCGGTTCGACCGTTCGTTGGGAATGGCGGATGGCCGGGAACTGGCTCTATCATGCGTTGCGCGAGGGAGATGAAGTTGACGCCCCAGTGCTGGACTCAGGCGAAGAAAATCGCGAGGGAGGCGCTCGCGCTTCCGACCCAGAAGCGATCGGCGTTTCTGACCGGCGCTTGCGCAGGGGATGTCGCGCTGCGCGGATGCGTTGAGTCCTTCGTGGTTGGTGACGAGGGGCACGGCGCATTCTTAGAGGCGCCCGAAACAACCGCGTTCGAGTCGCTCTACAGTGGGCTCGCGGGTTCAGATCTGCTGGGACAGCGCGTGGGCAACTAGCGCGTGACGGCGGTCATCGCGGCAGGCGGCATGGGCACGGTCTTCCGCGCCAGCCGGGCCGATTGCGCCTACAACAAGGACGTCGCCATCAAGGTGATCCACCGCCATCTGGCCACCGCGCCGATGGTGGTGCGCTTTGTGCAGGAACGCCAGGCGCTGGCGAGCCTGGAGCACCCATCCATTACGCGCTTGATTGACGGCGGCACGACCGACGATGGGCTTCCATACTTTGTCATGGAGTTCGTCGAGGGTAAGCGTCTCGATCACTACTGCGACAGCCGGTGTTTGTCCATCGCCGACCGCCTGCGGCTCATGCAGAGAATCTGTGAAGCTGTCCACTACGCGCACCGGAACCTCATCATCCATCGTGATCTGAAGCCCAGCAACATCCTCGTCGCACTGGACGGCACGCCGAAGCTCCTCGACTTTGGAATCGCCAAGCTTCTGACAAGGGGGTCGCCGGCCGCCGGCGCCGAGGCGACACTGACATTCGTGTAGGCCCTGACGCCGCACTATGCAAGCCCCGAGCAGGTACGCGGCGACCCGGTCACCGCATCGTCGGACGTCTACTCGCTTGGCGTGGTCCTGTATGAGTTGCTTTGCGGGCACCGACCGTACGACCTCGCGCACAAGAGCCGCTATGAGCGAGAACGCATCGTGTGTGAATCCGAACCGGTTGCGCCCAGCGCGGCCGTGGGCCGTGTCACAGAGCTGCCCGGCAGGTCTCCCGATCGACGCGCGACGAAACACATCACGCCCAAAGATGTCGCCCATGCGCGTTCGACCTCCAGCAAACAACTCCAGCGAACGCTACGCGGCGATCTGGACACCATCATCCTTACCGCGCTGCGTAAACACCCAAGCCGGCGATACGGATCCGTGCAGCAGTTCGCGGAGGATCTGGGTCGTTACCTTGATCGCAGGCCCATCATGGCCCGAAAGGCCACGCTGACGTATCGGACCGCCAAACTGATTCGGCGAAACAAGGCCTTGACGGGGGCATTGAGCGCCCTGGTCCTCGCGATTGTCGCCGGCGCGGTGGCGGGCTCTGTCGGGCTGGTGCGCGCGAGAGATGCGAATCGCCAAGCGCGGGAAGAACGCAACACGGCCCTGCGCGCGGTGGCGACGGCCCAGGCCAGTGCAAGCTTCCTCGAGGAGATGCTGTCTTCCGCGAACCCCTATCGCCAGGGTCGGGAAACGACGGTGGAGGAGCTGCTGACGGACGCAGCCGAACGAATCGAAACCGAGCTGCGTGACCAGCCGGAAGTCGAGGCGTAGGTTCGATACGCCATTGCCAACACCTATGCCGGCATGTGGCAGTGGGATCGCGCGCGACCGCACCTGCGCATCGCGACCAGGCTCTTCGAGGAACAGCACGGTCGTAAGCACGAGAGCGTCGCGCGATGCCTGAGCCTCCTCGGGCGGGCGATGACCTTCGCGAGGCACCCCGAGAGCGTAACCCTGCAGCGCGAAGGGCTTGCGACCCGTAGAGAGCTATTTGGCCGGGAACATCCCCAGGTGGCCGAAAGTCTTGGCAACCTCGGCTATGCGCTCTGGCATGGTGCTTCGCCACCGCGTTGGCGCGAGGCGGAGAAGTGCTATCGCGACGCGCTGGCCATGTACGCCCGCGTCGGTCAGAACGATCGGCGCGATGAGGCCCGATTCACCTTCAGTCTCGGTGTGATGCTGCGGAACCGCTGGCGATTTGAAGACTCCGAGCGAACGTTCAAGAAGGCGTTGGCGATGTACCGAGAGCGGCCGAACGGTTCCGGAGCGGCGTCTTCTCCGCCGAACGCCGGGGGATCCATGACCGCCGACGACAACCCCTCTCTTGGACGGCGCCCGAAACCGGGTGCATGACCGAATCGGCGGGCAGTTTTCAGAGCACGGGGCGCGAGCCCTGTGACCGGTCTGGTATCGTAGAAGCCCCGTGCTTGTTCGCATCGTGTCCGTGGGCTTGCGCCCACCGCTCTGACGCGGCGTGGCGCCGTCAAGATGGCTTTGCACCCCTCGCCAAAACTGTCACGCACCCCCCGATACAGAGTACTTCAGCATCATTACACACCGTTCCGGCGATCCATCAGGACCCGAGTTCGTCCGCGTCGAAGCCCAGCGCTATCGGGATCAAAGTGCTCGGTGGGCGTTTCCTGTTGTCTATCGGGCCTATTTCTTCTCCGCCGAGGAGGCGTGTGGCTCCAGGGTACAAGGAGTCCGCGGGTGGGACCGATATATTTTCTCACCCGCCTCCTCTGAAGAGCCGATCTACCAGGGTCATTCCGCAGTGGCTGGAAAGTGGCACGGCTCAGTCACGGCCGCTGTGGCGCGGAAGCGACAACAGATAACCTAGGGCCAACGCGCGGCTACGCACTTTTGGTCCCCACGACACAACAACCGAATGGAGGCACGCGCGATGAGCAGTCCCAGGCAAGCCAGTAGCAACTCAAGCGTTCCGGCTGTCGTTCTTGCGGCGATGTTCGGTGCCGTTGTCTTCGTGGCCGGGTGTGCCACGGATGCTGGATCAACGACCCAAGACGGGGGAGAGTCGGTGGCCTTTTCCAGCGGAGGGTTCACCTTAACCGCGCGGACGATACAGACCGGCGGCGTAAGCAGTACGACAATCACCGATGCCGGGGAGACGGTGGTCGAGATGGATCTTACCGTCGATACCGTCACGTTGGGGTTCCCCACGCAGGGCGCTGATCTCACGACGATTTCGTTCAACATACCGCTGGACGCCTTACCGTCGGAGTTCGCAACCAATCGCTTGGCCACCTTCGTCGCCGGCCAACTCTTCGGCGTCGGTGGAGGACTCCGAGCCGACAACCCGGGTTGCGACATGTTTCCCGATACCCGTTGCACCTTGAGGTGTTGTGCCGACCACGATCGGTGCTACGCGGACAATGGCTGTAGCTTCCTGTCATGGCTGGCAAACGCGCTGTTGCCGGCCCCGCTCGCGAATCTCTCTGCCTGTGCGAATTGCAACGCAGTGGCCGCGCGCTGCATCGTTGTCGCCTGCGCCACCGGCTCGGAAGGTGACCCCGACGCCGACGTCTGTTTCGACTCCGCCTGTGGAGCGAGCTACACGTGCCCGGCTCCCGACGAGTTCGACTGCTTTGCCTGCCCCAGCCCCTGCACCGACACGCCGTCCTCGTGCGGAAACGGTAGTTGTGAGTTGGGCGAGACCGCCGAGAACTGTGTGAGCGATTGTTCGACAGGGCTCGGCGTCAACACCTGCTGCCGCTCGAACGGAAACTGTCCATCTGAAACGGCGACCACTTGTCCCGGCGACTGCTGCTGTTGCGGTTTTGGAGAGGTGTGTGGCGCCGGCGAGGTCTGCGTGTTGAGCGGCAGCCCCAAGGTTCGCCGTTCACCAGAGCCGCTGGACCCGGCCGCGATCATCGAGGCCAAGCGGCGTGCCGCCGACCCGCGGGACGGAGACCGTTAACGCTGGTCCGCGTGGCTGGACAGGGGAGGCGACGTGGCTTGACCGGACGACTCCTGGCCATCAGTTGCTGCACCTGCCTGTCCGGCTGTGGACAGGTGTCACCCCTCGACCGCTCCCCGGGACGCGACCTCGCCCGCGTGCAAACCGCGGCTCGTATCGCCAACCCGGGCATGCTCCAAGACGCAGCGCGGACGTTCTTCCGCGACCATCCCGACGACTTCGACATGCTTGTGGTCTGGGGGTCCGAGGAATCGGCCCCGGAACACGCTTTCTACCTTCCCGTGCAAAACGATGTTCCGGGGATCGGTTACCAGCATGTCGGTCCCGAATTCTTCGACCACAGCTCGGGATTCGACAGCCGCCGATTGCAGGGCGTGATCTGGATGGGCACGTCGTGGCTCGAAGACGCCCGCGACAACGGTCTCCCCTCGGTGTTGGCGGTCCTCGCGCAGGAAACGGCGCATCGGTGGGGCAGCACGATTCATTTCCAGCGCGACGTTGCCAAGTCGTCCTCGCCGGACCTCTTGGGGCGCCCGTTCCATTGGAGCTTTTTCTTGGAGACCGGTGGTTCGCCGCTTGGTGGGAATCATTGGGTGGCACTCGGCGACCATGTGTTTCAGGCGGAACCGGTCAATGAGGTGTCCTTCCATTCGCTCGATCTCTATCTGATGGGTCTGATCCCCGCCGGCGAAGTCCCGCCGGTTCGCTTGTTGGTCAACGCGCGCAGTGTCGATGACGACACGGTGACGGGGTTCAGTGCCTTGGGCGGGCGTGTAAGCCATGCGATGAAAGTCCGCGCCGAGGTCCTGGAGATCGATATGGGGCAGGTCATCAAAGCGGAGGGCCCGCGCGAGCCCGACCTGGGTTTCAATGCATCGTACATTCGACAGGCGTGGATTTATCTCGTCCACGGAACGCAGTGTGCATCCTTCAAGGATCTGCAGACCCTCGCCGTCCTCCAGGAAGCTTGGCCCGGCGCGTTCTTCACGATGACCGGAGGACGGTCGCGGATCTCCACCGCCTTGACACCCTAGGGGTTCCACCGGATAGTCGGATCAGACTCGGGCGCCACACGCAGCGATGGAGCCGGACGGGGGAACCCCGCAATCGATGAAGCCTCAACGAATTGAACGCCTTCTGAAGCTGATCCAGGCCTTGGAGTCGGGCCGGTCACGAACGGCCGATGACCTGGCCGCCTTCGCCGGGATATCTCGACGAACGGTCTTCCGTGACCTCGGTCTTCTCGAGCGCTGCGGTATTCGCTACCACTACGATCGCGAGACGAAGCGCTATTCGGCCGAACGAGAATCGCTTCTTCCACCGGTGACGTTGTCACACGCGGAAGCCATGACCCTGATGCTTGCGGCCCGGCACATGGCCAACAGCCCCTTGGTGCTCGACGCGGCGTCGGCCGAGTCGGCGGGTCTCAAGCTGGAAAGCATGCTGCCGGCTGCCATTCGCGACGACTGCGGACCCATCCTCGGGCGCACGGAGATTCGCGACAGCCCCGCCTCGGATTCGACCTCCATTCGAGAGGCCGCCGCCGTCCTACAAGTCGCCTTGATCGACCAGAAAAAAGTACATGTCGAGTACGACTCGTATTACGAAGGAAAGGTGATCGCCACCGTCCTGCACCCCTACCGCCTCGCGTACATCCACCGCGGCTGGTACCTCATCGCCCACTCCGAGGAGGCCTCTGCCGTACAGACGTACAAGGTCGAGCGGATCATGAGCCTTCGTCTGCTGGAAACAGGTTTCGTCATGACGCCGGGGTTCTGCCTTGAGGCGTACTTCGGCAACGCCTGGCTGATGATCCGCGGCGACGAGCGGTTTCACGTCAGGATTCGGTTTCTTCCCAAGGTGGCCGGCAACGTCGATGAAGTCCTCTGGCACAAGACCCAGCAGACGTTGTACGAGGAAGACGGATCGCTTCTGTTCGAGGTCGATGTGGACGGGATCGAGGAAATCTCCTGGTGGGTGCTGGGCTATGGCGATCAGGCGGAGGTGCTTGAACCGCCGGAACTACGTGAGTTGATCGCCCAGCGCGTCGCTCGGATGCACGACTGCTACAGCGGCAACGGGGCGCGGCAACGCGGACACGAGGATGGACCAGGTGCGGGCAGTCGTTCAACGGGTTAATGAAGCATCCGTCGAGGTCGGCGGACGCGATTGCGCAACGATCGGCGCCGGTCTTCTGATCTACCTCGGCATCGCACCCGACGACACGCCGGTCGATGTCGATTACTTGGCCGACAAAGTGGCCCACCTGCGCATCTTTCCGGATGACAAGTCCCAAATGAACCGCGACGTCGGCGAGGTCGGCGGCGACGTGCTCGTGGTCAGCGCCTTTACCGTTCAGGCCGACGCGCGGCGCGGTCGGCGCCCGTCCTTCGACTCGGCCGCGCCGCAAGCAACGGCCCTCCCTTTGTACGAGAAGTTCTGTGACGCACTGTCCGCCACCGGCCTCGGCGTTCAGCGAGGCGCCTTCGGCGAACACATGAAAGTCCGCTCGATCAACGACGGACCGATCAGCGTCCTACTGGATTCCCGGCGCACCTTTTAGAGCGCGTTTAAGAAGGCTCTTTCCGAGCCGCGCCCGTAAGGAAGCGGTCCGGTTTCGCACACGAAACCGCTCCCTCCTATGAAGCCGGGGTTGTCAACCGTGTGGAACCGAAAGGTTCAACCTCCTATCCGAGCTGCCGCGTGGGCCTGCTCCGGCCTGGTTGATACGCGGGCCCATTCAACTGCTGCGAGACGACGCCTATTCTCACGGTCGGGCTCAAGGCCCAGGGAGCGGTCCAAGCTATCGTCCATGCACCATCAGTTCCTGATCGATACGGTTCTCATGTCCCTTGAGTCGTTTTTCCGGAAGTTCTTCGTTTCCTTTGTTTTTTCCCTCAAAGCTCTTCTTTTTTTCTTTCGTCCGCGATGCCGGTTCGGTGATTTCGCTCGTGCGTCATGCGGCACGGGCCGCCGGCGGGGGCGACCAGGTGGTCTGATCACGCAACATCGCCCAGCAACGGATCACCAGCCGACGTGGCCCGGCTCCGCACGCGCGGTACCCCGACATGATATCGCAGCAAGGGAAGCTATGCCAGCGGCGCGTGACATGCCCAAGCCATAGCCGCGGGCATGCTTGACGTCCGCTACGGGCTCATCCCCCGTCCAGCGTAGGGCGGGCCATTGCCCGCCTTGACCCAAGTCGCTTGCGGCGGGCAATAGCCCGCCCTACCGGGCTTGAACCCGAAAGAGCCCTTCACCCACCAAGGATCGCCGCGCCGAGCGTGGCCAATGCGCCAAGAAGTGCGGCCAGAAGCGGCACCACGATGTCGCGCCCTTTGATCGGGCGGGGCTCGCGATACAGATTGACTTCGACCTGCGCACCGAGCTTGCGGAGCTGGGCGACAAGGTCTTGATCGGAAGAATCGGGGCTCGCGAAACTAGGCGCGCCGGTCGGCGTACCGAACACGAGCGGGCCTCCGGAGTTCTCCCGCCCGGATGTCAAGGTGCAGCTCATGACTTGCCGCAGACCGGAAACGAACTGTTCGCGCGTGAGCTCGGAGAGGGGATGAATGAACGCGGCGACGAGGCGGTTTTGATATAGCGCGTAACGCGCGTCGAGCGCAGAGTGGAAGTTGGCCTCCATCAGCGAGGCGAGACTAGCCCGTTCCCGATGTTTCGGGTCACCGATCTCGGCTACGATTCGCATCCGGTTGACCGAGCCCTGGGTCTGCACGTAGGCAGGGGTGTCGCCAATCGAAAACTCCCAGCGGAAGCTGCCTTCGCGACCCTGTTTCTCAAACGCGACTCCCGGAGCGAACTTGCGAAGGGCATCATCGATCTCATCGTTGGTCATGGGATTCTTCCTTACAACGTCAGGGCAGGGCTTGAATGCCCTTGTGAGCAAACCAACAACGAAGTTCCAGGTCGAGGCATTCATCGAATTCTGTTCTAGAGTTGAAAAAGCGAGCGACAGTCGAGTTCCTAGCTAGATAGTCATCAAGTTCGCGCTTTACTGCGGAGAAGGAAAGCACTCGTTCGTCTGATCGACAATGGGGCATAGCGGCTCGTACCGCCGAACGCATTTCAGCCACGACGACAGGGGGAGGTACCTTCCGTTTTCTCAGATGCCTTAGAAGCGGGTCATGACTCTCTTTTCGGTCTACTCGCAGAACCATCCGCTTTAGTTCACGTAATTCGTCAATTATGAAGTCCTCTTTTGATGCTACTTCCGTCTGTAGTTCCGCAACGCGGAATGTTCCAAAGTGCTTCAGGAAGGTCGTGTAGGACGGGTCGCCCGTCGCCTTCTTGTGGGTTCCTTTCACTTTTTCTTTCAGGGATTCCTTGAATTCCATTATCTTATTAAAGCGAAGATCTTGAGGGTATTCGAGGTGTTCTATCGAAGCCGTGTCAAACGAGTAGGTAGTTGCATCATCCTTGACAATGACCGTTGGTTTATCAAACGCCAGTCGTAGTCCGAGTTCAAACATGACGTTAGGGTTCTTGCCACTTACGTCGCAAACAACTATCGGGTTCTCGTAAAGATTCTGGATAATGCGTTTCTGTATGATACCGGTATCGTCAGCATCGCTCACCAGATTAGACTTGAATCCAGCGGATTCGATGGCTTCAGTGTGGATAGCCTTCACGTCTTGCCAGTGCTGTTCGGAACACTCGCCTAGTGTGGAGATCGGCATGACGAGACCACACGTAAGACTCGGGGGCTCCTTGGCGGCTGTTTTCTTGATCTTGTCGCTAGCGGGCATGACTTTCTCCTCGATAATCTCTCGACGGTCAGCCGGGTAGATCGCGCTCGGTCAGCCATCATCGCTACGGAGCTTCCCGGCGGACGTCAATCCCACCGATTATGCACGGGTTCGGCAAAATTGCAAGGCCACGGGTGCCGAAAACGCTCAATTTGGGCAGTCGCACGGGTGCCCCATCCTTCGCTTTTCGCGAAGGGTGGGGGACGGACGGAACTCCCCAGCCGTCAGTTAGTCCGTCCGTCCCCCACCCTTGCTGCGCAAGAATGGGGCACCCGCTCCTACATGCCTGCGCTGCGGTTAGGCATGCCACGCAAGACTCAGAGCGCTTCCCGCCGTGAGCAGGATATGCCGGGTCAGCCATACCGATCCGGCTCTTGTCCTGTTACGCCCAGGCCGCGCATGACGTGGCGTTCACATAGAACAAACACGAGCACCGGCGGAATCAGGGCGATGACGCTGGCGGCCATGAGTAGGTTCGCCCAGGTGCCGGCCATTGACTGATACATTCGCAGGCCAAGGGAGATGGGATAGGTGTGAAAGTCGGAGAGGTAGATGAGCGGGTCGATGAAGTTCTGCCAGTGAAAGACGAAGCTCAGCATCAGTGCGGTCATGGTGGCGGGCCTGGCGACAGGGAGCATGATCGTCCAGTAGGTCTGCCATGACGTGGCCCCGTCGAGGCGGGCGGCGTCACGCAGCTCGGGAGAGATCGTCCGGAAGAACTGGCGGAACAGAAACACGTTGAACGCGCCGCCGCCCAGCCAAGCCGGCACGATGAGCGGCTTGTAGGTGTTGATCCAACCGAGCTGGTCGTACAGCAGGAACCGCGGCACCAGAAGCAACTGGGCCGGTATGAGCATCGACACGATGACCAGGGCAAACCAAAACCGCCGCCCCCGCATGGGAAGGCTCGCCAACGCATAGCCTGCCATCGAGGCGGTGAGCACGGCCCCGGCCACGGACATACTGCTAATCAGCAGTGAGTTGAGCATGAAGCGCACGATGGGCAGTCGCGTCATGGCCTCTCGGTAGTTCGACCACTGTGGATCATTGATCCCCAGCGATGGCGGGAACTCGTAGACGGCCTCGAGGGGCTTGAGCGACGAGACCACCGCCCATGCAACCGGGAGCAGCGTCAGCGAGGCCACCCCGGAGAGGATGACGTAGGTCAGGATTCGGATCACAGAGCGCGAGTTCATCGTGATGATCCGTTCGCGTCGTCGGCGTAGTGAACCCACCGGCGCGAGGTCCAGAGCACCGGCGCGACAATGAGAAGCGTGACCGCGAAGAATATCCACGCCAACGCCGACGCGTAGCCCAGTTGAAAGGGCGACTCGAACGCAACGCGATAGATGTACAGCACGGGAAACAGCAGGCCGTCGTCCTGCCGGCGATTCTGCAATAGGTATGGCTCACTGAACGCCTGCATCGTGAAGATGAGACCCACCGTGAGGTTGAACAACAGGGCCGGCCTGATCTGTGGAAGGGTGACGTGATGGAAGCGGTGCCACGGACCGGCCCCGTCGAGGTGGGCGGCCTCATAGTACGCGGTCGGCACGCGCCGCAGCGCGGCGAGGAAGATGAGCATGGCCGCCCCCATCGTCCAGACGTGCATGATGACCAGCGCGGGCCTGCACGCCGTCGGCGAGTAGAGCCAGTCGGGAACGGCCCAGGCAGCGGTGCCGGTGTGATCGATCAGCCGGACGACCGGGTCGAGCATTGCGTAGACCCACCGAATGCACTGGTTGATCCAGCCGAACTGTGGGTTCAGCAGCCAGCTCCAGATCACGATGCCGGCCACCCCTCCGAGGACGTGGGGAAGGTAGATCATGGCCCGAAACAAGGGCGCGCCGCGAAGCGGCTGATTCAACAGGAGAGCAACGAGCAGCGAGGTACACAGACCCAGTGGAACGGCCGGCAGCGCGTAGGTTAGTCCGTTGTACAGTGCTTGATAGGCGAGCGGATCGCGCGGTCGCCCGCCGAGCGCGCGCCAATACCACGGATTATCTTCCCGCAGCGACGCAGCGCCATCGACGCCGAGCGCGCGGCGGTAGTGCCCCGCACCCACCCAGGTCATACGCGAAGGGTTTGCGTCCTCGTCGAAGCGAACGAAGGACAGGCCAAAGGAGAGGGCCATGGGAAGCAGTGTCAGCAGAACCAGCCCGGTCGCCCATGGCAAGAGAAAGAAGGTTGCGACTCGTCGTTCGGTGTTCAAGGCCGTTGCTCTTTGGTGGATGAGAAACCTGCAAGGATAGCTGGGTCGTTCGCAAGCCGCTCAAGGACGACACTCGGCGGTAGTCGGCTGAGCGGATCGATGAGATACCGAAAGTGCCGGTTGATGGCGCGATCGACCCGGGCGAACGCCGGTAGAACCGGTTGAAGTCGGGAGTTGGCCATCGCCTCGACGAACGGCTCGCGGCGACTCTTCTGTCCCGACGCAATGAACGCGGTCAGTGACTCGATCCGCGCGGGCAACGCCCGGCCCGCCCGGGCGATGCGATCCTGCACACGCTTGGACAACAGGTAACGGATGAATCGTTCGGCGATCGCCCGACGTTTCGGCGGTAACCCATCGACCATCACCACGCCGTCCCAGGTGATGCGCGTCGCGCGCCCGCCCGGTCCGCGGGGAATGGGGAGTACGAGGTAGTCGTCGCGAAGAGCGGTCTTGTCGAGGAAGGGCATGAACCACGGCCCGTTCACACACATGGCCACCTTGCCGGTGAGGAAGCCGACGTCTTGAAAGAGCTGCGGCACTTCCTCGTCGCGCGGGCAGACGCGGTCTCCCACGGCCAGGTCGCGATAGAAACGCAGTGCCTGCTCCGCAGCATCTCCTTGAAGTGTCCAGACGGCACCCGGCCCGTCGGTAAGCTCAGCCCCGAACGACCAGAGAAACGGCAGGTAGTATATCCATCGCGGAAGCCAGAAGCCGAACTGATCGATGCGACCATCACCATCGAGGTCGCTGGTCAGCCACTGGGCGATTCTCTGGAACTCCTTCATCGTCCAGTTGGCGTGTGGCCGCGGACCGGGCGTTCCCTTCACCTTTGCGACGCGCTGGATGCATTTCCGGTTTACGTAGATCAGCAGATTACCGCCGGACACGGGCAGGCCTTGTTGGCGGCCGTCATGCACGAACGATGCCATGGCTGTGGCATCAAAAGAGCCGCGAGCGAGGCGATGGCCCGTGTCACTCGCATCAACCAGTTCGGACAGGTCGGCGAAGTGATTGACAAGCTCGACAAAGGGGCCGAACTGAATCAGGGCGAGGTCCGGCAGCGTGTGTGACAAGACCTGCTGGCGCAGTTTGGTTTCGTAGTGTCCCGCGAGTCCGACAACGTATTCCTGCTCGACGACAACCTCGGGATGGTTGAGCGTGAACTCCGCGATGATGCCCCGCCAGAGCTGATAGTCACTAAACGAGCCGAAGTGTGCAAAGCGAATGGTGCTCGTCTGATCCGCAGGCTGGGCGTGGCGTTGACCGGTGTCGCTGAAGAGCCACCAGGAGACCGCCGCGCCGAGGAGCACGACGACCGCCCCGCGCCACGGCAGTCGGCGGTCGAGTGATGCGAGCGGGCTTGTGGGGACGGTGGAGATTGTCTGGGCCCTTTTTTCGTGCTTCACAGATTCCATCGACGAAACGGCATGGCTCTACTTCGGCCGACGCGGCTCAAGGATTCCACCGAACCGAAACCGGACTGACAGGGTGGAAGTGGTCCAAACGGTCGCTCCGGGGTTCCGCACGCGCGGTACCCCGACATGTTATTGCTGGTCGGAAAGGCGTGCCAGTGGTGTGATCAGATCCCCGGCGTAGGGCGGGCTATTGCCCGCGTGTGCCCAAACCCCCGCTTGCGGCGGGCAACGGCCCGGCCTTCCGGGTTTGGAGTCGGGAAACGATTCGGTACAATGGCTGCGTTGGATGTGGCAAATGGGACATCAAGGTTTAGGAGTAGATATCGTGTATCAGATCAGAATGACAGCAGGATCGTCTACGGTAGTATTGAATCCCGTTGCGGCATTGGGCCCACTGGTGGGTATCGTCGTGAGTTTGGCGGGGGTGCTCTCCGTCCGAGGCGCGGAGGTGCCCTTCACGGAGCGGGTGATCTCGACCACCGCGCTCCAGGCCAATTCCGTTTTCGCGACGGACGTGGACGGCGACGGGGACATCGATGTCCTTTCTACATCAGACCTCGACGACAAGATCGCGTGGTACGAAAATGACGGCGGCGCTCCCCCGAGCTTCACCGAGCACGTGATCTCGACCACTGCGAACGGAGCCTTCTCCGTTTTCGCGGCGGACGTGAACGGCGACGGGCACACCGACGTCCTCTCGGCGTCAAGGTTTGACGACAAGATCGCGTGGTACCAAAGCGACGGCGGCTCACCGCCGAGCTTCACCGAGCACGTGATCTCGACCACCGCCGACAATGCTAGATCCGTTTTCGCGGTGGACGTAGACGGCGACGGGGACATCGATGTCCTATCCGCGTCAATCAACGACAACAAGATCGCGTGGTACGAAGGCGACGGCGCCTCGCCCCCGACCTTCACCGAGCACGTGATCTCGACGGTCGCCATAGGGGCTGTTGCCGTTGTCGCGACGGACATTGACGGTGACGGGGACATCGACGTCCTCTCGGCATCGCTGGATGACGACAAGATCGCGTGGTACGAAAGCGACGGCGGCTCGCCCCCGACCTTCACGGAGAGGGTGATCTCGACCACCGCAGACTTGGCCCGGTCCGTTTTCGCGACGGACGTGGACGGCGACGGGGACACCGACGTCCTCTCCGCGTCAATCAATGACAACAAGATCGCGTGGTATGAAAGCGACGGCGGTTCGCCCCCGA
>CBDUXT010000063.1:0-35977 GCA_965371245.1 uncultured bacterium | reverse complement strand
GGATGAGCGGGCGCGGCGTGTAGTACTCGCCGCCGTTGCGCCCGGCGTTGCCCATGTTCTTGATCTTGGCCTCGTAGAGGTGGCTGAGTTCGTGCTTTTCCTTCTGGGTGCGGAAGCGGAGGGCGTCCATGAATTCGAGCGCGTCGCGCAGCGAGTAGCCGCTTTGGAACTTGTTCTTGATCTCGCCGAAGATCTCCCCGATCTTGTACTCGATGGTGTCCGGCCCGCTAGCGCGATCCTTGAAGCCCTTGAGGTAGGGGAACAGATCGTTGTTGACGTAGTGGATCAGATCATCGCCGGTCAGCGCGCTGTCGTGATCGAAGGAGCCGTCCCGTTTCTTCGGAGCTGCCCAGCTCGACCAGCGGAACGCCTCGTCGATCAGGAACCCGCGGCGCTTGCCGGCGAGCTGGGCCTCCATGGCTCGCTCGTGCTCCAGATCGTCGAGGTACTTGAGGAAGAGCATCCACGACGTTTGCTCGGTGTAGTCGAGTTCGGTCGTGCATCCGGCCTCTTGCCGAAGGACGTCGTCGATCCTCTTGAAGGTCTGCTCGAACATGTCTCTCCTTGGTCCGGCGTCACTCTTGGGGATGAGAAGAGTCGAAAAGCTAGGCTACTCGAATTCCCGCATAATGCAAACTGTTGCTTTGAACCGCCCACTAGCGCATCCTAGTGAACCAGAGAGGTTGAACCACCGACGGACTCGGGCGGGCGGAGTGGTGGGTCGCTGTCGCCAACCGGAACGGTCTCGCGGCAAGAGGAGCCTAAGAAGTGACGCCTGATGACGAACCAAGTGAGGGGAGCCGTTTCTCGTATCGGCAAGTGTGCGAGCAGGCGCATCGTGAGGCTCTCGACGATTCACTGAAGTTAGTCGGCTTTGCTGAGCAACCGAGCCCGGAGATTTTCCTCGCAGCAGATCGCTTAGCCCACGAACAAGTAGAGGAATATGTTCGGCGCCGGCTCTCCCCCACGGAGTTCGCACGCTTCCAGAAGCATGACAGGAACGTGAAGGGTATCACTTCGGCGCTCCTTGGAACACCACTGAAGCAGATGCAGTACTACGCTGAGCAACTCGATATCTGTGACGCGGATGCTCCCGAGTTTCGTGCGAAGGTGGGCCGCTTCCTCGTAGCCGAGGAAGGTCTATTCTGGCATCAGGTGGAGGAGATGACCCTCTACGCGATCGCGGACCTGTTACGGAAACGGTGCCGGCGTCTCGGGCTCGGTGACCCACAAGGCGTGGTCAATCAAGAAAACCGACAGGATCAGAACAGCACGAAGAAGCAGCGCTCGCACCGCTCCGATGCGGGCCCCGTATTGAAGGCGGAGGCCAAACGGGATTTCGTCCTTCGTTTCCTCGACAAGCCGGGCGTCTGGGGTGGCACCCTGAAGGACCTGTCAGCGATGCTGATGAAGGAAAAGAAATTGAAGGTGAGCGCGTCAACCCTGTCTCGTTATCTGAAGGGGAGCAGGCACGATCGCACGGGGAAGCCGCACCGCGCTGCGAAGGGAAACGGGCAACGTGAAGCCGTGACCGAGGACCAAGGCCCGGCCGATCTTCACGACTACGAGGCTTGGACAATGCCCGACGATCCCAACGAGCCCATTTCATGAAATCGGCGCGTTCTGCACGGGGTCACGCCGGTTCCTGACAGCGCAAGTCCTTGCGGGAACGGCACTTACCGCCCCCCATTTCATTTCATCCAAACCGTTGTGAAACGAGCCGCCCTCTACGGAAGGCGAACGAAGTGTTCGCCGGATGATGTCACCGTGGAGGAAACGGAAATGCCCTTGATCGAATCGTTGTTACGGATTCCCGAAGCAGCCAAGCTGACGGGCGTGTCGCCCCGGAAGTTCTGGCAACTGATTTCCTGCGGCAACGCTCCGCCGGTTGTTCGCATCGGGCGCGCAGTTCGCGTTCGGGCGAGCGATCTGGATTTGTGGATCACGCTGGGCTGCCCGAGCCTTGACCAACTCGAAGCGGAAAGGCTGCGCAGAGGGGGCGTACCGAGATGAGTACAAAAACGTGGCCGCGCGGTGTGAGGACCGCCACGGCCGGAACGCATACGGACAACGGCTATTCTACCCGATCTTCGGCAGATCGAAAACCCGCACGCTGTGAGCTTCACGACGTCAATCTCGTTCACCGACTCCCGCCGCGCTGCCCGATGGCAACGCCTTGCCCATCGAACGCATTGGTTCAACTTAAGCACCTGGGGTGGGCCACGGTCGGACACGGGGTCCACAACTCCGAATTGCCGGATGCGCTCGCCGTCTTGGATCAGACGGACACCTGCCTGCGCTGCGTTTGTCGGCTTCTCGCCCATCCGACGGTCCGGCGGTTGCGAAGTCGTCAGGGGGTGGCGGCATGACACTTGAAGGCGATATAGCGAAGGTCTTCGAGACCCCACGTCAGGCCGGAAGGGACGCGGCACAGGACTCTCGTTTCCCGTTGCGCCCTATAGGGAGAAACGAGAAACGAGAAACCGGCCTGAGCGTTGTGTCGGTGGCCGAGCTGTTGGCAGAGCCGCTCGAAGAAACGCCGTGGTTGGTGGCTGGATTGTTGCCGTGGGCGGGGCTGTCGGTCCTCGCAGGCAAGCCCAAGGCCGGGAAATCGACCCTCGCGCGGTCGATGGCCCTGGCCATAGCACGCGGCGACCCGGTGATCGGTTTCGCGAGCAAGGGCGGCCCCGTCGTGTACCTAGGGCTCGAAGACAAGCGGAGCGAGGTGGCCGAGCATTTTCGGAGGATGGGCGCGGCCGATGAGCCGCTGTTCGTCCATTCGGGGCCTGCACCGGTACGGGCGGCCCAAGCCGTGGACCAACTCGGCGGGCTTATTACGGAGCAACGGGCGACGTTCGCCGTCGTGGACACGCTGTTGCGGTTTGTTCGCGTGCGGCAGGTGGCCGACTATGCGGAAATGACGGAGGCATTGGACCCGGTGTTGAACCTCGCACGGGAGACCGACTGCCACATCATGGCCGTCTGTCACGCTCCGAAGATCAGGCGCGAAGGGCTCGACTCGATTCTCGGGTCCGTCGCGATCGCCGGGACGTGCGACACCGGCTTGATCCTAGACCGCAAGGCCGACGGTGTCCGCTCGATCTCAGCCATTCAGCGGTACGGCAGCGACCTGCCGGACACGGTGCTTGAGCTGGACGAATCTACCGGCATGGTGACAGCGGGCGGGCTGATCGTAGCACGTGAGCAAGAACAGCTCGGGGACGCGATCCTGCCCGTCGTGGCCAAGGAAAGCCGCACAGAGGACGAGATTCGCGAGGCGGTCGGTGGTGATCGCGGCAAGGTCGGGAAGGCGTTGCGGGTGCTGTTACAAGACGGTCGAGTCCAACGCACCGGACAGGGCAAGCGAAATGATCCCTATCGTTACCAAGCGGCCGAATGACGGCGAATCGGCAGCTCGGCTTGTCCATCACCGGACGGTGATAGCCAAGCGGTTACAAAAAAGGCGGCCCGTTATACTTGTCTACGCGCCAAGCATAGGGTATACTTGTCTCAGAGACAACGCTAAGGGACAAGCCATGAACGCGATCGGATACATTCGGGTGAGCACGACGGGGCAAGCGACGGACGGCGTCAGCTTGGATGCCCAGCGGGCGAGGATCGTAGCGTGGTGCGGCGCCAACGAGTATGAGCTGGCCGACGTGTTCGTTGACGCGGGCATATCTGGGAAGCGGGCGGACAACCGGGTCGGACTCCAGACGGCCCTCCAGGCCGCGTGTAAGGCCCGTGGGGCGGCGCTGGTGGTCTACTCGCTGTCTCGGCTTGCCCGATCCACGAAAGACGCGATTCTGATTGCCGAGCGGCTGGAAAAGGCCGGGGCCGACCTTGTGAGTCTGTCCGAGCGAATCGACACGACATCGGCGGCTGGCAAGATGGTCTTTCGGATGTTGGCCGTCATGGCCGAGTTTGAACGTGATCTTGTGAGCGAACGGACCACGGCTGCACTGGCACACAAGGCCCACCGGGGCGAGCGCGTGGGCGAAATCCCGTTTGGTTGGACCGTCGGCCCGGACGGCGCGGCCCTGATCGAGAACGCGGCCGAACAGGCGACACTGGCGGACATCGGGGACTTGCGGGCATCGGGTTGGACTTATCGAGCGATCGCGGCCGAGCTGACCGGTCGTGGCATCCTAACCAAAAAAGGCAACGCGAAGTGGACACACCAAGCGGTGGCGAGCATCCTGAAGCGCAAGGTCGCGTAGAGCCGAGCGCGAAATCAAGCGAACATCCGGCCCTGCGGCGGCTGACCGACCGGCTCCGCAACGCGGGCGACGCCTTGCGTGAGCGCGTACAGGACTACTTGCGAGCTGCCGACGATGCCGACACGCAGACGGAAAAAGAAACCAACAATGAGCGACCAGCTTAGACAAGGAATCGAACGATCGGGGCAATCGCGATACGCGATCTGTAAGGCGCTCGACCTCGACCAAGGGCAACTCTCGAAATTCATGCACGGCGAGCGCGGGCTCAGCCTCGCGGTGGTGGATCGGCTGTGCGCGTACCTGAAGCTGGAGCTTCGGAGCGAGTCGGGTAGGTAACGGATCATGGCGAGCATCTACAAACGGAAAGCGGACCGACGCGACAAGCGCAAGCCGTATCTGATCGCGTACACCGACGAACATGGAAAGCGGCGTACGGTTTCAGGATGCACTGACCGGGCGGCTACCGAAGAAATCGCCGGGAAGCTGGAAGCGGACGCGCGGTTGCGGAAACGAGGCATTCTCGACCCCACACGGGAGCGGATCGCCGCACAGAGTAAACGGCCAATCGGCGAGCACATCGGGGAATTTGTGCAGCACGTCAAGGCCGGTAGGCCAGGCGGACACGCGCCGCGATACCTGTTGCAAGTCGAGAACCGGCTCGACCTACTCCGCGAATCTTCGGAGCTTAAATACCTTGGAGAGCTGGACGCGGATCGGGTTGCGGCGTTCGTCGGCGAGCTGCAACGCAAGAAACTGTCGGGAATCACGATCAATGAATATCTCGGGACGATCAAGGCGTTTACGCGGTGGTGTGTCTCGACGTGCAGGCTCCCAACTGATCCGCTCGCAGCACTCAAGAGGCAGGATGCCTCGCGGATCGACAAGACGCGGCCGCGCCGAGCGCTGTCGTCCGACGAAATCGGAGCGCTGTTACACGCGGCGAGAATCCGGCCCGTGATGGAAGTGCAGACCATCCGGCATGGTCCCAAGGCTAGCGAACGCACAGCCAACGTACGGGCGGAGGTGGTCCAGAGGGCGGAGCGACTTGGCGCGGAGCGTGTTCTTGCCTACTTGCTCGCGCTTTGGACCGGGCTGCGGCGATCGGAGCTGCGGGCGTTGCGATGGCAGGATGTGCGCCTCGATAACCTCCCTGCCCAGCTCGAATTGCGGGCATCTACAACGAAGTCGAAACGGGCAGATCGGATCGCGCTACATCCGCAGGTTGCGGAGCTACTCCGAACGCACCGGGCGGGCAAGACAAAGCCAACGGATCGCGTATTGCGAGCCGTACCGAGTATGACCGTCCTGCGAGCCGACTTGAAAATGGCTGGGATCGACGGAGTCAACGAAGCGGGCCGCGTGGACCTGCATTCGATGCGAAAATCCTTGACGACGTACCTGTTGACGAACGGGATTCCGATGCGGGTGGCACAGGCGCACCTCCGGCATACCGACCCGCGATTGACCGCCGGCGTCTACACCGACGAAATGGCGTTGCCGGTGGCGGCGAAAGTCTCGGCGCTACCCTGGCTGCCGACCGAGCCCGACGAAGGTTGCGAGGCAATCCGCATGACCGGCACCGGTGATGATCCGCGCGCAGCGCATACGCAGCGCGCAGGACGCATTCACAGGCAATTCGATGCAAAACGATGCGCCAACACTGAGGTTGGCGCAGGGCAGGCCGAAGAATCGTTACCTTCGGTGGATTCACAAGTTAGCGTCGATATGCGCGGCGATTCAACAAAGCGGGTGAAGAGATTCGAACCCTCGACATTCACGTTGGCAACGTGACGCTCTACCACTGAGCTACACCCGCGTCGCGTATATCAAACTCACCGGACGGGCGATTGTCAATCCCCGAGGATCCACCGACACGAAAGAAGCCGCCGGGGCCGGTCGCGGGGGCTGGTAAGACGAGTGGACGGTCGATCCCCAGCACGCGGGCGTTATTCGGACGGCTCGATGATGGCGCTCATGCTTCCGGCACACCGCGGGATGCGCCAATCCCGCCCGAAACCAAGGATCTGATCGCGTTTCAGCTCGGCCCGTTCCATCGTCGTCGTATCGACGATGACCCGCCCGGCGGAGTCCACCTCGCACGCAAGCTGATAGGCACGCTCCGGAGCGTGGCCGAACAGCTTGCCAAACATGCCGATGACGTATTCGTAGGTGTGGTCGTCGTCGTCCAACAGGATGACGTGATAGGGCGGCTGCCTCTTTGGCTTTTCCCGTTTCCCGGGAACCGCGCGTGGAACAGAGGTTTCCGGCGTCGCTACCGCTTCGATCGTCATACTCATGGCGGGTTCAATCTCGCTACATCGTTTCCAACAGCCAAGGCCGCTTCGAGCCTATCCACACAACCAATGTGGCGGGGGCTTGCGGCCCGTAAGAACACCGGCAAGCCGCCGATGCCACACCATTCCGGGACACGCTTCCGGTGCAGCGTGACGCGTGAAATGATGGGTGCCATGGCCAAGCGCAGCGCCGCCATGACGTTTGTCCGAAGACCCGGTCTGGAGCGCCGGACCGTCGCACCCATCAATTGATCTGTGTCGCGGCACTAGTGGTTCGTTGTTATTCGAATGATGGATGGAGCGCTCCCAAGTGTGCCGGCAGTGCCGCTAGTCATGTCTCCAGGGTGCGGTCAAGATCACCGCTCACAGAGCTGTGGCACCCATCAAACCAGTTGCGACGCAGTACTAGGTGGGTACGTTGTGTGTCGTGCTGGGTTCGCCGCTGCCCGAAGACGATCGGGCACGCTCTCGCAGGGTGTCGAGCGCCTCGCGCACCTCGCTGGCCATGCGAGCGTTGGGAAAGTCACGGATCAACTCCAGGCCGCTGGACACCGCGTCGGCCCAGCGCTTCTCCATGACCGCGAACCGAAACTGGACACCGAGTTGAAGGAGCTTCTCCTTGAAAACGTGGCGGGCGGACGCGTGCAGGCCCTGCGCTTCCGCCGGGGACAGGTATTGGTCCAGTTCTTTCAGCACGTCAATGGCGTGGTCCGTGTCGCTGCGCCGGACCGCCGCCTCCCACTCCGCGAGTAGATCCTTCTTGTGCTTGTCCCGCAGTGTTTGCATGCGGTCCTGGAGTGCCGTGACCTTGACGTTGTCGGGAAGGGCGTTCAACAGCCGATCGATCTCGCTTTGCGCGCGTTCCCAGTCGCATGACTCAAAGTGGCTCTCGACCATCTGGATGGCTTCGCGCAGCTTGACCTCCATCGACGCGTTTCGCGCGTCGTCCAACTCTTCTCGAAGCCGGTCGGCCTCGCCTTTGGCGCCCGTCCGACCCTCCATCTCATCGACGAGGCTCATGGCCGCGTCCCACTGCTCCGCACGAAGATCCTCGCGGATGGCTGTGCGGAGCGCGTCGAGCTCTTGCTCACGATGCGCCAGCGATTTGGCGGCGTCGGAGATGCGCGTGTTCTCCGCGATCGACTCGAGCAGCGCGGATTGCTTGACCACCGCTTCGCCGAGGTCCCGGTTTTGGCTCAAGAGCCGCGCGAGCGTCGATTCCATTTTCAAGACCAGGGGGACAAACGTCATGACGATCGTGGCGACGAACAGCATGAATCCACCCGTCGCGATCATCCACCCGCTCAGCTGGCGCGGGGGCGACGAGAAATAGCCGACCACGCCGGTGCCCAACACGATCAGCGCGCCGATCATCGCCACCAAGCAGACGACGTTCTGTAACCAGCGAAGCTGTGCGAATCGTCCGGGTGGTGTCGGCATCATCGGCTCTCGAGAGGATTCTCCGGGCCGCCAGGTCCGTCGGCGTACCGCTCATGGGGGCTCATCGACGTGCGTTGGGCGCCGAACGCCCCACCCACACATGATCCTAGTTTCACAACGCCGATCGTCAACCGTGCCAAACAGGCGCCGGAGTGTATGCCGATGCCGACGCACCGGCGGGATCGCCGGACGCGGTTCCGCAGAACGAGCGGCGGGCAACCGAGCGCGTGATCAGATCGCTGTTTCGGCAACCGTGATGGATTCCGTTTCGCCCTCCTCGTTGCGTTTCTGCCTGGCAGCGCGTTCCCGCCTCTCAAGCAGCTTCAGAGCGCCCGTGGTATGCGCCACCTCGTCCGCGACGCATCGGAGGAGCGTCAGCGCGCCGTGGGCGGCCACGCAACCCCAAACCACTATCTGCCAGCCGTCGCCCATCGTGCATCCATCCGCGGAGTCTGCACGTTTATCGGATGGTGGCTGGGGCGGCATGGGTTAGGTCGAAGCGAGCTCTGTCGCTTCTGGGGCCTTCGCATCCGGGTTCTTCCCAGAGGTCGCCTCGGAACATGGATTCCCAATCGGCGAGAACGGCCCACTAGGCCCACTAAGAGCATGTTTAAGAAGGCTCTTTCCGAGCCGCGCCCGTAAGGAAGCGGTCCGGTTTCGCACACGAAACCGCTGCCTCACGGTCGCGGCTCGGTTCGTCAGGACGCTTCTTATACACCCTCTAAGTGGTATCCGCTCGGCGCAGCTGCAGAGGCCGAGCATGGATGCACTGGCTGGGCGGGGCGCCTGGACCCGCGGTACGCTCCTCTCGCGGTGAGCCGGTCACGGTCGCGCGAGCCCGCCACAGCGAAAACAGCCGCTGGTCAGGAGGCGGTTCGGTAGGCGACAAAGTCTTCCGTGAGCTGGCGGGTGATGGGGCCGGGCCGACCGTCACCGACCAGGCGCCCGTCAATGCGCGTGATGGGAACGATCTCGGCGGCCGTGCCGGTGCCGAAGCATTCCTGGGCGATGTACAGGTCGTGCCGGATGAGCATCGTCTCTTTGACCGTCCAGCCGCGCTTCCGCGCCAATTCCATCACGAGGTTTCTGGTCACGCCTTCGAGAATACCCATGCTGGCGGGGGGAGTCGAAATCGCCCCGTCGCGCACCAGGAACAGGTTGTCACCCGTGCATTCCGCAACGAATCCGTCGGTGGTGAGCATGATGGCCTCGTCGGCACCGGCATCCACCGCGTCCGCCTTGGCCATCACGTTGTTCAGGTAGTTCAAGGACTTCACCCGCGGGCTCGTCGTGTTGACGTGGTTTCGGGCGATCGACGAGACGATGCAGTGGAGGCCTCGGTCGTATACCTCCGGTGGATAAAGCGTGATGGTGTCGGCGATGACGAACACGGTCGGGCACGCGGTCTTGGCGATGGAAATCCCCAGCGAGCCGATCCCGCGCGTGACGACGATTCGAATGTATCCGTCGGCGGTGATGTCGTTGGCCGCCATCGCCTCGCGCATGGCGTCGCTCAGCTGATCGGCGGTCATCGGGACGGACAGACGGATCGCCTTGGCCGAATCGAGCAGCCGCCTGATATGCTCCTTCTCTTTGAAGATTTTTCCGCCATAGACACGGATGCCTTCGAACACACCGTCCCCATAAAGCAACCCGTGATCGAACACGGAGATTTTCGCATCGGCGGCCAGGACCAGTTCGCCGTCGAGCCAGATCCGCATATCCGGGCGCGGCGAAAACGGATTCGTCGGTTTCGTGACGGGCTGTGTATCAATCATCATCGTACTCACGAGGCCACCTCCCTTCTGACCTGCCGCGCCGGCGATGGCGTGCCGGGCGGCGTATCGCCCTTTCGAATGACGCCCTCGACCAGTTCCACCTGACGGTGAGCCCGGGATGCCACCCACGGGTCATGCGTTACCATGACAATGGTCTGACCGGCGTCACTCAACTCGGTCAACAACTCCAAAATGTCGCCACCGATTCTAGCATCCAGGTTACCGGTGGGCTCGTCCGCGAGCAAGAGCGCCGGGGAGTTGACCAAGGCCCGTGCAATGGCCACCCGCTGTCGCTCACCGCCGGAAAGCTCGTTTGGGCGGTGTGAGCGGCGATCGGCGAGCCCCACGCGCTCCAGCAACGCCTCGGCCGCCTCACGCGCCTCGCGCCGCGCCGAGCGCCACGAAAGAAGAGAATGGGCCACCAATTTGGGCATCAGGACGTTCTCGAGCACGTTGCACTCCGGCAGAAGATGATAGAACTGAAACACAAAGCCGATCTGTTGGTTGCGGTAGGTCCGCCGCTGAACGTCACTCATTGCGAACAAGCTTCGGCCATCGAACTCGACCGTCCCCTTGTCGGGCGCGTCCAACGCTCCCAGAATATGCAAGAGCGTACTCTTGCCGGAGCCGCTGGCGCCCATGATGACCACGAACTCCCCGCGCTCAACCGAAAGCGACGCTCCGCGAAGCACGTGCACGTCCGAGCGACCCATGCGATACGATTTGTAAATACCTGTGGCCTTAAGCATCTGTTTTACTCGTACCGCAAGGCGTGCACCGGCCAGACGCGGCTCGCGATCCAGGCCGGAATCAGGGAACCGACCATCGAAGAAAGCACCGCGACCGACATGATCCAGATGGCGTCGGCCCGTTTCACGACGTTGGGAATCTTGTCGAACGAGTAGACCTCCGGGCTCCAGACCCGAAGCTGCGGGTGCAAGGTGGCGAGGAAATCCTGGATGTCGTTGATGTACCAGACGACCGTGGAGCCCACGGCGGTCCCCAGAACCGAGCCGACGAGCCCGACGGCGGCGGCGTAGACGATGAACATGCTCGCCACGCCCGCGTTCGAAGCACCGATCGACTTGAGCACGCCGATGTCCCGCGTCTTTTTCTCCACGATCATGTAGAAGATACAGCCAAGCAGCACGATGGCGACCATGCTGATCACCGAAAACAGGAACGTGACCAGGACTTTTTCCTTCTCGACGGCCGCGATGAACCCGGCCTGCATGTCTTCCCACGTGAAGACCTTCACGCGACTCAGCGAGTAGGCCTCGTCATCGACGAGCCGGTCTTCTCGGTCGAGGCAGAACCGGTCCCAGGCCGCGCGGATGCTGTCGCGGGCCTCGTTGAGGTCCACGCCCTCGGCGGTTCCGATCAGAAGCTGGCTGGCTCGCGCCCGGGTCATACCGCCTGCCACACGCCGCTGAGGGTCCATCGCCAGCCTGTGCTGGATCGTGTCGAAATCGATATAGGCACACTTGCTATCGATCTCGTAGATGCCGGTGCGCGAGTCGTCGGCGTACCGCAATGGGATCTTTGCCGGCACCTCTCCAAGCGGGTTGCCGGAGGGACTCAGCGGCATAAGTGTCAGGACGATGGCAGCTCCGCGGGCCAAATGGCGATCGAAGTTTCCGTCGGCACGCCGCCAGAACAGTACATCAGCGCCGATGATAATTCCGGGGCGCTGTGGACCCGCGTAGTGCGGCGGATCGAGATCGACGGCGAAGACGCGCTCACCGAGCATCGCGGCAAGCGGTGAAGGGTAGACCGCCCGGTCGAACGGATCCGCCAGGTAGGCCTCCACCGCGGTCCGGTCCGGCTCGGCGCCCCGCCAGATTTCGTTGGCGGATTCCAGGTCCGCCGGCAGCGACATGAAGCCATCCGCATCGACTCCAGCTACCGGCATCCCCTGCGGACCCAGGTGGGTCGTCTTCGGATAGAATCGCTCGTAGTGCAGCCCATCACCGAACGTGTTCACCTTGACGTAGTCGGCGAGGCGTACCCCGAACACCTGTAGCGCCTTGGTCTTCTGCGTGGCGGGCACTTGCAGGAGCCCCCAACTGATGATCACCGGCGTGGTGACCTCAACCACGTCGGGCATCTCAGCTTTGAGGTATGTGCCGAACTCCTCGTAGTAGGGAAAGCCCTGAAGCGAACCGCCATCGACCACGATCTCGCTGTGCAACCCGCGGGCACGCTCGCGAACGGTGTCGAGAAAACCGCCCATGACGCTCAGCACCACCAGCACCATGGCCACGCACAGCATGACGCTGAGCATCCCGAACACCGCAATCAGCTTGGTGTAGAGGTAGCGAGAGGCGAGAAACCACTTGTACATGGGTCAGCGATCCGTTCCGGCTTGCGGCCGCTGGAGGGGAAACAGGATGACGTCACGGATGCTGGCGCTGTCGGTCAAGAGCATGACCAGGCGATCGATTCCCACGCCCAATCCCCCGGCCGGCGGCATGCCGTACTCCAGCGCCAGCACGTAGTCTTCATCCATGACAGCCATGGTTTCGTCACCTTCGCCCGCGACCTGTCGTCTAAAGTTGTCCTCCTGCACCCTAGGGTCGTTCAACTCCGTATAGGCGTTGCCCAGCTCCATGCCGGCCACGAAGGCCTCGAACCGAAGCGCGATCGAGGGATCGTCCGGGTGCCGTTTGGTCAGTGGGCAGATGGCGGCCGGGTAGTCGCACACGAACGTCGGCTGAATCAGATGACGCTCGACGGTGGCTTCGAACAGATCATTGATGACCACCGCGTCGTCCTTGCCGGCTTGGTCAATCCCCAACTCAGTCGCTTTTTGCCGAACGCCCGCGATGTCGGTGATGGAGACCCCGGCGTGTTCAACCAACAGGTCGGCGTAGCCGCGCCGCGTCCACGGGGGTGTGAAGTCGAGCACCTGTCCGTCAAAAACCGCCGCCAACCGCCGCTGGCCGATCAACTCGGCGGCCCGGCGATAGGCATCGAGATGGCTGTCTCGGACATGAATCTCTGCCGCTTCGGCGCCGTGTTCCTTGGTCAGACGATCTGCCTCAGCCTGGATCGATGACAACCGCTGGGGCAACGCCGTCCGCGTGGACGCGTCGAAGGAGGCCGCCACCATCTGTTCGACACGTTCCATCATCACCCGATAGTCCGCGTAGGCCTCGTACAGCTCGACCATGGTGAACTCGGGGTTGTGCTTCGTGCTGATGCCCTCGTTGCGGAAATTTCGGCTGATCTCGAACACGCGGTCCATGCCGCCGACGAGCAACCGCTTGAGATACAACTCCGGACTGATGCGAAGATAGAGCTGCATATCGAGCGTGTTGTGGTGCGTGAGGAAAGGTCGGGCGGCCGCTCCGCCGTAGATCGGCTGGAGAGCCGGGGTGTCCACCTCGACGTAACCGAACCCGTGAAGACAACCGCGCACGGCCTGGATCATGGCGCTACGCTGGAAGAAGACGTCGCGAACGTCCGGGTTGGTGAACAGATCGACGTACCGCCGACGATACCGAATATCGATGTCGGTCAGACCGTGCCACTTCTCGGGCGGGGGTCGCAAGGACTTGGCCAACACGGTGAGCTGATCCACCCAGACGGTGAGTTCGCCGGTTTTCGTGCGCCCGACAACGCCGTCCGCCCCGACGATGTCGCCGAGATCGAGTTGTTTGAGGATAGGCCACTGGTCGGTGAGGTCCGCTTTGCTCAGGCCGAGTTGAAGGCGCCCGGTTCCGTCGCGGACCGTGACGAAGGCCAGCTTGCCCATGACCCTAAGGAGTGCAATTCGTCCGGCCACTCGAACGCGCAGCTCACTGCGCTCGCCCGCCGAAACGCCGAGCGGCTCGGCTGTCTCTCGAACTCGGGCGATCGGCGTGACGCCGTCGAAGCGCCGGCCGTAGGGGTCGAGGCCCATTTCCCGAAGGGCGTCGCACTTCTTGAGGCGCTGTGCGGTCTGGTCGGCGATTTCGTTCATGTTGTGGAGGCGGTGTCACCTCCTAGAGAGGGCTGCCCGCGTCATGGGAGGATAACCGCATCGTGTGGTCGGGGCAATCGTCTCCCGGGGGACCGGGAAGGGGTGGGTGCATGACCGAGTCGGCGGGCAGTTTTCAGAGCACCGGGCGCGAGCCCTGTGACTGGTCTGGTATCGTGGAAGCCCCGTGCTTGTTCGCATCGTGTCCGTGGGCTTGCGCCCACGGCTCTGACGCGGCGTGGCGCGGTCAAGATGGTTCTGCGCGTCCCGCCAAGACTGTCACGCACCCGGAAGGGGTTGCGCCGACCGTGTTCGGCGCGTTTGCGATGATCGGCCATGAAAAAAGCCCCTGACGCGTGCGTTAGCACGGTCAGGGGCACGGATGAGACGTAGGGATGTTGGAGCCGGCGGATAGGTTACCGCATCACGGTCCGGCTGGAGCACAGACGCCCACGTCGGGCTTGGCGGTACCCATCCATGCGGCGAGCTCGTCGCCACCATTCAACAGGTCGATGGCCCGCAGCAGGTCGGCCGGTCCGCAGCTTCCGCTTCGATCGGCATCGCACTCCCACACGCTGCAGGATGCGGTTGTCAGGCACTCCGTCATTCGGGTAACGTCGGCCGCCGTGGCGTTGCCGTCACCGTTGACGTTGCCCGGATGGACGATGAACGTGCCGACGCTCACCGTATTGTCGCCACCGGTGTGCGTCAGCGTGGTGACCGCGCCCGGTGTCAAGGGTCGAAGCAGGTTGAGGCTGAAGGTGAGGTTGCCGTTGTCGGTGATGCTCGAGATCTCATTGGAAACCTCGACACTGGTGTCGGAGTCACAAAGAGTCCAGCACGACCGGACAAAGTTGGGGTTGTTGACGAACCTTGAGAGTTCCGCGGGACCGGAGATCGTAACGGACTGAATCCCTTGCGGCGTGCTCGGGTCGTCCGGCTCATGCGGCTGACCCGCGTCTACCACACCGTTCGGCGGATCGAGGAATGTCACCGTGCCGGATGGGCACCCAAGCAGGTTGATCTCCAAATCGCCGACCGGTGTCCCGCCGAGACGACCGCCCAGCCGAACCTTGTAGCATGTGTCCTTGACCACGTCGAACGTGGAACTCGATCCAAGGAAACAGCCGATCGACGTGACAAACGTGCTGCAATCGATCTCGTTGAAGACGTCCACCGGACAATCACAGCCTTCGTACACCACCATGGTGGTTTCCGGTGTGACGTCCTGGCAGTTTCCCCCCCCGGGGCAAGGCACACCACCCACTTCGCAGGTCTGCCCGTTCCCCTCAGTCCCTCCGACACACGCGAAGCCACCACACGTATCGATCTCGACCAGACCGTTTTCCGGGGCGATCCAGTCGTACCAGGCGTCGTTGGACATCGGGAATGACGTTGTCCCGCAGCTCGGTCCGGGGCAGTCAAACGTGACCGGCGCGGTGTCGGTGGTCGAACCGGATAGGTCGAAGTCGATCTTGACGGTGGAGCCGCCGAGCGGCATGGAGTCTTCGCACAGATCGTTGGGCAGCGGAGGCGGCGCGGAACAGGGGGAACCGAGAATGATGCCATAGATCCCTTGCTCGGCCGGGGTCTTGGCCGCCACCATGAAGTAGTAGGTGTCTCCCGGAATCAGGTCGGGGGCGCAGATCTTCGAGTTGAACGGCTTTTGGACGCCGCCGGAGAAGCATGACTCCTCGTCGTCGCTGCATCCGATGGGAATCAGCCCGTCGCACGCGATCGGATCCTGTTCGCACACCGAACCGTCCGAGCAGTCTTGCGCCGACACACTGCAGAGGGTCAGATCGGAGCAGACGCCCTGATCGGGGTTTTCCAGCGCAAAGAGTTGTAAGAGCGAATCGTCGTTGTTGCTCTGGCAGGTCTGAATCTGCACGGACGTGAACAGATCGCCGGGGTTTGTGGGTGGCGGGGCCACGAACTTGTACCAGATGGTGCCCAGACCGGAACCGCCGGGGTTGTCGGCGTTGCAGCAAAAGCCCGGGTCGTCCGACGAGGTGGTCGATTGGTTCGTGTCCCCGTCCACATTGTCCGGCACGTTCAGCAGCCGTGCTCCCTTGGCCGGATTCGGATCAGAACACTTGTCGTTGGCTAGGATAAGAAAATCGCAGATTAGAAGCGCGGTGGTCGAGCACAGTTCGTCCCAATGTACATCGCAGCAAGCAGCATCAAACGCACAGACATCGGTACAGCAGAAGGGATTCTGGCAACCGGGCGCGCCGGGGCAGTTGGGAAGGCTGCACGCTCCCTGGAAGCACTGGTTATCGTTGCGACACGGGTCTCCATCGTTCGCCCCGCCCTCGCATTGCGCCCGACCGCAGAGACCCTCCCTAAAATTAGGGGGAGGGATATTAGGACAATCACCGTCGCGGAGGCACGTTTGGCCGACCTGTGAGCCCGTGACGCACAGGCCGTGGCAACCGGTGACGTTCGGGAACGGCAGATTGGCCGTCGGGTCGCAAACCTCGCCCGCGTCATCACCGAAATTGCAAAAGGCCGTTCGCGGGATCGTGCATTCGCCCTCGCGCCCCAGGCATGCGCCCTTCGGGCACCTCTGCCCCGCGACGTTACAGAAGGTTCCGCGTCGGAAGAGGCGCGGCTCGTTTGTCGGCTCAATCGCATCGCAGCCGTTCTGCGTTTCGTCCTCGCAGTTGTCGTCAAACAGGCAACACGAGGAAATCCCGCAGGACTTGGTGAACGGACCGGGACAGCTAGCCCGAACGCACCGACTGAGGGGACAGTTGTCGTCAATGGCGCAAGCGTTCCCTTCGTTCGTTCCGCCCAGGCAGTTGCCGCCGGGGCAGTCCGCCTGACGCGAGCACGGCTGATCCACGTTGTCACCGCCCAGGCAAAGTGCCGGCTCACCGAAGTCCGTGACGCCACATTGCTTGTCTTCTTGCCAAAGGGTGGGCGCCGTCTGGCTGGACGCGCAGTTGATCTCCGGAACGTCGCGGCAAACGGATTCACCGTTTTCATCGAGGAGGAACATGTCGCAACAGGCCCCGACCGGCGGATCGCCCTCACAAAAAACCGTCACGTCGAACGCCGACCAGATCGAGTCCCCGAAGTCCAGGAACGCCCACTCCCCCGTAGGCGCGGTCCCTTGATATTCCACGTACGTGTCGGCCGTGGTACCGATGTCGGCCCGACGACCCGTCACAATGGGACCGACGACGTCGCTACCGGTGGCGAAGGTGATGAACAAATTGTTTCCGGTCAGCTCGATCGGCGGGTCAAAATCGAAATGGAAGACCTGCACGTTGTTCGTGAAGACGAACTTCATCTGGGAGGTTCCGGGGATGCGGTTGCCGGTTTCGGGGTTGAAATTGCTCAAGGCCGTCTTGAGATCGACCAGGAGAGCACCGGAGGTGTTCCCACCAGTGCCCTTCGCCGACACTTCGTACGCCGTCATTTTGCAGTCGCTTCGCGTCAGCGTGATATCGTCACCGAACCGTTTGAGCCGACCCGGGGTGAAGGCGGCGCCCGACTGCTTCGTGCTGTGGTAGGCGGCGAATTGCTTGGCGCAGTTTCGGACATAAATCTGCGTATAGAAGCTGGCATGAGGAAACTCGGGGAAGCCGCCCAAGGCCGCCGCACAGGCAAAACCGGGAAAATCAAATCGGTCGGCGGAAAAACCCTCTTCCGCCAGCGCCCCGACGACCCAACCGGCGTTTCCACGGTCGAATGTGACGGCAACGTACAACGTTGAAGGCAGCGGAACGGTGAGGAGCCCTGGGATCCTGCATTCCACATCGTGGATGCCTGCATCGGCGAGTTGGGCGACACACGTCGTGTTGGCGATGGGCATGGGAAAGATCACCGCACCGGGGCAACTGTCGTAGAGCGCAACGGTGACCTCCAGCGGCCGGGTGTCGCCGGTTCCGTTCTTGTCGCCGGTGACGCGGATGACATATCGATCGAGCGCGCAGCCTGCGCGGCCCGTGGTGGTGATGTCGTCGGCAATCCGGACGCCACCGTTGCCGCTGGGTCCGAACGCAAACGGGCCAAGGGTGTTGCTGTACACCAGCACATCGACGACCGCGGCCGAACCCGCGTCGGGCGCCGGCTCACCGGTTCCGCCGGCCATGACAACGTCGCGCACGACCTTTCGGCCCTTGGGAATCGGCGAGTAGAGGTCCATCAGGTTGACCGGGGCCTGATCCGCGGCCTGTAGGGGCACCGCTGTCCGCGCCGAAGCCGACACCTTCGTAACGCGATCTCCGCGCTCTTCCGCGGTTGCCGTCGCCACGACCATGAGACAGACGCACAGAGCGCCCCAACATTCCGAGGTAGTGATTCGCATGACATTCACCTTCTAGCTAGTTTCAGCGGAGGCCCATCCCGTTCAGCACGGATGAGCACCGTTGCGTTGGGCATCTGGTCCGGTTGCAGAATAAGTAGGGGAAAAGCCAACAGAATTCTTTCCACCGCCCCCGACAAGCCGATCCCGCCGCATAGTGCGAGAATCAGTCGCTCGTTGAGTCAGCGAGAACCCACGTGTGCCGTACAGGACGCCCCACAGATGGTCCCCCCTCCAAAGCAAGCCGCCGCCGGATAGACCGACAACAGCAACGCGCCGAAGCCCCCGAGAGCACGCTCAACAGCGCCACCACTGAGCGCAACATCTTCGCTACGACGCGCAAACGACAATCGTTCCAATAACCTCTTTCAGCCTAACGATAGCCATCCCTTACGCGGGTGTCAAGCTCCTACGCGGCACGACCGGCATGCCACGCACGAGTGAACAAGCAGAGGAGCCGGCCACCGGGTGGTGGGATCCGACACTTGCGCCGCATCGGCCTTCCGTCAGGCTCGCCGGGAACGTGTCCCGAAGAGCTTCCAGGCGGCTGGGCGGGCGACAAGAACAGGCCAATCGAGGCCAGGAAGCTATGGGGCGTCAGGTTCTCGGACGCGACTCTCGCCGATCGGTGGGACCTCGCTACGTACGGACCGTCCGGCCAACCCGCGCTTCGAGCCGCTTCGCACGAACTCGAACAGTCGTCGCTCGGGTCCATCGCCGAGCGTGGCCTCCAGCCTGGGAATCAGCGACCCGGCGCCCTCCCCGGCTGCGTAGAGCGTCCGATACGCCTCTCGGATTGCCCGCACGGTCTCACGAGAGAAGCCGGCTCGGCGCAGGCCGACACGGTTGAGCCCGGCCACTTGACCCTCGGAATCGACCATGGCGAATGGCGGGACATCCTGCCGGACCCGTGCCAGCCCGGCGATCATCGACAGCTCGCCAACCCGAACAAACTGGTGAACCATCGCGCCGCCGCCCAAGGTCACACGATCCGCGAGATGAACGTGACCACCTAGTAGGGCATGGTTCACCAGGGTCACGTGGCTGCCCACCGAACAGTTATGGGCCACGTGGCTGCCGGCCAGGAAGAAGCAGTCTTCCCCGACCACGGTCTCGTTGCCCTCTCCCGTCGCGCGGTGGATCGTGACGTACTCTCGGAGGATCGTCCGACGGCCGATGCGACAGATCGTGCGCTCTCCCTGGTAGTCCGTGTCCTGCGGCTCGTGCCCGACGATCGCGCCGGGATGCAGCACGCAGCCTTCGCCAATCTCGGTCCACCCGGTGAGAAAGACGCCTTGGTACAGCCGGCAGCCGGCCGCTATGCTCACGTTGGCGTCGATGACACAGTGAGGGCCGATCTCAACACTGGGGTCGATCTGCGCCTTCGAATCAATCACGGCCGAGGGGTGGATGGCCAAGGAACGAGCCTTTCAGCTAACGCTTTTTCCTGTCCGGTACAGCCAAACCCAGCAGACCCATAACCAACTGCAAGTCCGCCCAGGACTTGCCTTTTTCCGCCGGGCTACGCAACAGATAGGCTGGATGATAGGTCGGCATCAACGGAATCGTCCGGCTTCCACCCGAGTCGGCGGGCAACGCGTAGTCATGAAACCGCCCGCGCAGCTTCCCGATCCCCTGCGCGGTGTTCAACAACGTCTTGGAGGCCGGCGCCCCGAGCGTCACGACGACGGCGGGGTTGATGACAGCGATCTGCTCACGGAGGTATGGGCTGCACGCGAGGATTTCATCGGCCGACGGATCACGGTTCTGCGGCGGGCGACACTTGAGCACGTTGCAGATGAACACGTCGTCACGCGACAGCCCCATGGCCTCGATCATCTGCGTCAGCAGTTGGCCGGCTCGACCCACGAACGCGAGCCCCTTCTTGTCCTCTTCGTACCCCGGAGCCTCACCCACGAAGACCAGGCGTGCGCCGGCGTTGCCCTGCCCGAACACGGTCTGCGTACGCGTCGATGAAAGCCCACACTTGGTGCAGCCCTTGACCTGCGTCTCATCCAGGACCGAAAGCCTGTGTGTCTTGTCCGTGTCGGACGCGCGGTTGGGTTCGGCGATCGCCGGCCGCCTGGTCCGGCGAAACGGGGCGAAGCGCAGCCCCATCAGCCGGTCCGTTTCGAGCTGCTGGCGTAGCGCAGCGTTCACGATGGTTAGATCGACCGCCAAAGGTGCCTCCACGCGGGCAGGGTTCACCGACCGCACAGGCCACTATGGCGTGAACTCACGAAGGGTTCAAGCTACGATGCCGCGCATGGCTGATTTTGAAGAGATCGTCGTCCATCTCGCAGACGGGTACGAGGCCTACGCACGATTCTGGAGCCCGCCCGAGCCGCGCGGAGCCGTGCTCTACCATCACGGCATCCAATCACACTGCGGATGGTACGAAGCGTCACCCGCACGCCTCTTTGGCGCCGGCTTCGCGGTTCTCCAGATCGATCGCCGCGGAAGTGGCCGGAACCAAAAGGATCGCGGGCACGCCGAATCGGTTGAGCAGCTCATGGGTGACGCCATGGCCGCCCGGGACGAGCTTCTTGGGCGCTCCGGGCACAACGGCTACCACGTCGTCGGCGTAAGCTGGGGCGGGAAGCTGGCCGTGGCGGCCCATGTCGATGATGCGGCGGGCGCTCGCAGCCTGACCCTGGTGACGCCGGGTCTGTTCCCACTCGTAGGGGTTTCGGCGGAACAAAAGGCCAAGATCGGGTTCGCGATGCTGTACGAACAGCGACAGCTCTTCGACATTCCGCTGAACGACGCCGACCTGTTCACGAGCGTTCCGCGCTGGAAGAGATTCTTCGAAACGGACGAACTGACCCTGCGCCAATGCACGGCCGGTTTTTACCTGGCCTCGAGGCGGATGGACAAAATCTGCGCTCGGTTGGCCAACGCCCCGCCCGTCCCCATGCACCTGTTGGTCGCCGGGGAAGAGCGGATCATCGACAATGAACAGACCGAAACCTTCATCCGGAACCTGGCCTGGAAAGGTACTCGAATCACCAGGTACCAAGAGGCCAGGCATTCCCTGGAGTTCGAGGGCGACCCCGAGGTCTACTTCCGCGCCCTGGTTTCGTTTATCCAAGCGGCAACGTGAGCGAGCCTGTGCGCCCCTAAGCATCTATCCGACACGCGTGTGGCACTGGCATCTTGCCAGTGTCTCGGCGGACTGGAAGCCGAATAGGGCGGGCTATTGCCCGCCGTGATGAATCTCGACCAAAAAAAGGCGGGCAATAGTCCGCCCTACGTGGGGTCTAACCCGGCGCGGGTGCCCCATCCTTCGCTTTTCGCGAAGGGTGGGGGACGGACAGGTTGGGTGGTCCACCGCTTCAGCGGTGGGGGAGTCGAATCCCCAGGAGCCCGGCAGGTGGGCGCCTCGCGTCATAGGTCCCCGTGAAGCGCCGCGGCGGGTGTTGAGGCCACACCTTCCGCGGCCGTGGTCACGCTCTCGCTGGACCTGACGCTGTCGGCCACCGGCGTGCCACACTCGGGGCACGTTCCGGATACGTTCCCGGTGAGGTTGTATTCGCATTTCTTACAGAACGGATGATCCCAGAAGCGGGTCTTCAGGGATGAGCGTCGGCCCACCACGTGAAGCACGGCGATGCAGCCCAGGATGACCGCCACGACGACGGAAGCCGCCTCCCACCCGCCGAAAAGCCCCGCCACCACGGCCACGTCGAACCCGACGTTGAGGAGCGTGCCGGCGACAATCCAACCAACCAGGCGGTTGCCGTGTAACCCTGCGCCGTTACGGCCAACGATCAGCCATGCGATGATCCGTGCAACATAAAGATATGCCCAGGAGACACTCACGAGGCCGGGGGTTCGGCCGGTTGTGACCACGAAAAAGAGGACAGCAGCCCCGCCGCCGACCAGGACGACACCCAGGATCGCTCGATAGAACGCCAGTGTGATCGCCCGCCGGAAGGACATCGGGACGGGGCGACTGACTCGATATCGAAACGCCTGGACAAACGCGAAATACGCCAGGGGCTTCAGAAGAAAGAAGATGGTCAACGAGTTGACCAGGGCATCATCACCGAAGTAGGGGCCGCAGGCTAGACTGTCGCTGCTCATCACCAGACCTTCCTTTCAGCCGACAGATCCCTGGATCTGCACGTGCCTCGGGGTTCGCACGCCATTGGCATCGTGTTGCTGAGGTGCTCCTCAAGCGATATCGGCATGGCCCATGATCCGCCTCCGTCAGTAATCCCATGAAAGGCTGTCTCCCGCCGGAGCGTATGGTCTTCGGCGTAAGAACAGGAGACAGCCAGGAAAACGAATCGGAAGGGAGCACATCAGCTCGTTGGGGACGAGTGGAGACCGGGCAGTAATCAGTGCACCGAGCGCCAGCCCGGTGACATGGGTTGGCATGCGTGCCATGTCCGCGGGCTGGCGCCCACGGCTCTGATTGGCACATGCGGTCCGAATCGGTTGTGCGTTGTGGGCGAGTACCGATCGGGAGTAGCGACGACGGAGAACGCGGATCCGGATCGACCAAGTAATGATCGGGCAGCAAACAGAGCACCGGGCGCCAGCCCGGTGACATAGGTTGGCATGGGCGCCGTGTCCGTGGGCTGGCGCCCACGGCTCTGAACGGTGCGGACGTCGTGTCCACGGGCTGGCGCCCGCGGCTCTGAAGGGCGCGTGCGGTCAGGATCGGAGTGCGGCGCCGACGGCGGCTCTTGTGGATTTCCTGCACCGCTCAAGAGCAGGGGCCCACCCGCAGATTCACGGGTGGCGATGCACTACGAAGCGCGGGCGATGGACGTGCCGAGACCCAACAGGCCCAGCGCGTCCCGCTCGACGATGCCGCGAAGACGTTCGCGCGGGATGGTCGGCAGGTTCGTGCCGCTGACGAGGTGGTTGACGCTGTACAAGGCCTCAATACAAGGCGAGGCGGCCGCACTGGGGAACCCGCTGCCGAAGAGCAGCTTGTGGGTTACGCCGTACTGGTGGGCGGCCAGGAGTGCTTGGTACGCCTGCCAGGGTTGGTGAAGAAGTCGGCTCAGTTCGGCGTAGACGTTGGTGTGTTTCGCCAGCAGCACCAGCGTCTCGGCCACCCACGGGTGCCCCATGTGCGCCAGGATGATCTTCAGGTTCGGAAGCTCGCGGGCCACCTCGTCCAGGAGAACGGGGTGGGCGTACTCAAGCTTCGCGGACGCGGAGAGGAACACGCCGGAATGAAACAGAATCGGCATGCCAAGCCGTTCGGCCTCGGCGTAGATGAGCATGGCTTGGCTATTGGTCGGATGGTAATCCTGGGCGGCTGGCGCGACCGCGATCCCCTTCATCGAGAGATCATGGTGGCAGCGACGGATCTCGGCGAGTGCCGCCCTAGGCTCGCTGGGGTCGATGCCGGCAAAGCCGATCAGCCGGTCAGGGTGTTGCCCGACATAGGCCGCCACTTGGTCGTTGGGGATGTCGGCCCCGAGATACTGGCTCTTGAACCCCAGCACGAACGTGGTGGCGACGGGCTCGGCCGCCGCGTAGTGCCGGGACGGGCCGGCGGTGTTGCCGTCCAGCCCCCCAGGGGGTCCGTCGAGGCCGTCGGCTTCGGGAGGCAGACATCGCCCGAGTTGGTCCGCCGAGTGCCACGTGTGCGTGTAACAGTCTACAATCATTGAGGTTAGGTCGTCTGATCCTATGTATCGGCGAAGCGATATCGACGCGGCCACTGTACCTCTGGCGTGCTCGAAAGGTCAAGCCGGGCGGTTGGGCAGCCAGTCAGACGGCCGGCTGCACGGGTTGGCCTATGAGGCCGTCCATGGTGGATGAGGCCGTTGCGTGGGTCTTGCGGGGCATTCGCCCGGCCAGATAGGCGAGTCGCCCTGCTCGGGCGGCGAGTCCCATGGCGCCCGCCATCCGCACGGGATCCTTCGCACCGGCAATTCCAGTGTTGAGAAGCACCCCGTCGGCCCCAAGCTCCATGGCAATGGCCACATCCGAGGCCGTGCCGACACCGGCGTCCACGATGCATGGGTAGTTCGGGTCGTCCTCTTTGAGGTATTCGATGCAGAGCCGAATGTTGGCGGGGTTCAAGATACCTTGGCCACTGCCGATGGGGGAACCCAGCGGCATGACGCTGGTCGCCCCCGCCTCCTTGATCCGGCGTGCCAGGACCGGATCGTCGCTGGTGTAGGCCAGAACCTCGAAGCCGGCCTCGACAAGCTTGGCCGTTGCCTCCAGGGTGCCCACAGGGTCGGGCAGAAGGGTTCGCTTGTCGGCCAGGACCTCGAGCTTGACCCAGCGGGAACCGGGGTTGCCCAGCCCTTCGAGCAGCTCGCGGGCCAGCTTGGCCGCGCGGACGGCATCCCTGGCGGTGAAGCAGCCGGCCGTGTTGGGCAAAATGGTGTGTCGGCTTAGGTCGAGGTGATCGAGGATGCTGCCCGGTCGGCTGCCGCCGGCGGGGGTGAGCACATCGCGGCGGACGGCCACCGTCACCACGTCGCATTCGGCGGCGGCAAGGGCGGCCTTCATCCGGTCGAAACTGTCGTACTTCCCCGTGCCGACCCAGAGGCGCGAGCGAAACGTGAACGAACCGACGCGATAGGGAGCGTCCATCATCTATCCACCTCCAACGAAGGTGACGATTTCGACGCAATCGCCGCTGCGAACCGCCGTTTCGCAAAACGCCGCACGCGGGACCAGCTCTTCGTTGATCTCGACCGCCACCCGGACCGGCTGAAGGTCGCGCCGCGCGAGCAGATCGGCGACGGTGAGTTCCTCGTCCAGCGTCTCGGGTTGGCCGTTTACGGTGATTCGCATGGTCTGCATCGTAGGTTGCGTCCGCGTGACGTCGTTGTGCGTTGGATTATAGAAGGCGGCTTGCTCGGCATCAATCAGTGGAATCTCCTCGGCCCCGATCACCAGACCGTAGACGATCGCGGCCGCGACGATGGCCAGCGCCACCGCGACCTTGGCCTGTAGCCGCTGCGCGAGAACGCCGGCCTCGGGTGCTTCATCCTTGCGGTGCGCCCACAGGACGAGCCCGCCGAAACAAAGCGCGCCGGGCGACCCGAAATAGAGCACCAGCGTCACCGTGAGGTCCGTCATGGCCGGTCGGATCACAACCATGACGACGGCGAGCCCCAACGAGGCCAGAGCCAACCAAACACCGCCCAGCGCGAGCAATCCCATTCTCCGTTTGTGGTTTTGTGTTGATGAATCCAAGCGAGCGCCGCAGGATAGCGGCGCCCACGGCGGTTGAGCAAGGGAGGCGGCTCGGATACCCTTTACACTCCGCAGCAAAGACGGCTTCGATCATCGAACGCAAGGAGGTTTATCGATGTTCATCAGCACCAATCACATTTCGGTGGCCGAGGGGCGTGAGAAGGACTTCGAGGCGCTCTGGCATGGGCGCGATCGCTCGGTCGAGGATCAGCCCGGTTTCCACAGCCTCGACGTACTCAAACCGGGCATGGTTCTGTCGATGTCGGCCGACCCCCCGGCCAAGCAGGACAACACCTACCACGTACTCACCCGGTGGGAGTCGCGCGAGGCGTTCGAGCGCTGGGTGCGGTCGGACGCATTCAAGAAGGCGCATCAGCGGGAGCGCGACCCGACCATCTTCGCGGGTCGGGCGATGGTCACGACGCACGAGACCATCGAGGGCGCGGGTGCGTCGCGATAGCCGGCGTGTGAGAGAGTCCATCGACTGGCCGGCTCTGGTTTTCCTGATGAAGGCACGGGCGGCAAGCTCATGCCACCATGGTTCCACGGACCGGCCAGGTGTGGATGGCGTGTAGACGATCATGATCGACGTGACCGAAGCCCACGACGTTTTGCGAAGGCACCTGATGCCCGGTCCGACGGTGCGGATGGGGGTGCGCGAGGCTCTCTTTCGCACGCTGGCACAGCCGATCGTCAGCGACGTCGATCATCCGCCGTTCGATCGCGCGGTGATGGATGGCTATGCGGTTCGTGCCGAGGATGTTCGTGCCGCACCGGTGACACTTAAGATGGTCGGGCAACTGGCCGCCGGAGTGGTGGCGGAGCGGCCTGTCGCTCGTTCTGAGGCGATTCAGATCAACACGGGGGCGCCGCTGCCGCCGGGGGCCGACGCGGTCGTTCGGGTGGAGGATACCGAGCCGGACGCTTCCGGCAGGACGGTTCTGATCAAGAAGGCCGTTGACAGAGGCACCTTCGTCACGCCGCGGGCCACCTACGTCCGGTCCGGGCAAACCGTTTTGCCCGCGGGTGCCCGGATGACGCCGGCGGCCATCGGCACGGCGGCCGCCGCTGGTGCCTCGATGGTGACAGTGTATCGTCGGCCGACGGTGGGGATCCTCAGCACGGGCGACGAGCTGGTTGACATCGATCAGCGACCCGAGGGGGCACAGATTCGCAACTCGAACCAATATCAGCTTGCGTCGCTGATCGAGTCGGCCCACGCGGAGCCGGTGGTCTTGGGCGTGGCCCGTGACGATCGCGATGAATTACGTGCAAGAATCACGCAGGGACTGCGCTCCGACGTGCTATGCATCACGGGTGGAATCTCCATGGGCGCGTTCGATTTCGTGCCGGAGGTCTTGAAGGCATGTGGGGCGACGTTCCACATTCACAAGATGGCGATCAAGCCGGGTCGGCCGACGATTTTTGCGACCGTGGGCGATGGTACGCCGGTCTTCGCGCTCCCGGGAAACCCCGCCAGCGCGCTCGTGGGCTTCGTGCTCTTGGTGAAGCCGGCGCTGGCGGCGCTCGAGGGTCGAGCCGGCGAGTTGCCGCGGCCCGTGTCGGCCACGCTTCGCGGGTCGATCGGCGCGACGAAGAATCGCCGGACGTATCTGCCCGCTCGCGTCGAGGTGGACGACGACGGCTCATTCGTGGTCGAGCCGCTATCGTGGCATGGCTCGGGTGATGCGATCGGGATGGCCGCTACGAATGCGCTGATTGTGCGGGCGCCGGACAGCGAGCCAGCGGCGACCGGTGACACGGTTCGGATGATCCAGCTCGAGGTGGGATGAACGCCGGTTGAAAAATCGTTCCCAGTTAAAAGCGATCGAGAAGGGCGCTTCTCGGGCGAAGGGCACCTCGGCGGCCGAGGGTTCGTTCATGGCGACCCACTGGGCGATGGCGGCCTGGTCCCTGGTCGCGCTACTGCTGTTGAGCCTGATCTTTGAGCCCATCGGTTGGTGGCCGGTCGCGTTTGTGTGTCTGGTTCCGTGGCTGGTCTTGGTCGGCGGCGCGCCGCAGGCGCCGCGTGTGTACTTCTACAGCTATGTGCTTTGGCTGGCCTTCTTTCTTCTGAACATGCGCTGGATGTACCCGGCCACCGGCGCCGGGTACGCGGCCCTTTCGGTCTACCTGGCCGTGTACTTCCCGTTTGTGGCGATTCCGTTGCGGCACGTTGTGCGCCGGCGTCATTGGCCGTTGGCGTTGGCGCTGCCCATCGTGTGGACGGGATGCGAGGCGGTTCGGTCCGTCGTGGTGTCCGGGTTCCCGTGGTTTTACCTTTCGCACAGCTTTTATACCCTGTTGCCGTTCATTCAGATCAGCGATCTGGTGGGGGCGTACGGCGTCACCTTCGTAGTCGCCGCGGTCAATGGAGCGGTGGCGGATGTCGTGTTCGCCACGTTGGCTGCGCGCCGCGCCGGTGAGACGGGGTGTCGCATCCGCGCCCCGCGATTCAGCGTTGTCTTTGCCGCGTCCCTGGTGCTGATCGACCTGGCCTACGGCGTCGTCCAGCTCAACCGGAACACGACGACGCCGGGTCCGAAGGTCGCGGTGATTCAGGGCGATTGGATCAACACGGTGTACGCGGAAGACGCGAAGGCGTACGAGCCGCACGACAAGGCCACGGATGAGGAAAAGCGAGCGACCTATTTCTCGATGATGCGCGCGGCGGCGAAAGGGAAACCGGATATATACCTGATTCCCGAAACGCCGTGGCGGATGTTCCTCAACGAGGCTCGCGTTTTCTACACGGGCTCCACTCGAAGCTTTCGCATGCTACAGCGTCACGCTACGGATGAGAAAGCCATCGTGGTGACGGGAAGCGCGTCGGAGGACCGGAGCCGCAACGATCTGTTGGCTAAGGTCCGGCGGTACAACTCCGCAACGGTGTTTCGGCCCGACGGCTCGGAGCCCGAGCGGTATGACAAGGTTCACCTGGTCTACTTTGGTGAAGCGGTTCCCTTCCGCTTTGGCCGGCTGCGATGGCTTTACTTCTGGATGAACTCGTTGATGCCGTTCAGCCACGGGGGCAGCATTGAGTACTCGATTTTTCACGGTCGGGCGTTTCGCTCGTTTTCGATGGAGACGGCCGTGGGTGACGGATCGTCCGCTGCGCCGCGTACCTATCGCTTCGCCACGCCGATCTGCTACGAAGATGTCATGCCGTATGTCAGCCGCAGGTTCGTCTGCGGCGGGGCGAAAGAAAAGCAGGTCGATTTTCTGCTGAACATCAGCAACGACGGTTGGTTCGGGCGGGGGATTCAACAGCCTCAACACCTGGCCATCTGCGCCTTCCGCGCCGTGGAGAACCGCGTGGGAATCGCCCGGGCGGTCAACACCGGCGTCAGCGCGTTCATCCAGCCGAGCGGGCGGATTCACGACCGGGTGATCGGGAACCCCGACACACCCTGGCCCGGCCAGTGTGGGTTTTCCGTCGCCAGCGTCGGCGTGGATTCACGGTTCACGCTCTATTCCCGCTACGGCGACTGGTTCGCGTGGAGCTGTGCGGCCATGTGGTTGCTGCTGTTTGTCGATTATTGGATCGCCCGAGCGCGGGGGCTGGGCTCATAGCGACACGAATATGGCACTTACGAAGAATGGAAGGTCGGGTTCGGTGTTGAGGTCCGGGTACAGCCGCCGCGCGATCGTCGTTCTGACGTTGATGATTCTGGCCGGCGGATGCGCCGCACCCGAGAGGATCCCCACGCCGGCCGATCGCGGTGCGCTCCGGCAACGCGCGTGGACCGGTCTGTCCGCGGCGATCCGCTACCCGCACAATCCGGCGGTGCGCGTTCAGGCCGTCGAGGCGTTGGAATCGGCTCGTGATGAAAAGGCGCTGCCCCTATTGCGGGCGGCGCTCCTTGACCAGCACCCGGCCGTCCGGTTTGCGGCCTGCACCGCGCTGGGGCAACTGCGAGACCGGGCGGCGGAGGATCGCCTGCGGGCCTGCGCTCACGACACCAACGCCAACGTCCAGGTCGCGGCACTGTTTGCTCTGCACCGGTTGGGTCACGAAGGGCAGACCGGGCGGATGGCTACGTATCTGTTGGAAGATGAGGACGTGGCCGTTCGACGGAACGCGGCGATGGTGCTTGGTCTGATGGAGGAACCGGGGGCGATCAAGCTTTTGGCGCGATCGATGAGGGACAAAGAGGCTGGTGTGCGACAGCACGTGCTTGAGGCCATGGCCCGGCTTGGGAACCCGGAGGCGAAGAGGGAGCTCACCTTCCTGGCCAACACCGGTATCGGCGCCGATGAAGTCTTCGCCCTCGATGCCTTGGCTCAAACGGGTGACGCCGCGTATCTTGCCACGTTCCGCTATAAGCTGCAGAGCGCGACGCATCTGGAGACGAAGCTGGCCGCGGCACGCGGACTGGGGATGATGGGTCGCGATGACGGCTTTTCCGTCGCCTTGCGCGCGCTCTCGGTCGATTCGCCCGTTGTCCAGGATGTCAACGACCCGGTGGCCGGTCAGCGGCTGAGGGTCAAGCAGTTGGCTGCTGCCGCGCTGGGTGCCATCGGTCGAGCCGAGGCGTTGGAACCGCTCGGAGACATGTTGGAACACTCGGACGATCCGCGATTGCAGGTGTCCGCGGCGCGGGCCATTCTGGAAATCCTGGCGGCCGACCGCGGGCGGGCGCTGCCCTTTCCGTCGAGTCGTGGCAAAGGCCCGGGGGTCTGATCGATGCGTTGGCTGACTTTCCTGCTCGTGACGGTTGCGTTGTTGACGATGCAGACCTCGGTTGCGCCGCGCTTCGCGCTGTTCGGGGTCCGTCCCGACTGGCTCTTGGTGTCCGTGGTCTTCTTTGCGTTGCACGCCCCGATTCGCGATGCCCTGCCGGCGGCATGGATCATGGGGGCCGGTGCGGACCTGATGACCGTCGAACGGTTCGGGTTGATCTCTCTGTCGTTCGTGGTTGCCTGTGCCCTGATTCTCGCTACTCGCGAATACCTGTTTCGTCATCGCTGGGTGACTCAGATGGTGGTCACGCTTTCGGTTTGCGTGCTCATTCGGGTTGGTTGGCTGCTTTACCGGTACGCGCTCTACGATCCGGCTTCATCTGTTTGGGCCGGCGTGTTCGTGGATGTCATCCTCGTGTCGATGTATACGTCCCTGTGGGTCGTACCGTTTCATCGATGCTTGACGGGCATGAGTCGGGCGATGGGCATTTCGTTGCCACGATATACCTATCCTGGTTTGCACCGAACGGACGGCGCGGGTGTTTGACTTTAGGCTCAAGTTGATGCTCTCTCTGTTCGGCCTGGGGCTTGTGGCCGTGGTCCTTCGACTCGGGCAGCTTCAGATTGTTCAGGCAAACTATTATCGAGCGCGTGCCGACCGGTCGATGCTGGCCCGTCCGGTGCGTCTCCCGTTCGTTCGCGGGCGGGTGCTGGATCGCACGGGCGAGGTTCTGGTGCGAGACGAGCCCTGTTGGAACCTGACGGTCGACTACGAAGTCCTGGCGGCTGACCTGGGTGGAGAGAAGGGCGAGCCAGCTATGGATCGCCTCGTCAAGCGCTTCCGTCGAGCCCGTCGCTACGAGGTTGAGCTTGCAAGCGGGGAGAAGCGCGCTCCTTCCGACGCGGAGGTGGAGAAGGCGCTGTTGGACGAGTTGGCGAGGATGTGGGCCGACCTTGCGCTGTTCACGGCGGACAAGCGCCCGACATCCATCACCGAGCTTCAAGAACGTGGGCGGACTGTCTTCGATCGGGTGTTGCGTATCCGCCGGGCAGTGAAACAAAGACGGGGATTCGATGCGCCGGTGGCGGAGGAAAAAACATCGCACTGGATCGTGCCCGGTCTGGACCCCAAAGAGCGGGTCAACGCGGTCTACCGTTTTTCCGATTACCCCTGGGTGCATGTGGAGCCCTCCTCGCTTCGCCACGTCGTGGGCGACGGCGAGCCACTGGCACACGTTCTTGGGCGGCTGGGGCGCGTCGATGCTTCCGATGTTGCAGACGACCCCAACGCGGACGATCCGTTCGCCAGGTACCGAGCTGATGAACGCGTGGGGATCAGCGGTGTGGAGTTTGCGGCCGAGCAGGTACTTCGTGGCCGGCGGGGGCAGATTTCCAACGACCTTCAAGGTCGCGTCATCGAGGGCGGATACATCGAGGCCGAGAACGGTACGGACGCACGGCTGACTATCCATGCGGGGTTGCAGCGCCGTCTTTATCGTGTGTTGGGCGAGGTGGTCGAGTCGCATCCGGATTCATCCGGTGGCGCAATCGTCGTGCTGGATGTCGCGAGCCGCGGGGCGTTGGCCCTGGTCTCCTATCCTTCGTACGACCCGAGCCGGTTCGACGAGCTATACAGCGAACTGCGCAGAGACACCGATCGGCTGCCCCTGCGGTTCCGGGCGGTGGCGAATCGGTACGCGCCGGGTTCCACGGTCAAGCCGTTGACCTGCCTGGTCGGGCTGATGAACGGGATCATCACCCTGGACACGCACGAGCACTGCTCGGGGTATCTGTTTCCGGAGAACCCCAAGGCCTGGCGCTGCTGGCAGATCCATGGCACCACGCAACGAAAAGCGCACGGCTCGATCGACGTCGTCGCGGCGCTCACGGGAAGTTGCAACGTGTTCATGTATCGCCTCGGCGAAAAAATCACCGTCGATGGGCTGTGCAGCGCGTTCCGCATGGTGGGTGTTGGGGAGCCCTCGGGCATGGGCCTTCTAGAGGAGTCGTGGGGCATCAACCCCACACCGAGCTGGCTGATGGCGGAGAAGAACCTTCGGCCGACGGCGGGGACGGCCCGCAACTTCGCAATCGGTCAGGCCGAGGTGTCGATGACGCCGGTGCAGGTGGCGAATCTGATGGCGACGTACGCAAGCGGGCGGTATCGGCCCGTGACGCTGGTGCGCGGGGGGCAGGAGTCCCCCGAGTGGGCGCTGCCCGCGACCGAAGAGCAATGGCTGGCGATTCGGCGCGGGATTTACGGTGTGGTCAACAATCCGGAGGGGACCGCCTACCGGCACGCGCGTTTTCAGCATGAGCGGTACGCCCTGTGCGGCAAAACGGGCAGCGCCACCGCCCATCGCTGGCCGACATCGTATCGGATTCCCTACATGGACGAGGCCGGTGCCGAATCCGTGGCATTCATCCGCGCCGGTGCGAGAAAGCAGGCGATCGAGGAGTTTCGCGCCCGGTATCCCGGTGCTGCCTTCGACCCGAAGCAAGCGACCGTGGCCACGAAGTGGCCGCCGCGCCCCCCGCCGCCGGACGACAAGTACTCTCATGCCTGGTTCGGCGGCTACTTGCAGGAGATCGACGGCGTCGGCCGTCCGATCTGGTCGAAGGAACCGCCGATCGCCTTTGCCGTGCTAATCGAGTTCGGTGGCAGCGGGGGGCGGACGAGCGGACCACTCGCCCGTCAGGTCGCCCGGGAACTGTTGGATGTCTTCGGGCCGGAGTTGAATCCGGATCAAGACCTGGTCGCACGGGCGTCGCCATGAGACGACCCACGCTCTCCCTGACGCAACCGGGATGGGTGATTCTGGCCGCCATCACCATTCTGGTGGCTCTGGGTGTGGCCAGTATCTATGTGACCAACACGCACTATTCGCGGGCCAACGACGGCCCCATGAACGCCGCCCGCCAGTGCGTGCGCGTGGTGATCAGCGCGATCGTGGCGATCGCCGTCTTGCGTGTGGGCTATCAGCGCATCGCACGGCACGCGTATCTGATTTTGGTGCTCGCGCTGCTGCTTCTGTTGCCGCTGCTGTTCGCCAAGATGTTCCACACGAGCTTCGGCGGGTTGACCGCCCCGCGCAACGGCGCCTACCGCTGGATTCATCTGCCCGGGTTCGAGCTTCAGCCCTCCGAACTGATGAAAATCGCTTACGTCTTGGCGTTGGCGTGGTACCTGCGCTTTCGCAAGAACTATCGTCGGCCCGGCGGGTTGCTCATTCCCGTGGCGGTGTCGGCGATTCCTCTGACTCTGGTTTTGCTCGAACCCGACCTGGGGACGGCCGTGCTAATGGCACCGGTGTTGTTTTCCATGTTGCTGTTGGCGGGCGCCCGCATGCGCCATCTGTTGTTGATCCTCATCATTGGCTTTGGCGCGGCTCCGATGGCCTGGGGTCAGATCAAAGGCTATCAGAAGGCCCGGGTGACGGCCGTTCTGTTGCAGTCCGATACCGTGCGGCAGGCTGTCATTCGCCGGCCGGAACGGTTCGAGATGCTGGCGTCGAAGCGGCAGGCGGTCGAGTGGGCGGCGAGTTCCGGCTACCAGCTCGTACACTCCAAGAACGCGATCGGCAGCGGCGGCTTCTTCGGACAGGGATGGGGGAAGGGCGTATACGTTCGTAGCGGCCTGTTGCCGGATCGGCACAACGACTTCGTGTTCTCGATCATCGGTCACCAGTGGGGTTTTGCCGGGTGCCTTCTGGTGCTCGCCTGTTTCACGGTGATCGTGATCGCCGGTGCGCGAATCGCGTCGGTGACCACCGATCCGTTCGGGCGGCTCCTGGCTGTCGGCGCGGTGACACTGATGGCCACCCAGGTCTTGATCAACATCACGATGACCGTCGGGCTGATGCCCATCACCGGCATGACGCTGCCCTTCGTCTCCTACGGCGGCAGCAGCCTCTTGTGCAACTTCGTGGCCGTCGCGCTGCTGGTGAGCGTCTCACAACATCGCCCCTTCCTGCTGTCCGACAAGCCGTTTGAGTACGGTCGCAAAGAGCGCGACACCGTGGGATACGTGAAGCCCAAGGGCGCTCCACTAAGCGAACGGCGCGGGTAGGAGCCTATCCCCACGCAAGTAGGGTGGGCTATTGCCCGCCGTTCGATCACAAGACGGCGGGCAATAGCTCGCCCTACTTGGTGAAACGAGCGAGTCAATGATCTATTTCGCCGGGATATACATCGTGACCGGGCGCATCAGCGCCGTGTGAAGCAACCTTTTCAAGCACGCCCCATGAACGCCGGCAAGATGCCGGTGCCACACGATGCTGGGATAGATTCTATGCCGCGTTTGGTGAAGCAGTCTTCGTGCGCTTTGTCGGATCTCTGCGATCACGCTTACGTCGAGTCGGTCAAACGCTCAAGCGGCGGGTCGTCAACTGAGTAGTGACAGCACCTGTGTGGGTATACTGTTGGCGATCTGAAGGGTGGATTGCGTGCTTTGCACCAGAATCTGCGCGCGGGTAAGCGCCGACACCTCCACGGCGATGTCGGCGTCTCGAATCAGTGACTCCGACGCGGTCACGTTTTCCAACGCCACCTTTTGGCTGTTGATGTTGGGGTCGATCTGGTTCCGCTGGATGCTGCCCAGACGTCCGCGGAACGAGGCGACCTGGCTGACGGCCTCTTCGACGATGGTCTGGGCGGTGGGGAAGTTGGCGCTGGCAAGGTCGTTGGCGCCGCCGGAGCGCAAGCTGAAGAGGAACCCGGAGACGGGGTTGCCCAGCCGCGTCGTTGAGACGGAGTCGAGCCCCACATGGATTTGCCCGTTCGGCGAGATCTCCGGCGTAAGCTGAAACAGCGCGCCGCCGCCCGTAATGGAAAAGGTCGTCGATGAAAGGGTCTGCGCGAACGTGCGGCTCAGGAACAGGCGGGTGTCCAATCCACCCGAACGGACGCCTGCCGTCAGCCCTTGAACCAGCGCCACTTGTCCATCGACCGACACGCTCGCATCGACGCCGGTGTCGCGAGCCTCGATCCCTTGGTTTCCCGCGACGATGAAGTCGCCCCCGATGGCGGACACCGAGACGAATGCGTCCGCGCCCACGGTGAGGCTGTGCAAGGCCAACGTACCGCCCGCACCGGGGCTGGTGACCACGGCGGACACACCGGTGACCGCTTGGAGGTTGTTGATCGCCGCGCCGATCTGCGTGAGCGTGGTCCCTGAGGCGAAACTGATGAGTTCTCGACCGAGTGTCCCTTGCAGTTCGATCGTGGTGGCCGGGGTCGTTGATGTGCCGCTGCCGTTGCTTCCCGGAAACAACAACTGCGCCGTCTGAGCCGACGCCGTGACCCGGACAGTGACCGTCCGCGCGCCGCCCTGGGGCACCCGCGCGGCGAAGATCTGTGCGCCCGGAAGTGACGACGGGGCTAGTCCGGAGATGAAGTAACTACGGGTTCCATCGAGCAGTTTGCGCCCGGCGAATGTGGTCGTGTTGGCGATCCGGTCCAGGCTGTCGAGGATGGAGTCGATCTGGAGTTGGTTCGCCCGAACTTCAGCATCCAGGAGCCCGTCTTTGTTCGAGCTTTCGACGACCAAGGACTCAAGATCGAGGAGTAAGGCGGAAACCTCGTTGAGCGCGCCCTCAGCGGTGGAGATGACATTGCTTGCTCGAACGGAGTTATCGATGGCCTGCTCGATGCCGCGTATCTCACTGCGCAGGCGTTCGGACGCGATCAAGCCGGAGGGATCGTCCGCCCCGCGATTGATGCGAAACCCCGTAGACAGTCGCGCCAAGCGGACGCTCAGATCATCCTGGTTTCGCTGGAGGCGATGGATCGCCTGTAGCGCGGGGATGTTGCTATGGATGCGGCTCATACCGTCGTCCGTGACGAATGGCGCGCGGCCCGCAAAGGGGTCCGGCGCAGGGTCGTGCAGCCGTGCTCGACCTGTTCCACCGCGGTCAACGATTGGCTTTGCGAGATCTCTGGCCAACCGCGGTGATGCTCTGCCGGGTTTTTCGGCGGTCCGAGGACCCGGCTTTAGCGGACGTGCGGTGATCGGTCTTTCGCGTCGGGTCGAACTGTGTGGAGGGCGGCTCTGGGTGCATGACCGAATCGGCGGGCAGTTTTCAGAGCACAGGGCGCGAGCCCTG
>CBDUXT010000062.1:0-36347 GCA_965371245.1 uncultured bacterium | reverse complement strand
CAGTTGGCGTTGTTGGGCGTGAACTGGCAGTCCAGCAGCGCATCGCACGTGTCGTCCGTGCAGCCGACGAAGTCGTCACAGTTGGCGTTGTTGGGCGTGAACTGGCAGTCCAGCAGCGCATCGCAGGTATCGATCGTACAGCCGACGAGGTCGTTGCAGTTGGCGTTGTCGGGCGTAAACTGGCAGCCGAGCAACGCATCGCACGTGTCGTCCGTGCAGCCCACGCCGTCGTTACAGTTGCTATCGACCGGCGTGAAGACGCAGCTACCCCCGACGCAGGTGTCTACGGTGCAGGCCACGCCATCGTCACAACTGATCACGCACTCGTCGCACGTGTCGGTGGTCTCGTTGCAGAACTCCGCAGGCAGACAGGGGAGCGTCCCGGCTTGGCAATCCAGAACCGGATCGCACGTCTCCGAACCGTTGCAGAACGTGGCGTCATCACAGAACGTGTCGTCCGTCGGGAACATACAATCCAACGCCGCATCGCACGTGTTGATCGTACAGGCCACGCCGTCGTCACAGTTGGCGTCGATCGGCGTGAACACGCAATCGAGGATCGGATCGCACGTATCGAGTGTACAACTCACAGCGTCGTTGCAGTTGCCGTCAAACGGTGTGTGCGCGCACGTCCCGGCCCCATCGCATTCGTCTACCGTACAGGCGACGCTGTCGTCCGGGCACGCCGTTCCCAACAGCAGGTTCGGGTTCAGGCACCCGGTAAGCGGCGCACCCGTAGCCGGGTCGCACACCTCGCTAGTACACGGATTCGCGTCGTCGCAGTTGCTGTTCACCGGCGCGAACTGACAATCGAGCACCCCGTCGCAGGTGTCGGTCGTACACGTAAACCCGTCGTCACAGTTGGCGTTGACCGGCGTGAACTGGCAATCGAGCAGCGCATCGCACGTGTCGTCCGTACAGCCGACGAGGTCGTTGCAGTTGGCATCGACCGGCGTGAACTGGCAATCGAGAAGCGCATCGCACGTGTCGTTCGTACAGCCGACGAGGTCGTTGCAGTTGGTGTCGATCGGCGTGTGCGCGCATGTCCCGGCGCCATCGCACTCGTCTACGGTACAGGCGACGCTGTCGTCCGGGCACGCCGTTCCCGACAACAGGTTCGGGTTCAGACACCCGGTACCCGGTGCACCGGTAGCCGGGTCGCACACCTCGCTAGTACACGGATTCGCGTCGTCGCAGTTGCTGTTCACCGGCGCGAACTGACAATCGAGCACCCCGTCGCAAGTGTCGGTCGTGCACGTAAACCCGTCGTTGCAGTTGGCGTCGATCGGCGTGAACTGGCAATCGAGCAGCGCATCGCACGTGTCGTTCGTACAGCCGACGAGGTCGTTGCAGTTGGCGTTGTTGAGCGTGAACTGGCAGTCCAGCAGCGCATCGCACGTGTCGTCCGTGCAGCCCACGCCGTCATTGCAGTTGGTATCGACCGGCGTGTGCGCGCAAGTGCCGGCCCCATCGCATTCGTCTGTCGTGCACCCCACGCCGTCGTCCGGGCACGCGGTTCCCACGACGAGAGGCGTGTTCAGACACCCCGTGATCGGATCACCGGTGGGCGGATCGCACACATCGCTGGTACACGGGTTTCCGTCGTCGCAGTCCGCGTTAACCACGCATAGGCCGGGCGCGATCGCAAGCGTAACCGTTCGAAACTGCTCCGAGGCGGTCAGCGCGAAATCGGCCGTACCGCTCGCGCCGGCGACAGGCTGGGTTACGAAGCCCGCACCTCCCGAGCAGCCGGCCCCGCCCGTGTTGCTAAAGTCCATAGTGATCGGCGTATGCCCGGCAAGTCCCGGGCTATCGACCGTGATGCGATCGCGATCGAATCCACCAATGCGCAGGATCAATGTATTGGCAACTGTCGTCGTGATGGAGGGACAGGTTGGCGCGGCAGTCGTTCCTGTAGCACTGGCTGAGACATCAATAGGGCTAGTGATGTCATGATTGGTGAATCGCATCATCCAAGCGTACGCTTGTTCTGCTCCAGCCCAGGTCCACTGATGTGTCGGTGACTCCGCGGCCCCCGCGAGCTTGTACCATACGCCGAGCGTCACGGCACCGGCGCCCTGGCCGACGTCGATCTGGATCCATCCCTCGCCGGCGGGCGGTGCGAGTGATGCCGACTGATCACCGTCCGTAGCCACGGCAGCGATGAGTAGATCATCTTGGACCGTGCCGGCGGGTGTAGAAACAGCTAAGGCGGTCACCCCCCCAGATGCCTTCGCCTCGGTGAATTCTTCAAAGATAACTTGAGCGCGCGCAACGGGCGCAGCGACAACGGCTGCCCACACCGCCGGACCGAACAACCACGCGAACCGCATGTTATGGGCGCCCGCATGCGCAATAGCGCGAACGCCGCCCCGGTCGTGGAAATGCTGTCGTGTGGCGTATCCACGCACCCCCGCGAAGATGATCATGACCTCGTTCCCCTACCCAGATGGTTGCAAGACCCCAGCGTGTGCGGAACGCTTGATAGCGGTTTAGGCTGTGCCCCCACTTAGCTACTGGAGTTTCTTGTAGTAACGTATAGCAGAACCGGCCTTCCGAGTCAACCCGAAACTCAACTGTAACTTTAGGCTCTACTATGCCCGTGTTGAGGCGTGGCCGGTGACCGCTGTCGTTCCTGAATATTCGATCCGTGCGCAGTGGGGGCGCGGTGTTCGACATGTCGGTTCTGTTCTGGCATCGCCAGAGACGGGCAGACTCGAACAACGCGCCGTCAGCGCACGGCGGTGGCGCCGAACTCGGTGATGGCGATGCAGATTGGTGGTCAGTGGTGGGCAGGTTTGGCCGTTAGGCCGCGCGGCAGTAGCGATGATGTAGACCGCCGACTTGTGGTATCGCGACGACCTTTCCTTCCGACGGAGGTTCGACACGACTTGGCACCGGCGCGTTGCGATCCAGGCCGAGATGAGCGCGTGACTCGTGATAGTAGACGAAGTAATCAGAGAGGATGCGGCGTAGATGGCGTTCGTTGATAACGATCACGTTGTCGAGGCATTCGCGCCGAATCGAGCCGATGATTCTTTCGACGTATGGGGTTTGCCAGGGCGAGCGAGGGGCCGTGATGACTTCCTCGATGCCCATGTGCTCGACGCGATCGCGGAAGGCTTGTCCGTAGATCCCGTCGCGATCGCGGAGGATGAACCGAGGTGCCTCGTCGCCGGGGAAGGCCTCGATGACCTGTTGTGCGGTCCACTGAGCCGTCGGGTTGGTGGTGACGTTGAAGTGCACCACGGTGCGCCGATCATGGCGAAGCATGATGAAGCAATACAACACACGGAACGTGGCGGTCGGTACCGTGAAGAAGTCGATCGCGACGATGTCCTTGGCATGGTTGTCCAAGAAGGTTCGCCATGTTTGCGACGGCGGTCGGCGATGGCGGACCCTGTACTTGTCGATGGTCGCTCTGGACATGTCGTGCCCGAGCAGCGCGAGTTCCGATTGAATGCGTGGTGTGCCCCAAAGTGGGTTCTCGCGGGACATGCGACGGATCAGCTCGCGGATCTCGGCGGCGACCTGCGGTCGGCCTGGCTTCCCGCGGCGCGACTTCCATCGCCAGTACAGCCGGAAGCCCTGCTGGTGCCATCGGACGACGGTCTGGGGCTCGACGATGACAAGTACGGAACGCCTGTCCCTCACGAAAATGCCATCCGGTCCTCGCGGTCCCGAGAACCACCTGATTATCGGAGCATCCGATTTCGCGTCACCACTTGCTGGAACTAAAAGATGTCCGTTTTGGGAACATGAGGGCAGCCAAACGCAGCCGCTTGATTGACGGCAACCCGGATCGTCTGTCTTGAGCGCCGGACGTCCGTGCTCAGACACTCGTGCTCAGACACTTCCTCAAAGAGCCGGTCCGTGGTGGGTCTTCATGCTCCGATAATCAACTGTTTACGGATGCTCTCTGTCCGGATGAGGTTTTCGTGAGGGACAGGTGACGGCCACTACAAGCAGCGCGACGACCGTCCCACGTAATCTTGCGTTTACAGCGCCTGCCACATCGCGGGCTAAAACTTCGTTCATGCCGGGCCTCGCTTGTAAACCGCGCGCCTGACCCGTTGCGTTCAGCCGCCGAGCGCCCCGCGGATGGCGTCGCTGGTGCCGGTGTTAATCAGGGCGTTGATAAACGAGATCAACTGGCCCTGGGCAATGCTCTGAACGTCCGAGGGCGTCAGACATCCAGTCTGTAAGTGCGCGGGCAAGAATAAAGTACACAATTCGTATTGGGAAAGCCTTTCAAACAGGCTCGTTTCATGAGGAATCTGTGGAACTTGTTCTTGCGCGGCTCCTAAGACGAGCGCGACGCCCGCGCCCATCAATGTCAGTACTCGATTCCTGCTCTTCATGTAATCACGTCTTCAACGATCGGCCATGGCGGCCGCTTATCATTTCCCATTCGTGCCTTGTTCGTCTTCCGTCGGCGGCTCCGGCGACCGACACTTGTCACATGCCTGTCCGGCCGGGGCGCAGGTTGGACAGCGAATCATCGACCTCCCATCGAGCGTGTAGAGCTCGATGTGTGATGAGCATCCCTCGCACATGTGTGTACCACCGAACTTTGAACGTGCCCAAGGCCAGCGTCTTTCCACATCCCGTGGAAACGTGAGCGCGAAATCGTAGCATCGCTGGCAACCCATGACAGTTTTCGCCTGACCCGGTCCAGGCCCGCGTGGACGTGAAGCAGCGCAACCTTGGACGGCGAGCGCCGAACTGGTGATGGCGAGAGCAAGGAACTTTGCTACCGTCGCTGGATTCTTCATTCCGATTGTACCGCCTCTACGCGATCGCCTCCCGTTGCTCGCGTCGCTGCGCGCGCCATACCTCGAACTGCTTGGCGACCAGGAAAATGACCGGGTAGATCAACAGCTCCATCATAAAGCTGGTCAGCAATCCACCGAACATCGGCGCGGCCATTCGTTTCATTACATCCGACCCGGTGGCCGTTCCGATCATGATCGGTACGAGTCCCATCATGGTGGTCATGACCGTCATCGTCTTGGGGCGGATACGCATAACGGCACCCTCATGGATCGCCGCCTTGAGGTCGGCCAGGCTGTTCATCCGGCCTTCGGCCTTGCGCCTGTCATAGCTGTTGTGCAGATAGAGCAGCATGACCATGCCGGTTTCCGCATCAAGGCCGGCGAGGGCGATCAGCCCCACCCATACGGCCAGGGACATGTTGTAGCCGGCGAAGTGCATGAACCAGATCGCGCCGATCAGGCTGAAGGGAACCGCCAGCAGGACGACGCCCACGTCGAACCAGCTCTTGTGGGAGATGTAGAGCAACATGACGATGAGGACGAACACGGCCGGCACGGCGACTGCGAGTCGCTTATTGGCGGCCTCGATGTACTCGTATTGGCCGGACCAGATGATGTTGTAGCCAGCCGGCAGCGCCACCTGCTCCACGACGACTTGCTTCGCGCGATTGACCCAGCCGCCGACATCAGAGGTTGTGAGGTCAACGTGGATCCATGCTGTCTTGCGCGCGTTCTCGCTCTTGATCCCCGGGGGGCCCTTGTGAATTCGAATGTCCGCAAGCTGGGCCAAGGAGACCTGAGCGCCGGAGGGTGTAGCCACCAACGTTCGCTTCAGCGCCGGGATGTTGTCACGAAGCTCCCGCTTGTAGCGAAGATTGACCGGATACCGCTCCAGCCCTTCGACCGTCCAGGTGATGTTCATACCGCCCATGGCTGTCAGGATCACGTCCTGCACGTCATCAATCCGTAGCCCATAGCGGGCGATTTCGTCTCGGTTGATGTCGAAGTCCACGTAGTTGCCGCCAACCGTTTTCTCGGGGTAGGCGCTGAGCGTGCCGTCCATGACGCGCACGGCCGATGCGATACGCTCGGCCAGATCGCCGAGAACGGTCAAATCGTCGCCCATGATCTTGATGCCAACCGGCGTCTTGATTCCTGTGGAGAGCATGTCGATGCGGGTCTTGATCGGCATGGTCCACGCATTGGTCAGACCCGGGAACGCTACGACTTCGTTGAGACCCGGGATGTGCTCCCCGCGGTCATCGTAGCCATACGACAATTCCGAGATGGTGATCGGTCGTTCTTCCGGCCAGAAGTAGTGTAGCCCGGAGTAATGCTTGAGCGACGCAGGTAGAAACGTGAACCACCGATCGAAGTGCCGTGTGCGCCACTTGCTCTTGTCCTGTTCGAGCATGATGGTCGTTTCGATCATGCTCAGCGGAGCCGGGTCGGTGGCGGTTTCGGCGCGGCCGATCTTACCGAACACGTGGTGAACTTCGGGGAAGCTCGCGATGAGCGCGTCGGTCTGCTGGAGCAGTTCCCGCGCCTTGGTCACACTGATGCCCGGGTCGGTCGTCGGCATGTAGAGCAGGTCGCCCTCGTCGAGCGGCGGCATGAACTCGCTGCCGAGTTGGCTCGACAGTTTGAGGAACGGAATCTTCTCCCCGATGACCTGGCGACCGAAAATGTACTCCTGCATGGGAAGGATCGCCGTGGCCACGAGCACGGCTGCGATCAGAAGCGTAACGTACTTTCCCTTCATGGCCGTCCAAAAGAACGGCTCGTAGACGCGCTGAAGGGTGCGGCTGATCGGGTTGGTCTGCTCGTTGGGGATGCGCCCCCGGATGAAATAGATCATCAGGATCGGCACGATGGTGATGGCCAGGAGCGCCGACGCACCCATTGCAAAGGTCTTCGTGTAAGCCAGCGGCTTGAACAAACGCCCGCTCTGCTCGCCGAGCACGAAGATGGGAATGAAGCTGACGGTAATGATGAGAATGGAAAAGAAAAGCGTGGGGCCGACTTCCTTTGCGGCGTCGATGATAATCTCGACGTGGGGTTTCTTGCCCCTGTCGCGCTCGTAGTGCTTGTGCGCGTTTTCCACCATGACGATTGAGCTATCGACCATCGCGCCGACGGCAATCGCGATGCCTCCCAGGCTCATGATGTTCGCATTGAGCCCCATCATTTGCATGATGAGGAGGCTCGAGAGGACCGCCGTTGGAATGACGAAGATCGCTACCAATGCGCTACGCAGGTGGAGCAGGAACACGGCGCAGACCAGAGCGACGACGATCAGCTCCTCAATGAGTTTTTCAGTGAGGTTCTCGACGGCGCGCTCGATCAGCGCGGAGCGATCGTACTCCGTCACAATGTCCACACCGGGAGGAAGCCCCTGCGTGAGTTCGTCGAGCTTGCGCTTGGTGTCGCGGATGACTTTCAATGCGTTTTCGCCGTAGCGCATGATGACGATGGCACCGACGACCTCGCCTTCGCCTTCCGATTCCGCGATGCCGCGGCGCAGCTCCGGCCCGAGTTGAACTTCGGCAAGGTCACGCAAATAGACCGGCGTACCCGTGGACGTCGCACGAATGACGACCTTCTTGAGGTCTTCGATTCCTTGCCGGGATCGTACGCGGCTGAGCAGAATCCCCTTCTCCTTCGCTTCCCGCACCTGTTCGTCCGTCAAAGCGGCCAGGTATCCACGCCCGCGCACCATGTATTCGGTCTCGGACATTTCGAGCACGCGGCCGCCCACCTCATTGTTGGACATCTTGATGGCCATCTTGACGGCGCTGAGAGGGATGTTGTAAGCGAGCAGGCGGTCGGGATCGATCACGACTTGGTACTGACGCACGAACCCACCAATGGCGGCGACCTCGGACACGCCATTGACGGTCGTCAGCTCATAGCGCAGATACCAATCCTGAAGGCTGCGCAGCTCCGAGAGGTCGTATTCGGCGTGGACCAGTTCGGTTTCCCCGTCCCACGGGCAGATGCCGCCGTGCTCAAACATGCGCACGCGCTCAAGCTCCGCGCGGAGAGCCTCAGGCGCTTCTTGAATCGTTCCATACCAATTGTCCGCCTCGTTCGGATGGCGGTACATGCCATTGACATGATGCGGGCAGTAGTAGCCATTTCGCAGCGAATACTCGTAAACCCAGCCGACGCCGGTCGCGTCCGGGCCTAGCTGCGGCGTGATGCCCTTGGGGAGCTTGCCGGCCACATAGTTGAGATACTCCAGGACGCGCGATCGCGCCCAGTACATGTCGGTGCCGTCCTCGAAGATAATGTAGACGAACGAGAAGCCGAAGAAGGAGTAGCCGCGCACGACCTTGGCATAGGGCACGGCCAGCATCGAAGTCGTCAGCGGATACGTGACCTGATCCTCGACGACCTGCGGCGCCTGCCCCGGGTACTCGGTGAAGACGATCACCTGAACGTCGGAGAGGTCGGGTATGGCATCAAGACGGATGTTGAAAATCGTCCAGATGCCGCCCAACACGATGAACCCCGTGAACAGCGTCACGAGCATGCGGTTGCGGCAGCAGTATTCGATGATCTTGGCAATCATGGGATGGCTCTACACCGATAGTTGGAAAGTTGAAAGTTGAAGATTTGAAGATTTGAAGATTGGAATATCGAAGGTTGAAGATTAAATGTTGAAGGTTCAAGATTCCCTGACCGGACCTTGCAACGTAGCGCTGGTTGCCCATTCTCAAATTGCTCTCTTTAGGTTGGAGTCTTGACGTACTTGATAAAACCGGCAATCTGCCGGGAGACCGATTGCGCCGCGACCATAACCTCCTCGGCGCACTCCTGCTCCAAGTAGCCGACATCGATAGCGGTGTACAGTTGAGAGCGGACCTCGCCGACTGAAGCCTTGGCCATGTAAAGAAATCGAATGAAATCCTTGTTGCTTCCACGTTCAAAGCCTTCGGCGATATCGGACATGGTCGAAACTCCTGCTCGCCGGATTTGGTCTCGCAGGCCGAAATCTCGTGCAAACGGTCCGGCGTTGGTAATCTCATAGATCTGTTTGACAAGGTTTCTCGCATCTCGCCAAACCTCGATATTCTCAAATCGTTCGATCCTCGCCATCTGCAATTCTTCAATCTGAAATCTTCAACTTGCAACCTTCTAACCTTCTAACCTCAAACGTCCTACTTAACCCCCTTCAGCTCACCGCAGTTGAGCATCTTGAATCCGTAATAGGGGTTTGCCTTCTCTTCGGCGGGTTGAAGCCAATCGCCCTTGCTCATCGGGCAGTGGTACAGATACAGCTTCGGCCACCGCACTTGATCCGGCCGTGCATGCTGGATGAGGGTGCTCACCGCGGCGCTCAACTCGACAAACGTCACCCGATCGGCGTCCAGTTTTCCGGTTATCCGCAGCGCGGCGGCGTGCAGTCGGTTGGCGGCCTCCGCCGCCTCCGGCGGGAGGTTCGTGCCCGGATCGGCGATGTGTTTGGATACGATCTCCGATGCCGACACGAGCCCGAGCGCGTGCAATGTCAGATCCTTGGTTCGATCCGAAGCCAGCAGACGCTGCAACTCCAGGTAGTGCTCCATGATGTAGTTCATCTGCACCGCGACGCGCTCCGGCGCCGCTGTCGGTCTCTTGAGCGCAGATTCCCTAACGAGCTGCATGCCGCATTGGGAACATGAGCCGGGCGCGGAAGACCGTACTGCCTCCGGATGCATCGGGCAGACGTATGCGACGTCAGCCTGGTCGGACTGCTCTTCGAGAAGCTCCTTAGCCCAGCCCACGTCCTCAAGGGGCTTGAGACGCATGCCGCACTTCGGACACTCGCCCGGCTTGGCAGCGAAGTGCCAGCACTCAATCATCGAGCATGTGTACTGGGCGCCGGACGGGATGGAGTTCCGGTCGGCCTCGGCAGATGCCGCAATCGCTGTCGATTCGAGTTCGGCGCCGCAGATCGTGCAGTGTGCCGGCTGCTCACTATGCACGAGCGGGTGAGTCGGGCATCGATACGGTGCCATATCGGCCAGACCGGGTGAAGCCGGCACATTTGCGGACGCCATCTTCTCGTCCAGCCACACGCCACGATACGCGGCCATGCCCCGCCCGCAATGCGGGCAATTGCCGGGTGAAGCGCTGATGGCTGAAGCATGCTCGGAATCGGGGCAGGTGTACATCACCTTAAACGGTGTGAGGGCCTTGCCGCAGCGTGGGCACTCGCCCCCCGTTTCAGAGAAGACATGCTGGTGGTCCGGGCAAGTGTACGCCAAATCGCCACCTTCTGCCGCCCGCCGCGCGCGCACCCATTTGAGGTCATCGAGCGGTTTGAACTCCATCCCGCAACGCGGGCACTTTCCAGGCTTTTCGGAGAAATAGGGACCCTGATCGGCCGGATCGGTTTCGTCGGCGTGGCTTTCCATCGGACACGCGTAGCCCGTACCGGGTGGCATGGTCATGGCGTCGGCCATCGCCATCTTGTCGGGGTCGTGGTCCGGGTGAGCGTCGGGTATCGGTGCGCGTTTGGTGATCTTGGCCCGTTGCGCCTCCATCATCTTGGCAACGGCCTCTTTCAGCTTGCTTTCCCCGTCGAGCATGAACTGGCCGCTGGTGACGACGACCTCGCCCTCATCGAGCCCGTAAAGCACTTCCACCATACCGTTTTCGGCTTCGACACCGACTTGGATGTCGCGCGGCGAGAATTTCCCGTTGCCCAGGTCCACAAATGCAACCTGTCGGGTCCCTGAGTCGATGTAACTCTCGCGGGGAACGAGAATCGCGTCGCGCTGCAGCTCCGACTCCAATCTGATGTTGGCGTACATGCCGGGTTTGAGTTCCATACTCGGGTTCTCGAATTCCAGGCGGGCCTTGATCACCCGCGTCTGCTGCTCAAGGTAGGGATAGACGTAGATGACCTTTCCGATGAACTCCCTTCCCGGAACGTACGGGAGTGTCATGGTCGCGGATTGTCCGACGCTGATCCATGGGAGCTGGTACTCGTAGATGTCCACATAAACCCACACCCGCGACAGATCGGCGATCGTGTAGAGGCGCATGCCGGGTTTGACGTGCATGCCCTCCAGGGCCATTTTCTCCGTGACGATGCCGCCAGCCGGCGAGTGGATCGTCAGCGTCTTCTCGATCTTCCCCGTTTCTCGAAGCGCTTCGATCTGTTCGTCCGAGACGTCGAAGTACTTGAGCTTTGTGACGGCCGCGTCAACGAGTTTGACGGCCTCCTCGCGCGCCGGCGCGAAGGTGCTTGCTTCGAGACGCGGTAGAGTCTGAATGGCGGAAAGATACTCCTGCTGCGCGGCGTACAGCTCAGGCGAGTAGACGCCGAAGAGCCGCTGGCCCTTGGCCACGCGCTGGCCCGTCTCATCGACGTCCAGCCGTTCGATCCATCCGCTGAACTTCGTATCGACATACGTGACGAGCTGTTCGTCGTAATCGACGCGCCCCACGGTCCGGATCGTCTTGATCAGTGGGCCGCGCTTAACGGTCGCCGTGCGGATGCCCATGTTCTGGATGGTGACGGGGTCGATGCGAATCGTGTGCGCGGACGGTGATTCGTCCTCGTCGGCATAGACCGGCACCAGATCCATACCCATGGGGCTCTTACCCGGCTTCTCGGAAATGTAATTCGGGTCCATCGGAGCCCGCCAGTAGAGCACCTTTCGCTCCTTCGATGCACCGGCATCGCCGTCCGCATCGTCGTCTTTCTTGAGCGGGGTGAGCTTCATCTGGCAGATGGGGCAGTCGCCCGAGCCCTTCTGAAGAACATTCGGGTGCATGCCGCACGTGTACCACAGCTCGTCGTTGCTTGCGGCCGTTCCGTCAGTGTCCGCGCCCGTTGTGCTGGCGGCGGAAGCCGTTGTTCCGAAGCGTTTCGGCAGCCAGTATCCACCTACGGCGCCCGCCGCCAACGTAACAGTCGCGATCAGAAGGGTCACGGACGCACGTCCACTTCGACGGATCGACGAATGGTGGACGGCCGGCGGCGAGAAGTGAACAGTCAACCTGCCTGTTGGATCACCGCTTTTGACTCCTGTCATTCTGAATCCCCTGTTCCAGATTCCGCCCATTATGGTCCTCCCGCCTCGGTCAGGCTCAGTCCGATGGCCTGCTCAAGATCGGCGACGCTTCGCTCAAGCTCGCCCATTGAGCGATAGTACTGGATCGTGAAGACGAGCCACTTGCGCCAGTTGTCGATGACGTACAGGAAGTCGCTCGTCCCCGCGGTGTACGAGGCCTGCGACACGCGATAGGTCTGCTCGGCCTGCGGAATGATCGTGTCTCTAAACAACCGGGCAAGCTCCTGCTGAGCCCCGACGCGCTCCAGGGCATCCTCAACGGCGAACTCGACGCGATTCTCCGTGGACCGGTACTGCGCGCGCGAGGCGGCAAGTCGCCGTGTTGCTTCTTCGATCCCGCCCTTGATCTTGTCATACCAAATTGGCAGGCTGAAGCCGAACGTGATCGCCCAGTTGTCGCTCCCGTCCTCGCTGAGTTGAGGCGTGACAGGGCGCTGGCCGGTCGCGGGATTCCGGGGCGCCTCGAACGCACCGCGTGGATCCATTTGCATCCACTCGAATCCAATGGCGAAGTCAGGCCAGTACGCAAGCCTGGCGAGCTCCAGGGATTCTCGGTCGCGCTCGATCTGATGCCTGATTCGCTTCAAGTCAGGGTTGGCATCGACGGCCTTATTCAGCAGATCGTCGATGGCGAGATCGACATCCCGGATACTGAATTCGTCAGGGGTCGCGATCTCGGTTTGTGGCTGACGGTCAAGGATCTCGTTCAAACGGGCGACGATCGTGACACGCCGCTGTCTCAAGGTGATGAGTTCGGCTTCGAGGTTGGAGAGCTCCACCTGAGCGCGCAACACGTCGTCCTGACTGGGGCGTCCGACGGCGACCTGGGAGCGAGCCACGTCGATGAGGCCGCGCACAAGATCCTGGTTGGCCTGCGTCACGTCGATGCTGCGATCGACGACGTAGAGTTGGAAATAGGCTCGCTTGACATCCGAGATAACGCGTAGCCGCGTGGCCTGCCACCGCTGCAAGGCGATGCGTGTTTCTTCAAAGGCCACGCGACCGGCACGGTCGAGCTTCTCCGGAACGGGTAGCTTCTGGGACACACCCATGATGAAGAAGTTGTCCCCCTCGGCCGTCCGGACCGGCTCGGGCAGAATCTTCATGCTCAAGAACGGATCGGGCAGTGCCGTGACCTGACGGATGCGCTCTACCTTCGAACGAGCAGTCTCCTCGGAGGCCTTCATATCCGGATTGCGCTCCAGCGCCAGCACGATGAAGTCGCGAAGGCGCTTATACGACGGCGGTTTGATGGAAGGCTCTGTGTCAGGCGTTGACTTGCCAGGTTCTGCTTGCGGTGTTCGGGCATAAACATCTGCCACGTCCTCGCGCGCTTCCGTCCGCTGCATGAGGTAGGTGGAGACTTCGTGCGTTCCGTCGCGATACAGCGCGCAGCCCTGCACCAAGACACCGAACGTAGCGATGGACACAGCGTTAAAAAAAACAGGATGGTTCCGAAGCGGCCATTTATCCATTCGAAGTAGCCTCCCCTAGGAAGACGCCTTTGAGTCGGCGAGCACGTCGCTTGGAACTTTCAAGGGCCGCCCGCACTGCTTCGGCGTCTTCGGGAAGCATAATACCGATAGCCGTGGCAACGGCCATCGCAGCGACGGCGTTCAAAGCCACCACGACGCGCGCGAGGAATCTTCTTCTGGACGGTTCCGGCTCTTTCATCAGATACGATCCACGATGTTCACGATGCGCCGCTGCAACGCATGGCGTGAAGCTGAATGCCCGAGCAAAACGAGTTGGATCAAGCGATTACAGTCGCTCCAATCATCAGTGACCGTGGTCGTGGCCGCCATGACCATGATCACCGTGCCCCTGTTCGCCTTCCTCATGCTCCTCATGCATCTTGCCCGGAGCGAATTTCTCTGTGAACCGGAGCGTCCGTTCACTCTTGCCGGGAAGATTCTTCAAGTTGAAAGTGACTTTTGCATCGCCCGCTTTCAGGCCGGAAAGATCCGCCGCGGCGACAAGAAAATCCTGTGGCGTGAGATTCATACCGCAATCGTCGCATTTGCCCGCTGCTTTGCCGTTTTCGTCGGGATGCATCGGGCACGACCAAAGTGTGCCATCCGGGACATCTTTCTTCGCTAGATTCATGCCGCACTTGCCGCACTTGCCGGGCTTGCTCGATTCCTGACCGGCACACATCGGGCAGGCGTAGCCGTCCGGCTTGGCGCGAACAAACTTCAGCGTTGTTGTTCCGCGTCCGCGGTCACGGTAATCGACCACGCCCGTCGCCCCTACCACGCCGTTCTTCCAGTGCTTGACCTGCATCGGGTTCTGCGAGCCGTCGTACAGGTAGAGACGGACCTGATCCACCAAGAACACCGTCTCGACGTGGAACTCCTTCGACATCGTGACCGCGCCGCCATGCACCTCAGCCCTTTCGTCCGAATGTCCCGCTTCCTCGCCATGCTCCTGGGCTGCATGCTCGTGTTCGCCATGTTCATGCTGCGCAGACACGGGGTTCACGCCGAGTCCAAAGACCACCGCGCCGGACAACATCATCGCCTTCACCATACTTTTCATCTTCACAATCTCCTGAATGAGCCTGGACCGTACGATCCGGTAGCCGATCACATTGAGCTTCTACGTTTGCGGCCCAACCCGAACCACCGGTCTCACCGCCCGACTCACGACGAGTCGAGCCTTCAGCCGCGACCGGCCTTACCGATTAGATGCCGCAGGGTCCAGGTTTCTTCCGGCCTGTGGAAAGGCTTCCTCGGCGGCGGTGTTCTTCCGGATCCGGCTCCGCGGTACGGCTGCCCCAGGGTACCCAAAGAATCGGTGTGTCGGCTTGGGCGTGGGCCTCCGCCAATCAGGCGTCCTGCAGCGCCTTGACAGGGTCTTGAGCCGCCACAAGCCCTGCGGCTGGCAGCGCCCCGGCGGCGGACAGTATCGTGGTCGTAACAATGATGATTCCGGCGAGGTCGAGGGCTGGAAGGATGCGAATCGTCGAGTCAAGGTCCTGTCCTAGGCTAATAGCCAAGCCCGCCAGGAATCCCAACACTGCGCCAAAGAAGCCGAGAAGAGCGCCGCGGGTCAAGATCATCGACACCATCGTCCGGGCGGAGCCACCGACGGCCACGAGCGTGGCTAACTCGAGGCGGCGTTCGCTTCCATTGATGTACGACCAGATCAGAACGCTCACCGCAATCACGACGCCCGTCACCATGTACAGGACCCGGCGGTGATCGCGCAGTGTCGCATGCATAGCGTGCTCGGCCGTCTCACCGCGCTGCGTCGTGAGTGTGGTCATGTCTGGGTGGCGCGCGGCGATCGAGGCAGCAAGCGCGTCGAGCTCGGCGCCCGGCGCCGGGAAGATGCGTATTTCGTTTCAACGGGCTGCTATAGCCGGCGGACGCCGCTGGCAGCCGCCCCTGGTGACGATCCGCGCATGAGTGTGGCCCGCTTGTTCAAACGCGTCTGATAGACCTGTATCGCGTCCTCGACTGCGTTCATGGCACGCTCGGTCGATCGCATCAACACGGTCACGCACCCACCGCAACCCCCGCCGCCCACTTTGGCGCCGAAGATGCCGGACTCGAGGCCGTGCTTGCGGAGGAGGGTTACGAGCACGTCGGTCTCGACGCTGCCGAGTCCGCAACGCTGCCCGTAGCTCCAGTGCGAGGCGTACATGAGTTCACCGGCCTCGGTCAGCGCGCGGTCGTCGTTGTTACGGATCGCCCGAGAGAGGCACTGGACAAACTGGAAGACCCGGGCGTGTTCGTAAATATGGTGTTCCGTCCGAGAGCGGATCTTGTAGACGAAGCCCGCTTCGATCATGGTGTGCGGGTCGCCGGATTCCCCGAACCGCTCCAGGAATTCGCTTCCACGCAGCTTCGTGGGTAGCCGATCGCGGAACCGCTCCACGTAGTCGGTCACGGATACGCGCGAGAGATGTCCGTCCCACTGAAGGTCATCGACACCCTCATAGCGGATGATGCGATCGATCAGCGCGCACCCCATGAAGCTGGCCGTACGCACTCGCCGAAACTTCAGGGCCGCCTCCGAACAGAGGGCGCCGCAATCGATCCCCAACAGCGCTAGGTTGTCCGGAAGATCGATCATGCCGATCTGCGTGCATGGATCACACTTGACTTGTAGCAGCGAGTCCTTGCGACCTAGCAAGACACCGGCCGCGTCCGCGGTGCCCATCGGGGCGTCGAGCCAGTCGGATTGCACCGTCTGACAGATGGTCGCCACGCGGGTGACGTCCAGGGCCACGTCATAGGCGCCCGCCAGCGCCACCAGTGTGGCCGCCGCCGCGGCGGCGGCGGCACCGACGTCGGAAAGATCCTGAAGCGTCGATGAAATCGCGGCTCGCAGACCACCGTTGAGCCCGACAATCATTCCGTCGCGCAGAGCCTCAACAATCGCGCCGAGGGCGCAGTGGATCAAGTCCGAGTGCCCGTCGCCGAGCAGCGCCCGCCCGGCCCGGGCGGCAACGGGGCTCTTGCCTGCATCAAAGAGTAACGACAAGGGCATGGTCACCGGCGGATGACCGTCGCGGCCTGCGGGGCCGACGAATGCAATCGAGAGTTCGCCGCTGTCGCACGGCTGAACGCCGACGACGACGTGTTCGGCAAGGGGGAGGTTCGCGACGAGCGAACCGGTGTAGCCTCCCAGTCCGCCCATCACGTCCAGGCGTCCCGGAGCGCGGGCAACGAAGCGCGGCGCGCCATCGGGCAGGCACTTAAGTATCTCGCGGACCAGAGGCGACGAGGCCCAATCGTCGCACGCCGCCGCAGCACTCACCGGCGGAACCGCGTTGGCTCGTACGGCGGTCGTGTCAGATTCCACCTTCATCTGGCCCACCCGGCTGCCACAATGAACACGTCAGTTAGCACACTTCTCTGAGCACGGACTCGTCCACGAAGATCGGTGTGTCGGTTCCCGCGCCGACGGCAATGGCGTCGGATGGTCGCGAGTCGATCTCGATGACCTCCTCGCGTTGCCGCAGGACCAGCTTCGCATAAAACGTCGAGTCGCGCAATTCACTGATGACGATTTGTTCCAGGTCGCAATCCACCTGGCTGATCATCCGTTCGATCAAATCGTGGGTCATCGGTCGCTGTAACACCGTGCGTTTGGTACGACGATCGATCGCGTACGCCTCGTGGATGCCGATCAGAATCGGGAAGGCGCGGTCGCCATCGACTTCACGAAGGACGATCATCGACATCTTCTCTTCATCGGAATCGACAATCACGATCCGTGCCAGTGCCATCTTCACAAGCATGACGAACATTCCACCGATCCAGCAGGCAACGCTATCGGCTGCACCTTCGCTGTCAAGGAGCCCATCGCATCGACGGCCGCAACGGGTCGATGTACAGTATACACAAACCGGGACGATGATTCACGCCCTAGGAGATCTGCCTGCCGAGCGCCTTGTTCAGGCGATCCAATTCGGTCGCATCCATCCGGACGCATTGTGCCTCGGTCGGGAAGGCCCGATCCGCGACATCCTTGACGTAGGCCTTGAACGCCCGCGTCAGCTCGTCGTAGAGCCGCGCGTACTGTTTCACCGACCGCGGAGGATGACCGCCGCCATACCCGACCATATCGTGCAACACCACCACTTGCCCGTCACAATCCGGACCGGACACGATCCCAATCACCGGCAACTCCGTTGACTCCGCGATGATTCCGGCCACTTCGGCGGGAACGGCCTCCAGCAGTAGTGCGATCGCGCCCGCCTCCTCCATCATCTTGGCGTCTTCAATCAAGCGCTGCGCATCGGCGGCCTGCTTGCCTTGAATTTTGTATCCACCCAGCCGTTGAATCGATTGCGGTCTGAGCCCTAGGTGCGCCATGACCGGGATAGTGGCAGCGGACATCGCCTCAACCGTCTTGACCAGCCGGCGGTCCACCTCGATCTTCACGCAATCGCATCCCGCCTCCGCCATGAACCGCCCGGCATTACGGATCGCGTCCTCGGGGCAGACTTGATAGCTCAGGTACGGCATGTCACCAACGAGGTACACACACGGGGCGCCGCGCCGAACCGCCTCGGTGATGGTGACCATATGATCTACGGTGGCCGGCAGCGTCGTCGGGTGCCCCAGACAGACCTCGGCGTAGGTATCGCCGACCAGAAGCGAATCGACCTGCGCCTCCTGCATGAGTTTGGCGGTCGGGAAGTCGTAGCACGTCAGCATGGAAACTTTTTGCCCTTCGCGTTTCCGAGCGCGCAACGTGCTGATTGTGATCTTGCTGGTCCGCTGCATTATTTCACAGGATAGGCAATCCCTCTCGCCTGGGCAAGCGACCGCCCCAAAACGCGGGTCTGAACGCGCCAGGCCGGGTTTGTGTACTTTGTATACCGCCCGCCAGCGGAAGACCGCTCGTGTCAGCCGCTTCCGCCGCCGCGGTTCCACTCACGTACCGATCACCGGGCATCCGATTCTGATCGCGGAGTTGGGCCGATGGCACCTTGCCGTGTTGGTCGGCGCACGATACGACGTTGTCCGCAAACACGGCTCGCCCAGCGAATCGAGTGGCTATCGCAAGGAGGATCCGTATGGAATCATCAACCAAGTCCGCCGATCTGGATCAAACCGCTCGGCGCTTCGCCCGATCGTCGGCCGTCCAACGAACCGCATCGGCCTTGCTTCCGGTAGTCCATCTGCCGAGTCTCGGCGCCGCCCCCGTGCTCGCTCGGGCTGTCGGCGCCGTGGCCACCGACATCGACGGCAACGAATACCTGGACTACGACTTGGGTCAGGGCTCTGTCCTGCTCGGGCACGCCGACGAGCGCGTCGTCGTGGCGATCAACAAGGCGGCGCCCAAGGGCCTGAGCCTCGCCTGCCCCTCCGAGCCCGAGGTTCGCCTGGCCGAGCTGATTGTCAGTCGACTTCCCGGAATCCAGATGCTTCGCTTCAGCGCCTCAAGCACGGAAGCGATGCTGCATGCCGTGGCGCTGGCGGCGCGATCGACCGGGCGGTCGCGCGTCGTCGCATGTGGCAAATGTCACGCACCCGTCATTGATCCATTGGTCGTCCCCTACAACGACTCTGCCGCGGCTGAGCGGGTTTTCCAGGACCACGGCTCATCGATTGCCGCGGTGGTCGTGGAACCGATCGCCTGCCGCCACGGGCTGGCCGCGATCGATGCTCGATTCCTGCAAACCCTGCGCTCGATCTGTAACCAGAACGGATGCGTGCTGATTTTCGACGAGTCGTTGACCGGGTTCCGCCTGGAACCGTCCGACCCGACCGGCGAGGACACCGTTTCGCCAGACCTGTCGGTGTTGGGTGAGGTGCTCGGCGGCGGGCTTCCGCTCGGGGCGTTCGGAGGCCGGCGAGAACTGATGGTCTCCGCCCCGGCGACCGCACCGTCGATGGTCGGCCTGCAACTCGCGGTCGCCGCCGGAATCGTCACCCTGCAAGCCCTGGGCGAGTCAGGCTTCCATGACGCCGTGGACGCCCAGGCCACGCGGCTACACGACGGGCTTCGACGCGCGACCGACGCCGCGGGCGTTGCGGCGCGCCACGTACATCTGGCAAGTATCGTGGGCATGTTCTTCCTGAACGGGTCCGCCGGCGATGGCCAATCGGACGGTCCCTTCGATTCGGCGCTGTTCGCCCGCTTCCATCGGGCGATGTTGGACCGCGGCGTGCTCTTTCCGACCTCTCCGGCGTCCGCGCTTTTTCTGTCCGCCGCCCACACCGACGAGCAGATTGACCGGACCATCGCGGCCGCGGAAGATGCATTGCGGCTCGCTCTCGATCCTTCAGCGTGAGTCTCGTTACAAGCCGGGTTCAGCCCTCGGCTTGGCACCGCACGTAGCATCCGGTACGCAACCGGTATACGGCGGCGATCTGAGCTGTGCTGCTCCAGCGTTGTGGGAGGTATCCCGACATGTTCAAATCCAAACTGCTGCCCGCCTTGGCAATCGTGTTTGCACTGGCGGCCACCACCGTGAGCTACAAACTCTTCCTCAAGCATATGACGGGTTCCTCCGGATCGAGTTGGTTCGACGCCGGTTGCAGCGACGAGGAGACCGCGGGCGCTGCGAACTGTGCGGCCGTCCTCGCCAGTCCCTACAGTTACTTCCCTCCCAGATTGCCCGATGAGCCGGCGGGAACGCCTCACCTTCCGGTGGCGTTCCTGGGGCTGATCTACTACTCGCTTCTGTCGGTGTGGCTGATCGGCATCGGGCGACCGGCGTACACCTATCGGTTCCTGCATCTGCTGCCGATGTTGTTCGTCTGCAGCGGGCTGGCATCCTCCGGCTATTACATCTGGATCATGTTCAGCGAACTCGACCAATGGTGCCCGTGGTGCATGGTGACGCATGCACTGAACGCACTCATCGCGGTCAGCCTCGTGCTGATGTGGCCGCGGAACCCGAAACCCATGCCCGCGGGCGAGTCCACGCAACCCGAAGACGCCGTCTCGACCACGGTGCCGGCTCATCCAACCGCGCGGCTGGTAGTACTCACCGGTGTGGCGATGTTCCTCGTACTGTTCGGCAACCAACAGCTTCTCGGGCGGACCGGCTTCGAGCGACGCGCGAACGCGAACCAGCGGAACTACGACCTCTGCATGACAGCCGTGAACCGCATCAAGGGAGATGCCGACACGCTGGTGGCGAGCTGGCAGCGAGCCCCGGGCCACAGGATTCCCATTCGCACCGACGACCCGGCGCGGATGACCGGGACCGACACCACCCATCCCCTCGACCTCATCGTGTTCAGCGACTTCGAGTGCCCCGTGTGCAACCGCGTCGCGCGGTTCCTCGAACACAGCGTGGATCCGCTCTTCGGCGGAAACCTGCACATGGTGTTCAAGCACTACCCGCTCCATGCCGACTGCAATCCGCAAACGAAGACCAAGATGCACCCCCGGGCGTGCGAGGCCGCGAAGCAGGCAGAGGCCGTTCGACTCGTCGGCGGTAACGACGCCTTCTGGAAAGCCCACGACTATCTGTTTGCCAATCAGAAGAGGTTTAAACAACACCCGCTGACTCTCGACGACATGGCCGCCAGCATCGGGATCAGCGCCGCGCAGATCAGTGACGCGATGATGTCATCCGGAATTGAGGAGCGCATCGCCGAGGACGCGCGGCTGGCGCACACCTTGGGTGTGACGACCACGCCCTCGGTGTTTCTCTCCGGTCGCCGCGTCGATGCCATCGCCCGCGGCTCCGTCGTCTTCTGGGACCGAATTGCCGACATCTACTGGAAGAACCGGAAGCTACCCCGCCCAGAGTCCACCAAGCTCCCCAAGAAGACGATTACTCCAGGTAGCCCAGGTCCGAAAGCCGCTCCGTAACCCGTTGAAGCTGCTCGGCCGAGTAGACCTCGTCCACGGATGACGCAGCCTCTACACTGGCGGCCGCCTCGGTCCGAATCTCGGGTACTGTCTCGAAAATCTCGGTCAGCACCCGCCCCTCCATGTCCTCGGGTACCGCCAGCCCCAACAGCGCGAGGATCGTCGGGGCGCAATCCACCAGGTGAGCGGACACGTCGTCCGTCCGCACGCCCGTCGAAGGCATGGGACGCTTGCGAATCCCCTGGCCGGTGGCAACGAAAACGCCTTCCGGGCGATGCGTACCCTCGATCCGCCCATAGGGAAGCCAACGCACCGGACCCTGACGCCGAATCTTTCGCTTCACCTCCAGCGGCGCGTGCGGCATCAGGATCAGATCCGGCAGCCACGGCTGGTCCTCGCGGCGGCACCCGTAGAGCGCCTCGGGCTTGTGTGCGGCCGTGAAAAGATGAACCAGGTTGCCCTGAGGATCCCGGGTTCGACACTCATCGCCCAGGAAGCGCGCAATCAGCTCGTCGCGAATCTCCTCGTAGTCCTCAGGCTCAACGATTCCCGTCGGTTGGCGGCCCTTCAGGTTGACATAGACGAAGCCCGCCATGCCGGCATGCATGACGCACGCTTTGGTGCGTGAGAAATCGACAGCCAGGTCCTGTAGCACGTCACCTTCGCGTGCGAACTTCCTGGTCCGCCCCCACAGCCGATCCCAAAGGTATCGCCCGCGCGTCGCCCCCTGGGCGCTGCGGCCCCGCAGCGCGAGATATCCCCACCGCTCCAGAAACGCGTTGGGGTGAACGCTGCCCTCTTTGCTCCCATGGCCGTGGTCCGAAACGATGAGCACGGCCGCGTCGTGCTCGGCCGCGTAGTCCAGCAGCGTTCCCACGGCCTTGTCCGCTTCGATGAAGCCGTGAACGGCCATGTCGCGTCGCACCGGATTGCGGTCGCTCCAGCGCGGGTCGAGATGTTTCCACGTCTTGTGCTGAAGGTTGTCGGTCAGCTTGAGCACGACCATCAGCGCATCCCACCCCATCCGGTCGCCCAGCCAGCGGCTCATGTCGGCTCCTTGGTGGAAGCTGCGGCACATGTAGTCGATGTTGCGGGCGAACAGCGCGTTCCCTCCGAAGGTTCGTCGCTGCCAGTTGGTTCCCAGCGTCGGATCGGGCCACCGCTGAAGAATCTCGTCGCGCAGGTCCGGCGGGTAGACGAAATCCACGTCGGTCCCGGGCGTCTCAAAGCCGCTGACGAGAAAACCGTTGACCGGCACCGGGGGGTGCGTCATCGGAACGTTCACGCTTCCGACCTTCAGACCGTGCTCGCCGAGAATCTGCCAGATGTTGCGGACGTGCCCCAGGCAACCGGTGGTGTTGAAACTCAGCTTGTTCGTGATGGGGTCGTAACGCTCGAAGTCGATGATGCCGTGCGTTCCCGGCTGTTTGCCGGTGAGAAAGGTGGTCCAGGCCGCCGGCGTGATCGGCGGTGTCGTCGAGTGGAGCACACCCGACACGCCGCGGGCGATGGCTGCGCGCAGCCGCGGCATCTTCCCCGCCTCCATCAGCGGGTCGAGGATGTCGAAGGTCACGCCGTCGAGCCCGATGACGAGCACGCGCTGTGTCGTCGGGTTCGGCGAACCCAGCGGCGGATCTCCGAACCCGTCGGGCGACTGCGTGTTGGAAGGCGTATCCATGTTCCGGTGGCGTCCCGTTCGTTCGTCGGCTTGGGCGGTTGACGAGTAACTCACACCCCCGCCGGACGGTCGAGAGTCTAGGGAAGCGGCCGCCCGTTTGCAACGAACGCCGGGCGCCGATATATAGCGGTGTCGGCTTGGGTTTCTCGAGCTGCCGATCCTCTGGTGTCGATCGGTCGATGCATAACTGCGCCCGCCGTACCGATCACCACGCAACACAGGGAATGCAAGGAAGCGATCCATGAAGATTATACAGCATCCCACCGTCTACCTTGTCGGGCGCCAGGTGCTGGCTCAGGATGAGATCGAACGGTTCCTCACAGACCATGACGTCGCCGGCTGGACAACCGACACGCAAACAGCCGCCGAGGTCTTGCCCGAGGTGGCCGGCCGCCTCTGCTACATGAGTTTCGCCAAGCCCCGCCCCGGCGGCAACCAAGCCTATCTCGGGCACATCAAGTCGGTCGGGCACGGGAGCGTGATGGAGCACGCGGTGTGGAACTTCATCATCACCGGCGTGTCGCGTTCGTTCACGCACGAACTGGTCCGCCACCGCGCGGGCTTTGGCTACTCGCAGCTTTCACAGCGGTACGTCGATGAGTCCGTCGCCGATTTCGTGGAGCCGGATTGCATCGCCGCCGACCCCGAGCTGCATGAAACCTTCAAGTTGGCCGTGGAGCACGCCCAGGGGGCGTACGTCAAGCTCGTCGAGGGCCTTCAGCGCCGCTTCGAAGACGTGGAGGACAAGACCCTCCGGCGGAAAATGGCTCGCCAGGCGGCACGCAGCGTGCTCCCCAACGCCACCGAGACCAAGATCTTCGTAACCGCCAACGCCCGAGCGCTTCGACACTTCGTCGAATTGCGCTGCAACGAACACGCCGAGACCGAGATCCGTGCCGTCGCGGCTTCGATACTTGAGATTCTCCAGAAGGAAGCCCCGAGCCTGTTCGGCGACTACGAGTTCGTCGAGCTTCCCGACGGAACCCGGGCGGCCGATACGCCGCACCGGAAGGTTTAAGAAACGGAATCGGTGCGTCGGGGACGCACCTTCCACCGACTTTCGCGTCGCCCAGGCGGATGGGTGACAGACTCATCGCTACGAGGTTTTCAGAGCACCGGGCGCGAGCCCGGTGACTTAGCGCACGGGTCCGCAGGCTGGCGCCAGCGGCTCTGATGGGCGCGAAACTTGTGAGACGCTGCACTAGCCGCAGTCCCTTACCCGGGCGCCCTGTTTCTTGGGGCTCGGCTGGCAGCACGGACAGAAGAAGCTCGACCGTCCGGCCACCTGCATGTGCTCGATCGGGGTGCCACACGCACGGCATGGCTGACCGGTGCGTTGATAGACCCGATGGTGCTTTTGGAAAGAACCCTCCGCGCCGTCGGCACCGCGATAATCGACGAGCGTAGAGCCGTTAAAACGGATCGCCCGGTTCAGCGTGGACTTGATCGCTCGCAGCAGGCGCCCCGCGCGTGCAGTGTCGAGCGTGCCTGCCTGCGTCAGCGGATGAACGCCGGCGGCGTGCAGTGCCTCGTCGCAGTAGATGTTCCCAATCCCGGCAATCGCGCGTTGATCGAGCAACAGAGCCTTGATCTGTCGTCGGCGCGATAGCAATTGACGAAAACAACCCGGCGTCGCCTCTAATGGCTCGACACCCAAAGGCCCCAACCGGCGCCCGACGTGCCGAGTGCTACCGGCGTAGCACCAAACCCCGCCAAAGCGCCGCGGATCACGGAAGCGAAGCTCGAAGTTCTCGCCGCGGACCGCGACCCGCAGGTGGGTGTGCTTCTCCACGGGACCGTCCGCCCGATCCATGGTCAACCGGCCGCTCATGCCGAGATGGAACACCAACTCGGCATCGGGCTTCAGCGTGACGATCACGCGCTTCGCGCGGCGGTGAACCCGCACGACCCGTCGGCCGGGCAGTAGCCGCGACAGTGGGCGTGGGTCGCCGTGAATGACGTCCTTGCGCGCGACACGGACGCGATCCAGCACGTGGCCCGTCAGCCCGCGATCGAGACCCCGTGCAATCGTTTCGGCTTCGGGTAACTCAGGCATCGTCCAATCCCGGCTTGTTCAAGTGCCGCGTTACGTGTGAAATTCGGGCTGGGGTGGCCCATGGCTCTAGCCGAAGGGGACGCTAATCCAGGAACCCTTAGAGTCCGCCCCCTCTGAGGTGGGCCACCCACCGAACAAGACCCGCGGATTCACGGTTGACCGTACACTGGTGCCGCGTTTCGCAAAGAATACCACACTGCATCACCCCCCAGTCGCGGGCTCCCGTCCCTTGTTCCCGGTGGAAGGTCACGGCGTCCACCGTGAAGCGCCGACCACGCACGGCTCTACGGAATGTCCGCCGGCAACTGCATGCGAGGCCGGGTGAAACGAAGCGACAAACGCGCCGCGTAGTGACGATCGTCCGCAACATTCACTGAGAAGCTGGCGAACTGAAGGATGCGACCGAGCGAAGCCAACTCCGAGACCGCGTCCGCAGGCCGTGGGCCCACGCCGGAAGTCAGCGCCGCGCGCCGGTCGCGCGGCAACGTCACGTCCACAAGCGCGTCGCCCCGCCGCACCCGCAACGTCGGACCCATGCCACTGAGGTTCGCCCGCAGCCGCGTCTCAAGATCATCCGTCGAGGATTCAAGCGATAGCAAGCGCCCGTTGATTCCGACGACGTGATCCCCCGGTTGAATCCGTACGGACACGTCCGGATCGGCTTCCACGTCGGCCACATGAACCTCGCCAGGTCGGTCCGACGGCTCGAGCACGATGCCCCACGGGGGACGGACCCGATCCCGCAACCCAAGCTCCCACCGGGCCGGGTCCAGGAGGGATGGCTTGCCGGAACGGAACGCCTCCAGCCACTGATTCCACACCTTCGTGGCGACACCCGGCTGCATGATCGACAACATCGATCGGTCCCCGGCCCGAGCGCGCAACGCCTGGACATCCTCCACGCTCGCCAGCGTGGGGACCAGACCGAACCAGGCGTCCAGAACATGCTCGATGTGCTCGCGGCTCAGCGCCACAATCAGCGTGTCGTTGAAAACCGTCCACGCCGGCTCTACGTTGCTCAACATCCGCACCAGCGGACGCTTCGAGCCACGGGCAAAGTCCGCCAGCGAGACCCGCCAGATCGGAACGTTGAGATGGTTCGTTTCGTCGATGACCAGCGCGGCGGTTCCTTCGCCGGCGTCGATCGTGTGTAGCAGCCCGAGGAGGCGATCCACAAACCGCCGAACGCGCCGACGGACGGCCGACGGATCGGTACACTCCATGAGCATCGCCACCTGCGGCGCCGCCATGCCGGGGCGAAGATCCTGGTCCCAGGCCAGGGTGACGTGCGGCCCCAGGTCAGGCCAGGCGTCCGCGGGGTCGTCCGCAAGATCGCGAAGCCGCCCCAGAACATCGAGATACCGATCCAGCACCGCCGGCCCATCCCCGACAGGACCGCTACGACGCACGGCATTGAACGCGACCGGGGAAACCGCCGCAAAGAGCGTCGTTTGGGGCAGCCGCACGAGCCGCGTAACCGCCAGAGTACTCAGCTTCGCTCGAGGTGCCGGAGACGTCACCGACGCCTGGATCACGACATCGATCCGCCCTTGGCCCTCATAGAGCGCCACGACAGCCCGATCGGAATTCGTCAGCCACAGGATGGACGCAGCACCATCGCCAACGGCGTTTGCACCGACGTAGGCCACAGCCATCGCGCCGTCGGGCAGATACATCGTCAGGTCGGCAAACCCCTCCGCTCGATCTTCGAGCATCGACTTCGCGGAAACCATGAGCTTCCGCGTGGCCGCAAAGAGCGACCGCGGTCCGGACGTCCTGGACAGTGCCACGACTCCGTCGCCAGCGCACACGGCCACCCCGTCGCTCGTCCTGAAGAACCGAACCCCATTCGCCCTGTTCGGCCTGTTCGTCCCAAGCCGGCGCCCAACGGGGAACCAGCGCGCTAGCGCGCCCTCGTCGGGCAGCCGCACGAGCCAGACCCCTTTACCCAGCTCCAGCCATGAGGATGCTACCAACACGGCCTCGGCGCTGAACAGCTCGTCGAGCGCTTTTGTGTCGTGGAACCCGAAGAACCGCCCGACGGATTCGCGCAGGTTGATCGGGGCATCACGGTCCGGCGCGCCGCCGGACAAGATCGGCAGGAACCGCCAGGCGTGCGCGCGGCTAAGCGCCGCATCGACGGCGTCCAGGCGGCGAAGAGACAGGAACAGGTGGGCCGAGTGCGGAACGAAACGGGTCAGGGCGGCGCCATGTTCGGAATCGGGTCTCTTCGTCTGCCCCGAGGCGCCTCGACCCACGCCCAAGGACATGGCAATGAAGATCGAGAGAAGAGCCGGAACAGACCGCGGTTGGCCATCGCGACCGCGCAATGGATTGAACGACGATAGGGTCGCGACAAGACGCCGGATTCGGCGTTCGACCAAAAAGGCAAGGGCTTTCCGGGTGGATACGATGACCGCTACCCGTTGTCTTGAGTTCTCGGCTTGGCGCCGGCTTCGTTCGGCTCGACGGCGGCGTCGCCCGACGCGTCGCGACCTTGCGCCTTTTGAGCGCGTTTCAGGGCGTCGAGCAGTTGCTGCGCCGTCAGGTCAAGCGCCTCGTGCAGTGACTCGCCGCTCTTGCGTTTGACGTCCATGTTCTCTTGGGTTTGCTTGAGCCAATCATCAAGACGACGTGCCTCCGGCGTGGCGGCGTCATCGTCCGGCGCCGGGCTCGACACGCCCACATTCGGCGCGTTGACCTTAAGACCAGCAACGTCGGTCTCGTGGCGATCGAACATGCCTAGAAAGGCGAGTGCGACGACCGCGGCCGCCGCCAGCGGGCCACCGATGTAGAGCCCCCGCCGCAGCTTGAAAAACCACGAAGACTGCGCCGACCCCATGCAGGCGATCAAACGGTCCGTGAAGTTATCATCCAACGGATCGGGCGCCGTGTCTGAGGCGATGACGTGGCCGCTGACCTCAAGCAGCGCCAGTGCCCGACGGCAGTCCGGACACTCGAGGCGGTGCGCCCCGAGTTCCATCTCCAGCGTCGGAGAGAGCTCGCCCTGCAAGTGAGCGTCGAAAAGTTGTTGCGCTTGTTCGCAACGCATACCTGATTCGATCCAACCGGACCTGCGTTCTTTCCGCCCCAATCGGGCGGTCAACTTCTCTTACCCGGCCGGGGCCGAGCGATTGCGAAACTCCAACAATTGTGTCTCAGAGACCGACTCAAGCAATTCGCGGAGCCGGGCGCGACCGCGGTGAAGGTGACTCTTCACCGTCGCGACAGGCACACCCAGCACGCGGGCGATCTCCTGGCAACTGAACTCCTGCCGGTAGAAGAGCAGCAGGGTAGCGCGCTGCGGCTGAGAAAGAAGATCGACCGACGACCAGACCATCTGCCGTACGCGACCGGCTTCGTCCGATTCGAGCACGTCCGGCTGACCTGCGCCCGCATCGCGCGACAAGGTCGTGAAGTCCACGTCGCCCGTCACGACCTTTCGCCGCCGCATGTGGTTCAGGCAGACGCGGTAGGCAATGGTGAAGAGCCACGTGCTGAACCGGTACTGCGTCGAGAAGCTATCGAGCGATGCGAAGGCCTTGAGAAAGGCGTCCTGGCAGATTTCCTCGGCGTCGTGATGGTGACGCGCGACGCGCCAGATAAACGCGTACAAACGGTCTTTGTGGTTATCGACGAGTTCGCGCAACGCGACCCGATCACCCGTGCGCGCACGCGCGATGAGCTGCTTTTCCATCTCCCGATCGGACATCACCACGGTTTCCCTCGTCGGGTCCACTCGTGTCACTCTCTACCAATTATAACCCAAAACGCGGCCTGCGTTGCAGCAAACCCTGCCCCCTGTAGAATCGAACAAAAGTTATGGGGCGAATGAGCTTTTGTCCAAAAATTCTTCTAAGTGTCGGCGTACCAACGACTTATGGCGAAACGACCCTCCGAACCCAGCGTCTGCCGAAACCGCAAGGCCACCCACCGCTTCGAGATTCTTGAGAAAATCGAGTGCGGGATGGTCCTCACGGGCACCGAAGTCAAGAGCCTGCGGGACGGGCTCGCATCCATCGAGGAGGCCTTCGCCCAGGTCATCGACAAACAGCTCTGGCTTATCGGATCCCACATCGGCGCCTACCGCTTCGGGCACACCCAGTCTCACGCCCCCCTTCGCCGACGCAAGCTGCTCGCCCACACCCGCGAGATCCTCAAGCTCGAGACCCGCATGACCCAGAGGGGATTGACGCTCGTACCGCTTCGAATCTACTTCAACGACCGTGGTGTCGCAAAACTGGCACTCGGCGTGGCCAGAGGAAAGCGCCGCGCCGACAAGCGCGAAGACCTCAAGGCACGCGACCACCAACGCGAGATGGATCGCGCCATGCGCGCGCGACGATAAGAATCCAGATCGCCGCCGGGTTCCAGTCCCCTTGCAGTCCGCTGAAGCAGGCCGGCACCCTGGCGTGGCACCGACTTCCAGCCCGACACATCCGCTTGGGGTCGGCTCCAAACCAACGAGGATTCCTCTTCCCTGGCGCGTTTGATTCCGAGGAGCCCGGTGCTATCATAGGACGAACAGCGTGGTTTGATCGGACCGCCCTCATCCTTGTTCCAGCGATCCATCGGAGACTCGGAATGGTCGTAGCCGCCGCACGGCGCCGCTTGCACCGGGGTGCCTTCACCCTGATCGAGCTACTCGTGGTGATCTCCATTATCTCGCTGCTTATCTCGATCCTCCTTCCATCTCTGAGTCGGGCTCGCGACGAGGCCAAGCGCGTCCATTGTCTTGCGCGCCTCAAGGAATATGGAAACGCCCTGGCCACCTACGAGAACCTGTCCGGCGGCGTGTTGCCCCCGGCGCGCTGGTTCCCCGACCAAGCCGGTCTGGTTCCGGACCCGCAACAAGCGGTGAACGACGAGAGGCCGGTGGAGTACGGCTGGCAGGAGGTACTCTTCACGTACGTCTACCACGAGGAGGTGCGTCTCCCGGAGAGCTACCCGGTTCAGCGCAACTTTGACGGTCGTCGCTGGCAGGATTACTTCATCTGCAAGGCCGTTGGCGGTACGGAAGTCAACAGCGGGCACTACCGTGTGTACCTTCCCGCGTGGAGCGCGGGCACCTATGCATTGGAGCCGGGCGGTGTCTATGGAGAGAGCACGCGAGCCGATCCGCTACGGGCAGGACAGCGTGACAGCATCCGGCCCAAGCTACCGCTCATCGGTGACGCCAACGATCGCTCGGAGCGCGGCGACGGGCTTGGCGACGATGAGTGCAGCTTCATCGACGCCGGCGAGGCCAACTTCGCCGGGTCCGACGGGCGGCACAACGGCAACCGGTTCTCCGATCGGCACTACGGTGGCACCAACTTCCTGTTCCAGGATCTCCACGCCGCGTGGAGCACCCGCCTCCGCCGCGACCTGTCGCGGGACTACGATCTCAACGGTGTTGAGGACATCCCCGTCGTTCCGTAGCTGTCTCATGCAAGCGCGCGGCATAGGCCCAGCCCGTGTTGTCCACGCCAAGATACCGGGCGCACGCCCGCGGACATGCTGACGCGGGGGGTCCGCAGGCTAGCACCTGCGGCTCTGAATCGGCGCACCCCTTCCGCCGAAAGTGTCCGGACCCGCCTGCTGGGGTGCATGACCGAATCGGCGGGCAGTTTTCAGAGCACAGGGCGCGAGCCCTGTGACCGGTCTGGTATCGCGGAAACGCCGTGGTTGTTCGCATCGTGTCCGTGGGCTTGCGCCCACGGCTCTGACCCCGGCGTGCCGCCGTCAAGATGGCTTTGCACGCCCCGCCCAAACTGTCGCACACCCCGCCCGCTGGTTGGGCCGGCGTGCCTATTGCCGCGAGCGGATACGCGTAGTACACTTCACGGTTTCGTCCCGTCCCGCGGGCATAGGGCTCCATGAAGATTACGGACATACTCACCGACCTTTGCATCCGTGTTCCGCTGACGTCCGGTGACAAGACCGGCGCCATCACGGAACTCGTCGATCTGCTCCACGAGCAGGGAAAGTTGACCGACCGGGACGTGGTTCTCAAGGCGGTCCTGGACCGAGAGCACACGCGATCGACCGGGATCGGCCTGGGCTTGGCGGTCCCGCACGGCAAGTCGCACGGCTGCAAGCATCTGTCGATGGCGATCGGCAAACCGGCGACACCGATGGAGTTCGAGGCGATCGACAAACGTCCGTGCGCATTGATCGTCCTTCTAAGCAGCCCGACGGACGAAACCGGCCCCCACATTCAGGCGTTGGCGAGCATCAGCCGCCTGTGGCAAACCGAAACGTTCCGGGCCGCCGCACTGACCGTGACCACATCGGCCGAGCTGTTCGCCCAGATCCAACAGCACGAACGGTAGGCACAACCGCGTGCCCGACAAGAAGCAGTCTTCCGGCGTATCGATTGCGCTTGCCCCTCCGACCCCGCACGGTCGCGGTTCGGATCACGCATCGCGAACGATGACACGGCGTGGCATTTTGAAGCCGGGCGATGACCGCGTGGCGTGGGTTCTCCTTTTCCGGGCGTGCGGGATGCCGCTCGGAGCGTAGGATCAGCGCGGGCGATTGTTGAGCAGTCCGGGACCACGCGCCGACGGACCGTCCCGAACACATGGTCAGCACCCTTCGGTATACCGATCTGTTCCGTTCGGACTCGCTCGCCACATCGGTCCGCGCCAGCGCGTTGGCATCGCTGGCGGCCCGGGTGGTTGGCTTGTTTCGCGGCATCGCCCTGGCGTGGTTTATCCCGCAGGCGGAGTTCGGGCGATTCGGCGTCGCACTGTTGATCGCCAATCTCTTGCTTCCGATCTGTACGGCCGGTCTGTACGAGGGGGTCGCCAGATACACACCCTACCACGAAGCGGTCGGGAAACTTCGCCGCTTCGTCTTCGTATCGGCCGGACTCCTGCTCGTCATCGCGCTGCCGGCCGGCGCTACGTTGGCGCTGTGCGCGGAGCCGATCGGTGCCGTTTTCTTCTCAGGCTCGACACTCGCTGGTGCCGCGAACGGGGACGGCGCGGCCGGGCGTCTGATGCGGGCCACGCTTGCGTGCGTGGTGGCGCTCGCGGGCTATCAAACCCTACTGGGTTATCTTCGCGGCCTGCGAATGTTCCGCGCGATCTCGGCCGCCGAGGTGCTCACCGCTGCCGTGTTCACGGCGCTGGCGCTCCTTGTGGCCGGTGCCGGGTTCGCCTCGGCCCAGGCGCTGATGCTTTCCTACGCGGTGTCGTGCGTCGTTGTGACGCTCCTTCTTGTTCCCGGATTCACCCGGGCCGCCCTTGGGTTCGCCGCGCCGCCGCGTACCGCGCCGCGCCGCCCGCGCTCCGGGCTGGTGACCTACAGCGCCTGGGCCGCGGCGGCGGCGGTTCTGTGGCATGCACTGTCGTACTATCCGATGTGGTATCTGCTCAAGGTATCCGGCGAGGCCACCGTGGGGACGTTTCATGGGATGCGACTCGTGACGCAGCTCATCCAACTCGCGGCGGCCATGTTGACCGCCGTCGTCTCGGCGAACCTGACGCGCCTCTGGGAGCGGAACGGTCCCGAGGCAACAAGGGTGCGCCTGGCGGCGCTAACAAAGGCGACGCTCCTGCTTCTTCTCGTCATTGCCACTGCATTGACACTTCTGCGTCCGGTGATGGTGGCCATCTTCCCTGCGGCGTTCGCCGTCGGTAGAGCCGCCTACGATCCGCTCGTGCTCTTCTTCCTGCTCGTGGGTGCGGTCGGGCTGATCGCCGTGCGGCTCAACCTCGCCGAGAAGCCACGGCTGGTTTGTTTGGCCTGGCTGATCGGGGCACTGGTGAACGTGGTGGCGTCGTTTGTGCTCTTGGGGACGGCGGCGGGCACCGAAGGTGATGCACTTGCGGCGGCGGCGTGGGCGGGGGTGATCGGCGCAGCTACGGCCTTGTTCGTCTGCGCGGTGCTCGCGGCGCGTGAGCGGCTCCGACTCGATGGATCGACCGTGGTGCTCCTTGTGGCCGGCGTGTCCGTTACGCTCGGCTGGACCGTTGCGCTGCCGACCGGGCTCCTCCTGACCGCCGTAGCCTTCGGGACATCATGGATCTTTTCACCCGGTGAGCGGGCCGAACTGCGGATCGAGACGCTGACGACAGTCGATTGAAGAGGCCGCTTGGGCGGTCTGGCAAAGTATCGAATAGCCTGTCCTTCCGCTCCCTCACGGTCGCGGCTCGGTTAAGAACAGCCCGCCGAATGGCGCGTGTCCAAGCCCTAGTGCTGCGACACGACTCATTCGATGGATGCCGCGGGGTGGCCTGGGCAAACTCGTTTGCCCGTGCTCTTCCGATCGCATGCACGGGCAAGCTGCCGCTTACCCAGGGCACCCATCAAATCACATGTGTCGGAGCACTAGTCATCGACGAACCGCAAGTCGGCGACCACGGGGTCGTGGTCCATCGCGCCGACACGCCGATCTTTCCACGGACCGGCCGCAACGACGCCGAGCTTCTCATTGACGAAGATGTAGTCGAGCCTGCGATCAGGCTCAGCCGTCGATCCTTGACCGACGCCTGTGTCGAACAACCGGTTGGTGACGTAGTTATACGTTTCCACGTCGCGGTGTTCGTTGTCGGAGAAGAGGTCGCGCCGTTTGTCCAGGTCCAAGTCCAGGTTCAGGTCGCCGGCGAACAACTTGGCCTCGGCACCCCGCATCGACAAGAGCCGATCGACGGCGCGACCCAGCTCCTCGTTTCGTCGCTTGGCCGAAAAGGCGTCGGCATGTACCGCGACGACGGCCAACGCGGGATGGTCGGACGAGACGTACACGAGCGCGACGTCGGTCCGGCCGCGCCTCCAGAAAGCGGGCGGGAGCCGAATCGATCCGCGTTCGTACAGGACGCCCACCCGGCGATCCCCGCGCGCGGTGACGGTCCCGCGCCAGGTTCCACCCAGTTGGGAAAGCAGATCGTCAAGCTGCCCGCGACTGGCTATCTCCTGCAAGAAAACCAGGTCCGGCGACAGTTCGAGGATCGTTTCGGCGATGTCGGAGATCCATTCGTCCTGCATGGGCTGCCCGGACGGGGCGGCCTTGCCGCCGACGTTCCAAGTGACAACGCGCAGCGTTGTCGCATCCCGCTCACCCGGCACAAACCCCGAAGGGCGATCATCGAGCCAGCCGAAGCCCAGCACGCCGAAGACGCCGGCGAGGAGAAAGAGCAGAAGTTCGCCGATGCGGTCGGACGTGGGCACGGCTCAGGTCACCTCGCGCAGGCGGAACCGACGGTAGGCGATCGCTAGAAACAAGAACGAAAAGGCCAGGAGCTTGGATGCGTCGCGCGCCAAAGCGGGCCAATCGACGGTCGTACGAAACAACCCTCGCCAATAGGCGATATGGCTGGTGAACAGGTAGGGGCGAAGTTCGCGGAAGAAATGGACTTCGCTGATGACGTACAGAACGAGGTATAGGCTGACGGAGATGCCCACGGCGTTGACCGGGTTGCGAGCGCAGACCGAGACAAGGAATCCCATCGCCAGGGGTGCGAGCATGGCGATGGTCGCTGCGGGCCAAGCCATCAAGAATGACACAAGTGCGTCACCTTGAGGAAGATGTTGCGGCCGATCCGTCATCTGGAGCACGCCGGGGTAGACACTCAGGTCTCCCCAACCGACGGCGAGCAGGCCGGTCAGCAGCGCAAGCGTGAGGAAGACGCCGACCAACATGGCCAGGAACAGCACGGCCACTGTCACCTTGGTGAGAAACAGTCGCGGGCTCGACACCGGGCGGGCCAGCAGTAACACCAAGGTTCCGCCCGAGCCTTCGCCCGCCACCTGCGAGCCGCCCTCGATCGCCGCGAAGATCGGCACCAGCAGAAGAACGCCGAAGTAGAAGGCGTACAAGGCGAACGTGAGGCCGTTGAAGTACGACCGGTTTTCGTAGGTATAGCGAAACACCGCGCGCCCGCTCGTTTCGTTTTGCGCATAGGTGTAGAACCCGATCAGCATCAGGACGAGGAACAGAGCCAGGGCGACGACCGCGATCAGAGGACGGAACGAACGACGAAGCTTGAGAAGCTCGAACCGGATGAGATTCACGATTCGCTCCTTGTTTCCGAGGGTGCGCCGTCGCCCGCCGGCTGTCCGTTCCGCGCCTGGCGAACACGCTCCCGCACGGCTGCTTCCAGGGTCGGGCGCTGCTCGTGGAATTCGCGCAGGGAGACATCCGCGCCGGCCAGAAGCCGGCTCGCGTCCGCCAGATCAATCGAGCCGAGGGGGAGAGTGAGCCGATTCGCGTCAACGATGGTCGGCGCTTTTCCCGCGCGGCGAAGGGCATCGGCGGCGCGGGTCGAGGCGTGGTCGATGCCCTTCAACACAAGGCACAGGCAGCGACGACCGTCCAGAAGATCGAGCGGCGCCCCCTGAAAGAGGACCCGTCCTTCGTGGAGAAGCAGTAGCTCATCGACGAGTTCCTCCACCTCCGTCAGCAAATGGCTCGACAACAGAATCGTGACTCGATGCTCGGTGCGGATCCGCCGCAGGATTCCACGGAGTTCGAGAACCGCCAGCGGATCGAGCCCGTCGGTCGGCTCATCCAGGACGAGCAGGCGCGGTCTCGGCAGCAAGGTCAACGCGAGGGCGAGGCGTTGCCGCATCCCGAACGAAAAAGTGCGAACGCGATCGTCGGCACGGCTGGACAGTCCGACCGTTTCCAACGCGCCGTGGATGTGTGCGCCCGATGGCGAGGGGCCGTCTCCGATTCGACAGAGGGCCGTGACCGTCTCGCGCGCCGTGAGGTTGTCATACAGCGCCGGCGGCGCAAAGCCGAAGCGCGCGTGGGCCATGACGCATCGCCGCCGCCGATACGGGTCGAGCCCGAACACGCGGACCGAACCGGCGGTGGGGCGGAGAAACCCTGCAAGCAGTCGGAGGAGCGTTGTCTTTCCGGATCCGTTCGGCCCGACAAGGGCGAGGATGGAGCCCTCGCCAAGTTCGAGGTCGATTCCCGCGAGAGCCGTCCGCTTTCCGAAACGGCGAACGACACGTTTGGTTTCGACGATCATCGGGTCCAAAAGAGTCACTCGATCGGAAAGAACCGGCCCCGATCCGCCGCCGCGCGACGGACCGACGGGTTGCGCTTCGTGGAACGGTCGGCCTCTTCACCACCGGGCAGAGCGGCTGCGCCGCCACGACAAACTCCGCCCAGTTGGTAGGCATCAAGCTTACTCCAAACGCGTGGGCTGTTGGGCGAGCGAGCGTAAGAATCTGTCGGGCGCGGCGTCGCAGGTTTCAGGGCGCGGGGTCGGCCGGCGTCCCCTGACCACCAACCAGAATCCGGGCTTCGGCCGATCTTATGGGACCCGACGAGGATTCTGAAAAGTCCCGGACCAAGGCGTGGCCGCTGCGATAGTGCCGGTTCCAAGAGTGTCGATGCTGTTTCGATCTATCCGCTCCCTCACGATCGCGGCTCGGAAACACAGTAGGGGGGGGGGTGTGGCGCCCCCACACGACCCGAAAGACGGGCCAAAGCCCCCCCCCCCCCCCGGGGAACCCCCCCCCCCCCCCGCCGAGGG
>CBDUXT010000061.1:0-36389 GCA_965371245.1 uncultured bacterium | reverse complement strand
ACTGGAACGAGCTACCGGCGTACGAGTTCGATCGAGCGCTCCACGTCAAAGCCGATAGAGCCGAGTACGACCCGCATCTCCCCATCGAACTCGCCTGCGACTTCAACGTCGATCCCATGGCCTGGACCCTCGGACAACACAGGCACGGCGACGTTTGGGCCTACGACGAGATCGTCATCCCGGGCGGCGCTACGACCCGCGCGGCGTGCGAGGAATTCATCTGCAAGCACCCGGAGCCCAATACCGAGATCGTCGTCTACGGCGACGCTACCGGCGCGCGCAGAGGCACGCGATCACGGCAGTCCGACTACGACATCATCAAGCAGATATTCGCCGCGCACTACCGCTGGGAGCCGCGCTTCGAGATCCCTACCCAAAACGGCGGCGTACCCGAGCGCCTCAACTGCGTCAACGCCAAACTGCGTGCCGCCGATGGCACCGTGTCCTACTGGATTCATCCGCGGTGCAAGAACTTGATCGACGATCGCGCCAGAGTGTCGCTACTCCCCGGCACGCACGATATCGACAAGCGCGACAAGAAGCGCACTCACAGTAGCGACGGTGACGACTACCGCATCGTGCGGCTGTACCCGATCGAGGACGAGCCGTTCATTTTCACGCCGAGGCCGATGCACGCCGATCCGATACTGAGCATGGGGAACTGATGGCCAAGTCTCCACTAACCATCGACGTGAATGTGCGTGTGACAACGCACAGGCAGTTCATATGGCGCGTATGGCAGATATCTCAACACCAGGCTGTAGCTAGGGGTACGACGCCCGGGGGGGAGTTTGAATGCTTCGTGAGCGGCCAAAGTGATTTGGTTCCAGTAGTGGATAGTGCCCGTGCCTAGCCTCCGCGAACGAGTAGCAGGAGCGCTCGGGCTACCCACGATGGCACAGGTAGCAACGCTCCACGGCGAGATCAACATGCTGCTCGAGGATCGCCGCAAGCGCACGATGAACGCCACCGCATCGGGTGTAGAGATCGACTTCGGCCGCTACCTGTACGAGAAAAACAAGAAGCTCCAGGGCGACGAGCGGTGGTCGGAATACGCCGCAATGGTGAACGACCCTGCGGTCACCGCATCGCTGCGCGGCGTGTCGCTCCCGCTGATCAAGGGGCAATGGGAGATCAAGGCCGCATCGGAGGACGACCGCGACGTCGAGATAGCGGAATTCTGCTCGGCCAATCTGCTGCGCCAACCGACAGACCGATTCGGCGCGGAGTTCTACTGCGCTACACCGTGGAAGTCTCAACGCCTACCCGAGATACTCGACTGCCTCGAATCGGGGTATTCGATGTTTGCGAAGTCCACTCGCGTGGTCAAGGGTAAGCTGATCTACGACCGCCTGCAATGGCTCGAACCGTCGAGCGTCGATCCGATGGGCTGGAAGCTCGACAAGCACGACAACATCGAACAGGTCAAGCGTACCTACTCGGATGCGTTGGACAGGTTCGCGTACATGGAGCCGCTCGAAGCGTGGCAGATCAGCATGTACACGCACGGGTTCAAGGGCGCACGCTATGAGGGTCGCGCATTCATTCGCCCGATGTGGGGCGCGTTCACACGCAAGAGCTTCGTGGACAAGATGAAGGCCATCTGGTCGCAGAAGGTTGGAGCGCCCGCACCGTATGGCTTCTGGCCTGAATCGGGCTGGACAAGCGAGGATAAGGCACGGTTTATCGAATTCATCGAGCAGAATCGCGGCTCTACACCGACCGAGAATTACTTCGCCGGGCCGAAGGGCAAAGACGGCAAGGAGCCCGTGGTCGGCTACGCCGGCGTCGAAGCCGACCTCGATCGCGGCTTCACCTCGATCATCAACGGCGAGAATTCAGAGATTGCACGCGCTGGCGGCAACAAGTCGATGATGCTTGGCGAGACTGAATCGGGATCGCGGGCACTCGGCGACTCCCAGGGCTTACAGGAAATGGTGTTGGTTGAAGCGCTTGGCCAGATGATCGCCGAGCAGATGACGCATGGCGTCGGGAATCTCCGCGGCGAAGTCGAAGAACTCACCGACTGGAATTACGGCAACGTGCGCTCGTACCCAGAGGTCGTGGTGACAGGGATCAATCCATTCTCGCAGAAGAATTCACTCGATGCGAAGATTGAAGCGTGGAAGAACAACATCATCCCGAAGACTCCCGAAGCGCGGCGTCAACTCGTCGAAGGCGATCTAGGCATCAACCTCAAGGACGAGGACTACGACGTCGAGATACCTGATCCACTACTCCCCAACCCTGCCGGACCTCCTGTGCCCAACCCGGGCAATGAATCACCCCCAAAAGGCGGCAACGGTGAGGTTGGGGAAACCGGCAGGGAATTGAGTTTGGAATCAAAAGAAGCGTTCCGTAAGCGCATCGCGCCGAAACTCGAGCCTGTGGAGGAAGCCGCGAATAGCGGCACTTTTCGCGGACGGAATCGCCTCGAAATGGAAGTCGTCAGGCTCCCCGAAATCTCCCACTCGTTCCGCGTCGGCGAGCGGGACATCATGATTGAACTACGCGCCACGCATCGCGCCATGATCGACGACCTAATGGGCCGTCTGCGTGCCGGGAAGATCACGACGGGCACGCTCGTAGGCCAGCGTCGGTCGTCGTTCAAAGCGCGTGTGAAGTTCGAGAAGCGGCTCGTGCGCGTGTTCCATCGCATCGGTGCCGAGGGCTGGGAAACCGTCAAGGACGAAGTGGCGCGGCAGATAGAGGTGCCTGATGCCGCTTGAGCCACAGTTGGCAGCATTCGCCGACCAGGCCGAAGTGCTGGGCAGCATCGACGTCGGCACGATGTGGGATCGTCTACGCGGCGAATTCCTCACCGAGTTTGTGCGCCTTGATAGTCAAGGCTTGACCCCCGCCGAACTCGATCGTGCGATGACGGGGTTCATGGACGGGCTGAGCGAAAAGCCGCTAACCGAACTGTCGCGCAAGTCGTCTGGAGTGATCTACAACCAGGGCCGCTCGGCCGAGATCCTATCGCAGCCTACTGTCGAGTTTGTCGTCTACTCGTCCATCCTCGAGCCGGGTACTACTTGCGACCCGTGCCGGCATTTGGACAGCGAAGTGTTCGAGGTAGGCACGCCCGATTACTTCAACAATCAGCCTGGTGCGCAATGTGACGGCGGAACCAACTGCCGGTGCATCTACATCGCGGTTACGGAGGAGTTTGTCTAATGGCTTTAGTCAATTATGCCAGCGCTACACTCAGGGCGAGTGCCGCAACGTCGGGGGCTAGCGAACAAGACGCCGCTATAACTCTCCCAGAATCGATTAACGAAATCTGGGTGTTCGTCGAGAAAACCGCCGAGGCGAATGTTGACAATCTGTTGACCGTGCGGCTACAGGCCCGTGTCAATTTAGGATGGTTCGACGTGTCGTGGAACTCGATGACGCTCACGGCAAGTTTGACCTCAGCGGCGGATAACGCTATCGACGTGGCGAGAACGCCGAATATTCTCGACGCCACGAGCAGTGCCCCAACCTTTAGCGTGTTAGCCCACTTCCAAGAACTCCCGTCAAACATCGTCCGCATCGCCTCTATCTCGTCGGGGACAACCGCGGCAAACACGTTCGAGGCGATTGCCCTCTACAGGAACAACCAGCGATGAAACCAAACGGGAACCCAGGACCGCAGCCCGCGCCTGAGCGGCTGATCGGGATCAGCTACGAGTGCGTGATCTGCGATCACAAGTCGTCGCTGAAGCTCGCCATCCCGGCTGGCTGTCCGGGTGTGACGATCCCGGAACTATGCTGCCCGAAGTGCAAGGGCCTGCCCGTGATGGCGAAGACCATCCCGCAGGATCTCCAGGTGCCGCGCATCGTGAAGCCGCTGATGATTCCGCCGAGGGACGCGGGGTTGAAGTCGTGAAGCTGGAAGCGGTGCAGATCAAGGTATTGAAGCGTCGGGACAATGGTTCCGGTGTGATAGAGATACCGATCATCACGATAAGCGGCGACGCCATCACCATCGAAGAGATGCAGGAGATGGTCGCGAATCACGAACACTTCCCCATCGTGCCTGTAGGCGTCAGCCCCCATCGAGAGTTTGACGACCGCGCTGGGTTCTCCCCAGCGTTCTTGGAGAATCCCTCGCTAAGAAATGGCGTCCTGTTCGCTGAATTGGATTTGATCGCTCCGCTGTTCCACGAAGTAGTGGAGCTGGGCGGGTGGCGGTCGTTCTCGATTGAGGCACGCAAGAATCTCAAGACCACCACGCAGCAGGGTGCGGTCACGCGAGCGCTCAAGGGGTGGGTAATAGTCGGGGGTGTGTTCACGAACCGTCCAGCGGTGGACGCTCATTTCAAGATTGCTGCAGAGGGCTGTTCCGGCTCTTACGGGACCAACATCACATCGGAGGTTTCTATGGGAGCGAAATTAGCGGCTGCCCTGAATAGGGCGATTGACGCAAAGGCTGGAGACGGCGACCGGGCCGCGGTTGTCGCATCGACTGCGAGCGCCGGCGGCATTGACGCCGGAACGCTCAATCAGATTTTGAACGGGTCTATTGATTGCCCACCGTTAGAGCGACTACAGGGATTCGCCAGGTCGCTCGGCGTGGGCGTTGGAACACTCACCGGAGCCGCTCGCGGCGATGGCTGCGAGTACGGAGAAAGAGAGGAAGCGATGGCCGACGAACGAAAGAACCGGCACGCGGAAGGCACCGTGAGTGCGGACTTCCACGAAACCAAGATCAAGGAGGAGCGCGACAAGACCGCCGCACTCGAAACGGCGCGTGTCGAACTGAATGGCCGCAACGAAATGGTTGTGGACGAAAACAAGCGGTTGCGCCTCGAAGCCGAGGAAGCCAAGACCACGGCGACCGACGCGACGAACGACAAGCTCGCGGCCGAGGCGAAGTCGAATCGCCTCGAAACGGAGAATCGAGGCTTGAAGTCCGCGAACGTCGCGCTCAAGCTCAGTCTCACCGAAGTCGAGACGAAGCACCAGGAGGCGGTCAACAAGAACCTTTCCGCCGACGTGCGCGAGATCATCGAGACGGCGATCAAGCCGACCGATGGGAAGCAGGGCGTACCGCCGAGGGTGTTCGAAGGTTGGGCAGCCGACCCCGCGGCGTACATGGTTCGCACGTTCACGACGCTCGAAAACTTCAAGACGTTCGTGTCCGCATTGCCGGGCGCAGGGATGGAAGTCAAGGAAGTGGCCAAGCCCACGGGCTCGGGTCATGTCCCTGGCACAGATCCCGCCGCCGAAAGGGATGCCGACGAAATCAAACTCACCGCCGAGGAGGAAGAGGTACTCGACCGACTCGACTTGCCGTCGGAGTACGACGGCGTGATGGACGAAGCGGCAGCCCGCAAAGTCCACAAGGCGCTCGAGGCCGCAAAGGCCAAGAGCAAGGAGTAACAGCCTATGGCTGCTAGAACGACAAACGCCACCCTGATAACGGTCGGCGCGATCACCACGATGGGGTTCTCGGCGAACGCTGCCGACACCTACTTTTCGGGGGCGGTCGTGTGGGCCGATACCGGGGGCGGCGCACAGGTGACCGCAGCGGCGGGTGACAAACCGATCGGGTTGTGTCCGTTCAATCAGGTCATCGCCGCAGCGGGAGACGAGGTTCAGGTCATCACGACTGGCATCGTCGGCATCCCGCAATCGACGTTGACCGCAGCGGACGAACTGAGCCTAATCGGCTACGACGCTGGTACGCTAAACGATAACTTCGAGGACGCTGTGAATCTGTCAGGGCTGACCCTGGCGGACAACGACGCGATCCTCGGCAAAGCCTTGCGCTACAAGAATGGTCGGCTGTTCGTCCAACTCGGGACGAATACGGGACTGATCTTCTTGGCCGCGCAAGACGTGTTCTGGTAGGGGGCGGCAATGGCAAAAACACACGCAGCAGCTCTCGCACTCAAGACGGCCGTACGGTCGTTCTGGAACACCTTCAACGCGATCGATGATCTGTTCGGCGGCGTAGTCTCCGAACGCACATCGACGCAGAAGACCGACACATTAGCCCGCTTGGGCGCGGCACCGTTCCCGCAGCAATGGACCGGTGATCGCGAGTACAAGACGGCTGTCGAACTGTCGTACACGGTGCAGAACCTTCCGTACGAGGTGTCGATTCGGATTGACAAGGAGTTCATTAAGTACCAGCAATGGGACGAGATCGCGAATCTCGGCGCGAATGCCGGGATGAAGGCGCGAGTGCATCGTCAGAAACTACACTCCACCGATCTGATCGACGGCAACTCGACTGCCGGCGACGACGGGCAGTTCTTCTTCGACACGGATCACAAGGATCCGGGTGCGGAGTACCAGACCAATCAGACCAACGATCTTACTGCGGTCATCGTAGATGCGGACGTACCGACGGATCTCGAATTCGCGGTCGCCGTCCGTGCGATGAAGCAGAAGTTCTTCGAGTTCTTCGACGACCAGGGCGATCCCTGGCCGGTGCCGGGTGGCAACACGCCGTCGAACTACGTTCTGATGGTTCCCCCGCTCTACATGAGTGTCGCAAACCGCGTACTCAAGGCGAGCGATCTCACTGGCCCTGTCGGCAACGACCTACAGGGCGGCTTCGAGATTCGCGTCAATCAGTTCCTGACCGCGCCGACGACCACGGGACTGATCTACATGCTGTACACGGGCAACACGCACAAGGCGCTGATGCTACAACGTGTCGCGGATCTCAGGTTCCAGACGCGGGAGGATGAAGTCTCCGGCGACATGCTGCTCGAGGGCGACTGGTGGGGCCGGACAGCGTACGGGAACTGGCGCGAAGCCATCCTGTACACGTTCACCCAGTAGCGGGTGATTCGACTGACACAATGAGGGGGGCGCGGGATGGCCGTGCCCCCAACTGGAGGGTTGACAATGAAATTCACGACAGACAGAGCGCGGGTATGTTGCGGACGTACGGTGTTCCGCGTCGGCCGCACGGTCGAACTTACACAAGCTGACGATATCGCCGCCGCGCAGAAGCATCCCGATATCCACGAGTATCAGGAACCCGTAGTCGAATCGGGTCCAGAGGACGACGCGTACGACGCGCACACGCCTAGCGCACTCCAGGCGATGAACAAGGCCGACCTGGCTGAGATCGCCGCGTCGGTTGGGGCCGAGTGCGCCATCGAAGACACGAAGGCCGACATGATCGACGCGATTATGGAGGCGCAGGGGTAGACCGTGGCGGTTGAAGGTGACAGTTATTGCGCGGCGTCGGATGTCGAGGCCCTGGTCCAGTTAGGCGCTTACGCCGATGGTGGGTCTGCGACGACACCGACATTGGCACAGGTGTTGGAATTTCAGGCGCAGAACGCCGCGACGATCTATTCGTGGATGGTCGTAGCGCTCGGTAAGGCTGCCCCTGGGCCGGCGAGCGCCAACGTGACTATCGACACGAGTTCAGACGCTGGGGCAATGCTCGACCGACTGTGCGTGAAGGCGAACGCCTACGCCGCTGCGTCCGATGCGCTCGAAGCTGCTGGCGCAAGCTCGACCCCCGCACGTACCGAGCGTGTGAATGACTTGTGGGCGATGTTCCTCGGCTCGAAGGATGGGATCCAAGCGGTAGCGAAGCTGTACGACGGTGGCGCTGACACGGCTAAGAACGCATTCACCGAGGGGCGCGTCACTCCCGAAACGATCACATCTCACACCGAAGATGGCTTCGAGTTCGATGGTGAAACCGTATGGTAGGCCCACGCATCACGGCGCGAGCGAACCCGCGCATCAAGGAAATTGGCAAGCTGCTAGACCTCGACGCAGGCGACATGCGTGCAATGACTACGAAGATGGACATGCTGTTTCGCAAGAACGAAAAGCGGCTGTTTGCGACCGAGGGCTCGTCTGGCGGGGTGAAGTGGAAGCCGCTAAAGAAGGCCACGCTGGACGCCAAGAAGCGCAAGGGGCTGAGCAGCAAGATCATGCAGCGCACGGGCAGACTGCGTAAGGGCCTGACCGCCAAGGGGCACGGCGACCACATCGCCAAGTGGTCTGGCCTTGGGTCCAAGGCGAGAATCAAGATAGGTGTTCAGAGCATCCTCCCCGTGTACCACGGCGCGGTGCGTGGCCGGCGCAAGAACCCCAAGTTGCCACGCCGTAGCGTGTTTCAGATGACGATCAAGCAGCGGCGAGGTTACTACCAAGTCCTGTTCAATCGATTCGATTTGAAGCGCAAGCGGTTCATGCGCGCTCTAGCAGCAGGCGCCGCGACGATGCGAGCAGGGTTGAACCGTGGCAATTAAGCTTGCAGAACTAGGCGTCTCCGAAGTCGTCACGCTGCTCAAAGCCGACCTCGGCGGCAAACTCGCGGCAATCGATACGGCACGCAACGACGGCATCACACTCGCCGTACCCGCCGAGTCGAACTACTACGACTATCCGAACTTGATGATTGCGGGGCCTGCGGCCCACATGGAAGTGTTCGAGGGCGACATAGCGTTTAGCGGCCCGTACTCGGATGTGGCTGTACCGCGTGCGGTGTACGAAATCGACCTCACGGTGCGGCTGACGTACTTCAACCGCGACAGCGACAGCCCTGCACGGATGGCCGCACGCGGGCGACGGTACGCGGTCGGCATCTTCAACGTGTTCAGCGCAAAACCGACGCTAGGCGCGGTAGACGACGCAATCCAAGTAGCGATTACGTCGCTCGTCTCGCCGCAACTTATCACCGAGGGCGAGGATTCGGGGAGCATCGAAAAAGGGCTGGTAACGGTGACGCTCACGCTCAGATGCGAGGAGATATAGCTATGGCAGCACCAGGAGCATTCGGGTGTTGGTGGATTGACGAGAAGACGGGCAAGAAGATCCCCGGTGTCAGTCCGCGCAACGAGACAAAGACAACCAAACCGGCCAAGCCTGCAAAGGCCAAGGAGAAGTAGGCCATGGCACAAGTACAAAAATACGGCCGCAAGGCGCAACTGAACTTCGTGCTGGAGTCTACGACGGGCACCTATGAGGTCCCGGCCGGCGATGGCTCCGCGATGATGCTGATCGAGGATGGCTGGACGTACACGGTGAACGCCGAGAACTATCTGCCGAAGTATTCCACCGCCGACTGGCTGAACATGGATGGCGTACCCGGCAAGAAGCATGTCGTCATCACGTTCCGCTTGCCGCTCAAGGGGTCGGGCACCGCAGGCACCGCGCCTGAGTTCGATGCGGTATTGAAGTCGCTCGGGTTGGATGTCACGAACGCCCCGGCCACTTCAGACACCTACGCGCCGGTATCTACATTCTCCGGTGCGGGCAATCCTGGCGGCTCGTACTCATGCTCGCTGCTTGTGGACGGCTTCCGGTACGCGGGCAAGAACGGCTTCTGCACCGCGACGATGGCGGGCGACATCGGGCAGCCTGGATTCCTCGAAGTGACGTACACGGGCGGCTACGTCGCTCCTGCAGCCGACGCGCTCGAAGCCGTCTCAGGCTACGACACGACAATCCCGCCAGCGTTCATGGGCGGCACGTTTGCTATTGGCGGCGCGACCCCGACAGGCATCAACGCATTCTCGCTGGACTTCGGCGGCAATGTCGTGCTCATCGAGGACGTCAACGATGCGCACGGGATCGCAGGCGCACGTCTCACCGACCGCACGGTCACAGGGACGGTGAGCGTCGAGATGCTGATCGCCCGCGACGACTTTGCGCTATGGGCCGCAGGTACGACAGGCGCGATTACCACGGGCGTGATCGGCGGCACCGCGGGCAACAGGTGGGCGCTGACGATCACACGAGCATGGCGCGACACGCCGAGCATGGCGCAGGAAGACGGCATCGTGAAGCACACGATTCCGTTCATGGCGTCGTCTGTAGTAACCGACGTCGAGGGTACGACCGATCCCTTAACGCTGGCATTCACGTAACAGAACAAGGGGTGAGCAGATGGAAAGGAAAGCGTTTCTAGCATTACGGGAGCCACGGTGGGAAAGCCTATTCACGGGCAAGGACCTCGAAGTCGAACTCGTGCCCGCCGAGATGCCCGACCTGACCACGTCGAAGCTACTCGGGCTGAACAACGAAGCGATCGCACTCGACATATGCACGAGTGCGTTCATCAACTTTCGCGGGTACATCGATGACGACGGGAACCAAATCGACGGCGATAACTTCGACAACAGGATGGAGCTTTACAGCTTCCCCGTGGTGCGCAAGGCGATACAGAACGCGCTTGAAGTGAGGAACATCGAGGTAGTCACGGGGGAAGAGATCGCCGTCTCAGATTAGCGCGGTACGCCGTGCCCCTGTTGACGGCGCAGAAACAGTGCGGGCAACACAACCCGTGCCGACGAGGCGCTGATAGATGTGCGAGATGCAATGCGACGGACAATCTCACGGATACCGACTGGTATCTAGTCGAGTTCTATCGCACCGTCGCCGACCAGTACATCAATCAAACGCCGATGGGCGCGGGCGAAGGCCAGCCCATGCACCTCACGCCACGCCTGGAGGGGTACGAAGCCGCGCTGCGCATCGGCGGCTATCCCCGCGAACTGTGGCGCTGGCTAACTCACTGGGCGAAGGTGCTGCATCGCTTCCATCGCGGGTTGGAGAAGTTGCCGCAGACGCCCGAGCAGCGTGCGCACATGGCCAGCCTCGGGGTGAAGTGACATGGCGCTGACACGCGAAGAAATCCTCGCGCTTGATATCCGCGTACAGGGTGGTGCGAAGGCGCGGCGGGAACTGGACAAGACGGCCGACGCTACCAAGAAGGCCGCACGCGAAACAGAGAAGGCGAACAAGAAGACCGGGGCCAGCTTCAAGAGCGCGGCTGCTGCCGTAACGAAATTCACCATCGCTGCGGCTGCTATCGCGGGGGCGATCCTGGTCGTGGATAGGTTCGCTGAGCGAGCCGACAGGCTGAGCAGTCTATCGCGAGGCTTCGAGACGTTGACGGGCCGCATAGGCGAGACTACCGAGGCAATGCTGATCGGTATGCGTCGCGCGTCGGCGGGTTTCGTGACCGACGCGGGTCTGATAGAGCAGGCCAACAACGCGATGATTCTCGGCCTACCTATCACCGCCAAATCCATGGAGGAGTTGACCTCATCGGCCATTAAGCTCGGCCGTGCAATGGGCATTGACGCCACGCGCTCGATCCAATCGATGGTCACAGGCATCGGTCGCCAGTCGCGGCTCATGCTAGATAACATTGGTTTAATTGTGAATGCTGAAAAGGCGTATGCCCAGTACGCCGCGACGCTAGGAGTCACGGTTGAACAGTTGACCGACGCCCAACGCAAACTCGCGTTCTATAACGAGACGGTCAAGCAGGCGGAGATTAAGTCCAAGGGGCTCACCGTTGAAACTGGTGCGAGCATAGAGAGTTGGAAACAACTCAAGGTAGCCATCACTAATACTATTGACGAATATCTCCGTTTCATTGCCGTCCAGGGCTCTACCAAAATCGACGACAAGATTTTCCTCATCACGCGAGAGATTGCCAAACTCGAAAAGCAAACGGGCAAGGGTCCGGACGCAGCCCGCCTCGGTCAGTCTAGTCAGGCCAGGAAAATCAGAGGGCTAGAGCAAGAGCTTGCGATACTGTTTCGCAAGCGTCAGTTTTTGGAAGTCATGGCCGACATTGAGGCGAGCGGGCAGAAGAGTGCAGACAAGGCGGCTACGCATGCCGCAACCATTCTGAGTCTGACAAAGGCCACGGCGAAAGTCTACGAGGATCTGTTTATTGCTCAGCAGCAGTTCCGTTTCGGCACCGGCGCGACGCTAGCAGGCGTCGGCCAAGTTCTCCTGCCGCTCTCGCTAGCGACGGACCCAGAATTTGGCTCGCTTGACTCGCAAAGCGATTTCGAAGAGGCCGAAAGGCAACATCAAGCCCTGATAGATGCGGCAGTATTGGCCCAAGCCGAGATAACCGACAACAACCGGCGGGAAGCGGCGGAACGTATCGCGATAGCGCAACACGAACAACTAATGAAGGTGGGATTTCAGGAACAACTGAGCAGCGCGGTGTTCGCCCTAGGTGCCGCGATCTTCGGCGACAACAAAGTGTTTGCGATTGCCGAGTCGATAGTCCAGACGCACCTTGCCGTGGTCAAGACTCTCGCGTCGGTGCCATACCCGGCCAATCTAGCTGCCGCTGCCCAGGTGCGGTTACTCGGCACACTCAACACGGCGGCCATTGTTGCCACATCGTTCGGCAGCCGAGGCGGCGGTGGCGGTGGTGCAGGTGGCGGCGGTTTCGCATCGGCAAGCGCCCCATTCAGCCCCGGCCCGTCAGTACCCGTACAAGGTCCAGTAGAGATCCGCGTGTTCTTCGAGGGCGAGGCGTTCGTATTTGGCGACATGGACGAGTTCGCTCAACAGATTGGCGAGCAGTACGCACGCCAAGCGGGCCGCGCGGGTGTAGTCACGGGAGGCTTTGGCGATGGCTAATCCGCTCCTACTGCATGAGAACATTCTAGAGAATACCAGCGCGACGCTGACAAGCAATCGCACGGCGGCGGGCTTCCCTGTTGCCAATGTGAATGATTGGAGGATAGGCACAACGTACCGGCACAAGTCCGATGTAGTCACATCGAATTGGCTGATTGACTTAGACGCTGGCGTGGGTAATACCCTGGCTGCCGATACGCTTGCCATTGGCGGGCACAATCTGAAAACCGCAGATGCGCTGGTCCGTGTTGATGCCGATAGTTTTGCTGGTCCCACTACAGTTCGCATGTCAGCGCACACGCCAACCGACGACTTACCGTTTCTGAAAACATTTACCGAAGTCGATCTGCGCTATTGGCGGATAGTCATTCAACTCGTCGGGCATCCCGGGGACTTCGCGGCCATTCCCCAGGTTGGCGTCATCACACTCGGCCGTCGTATCGACTACGACGCGGGCGCATTAGCCGACCTCGACCCGTACAACCGCTCGAGCAGCGTCGAGCCGTTCATCAACAACAACGGCTCGCCCATCGGCGTGAACGTACGCAGCAAGACGAAGCGGTTCCAAATGAGCTACGGCGGGTCCGATCCTGGGATGAGCAAGACGTCGTTCTTCACCACGATCACGCCCGACATCGACACGGGTTGGCTACCTCATGCGGTGGACAGCGCGTTGCCGTTCTGGTTCGCGTGGAATATCGCGGTGGACGCCGACGAGGTGTATCTCTGCCGCGTGGACGGGCCCACAGTGGCCATGCCGTTCGTCGGCTCGACAGCTAGGCGGGGGTTTCAGGCGACGTTCATAGCGCACCGGGAGACGTCGTGATGGGCCGGTTGCGGCGCGAGGTCCGGATCGGATCGCGCATATCCGCCGTTTCCCTCGCACCGTGGCGCTACGCTGGTGCCGAGGCGTTTGTCACGAACAGGGTAACTGGCCTGACTCCCCCGCCGTCGAGCGCCAACCAGGGGCGAGTATAACATGCCCTCTGCCGCATACAACACCCAGGCCGCGGCCTTCTCCAAGACCGTCCAATGGCTTATCGAAATCGACCTAGACCGCTGCGACAACACGTACACCGTCGCACCGTGTACCGCGGTGAATGCAGGCGACGGCTCGCGGTGCTTCTACAGTTTTCCCACGTGCCAGGATCAGGCCAACTTCGTTAAGGCGACCCGCACGTATCGGTTCTGTCTCAATAACGTACCGTGGCCGGACGCCGCTACCGAGTGCTGGCCGCTGCTCAAGAAGTTTACCCAGGTGCCGCACAAGGTATCTACCGAGTCGTTCTTCTCGTACCCCGACTCGCTCACATTCACGATGTACCGCGACTATGCGCCACCTGCGGCGGACTCCGATAAGACGGGCGTCGCCGATGCGTTCAACACCGCACTCAACGGCGAGTTCTGGTCCAACCTATTCAGCCGCAATCGCAACTACTCCGGGCGTGCCGTGCGCATCTTGCGTGGGTTCAACGCATCGGGATTCGTGCTGGCCGACTTCGAGCAGGTCGGCCCCGAGTACACGCTTTCCGATGTGCAATTCGGTCCACGCGAGTGCCGCGTCACGTGCGAGTCTCCACTAGCGAAACTGCGCAAGCGCAAGGTGCCGGTCGCTATCAGCGACGACAATCAACTCACCGCGTTTTTCGGCGCGGGTGTTACGACGCTTCCTGTGGACGATGGTTCGGAGTACCCCGACCCTGCGGACTTCACGCGGAACAACGTCTACGTGGAGATCGAGGAGATTGGCGCGACCAGCGACGAGATATGCCGCGTCACATCGATCTCAGGAAACAACCTGACCGTGGTCCGTGGCCAGTTCGGGACCGTCGATGTAGCCCATCAAGAAAACTCTCCCGTCAAGCATATCGCGTGCTTCGGTACGACTGCGGGCTTAGCGGTGAACAGTGTAGACACGCTGCACGATTTGATGGAATGGGCGGGGGTCGCTGCAGCCGCTGTCAATACGGCCACGTTCGACTCGCTGAAGAACATCCATTGGCCCGGTGACGATGTTGTCCGCATCGTGAGGCGTCCGCATACCGTCGCTCAACTCATGCAGGAGATCCGCGAGATACGCGGGATACTCGTCTATCTTGATTCGGCCGGCAAGTGGGCCGCATCGCTCATCGGTCCCCGCGTCGCATCGGCCAGCTTCGACGACGATTCGATGCGCAACGTGAGCGTGAACGAAACCGATAAGGACAGGCGCACCCGTGTCGCGCTCTGGTACGACCCTGTTGAGGACAACGCACGCGAGCCCGAGGACTTCCGCAAATCCGTCATCGTCATCGACGGGAACCTGGAATTCGTTAACAACTTCAACGACGTGCGCGAGCGCCAGGTGTTGGACAAGTGGCTGAACCCCGCGTTCGCGGTCGCCAAGATACGCAACCTCGCCAAGATACTTATTACCCGCACGGCTCACGGCGTACGCACGGTGGAAAACGACCTCGAGGTCAAGGACGGCACGGTGTACGTCGGCGATGCGGTGACGATCAAGACGCGGGAACTGACCGACATTTACGGCGACCAAATCTCTATGCCGTGCGTAATTACCAGCCGCAAGGAAGTGGGACGCGGTGCGATCCGGTACGCCGCGGTAGATACCAATTTCAGCGGCCGGTTTTTCGTCATCGGCCCCGACACGATGACCGACGACTTCGACACCTCGACCGATGCTGACAAGGCATTCGGCTATTGGGGTGATGCCGATAACCGCGTCGGCGCGGCGCTGGTCGAAGGGTACAAGATCCCATGAAACTGATTGTTGTCGTGATCGTCTTAGTTCTAATTGCCGTGTGGCTTGCTGGGGAATGGGTTACTGAACCGCTTAATAAATGGATTAAGAAATGAGTCCCTGGACCGACTTCGCACGCACCGACTTCGCGGCGAACAAAGCAGGCCGCACTGGGCGTTTGACGTATCTAGTCGAGCGCGACGTACACCTTGCGAGCCGACCGTTTGCGTTTGAGCAATTCGCGGAGACTTCGCAGACCGCGGCGTCGTGGGCCGATGCGGCCGACTTCACGCTACGCACGCCCGACTATGCTGTGATCGGCTGGTTCGTCCACGTGCATCTCGAGGTCAAGGTGGCGGCGGGTAGCGGTGGAATGATCCGCTTGCAGAACGTCACCGATTCAAATGACGGCACGGCGCAGACGGGTGTATCGGATGCGTCCTACGTGCTGTCCGACGATCTATCCGTCCAGGTGGACGTCGGTGAACATGCCGCGCTCAACATCAAAGTGCAGATTTGGGGCGACGGGGCTAATGCGATGTTCGTCCGCAACACCCAGACGGGCTATTACTACGCAACCGCGTGGTGGGCGCCGACGTAATGGCGTGGCCTAGCACAATCACGACGGCGATTCTATCGGGCAGCGGAGCCAAGACGCTGGGCGTGGACCTGTGGGACCGCGACGCGATCGCGGGCGCCTGCTCATGGACATGGGCCGAGGGCGCGGCGGCATTCAGCGCAGACGTTACCTGGGCCACGCAGATGAGTGCGTTCTTCCGACTGCCCGTGTGGGCCGAAGCGACGGCAGTTATCACGCTGACGTTTGTCGCCAAGCAATCGGGCGGCGCGGACAATGCCGACTTCCGACTCAAGGGCAAGCTCTACGGAGGATCGTTCTCTACGGGCGGCACGACCAGCGACCCGCTCACGGGCAGTTACGCGCCGTATCAAGTCACGTTGGCCGTGCCCGCGTCTCCATCGTGGGCAGGGCAAGTAGTCGAGTTCGCGCTAGACGCGCAGCACCTGACCGCTGGCGGCACTTGGAACGTCGCGCTCGAGCAAGTCACTGCGAACATGCGCGTGGTGCCGATCTCGCCATGACCACGATGTATACCAAGATCGATGCCGAGCGCACAGCCGAGGGCACGCCGCTGAACTCGTGGACGCTGCTGGACCTGTTCGGCAACGACTGGTCGCTACTCGGCGGCGTGCAGGACTTGGCACTAGCCGAGGACACGGTACCGTCTGCAACCACGCCGACGTGGGTAGACATGCAGACGATCTGGTTCGAGATGCCGACATGGGCGGTTGACGCTCTGTTTGACGACATGGAGTTTGTCGTGTCGCTGCGCGTCGAAGCCAAGGTCTCGGCATTCCCCGACTGCAACCTACGGCTAGCCAATGCGGCTGAGTCGATTCTAGGCACGTCCATTGTAGTGACCTCCGCTACCTACGTGTCGGCGCGGATCGAACTGGTGTTTCCTGCCGCGAGCATTCCCACGGGACGTACCGAGATCAAGATACAGGGGCAATGGGCGAGCGACCCCGGCACCGAGACGCTGTTCACACGCAAGTCGGCGCACACCGACGTGATGCTGGGAGACTCTGAAATCTACGTACGGCTGGTGGTCTGATGCCCAAGACGTTCAGGCAAGAGCGGTTGGACGACAAAGCGATTGCCGACGTAGGCGGCGTCGGCGAGGTCAATACAGGGGCCAACGTCGGCATCGATGGCGTCGGGGTATTCGATGGGAAGTCCAGCGTACAGTTGCAGTTCCGCAACGTAGCGCCAGCGTCGAGCAAAGTTACCACGACGCTGAACGGTGCGGACATCGACATCGATGTAGTGGAGGCCAACGTCGATCACGACAACATCGCCAACGCCGCAGACGCCTCACACGTGCACATCGGCACATCGGCACCCGCCGAGGTTGGTGGCTTTTGGATCGACACAACCGGGGGCACGGGTGCCTATAAGGTTAAGTTCCACAACGGCACCGCATGGGTCGAGTTCGCGGAGGGATAGTTGAGCGACATCAACATCAGGATCAAGGACGACTGGGTGATATATGTCGGTGTTGGCGTGGTGGTTGCGTGTATCTGGTTGTTCGCCCTGTGGCAATCAGAGGTTGCCGAAGTCAGGCGCATGGTCGGCGTGGTGCGGCAGTACGAAACCGAGCGCCAGTTGATCGACAGTGTTGTGACGACGTTCAGGTGTCAGCGCGACCACATCTGCAAGCGCCCGCATCTAATCGGGATCGAGTACAAGGACGTTGGGCCGGACACGTTCCCAGAGCGGTGGGAAAACAAGCGAACGAAAAAGAAGGCGAGTAAACAATGAGTAGAACGGGCAAACTAATCATCGGCGCGCTCGCGCTCGTACTCGTAGTTCTCGCCGCGCCGTTCTTCTACGAGCCGCTGTACGCTCAGACATACGGGATACTCAAGGGCAAGGAAGTGCGCGTCATCGATGCGACTTCGATAAAGACAGGCTCGTGGGACGCGGACGGCGGCAACCCTGGGCACCACATCACGGTCAACTTCTCCACCAACACCGCCGAGTTCTACACGGGCCAGACGATGAGTACGGCGGTCAACTTCGTCTCGGGGTCGTTCAGGTGGATGCACCTGAACTTGCCAACGAATCCTGCGGTGCTCCCAATATTCGACAATGGGTTCGAGGCCACGGGGCCGTTCATTGCCGATGCTGGCACGTTCGATGGGAATATCCAAAACGTTAGCGTGGTCGCCACCGATCCGTATTTCTACGTTCCCAGCGATGGCGGGAATATCCGGTTCGAGATCAACGGCGACACTAGTGTGTGCTGGGCTGGAACCGGCGGCGTGTGTGACACCGAGCTACACCGCGAGGCCGCCGACGAACTCAAGACCGACGATGCGTTTGCGTTTGGTGCGGGCCTCTCCGTGGGCCAACAGACGCTCACCGGGACAAGTCTAACGCTAGACGCTACCGATTACATCGTGCTAGTAGACGACGACACGGCAGGCTCTACCGTGACGATCACGCTACCAGCGTGCGCTAGCCATGCGGGGCGCATCTACCACGTCAAGAAGCTAGGCACCACGGCCGATGTAGTTCTCGACGGCAATTCCTCCGAAACCATTGACGACGCCCTGACGGCCACACTCACGGCACAGTACGAGGCTCTGTCGATTGTCTGTGCAACGAACTGGAGTATTTTCTAATGTACAAACGTATCGCAATCTTCCTGGTCATCGTGTTCGCGGTGTTCGGCCTGTCGTGGGCAACTTACAAGCCGGGTGGCGACACGATCACAAAAGACGGCCGCACATCGCAGTTCGTGGCGAGTGGGTTTACGGAAACCCACACCGTTCATCTCGACGTTCAGGCCGTCGCAACGCAGACGGCGTACATGCTGATCGATATCAGCGACACGACCAACTGGAAGCATACGAACACGGGCCACATCAATCTTGAGTACCTGATTATCGAGGTAGACCCCGATGCGACATTCGCGGGAGAGATCAAGATCGGATTCCTGACGAATGTCGATGCGACCAACGGCGACTTCAATCAGATACTCGACATTGACATGGTAAGGAAGTCAGACTTGTTAGTGGAAACCATTGACTTCGGATCGCACGGATTGGATTGTGAAACAAGCCACCACTTCGGTCCGATCACAGCCAACAGCACGCTATTCCAAACGGATGTGAACCTGGGTGGTCCCGACGACCCTGCGACGATTACCTACCCATCGGGTGCGTCCGACCTGGTAATGCTGATAGAACGAAGCGCAGGCACGGTCGATGTGTCGATCACCCTGGGCTACGAAACGGCAGTGTAATGGACTTCGCGCTAATCAAACTCGCGCTTGTCGCGACGTTCCTGTTGTTCGGCGGCATGGCGCTGCGTGAGGAGTGGCAATCATGGGCCAGATAATTATCGACTACCCGAACGCGAAGGCGCTGCGCATCTACAACGCGCTGATTGAACACTTCAACGTGGACCGCGAAGTGTGGGATGAAACGCTCATGGCGAACCGCCCGCGCACGAATGCTGAACTCAAGTGGGAAGTGGACAACGAAATACGGGAATGGATCAAGAGCCGCATCAAGGGCATCGAGCGGCGCGACGAGATACACGCGGCCGAAGCTGCGCACGAAGCGGGGTTCACCGATCCCGAGATGACGGACGGCGCTACACCATGATCCTCGCCCTGCTATTCGCCGCGAACCTGTGGACGTGGAACGCATCGGCCGACGCTACCGGGTACAAGTTCTGCTGGAGCTACGACCCCACCTCGTGGAACCTCGCGCTGTGCGCCGACGTCGGGCCAGCGCTGGAATTTCCCACCGCCGAGATGGACGCGCTGTGGGCCGTCGAAGCCAACCCCGGCATGGTGATGTACTTTCAGGCTGTCGCGTACAACGCGGCGGGACTCGACGCTACCGGCGCGACGTTCGCTCCCGTGCCCAGTGTGTGGGCGTGCTTACCATGAGTAATGAAGCACGGCGGTGGAGTATGATATTGAATCAAAACTCGATGTGGAACTGCATGATCGGCTTAGCGTCCCAATCACCTACAGAGTCAACGTGGCCACAGTGGGGGCAGTGGGTGTGCCGCACAGCTCTGCCGCATTCACAGTCTGGTTCTGCTTTGATCTGGTTCGGGTCCACTCTCATGTGGAACGGGTGTAGCCCGGTACAGCGCAGGCGTCGCCCCTTCTTGTCTCGCTTCTCATGTAGTTGGTCTACAAATCGATGGGTTAGTTTCATCCGATGCCTCCCTTCGTTGCACATTCTACAGAGCGAGGTCGCGTGAAATGGTGATACGCGACGAATCCGAGTGGCGAAAGTGTGCAGAAGTCAAGTATGCGCGGGTGTTAACTGAAACACTTGACCGCCTAAAACGTAGCTCGAGAACGCACGCGAATGCACAAAGCGAAAGTGACGGCGGTGAGATTCATTGGACAGTGAACACTTGCGAGAAAGTTGAATGAAAGTCCATCCGATGACAGGATTCGACGTGGGTGGACCCGACGGGTTTGAACCGGACTGGGATGAACCTGTGGTTCGGTCCGGTGGTTCGACCGGCCGCGTCGGCTCGTTCGGCATGACGCGCAACGGCGGCACGAAGATGCACAAAGGGGTCGATTGGTTATGCAAGCCTGGCGATCCGATCTTTTTTGCTCTCGATGGCGTGGTCGGACGTTGCGGCGAAGAAGTACCAAGGGGCCGTGTCGTTCAGGATGGCCGAAAGGGGTATGGTTTACGCTGTTATGTAAAGCACAACGTCACTGGCGACGGCAAGAAACAAGAGACTCGGCACGCGCACATGGGCGTCCTGTTTGTGAAGACAGGCGAGAAGGTGCGCGCTGGTCAGATTGCTGGCCTGGCGGGACGCTCAGGTAACAAAGACCGTGATGTGAAAACGCACCATCACTTTGAAATTCGAATAAACGGGAATCCCACGGACCCGGTTCAATGGTTGACATAAAGGGGGACTAGACCGTGGACTTCGACAGCATCAATCCAATGGCTATGATCGCCCTAAACCTCGCGCTGCTCGGCTTGATAGGTCCAGCGCTGGTGTATCTCGGTATCGCGCTGGGGACGCAGCGGCGCGCGACCGAGGACGCGCACAGCCGTATTGATAGGATGGAAGCGGTAATCACTGCGGGATTCGCTGAATTGCGCAAAGACGTGAGGGCGATCAACACGAAAAGAACAGGGTCAGATTAACGAGGCTATGTGTCTGATAACACAATTCTCAAGGGGTTAATTATGGGCGAACTATTACGGATCGTCGGTGTTGTCGGTGTGGTTCTATTTCTGGTCACGGTCGCACCGGCCACCGAGTCGGACAGAAACGAGCGCGTCTTGAATGAGCCATCGGTCGAGGTGTTGAGAGATCAACTAGATATGGAGATGTTCGAACTAGAACGTCAGTGGGGCGCCGAACTGGAACAGATGGGCATCGAACTTGAATTGAATTACGACGGATGCATACCGGGGTATCTGTCGTGTCCAAACCCGCTCGGTTGGGTATGGTGGTGCGACAAATTTTGTAACCATTGCTACCGGGCATCGTGTTAAGGAGTAAGCTATGAAAATAACTGATTGGATCAAAACTAATCCAAAAAAGGTCGGCATCGGCATTGGTGTAGTGCTGTTGATCCTAGTCATCAGCCACTACTGCGGTCCATCGATGGTGCCTGAGCCCGAGGCTGAAACAACCGTGGAGCAAGCGGAGTGACCTGGATTATAGAGTTCAGGATTACCGTAGTAATACTTGCGACCATCGCACTGTTCTGGCACATGTCGGGCATCGATGGCACGACGTTTTCGGACTATCTGGCAATAGGGTCGGTGGTGTCCATGATGCTCGTCGGCCGCGCATTCGGCACGGGTGACATTGCCAAGATCGTCGCGGCGAAGAACGGCAAATGAAAAGGGCCTCGGTGTGCATCATCGCGCTGCTGCTCTGCGCGTGTGACCTCGGCATATTCGACGGTCCGAACGCGCCAACGGGCGAGTACGTCACCGTTGAGATCATCGGCGGCAGTCTGCGCGTGTCCCAAGGAAGTTGCGGTAGTGTCGATCTCAGCATCATCGAGGATCGCGCCAATCGTGGCGTGATAGAGATGCGCGGCACCTGGAGCGATACGTACCCCGCGTCTGAGATTGCCGTGTCCGACATGCCAGTGTGGATGACGGCGGGGCTAGGCGTCAGCGGAATCTACTACAACGACCATCGCTGGATTGCATTAGCCTGTGACAATGAGACGACGATACACCACGAGCTACGCCACGCCATCGCGCACAGGCTGCGATTGCCTTGTCAAGGCACCATTGGGCACACGAGCAACGTAGATTGCAGCCCCAGCGGGAGGGCGGACGCATGGTAGTAGCCACACCAGGCGTCGAACTCGTCCGCGAACTCGGTGCGCAGGCGATCGCGCTAGGCTTCCGCACGTGGCACCTGTTCATTCTGATCGGACTGTGGATCGTGATGTGGGGTTGGCGAAAGGCTACGGTGCCGTTCGTCCAGTTTGGGGGGAAGAAAGGGGATTGAAGATGAAAACCTGGAAATGGGTCGCGCTGTTGTTGCTCATCGGTGGGGTTGCTGGCCCGATCCTCGGCGGGATCGTGGGGCGCCTGTTATTCCCAGGACCACCGCCAGAACCAATCCACCTGCCAAGCGAGGTAGTCGAGGTCGAATCGGTTGACAACATTAACACCATCGCGGCACAGTCAGAGACGATCACCGGTCTCGAGATGGTGGCCGGCGAACTGCGCGACAAGATCACCGGCCTCAAGGCTCAGGTTTCGCAATTCCTGAGCGTGGACACTGGACCTGTGGAGCCTCCAGAACCTGAGATAATTACAAGAATTATAAGGGAGGCGTGCGAGCAGGAAGCGCCACCGATGGGCCGGGCCAGTCTCGAGGCCGCGTTGTTCGAGGGGTTCAACTCTGACGGCGACCTCAACTATGGATGGAAGGGAACCATTCGTTGCGAAATCGCCCCGCCAGGTGGCCAGGAGTGGGGCCTGCTGGTAGACGAACGGTTCACATTGGAGAACACCCGTGCGATCTCAGCGGCTCCCCCAGCGCCGCCCAGACGCCCGCAGCGGTGGACCGTTGGCGCTCATTACGCCTTGGTCACAGATGGAATTTCGTTCTTCCGTACTGGTGACGACTACCAAGAACCCATATCGGTTTCGTTAGATCCGAATAGGTTTCGAATGTTCGTCGGCCGGCGATGGTTTCCACTTAAGAGGTACACCATCGAGACGTTGGTCTGGGGTGAACGAGGCGCGGGCGGAATCGGTGCTGGGCTGGACTTCTAATTAGCCCACCTCCCCGCCCTTTTCTAGCGGCGTAAATAATCGACAAGATATCTTGACAAACCCGTTCGTGTGGATTTATCTTGTCCACATGGACACAACCAAAACCGATATCGCCTACGTCCGCTTCGACTCGGAAACGTTAGATCGTTTGCGTGAACTAGCAGAACGTCGCGATCGAACGATTGCTGCGATCATCCGAGCGGCCGTATCTCAGTACCTGAAAAAGAGTGCGGCATGAGCGACGCCCGCGAGTGGATGCTCGGCGATTGGATCAAGATAGTGTGGCTCGTGTCGTGGGCCGCGTTCTTCGTCTCGCTGGTGTTCGGCTTCCTCGCGCTGATCGCGTACATCGCGCTCGCGGTGGCGGCGGCATGAGCGACCAACTCAACGAAGAACAGTTCAACCGGATGTTCGGCATCGAGCCTAAGCCGGCGAGCGATGACCTAGCCGTCGCGACGCTGCGATTGTTCGCGTTTCACACCACGGGACAACTCCGCGAGAAGTACGGTGACGATGCGGTGGCCATGGCGATGATGATGCTCGGGGTTGCCGTCGCGGCGGGAGCCGACCTTGACCGACCCGTCAGTCATAACGAGGCGCGGGCTGGCTTAGAGAAAATGGTAGGGCCATTACCATCATGACCCGCACCCAACTACACAACCTCGGCGGGCCACTACTCGACTACTCGGCACCACGCCCCGATGGCCGCACGTACAACCACAAGCGCGACGGCGAGCGGCTCAAGGGCCAGCACGGGCGCGTGTGGGCCGCGATGCGCTGCGGTGAGTGGTTCACGTTGGCTGAACTGAGCCGTGTCACTTGCGACCCCGAAGCGAGCATCAGCGCACGATTGCGCGACCTGCGCAAGTGCAAATTCGGCTCACATATCATTCAGCGCGAGTACGTCAAGCGCGGGCTGTTCCGCTACAGGTTGCTGCGATGAGCCACGACAGACGTTTAGCAATCAACGCCGCACTACGCGACTGGATTGACGAATTGTCCAAACTGGTGGACCTCATCGGCGTTGTGCGCGTGGCGAAGGTGCGACGGGTTGCCGATCGAGCCATGGCCGCGTCGTACCACAACGGGGAGCAAGCGGGGCGTGCCAACCACCAGTCCGAAATAGCCTACGACGCAGAACAACTGGAACGGAAATATATGAAAGGGGTGAGCGGATGAGTGGACAACACGAACTACGGTGCCCCAACTGCGGGCGCTTTGTGGAAGCCGACGCGAAAGGCTTTTATGACAGGTTGGATCGATGCGACGACACATCCCTAGTCCGCTGTTTTTGTGCCGAACGTTGCGCAGACGAACACGCGGCACGGAGAGTCGCATGAGCGTTGAACAAGTAGACCCGACACAGACCAAGCCAACCCTCGACTCAAAGTGGGCCGAGATGGACAAAGCGACCAAGCGCGTCGCGGTGCTGCAAAAGCAGATCGCTCGCCGTGACACCGCTAACGCCAAGGACAAGGCTGAGATCCACGATATCAAGGCGAAATTAGGCGTGGCGTGATGGGGCTTGACACGACTCACGACTGCTGGCACGGAGCGTACAGCGCGTTTCACCGTTGGCGCAATAGGATCGCTCAAGCAGTGGGAATTGATCTCGACAAAATGGAAGGCTTCTGCCCGATATCCAGTGACGGTCGAGGCGGAATCCCCTGGTCGAACCTGAACACCAACCCGCTGCACGAACTGCTTAGCCATTCGGATTGTGACGGCGACATACCGCACGGAAACTGTGCCGCAATCGCCGACAAACTTGACGAGTTACTGCCAAAACTGGTCGGTGAGGATGGCGGGGGTCATATCGGGAGCTACGTCGAGAGAACGCAGCAATTCATCGACGGGCTGCGCCATGCCGCAGACGCTGGCGAAGATGTGGAGTTCCGCTAATGAGACTTATCCAATGCAACTGCCACGCATGGTGTCGCGGTCCGTTTCATTTTCTCGTGCACCGACTCTTGCGCGGGTGTGCGCAGTTTGGGTGGTTGGCATGAGAAGCACGAAGAAATGTGCGGGCTGTCGCGAGAACTTCTACAACGGGAACAATGAATTAGGCATCAAAGAGTGTTGGCTCTTAAAGGACGCTAAAATTGTCACCCGCTACAAGATTCATTGGTGGACGCAGCCAACCAAACCCGGCGCGTTCACGAAAGTTAAAACCTACAGTTGCCATAGTGAGCCGGGCCAGTTCGCTTTTTATGAAGCGCTGCCAGAGTTTGCGAAGGATATTCCATGACCACCTACAAACCAATCCTAGCCACGCACCGCAAGCGACCCGACATTGACTATCCGCTTGTCGCGTTCTGGTGCACGTACATCGAGGTCGTTGTCGCGTTCGTCGCGTGGATGCTGGGGGCTATCTGATGGGACTACTTGGAAAACTGTTGGCACTACCAGTTCGCATCGTGAACGTGCCGGCGCGTGCCGTTGAAACCCTGCTGGACACACGAGAACACGAACGGGTGATAAGTAAACCGCTGGATGCGTTGGCCGAAGAACTCGAAAAGGTGGACGAATAGTGACCACCCGCTACCAATGCGTCAAGGGTGGCGACGCGAACATTACTTATACCGCAATCTGTTACAACTGCGAATTCGAGTGGAACGCCGACCGACGCGACGCGCTCGCGACGTGCCCGAAGTGCGGTGCTGAGCCCTCGAGGGGGCTTGGCCCCCACCATGTTATCCGTATAGATCGAGAGTTCTCCGGGGTCGGTGTCGCATGAATAGGCTTTGCAGCGGCGTCGAGTCCAACGGCGCAACCGTCAACGACTACCACACCGACCCATGCGAGGACTGCGGCTCACGCGAGCATCACACGATGGATTGCGACGGTGGCGACGCGCAAGAACACCTGGACGATTTGCGCCAGTACATGCGGGATAGGGGGAGACCGTGAGTGAAAGGGCCTATGACGATGAACGACTTGAACGGAGGTATGGAATATGAAGATTGTCAAGCTCACTACGAGCAACGTCAAGCGGCTCTACGCCGTTGAGATTACTCCCGACGGATCGGTCGTCTGCATCACCGGCAAGAACGGCGCCGGGAAGTCGAGTGTCCTGGACTCCATCGAGTACGCCCTCGCTGGCAAGTCGTCGCAATGTCCGGAGCCCGTGCGCAAGGGCGCCAAGAGCGCCGAGGTTGTCTGCGATCTCGGTGAGTTCAAGGTCCGGCGCACGTTCACGAAGGGCGGCGGCGGGTCGCTCTCGGTCGAGTCCAACGGCGAGATCCAGTTGAGCCCGCAGACGGTTCTCGATCGACTCGTCGGAAATCTAACGTTCGACCCGCTCAAATTCTCTAGGTGTAAGCCAACCGAGCAGGCCGACACCCTACGCCAGCTCGTCGATCTCGACCTCGCTCCGCTCGACATCAAGCGCGCCAATCTGTTCGCCAACCGGACCAACGCGAGCCGGGACCTCAAGGCAGCCAAGGCGCGTTTCGATGGTGCCCCGGGTCCTCACGAGGGTGCTGGGGATGTTGAGGAGTCCTCCGCCGCGGTGGTCGAAGAGATGCAGGCAGCTCAGGCCGGGAACGACGAGAACGCAGACGGACGCCACGCCGCCGACACCGCAGCAAACATCGCACAGGTCAAGGCGGACACGGTAGCAAGTCTCGAGTCCGACATTTTCGAGGCACAGCAACGTATTGAGCGTTTGAATACCCACCTGAGCGGCGCGGCTCACGAGCACAAGAAGGCCAAGGCGGAAGCCGACGAACTGGCCACGGCCGCAGCGAAGCTCGAGGATGCCGACATCGGCGTGTTCCGCACCCGGCTGGCCGAGCTCGAGGGGAACAACCGGAAGGTCCGGGAGAACGCCGATCGCAAAGGGCTTGGCGTCGAAGTCAATAATCTGGACTCGAAAGTTCGGGCGTTGACTCGGGGGATCGACGGTATCGACGAGGACAAGGCGGCCAAGCTCGCCGCGATCGAGTTCCCCGTCGAGGGTCTCGGGTTCGATGACGACGGCCGGGTCACGCTCGGCGGGCTACCGTTCGAGCAGGCATCACAGGCCGAACAGCTCCGGGTCTCCGTGGCGATCGGACTGGCCGCGAATCCGAAGCTCCGGGTCCTCCTCATCCGCGACGGCTCACTGCTCGACGAGGATGGTATGAAGGTCGTCTCCGAGATGGCGGCTAAGGCCGATGCTCAACTGTGGATTGAGCGCGTAGAGGACGATCAGCCCGGGGCAATCGTCATTGAAGACGGGTCGGTGGTATGCGCCACCCCTTAACCAGCCACGCCACGGGAGCGGAGCGCGAGGAGACTGCATGACAACTAAAAGACGACAGGCCACGCTGGACGATTCCGAACACGTCGAAGTAGTCTCGCCGCAAGATTCTACTGCGCTTGCCCCAACAGGCGGCGGCGAGATAGGCGACTTGCTACGCGCTGCAATCGACAAGGATGTCACCGTCGAGAGTATGGAAAAGCTCGTCGGCCTGTACGAGCGGATGGAGGACCGCAACGCGGTCAAGGCATTCAATGCAGCGTTCAAGGTGTTCCGCGCCGAGTGCCCCGAGATACGCAAGACTCAGGTCGTGCAAGCGGGCTCGTTCGCGTACACATTCGCGCCGCTGGATGAGATTGACCGCGTTGTACGCCCGCACCTCGAGGCGCACGGCTTCTCCTACTGGTGGGACTCGGATACCAACGGCGGCGAGATCACAGTGACGTGCAAGCTGGAACACGAAGCAGGCCACTCCAAGGAGTCGCACTTCACGTGCCCATTCACGTCCAAGGCGGGCATGAGCGACCAGCAGAAGCACGCCAGCGCGTTGACCTACGGCAAGCGGCAGTCGTTAACCTCGGTGCTGGGCCTGTCTACGACGGACGCTGACACCGACGGCGGCGCACCACTCTCGCGCATCGATGAATCGCAAGCCGCGCTACTCGATGAACTAATCCGCGACTCCAAGGCCGACCGCGCGAAGTTCCTCAAGCACGCCAAGGTGGACAAGGTGGAGGACATTCTGCAAGAGAGCTACGGCGCACTCGTCAAGGCGCTGGAAGAAAAGAAGAGGCGGGGATGATGTTCGATCTTTGGTCATTCTTGGCTGGGCTGTCGTTTGGATTAATGTTTTGGATATTCTTTGGGCGCGTCGTTGAGCGCTGGATGGGTTGGCGATGATCCACCTACCCGTAGATCCTGGCTCGGTTGAATGGGCCAAAGCGAGGCTTGGAATTCCGACGTCGAGTTGCTTCGACCGCATCGTAACCAAGAGCGGCAAGCCATCGGCGCAGTCCAACCGCTACGCCTGCACGCTGATCGCCGAGTCGATGCTCGGGCACCCAGTCGAGCAGTACGAGTCCGACTGGATGCTGCGCGGGATCGACCTAGAGGAAAGGGCTGTTAGCTACTACGAACTACAAACCGACCGCGAGACTACCAGCGGCGGGTTCTGCCTGACCGACGACCGCATGGCCGGCTGCTCGCCCGATCGCCTGATTGGCGACGTCGGCGGGCTGGAAATTAAATGCCCTAGCGAGGCCGTCCACGTCGCTGCGCTGCTAGGTCTGGAGGATGTAATGGCCAAGCATCGGCTACAAATCCAAGGCTCTCTGTGGGTCACTGGGCGCACCTGGTGGGACTTCCTGAGCTACCACCCCGAGCTACCGCCTGCGCTGATGCGCGTCGAACGAGACGAGGAGTTCATCGCGGCGCTCGAGAAGCACGTGCGTGCGTTCTGCGTCGGCCTCGAGGAGATGCGCGAACGGCTGATGGTGGCAGCATGAGCGAGTCTTTCCGCCCCACGAATGGCACCGTGGCCGCAGCGGTATTTTCGCCGACGATTCACAGGAATTCAATAAGTACCACGAGGGCGTCTGCGACAAGCGCCTCCAGTCTATCCATGAGCATTGTCCCGGCGCTGCGGACGGGACTCTCATGACCATCCACGCCCATTGGATGCGCTGGCGGCATGAGTGGTGGCCACCGCTGTTTGGGCCGGACTGGACGAGGAAATAGATGGTTTGGATAAATAAAGGCTCTTGCTTCAACTGTGGCGACGTACACCCCGACCTTGACGAATTCGAGATCGGTAGGCTGCGGTTTGATGGCCTACGCCGACCCAGACCAAATGGCTGGTCGTGTGAGTCTCGACTGTCCCGATTGCGAATACCACGAGACGCACGATCTCCGCGACCGCACCCGATGACCGCATCCAACGAGCGAAAAGATTGGTGGAGAAGGATGAGCAACAACGAATCGAAGATGCCGAAACTTACACTTGACGAGGCTGTACGGGTTACTAAAGGTGCGCGTGAAGCGGACGACCACTTGGCGAAAGAGAACCAACATTGGAATCGGGATACAGCACTAGCGCAAATTGATAAATGCAATTTCTCTTGCGAGGCTGGTTCCATTGAAAGTAATACCGCGTGGGCCTGGTTACGCAAAGCACTAGAGATTGGCCCAAAGTATTTGCCAGGTCAGGGCGTTTGGTACGAGGTGTCCGCAGAGGTATCAGGCACAAAACTATCCGAGTGGATTCATTACTACATTGTTGGAATGAAAATGGAGTCAAACACCCGGTCCCGTTATTGGGTGTACTACCTGAGCAACGATCCGCCTGCGCCGTATCACTATGGCGTTATCATGTTTTCAGGGGTGCGTGAAGATTGCCTTCGATTGGACACCCCATGACCGCATCCAACGAGCGGCGGGCGGCGTTTGAGGCGCATGTGCTAAGAGAACCCTCAATGTACCGAAAGATAACTTGGCGCGACGATGTTCCGTTTGGTGTTCTTTACCGTGGCGGATCAGTATGGATAGGTCCCCGCTGGATCGACTGGCAAGCCTCCCACGACGCTGCCGTTGAGGCTTGTGCGGAGGCGTGCACCGACGAACGATTCGGTGGCCCGATAGAGCTACACCCCGAGCATGTCCGCGAACACAACCGAATCCACAACACTGCGTGTAACGACTGCGCCACCGCCATCCTCAAGTTGAAGGTGACGACGTGAAAACCAAAATAGGCCAAAAGGTTTGGTACTACCCGATACGCGGCGAGTCGAAGCGGTATGCAACTGCCGTTCGCAGCGAACCGTGGGCGCTAGGTCACGGCGCGATGGTCGTCAAGGTTAACGGCATTGCGGGCGGGGTATCGGTTCTGCACCTCGAACCACGCGACGGCGAACCGGAATTGAAGGTGAACAAGTGAGCGAGAATGAACGGGCACGGTTCAAGGCGTGGAAGGCCAAACAGCCCGCGGGTTTTCACTACCACACCTTAACCGAAACGTATTCCCGGTTGGCGTACCACGCCGCCACCGCAGCCGAGCGTGCGCGGGGGGATGCGCGGGTCGAGGCGTTGGAGGATGCGCTGAAACGAATTGAAGTTGGAGACCACGGGGGGCGGCGGGTGGCGGGACAGGCGAAATTTGAGACTGTGTTGGAATCACATCCAGCCTTTGCCGCCGTTTGGCGAAGTGGACTGTTTCTAAACTGCAACCTTAATGGGCTTGACGCTTTTGATATTTGGCAAGCCTCCCACAACGCGGCCGTTGAGGCTTGTGCGGAGGCAGTCGCGCTGGCGTTCGACCGGGACGCCGGTAAGTTGGAAATTCTTAACGCCATCCGCGCCCTGAAGGTGTCGAAGTGAGCGGCGAGACTATTAAAGCCAAGCTGGTCGCGGTTCTTCGTGACCGTGCCGACGAAGCTGAGAACAGGCTGTGGCTCGAAGGTTGGTGCGGAGCAGTCGGGAGATCCCCCCGTCGTCTGATTGATAGTGCGTTCGGGGCGTGGCACTCACGACTACGAGAGGCCTCAGAGTTCGATCCGAAGCACCCCAACGGGCAGTGGTGGACTGAAATACTTGGAACCTACGGCAAGAAAAATATCCCGCTGACCCGTGCGTTGTTGGCCTCGCGTAAGCGCCCACGTGGTTGGAGCTTGAGCGGATGAGCGGCCCCAACTCGATTTACGTGTGCCACATCTGCGGTCGTAAATGGATTCAGCCTTCGTGGAAACCCGCTGTGTGCTGTGAAGATCCCGCGACGTATCAAACTGAGGTGTCGAAGTGAGCGGCGAGGATGGGGCGCGGTTTGAGGAGATGACCGAGGCGTTATTACTGTCCCATCTCAAAGCGGGCCTGGCCGAAGTAACTCCCATCGAACGAAACGCCATTGCACAATGGGCTGCTACTCGTATTGCCGCCACCGCAGCCGCGAAAGCAACCATTACTAAGGCCGTCTGCAAGGAAGCATACGAGCGTGGTGTTGCAGCCGAGCGTGCGCGGGGGGATGCGCGGGTCGAGGCGTTGCCGTGTTACTACGGATGGCGTCGAGGCGACGACGGACATACTTGTCCACTGGAACACACCAACCCATGCCCGCGCTGCGCCGCCATACGCCAACGCGATGGGGAGCAACCGGAGGCGAGCGATGAGTGAGCGCAAACGCGGGTATTACTCGTGCAACAACTGCCCCAACACGGAACTAATGGAGCGCGAGGTAATTTGTTGGGAATGCGGCAAGGGTGAAATGGTGTGGATCTCCACCCCACGCCCCGCCGGGTCGAAGCGGGACATCGACGCTGTGCTGGAGCGGGTGCAAACCCTTGCGAGCTATATGGACCGCTACATCGATACCAACGCCGCGTTCTATCCCCGTCGAACCGATGGCGCTTTCCTGCGCGAACTTTGCGAGGTGGTGAAGAACCACGACACGCTAGTCGAACGATTGAACAACATCGACGGGACGGGCAGCGAGCGTGGTGCGGGAACGCCCACGGGCATACCACGAGACAGTGAAACGTCTCCTGGAGCGCCGATACGGGAGGAAATGCCCGGTGTAGGCCAAACCGCTGACATAGCTAACCAGCCTCGTACTGCCCAACCCGACCAGCCCGACCAGCCCGCGCTATCGCCCAGGATGGGAAGTAAACACGAGCGCATATGGTTAGAGCCCGGGTGTTGTGCCGATCCATCCACGGGCAGTCTCTGGTGCCAAGATAAGGTATGGGACAAGTCTGACTGTGAATACGGCGAGGAACCCACCGAATACGTCCGCGCCGACATGTACGTCACCGCCCGCGCCGAAGTCGAGCGGTTGAGGGGGGCGCTGAAGCAGATTCTTGAAACCTGTGAATGCCGCGTAAAGAACGGCGACCCCACCGCGACAGAATTAAACGCGGTTATCTGTGCCACCGCCGCGCTGGACCAGGAGCGTGAGCGATGAGTAGGCAAATCCAGTGCGATATATGCGGCGGCTGTTCCCATGATGGCGTCAAGTTTCCAGCCAAGTGGAGGCGCACGCTGCTACGGATCGTTAGTAGCTACCCGTGCCCCGAGGGTGAGGTCACTGATATTTGCGCGGACTGCGAAAAGACTGTGGCCGAACTGGTTAAGAAGCGTCGGCTAAACCCATATGCCTAAGCGGCAACAATCCAAAAGGGCCCGGGCGCTGAACCAGGGGAAGCCCAGCATAGAGCAGGGGCCGTTCATCGTGTGGTTAAGCGTTCCAGATCGCAGAATAGGGCCGAACAGCAGATCCCACTGGAGGGTCAAAGCCAAGATAGTCAAGCAGGTTCGCAAGGAAAGCGGGCTGATGGCGATACTGGCTGGTGCGCCCGATTGCGGCTGGCACGAAGTCACCGCACGCGCCACGTTCCATTTTCCAGACAGGCGTCGGCGCGATACCGATAACCTCGCGGCGCTGTTGAAGCCTGTCTACGACGGATTTACTGACGCTGGCCTGTTAATCGACGACGACAGGATTACCCACCTGCCCGTGGAGATCGTCCACGAGCGGGGCTGTGTGCCTGTTGTGAAAATAGAAGTTTGGGCCGATACGGGGGCGCTGGTGGCGTCGTGAGGCACATCGTCGCATTGAGTGGCGGTAAGGATTCCACGGCGATGGCCCTACGGTTGTCCGAGGTCGAACCAGTCAACTACGAGTACGCCATCACGCCGACCGGGAACGAACTCCCCGCGATGTACGACCACTGGAAGAAGCTCGAATGCCTGCTAGGTAAGAAACTGACCGTCCTGGGTGGTGGCAAGTCAATCCAGGGCGAGATAAGGCGGCAAAACTGCCTACCAAACCATCGGATGCGGTGGTGCACGCGCATTCTCAAGATCGAGCCGTTCCAAGCGTTCTTACTTAGTGCCTCGCCAGCAGTCTCGTACGTCGGCATCCGCGGCGACGAAGTGGCCGACCGCGAGGGTGTGGATCATTCCCAGATTGATGGCATTACAAACCGCTACCCGCTGGTCGAATGGGGTTGGGGGATAAGCGAAGTGCTGCGCTACTTGGACGAGCGCGGCGTGGAAGTCCCTGAGCGCACCGACTGTGCGATGTGCTTCTTCCAGCGTCTCGGCGAGTGGTGGCGGCTGTGGAAGTTCCACCGCCAAGACTACATCGAGGCAGAGGCGTTAGAGGAGCTCGTAGGGCACACCCTACGATCGGAAGCACGCGACTCGTGGCCAGCGTCGCTCAGGAAGATGCGGCACGAGTTTGAGAAGGGTGCCGTACCAAAGGGTGCAAATCAGGCCGATCTGTGGGGCACCAGTAAGAGGACCGGTATGTGTGGGATTTGCGCGAGATGAAAGCCGTAGCGTGATGTGATAAAATAATCGCGTCGGGTAGCTCCCGGCGCTTGGTCTTGAGTTTCGCCCGTTCCTTGGTTGGGTCCTCCAGGCCGGCCTAGGGGCGGGCTAAGATCCTGGAGGATACGTCCGTGCCCGACTTCCGAGTCCAGACCGAATTCTTCACCCACCCCAAGACTCTCCGCCTCATCCGCCACGCCGGCAAGATCGCGCCGCTCCACCTAATCCGCCTGTGGTCCTACGCCACAGAGTACCGCGCTGACGGCGACTTGGGCGGCATCGACGACCGCGACATCGAGCGTCTGATCGGGGCCAAGAGGGGCTTCCTGGACGTCCTGCGCGAGGTCGGATTCCTCACCGAGAGCATGCTGAACGACTGGAACGAACATCAGCCTTGGGTCGTCGCCTCACCCGAGAGAAGCGCGGCGGCGAAGCGTGCTGCAGACGCTAGATGGGATGCGGAGCGCATGCGGGCCGCACAAAAGCGCAATACGGACACCCATGCGGAGCCTATGCGGGGCCGCAATGCCCCTTCTCCTTCTCCTTCTCCTTCTCCGAAGAAGGGAAGTGCTGTGCTTAATCTTCTACAGCCTGAATCCGAGCATTCAGGAAAGCGTAAAAATGGGGACGCCGGCTTCGCTGAATGGTGGGAAGAGCTCCGGCCGTGGTTCAAGCTCGCAAACCGACGACTCTCATACAAGGCCGACGCACTGGAATATTGGAAAAAACAAGGCCTATCCCAATACGCCGAACAGATCCGCGATCGCACAATCAAGCAGCGGCAGCACTACGCAGACGCACTCCGATCGGGTCAAGGACCACCCAGTCCACCGGACCCGCATAGATACCTAAAAAAACAGAGGTACAACGATGAAACCCCGTAGTCCGTACAAGAAAAAAACCCGCCAACACCTCCGACCTAAAAACCTAAAAGACCTCGCGCAATTTCACACGAACATGGCAGACTTTCGGTCGAAGGGGATAGCAAAGAACAAGAGAATGGCACACTGGCACTTGGACGCAGCGGAAACCATCCTAAAGGCCCGACTGATGCAACCAGGGCAACCCGATGCCGAGTAACCCATTCCAACAAAAACGCGAAACGCTCGGCGAATTCAACGCCAGACGAGCGAAAGAACGGAAACCCCTCGCTCGAATGAAGCAACTCGTCGAAGTCTCGAGACCACCGGACTTCCAGAAAATCCTAGCTGCAGCACCCATGATCACCGTCAAATGCCCTAAATGCCTCGATATCGGCTGGATACTCAGAGACCAGACAAGCGGCACATTCTCCCGAAAATGCGGCTGTGGATATTGGACCGAACGCAGAATCAGGCGACTCACCACATCGGACCAGGAGATCCCGATATGAACTGGGTTCAACTGATTGGACGTCGGACAAAAAACCACACCGAAAACGGACACCGGAAAAATGGTTGGATTATCACGGGCTGCGGACTTTCACTCAATCCATACGACGTGGTCTACAAATTGACCCAAAAACCAGGCTCTTTTCCACCCGATTCCTGCGTCCGTTGTCGCAAGGAATATATGAAACTTCATGAATGGCTAGGAGTCTGAAACTCTCGGGGCAACCTATCTGATTGACTCCCCGCCCCACCCGTGGTATAGACTTGCGGTATGTCAGATAGGCAGCCGACCGATAAACAACTTCGATTCGCGCAAGAATACCTAGTCGATCTCAACGCGACACAGGCTGCACTTCGGGCTGGTTACAGTGAGAAACGGCCTAGCGAGACTGGGTACCAGCTTCTACAGAATCCTACAGTGCAACGAATTATCCAAGAACTAGCCTCCAAACGCAGCGCACGAACGCAGATCACAGCGGATATGGTGTTGTCTGAATTACTCCTGATCGCTCGCTCCGATGTGCGTGAAGCGTTCGATGAAAATGGCAACCTACGCGAGATCAGCGAGATCCCCGAACACGTGGCGCGTTCAATCTCAGGCATTGAAATCGACGCCATCTACCAGGGTAGGGGTGAAGACCGAACGCACATAGGGTTCACGAAGAAAGTCAAATTCTGGCCCAAGGTTCAGGCGCTCGACCTACTCGGCAAACACCTCAAAATCTTCACGGAGGTAATTGAACATCGCGACACTGGTATCTACCGATCAGACTTCGCCGATGGTGTACCGGTTCATCCTGCCGCCGTTGCGGACCTACCAAACTGAGCTTGTACGTGATTCCTCGAAGTTCATCTGCTGCCTCAGCGCTACTCAGGTGGGCAAGACGTTTGCGTACGCGTGTAAGCTCCTCGCGGCGATGTGGGAGTACCGCGGCATCCATCCGTGGTGGTGGTGCGCACCGACGTACAGGCAATCCAAAGCAGCCCAGCGCGTCATGTATGAACTCGCCAAGTCGGCTGGCATTCGAAAGTCGGGGCCACGCCCACCATTCGAGACCAATCCTCCGCGTGCGCTACAACTCATCAACGGAACCACCTGCGAATATAGGACCTGGGACAACCCCGAAAATCTCATGGGAGATCCCATTGCAGGAGGTGTTGTTGATGAGGCGGGACTCCTCAGCGACGAGGCTGCGAGCAATATCTCGACACGTCGCTCGTACACGCTCGGGCCAGTCTGGTACATCGGCAATCCCGGTAGGCTCACCGGGCCGTTCGAACGACTCTGCAAAGAGGCCGACGAGCTCGGCGCGTTCTACCGCTGGACCTGGCGGCACCTACACGAGTGGCTGATCGAGCATGATCCAACACGCGCAGTCGAATACCTCAAGCACATCGAGCACGAGCGCAAGACGTTCGGCAAAAAGGAATTCAAGCGGCTGTACGAGGCCGAATGGGCAGACTGGAACGAGCTACCGGCGTACGAGTTCGATCGAGCGCTCCACGTCAAAGCCGA
>CBDUXT010000060.1:0-37405 GCA_965371245.1 uncultured bacterium | reverse complement strand
CGATAGTAGGTCTCCAGCGAGTCGTCGAAGAGTTCCCGCTTCTTCACCCGGGACATCGCGGCGAGCACACTTTCCCAACCTACGTCTTCCTCTCCCCGTGCGTTCTTCGCGTCGTATTCCAGTTGTTTTCCATCGACTTCCTCCAGATCCTTGAGAGGGAGCGTGGCCGCATGAATGCGCTGGACCGGTTGGCTGATCAGCGCCGCTCTTTCGTCCGCGGAATCGGCACGGATTTTCGCCCAGATTCCAAACGCGGAGAGTGCCTCCAGCCGATCCCGCTCATCCTGGTGGTACTTGCGCAGCTTGGCATGCCGCCGGGCCTGCTCGTCACGATTGGATTGGGCCTGGAGAACGGCTTCCCGGGTCAGCACGTCGGAAAGGCCGAAAGGGATCTGGGTTCGCTCGATCCGGCCTTCATGAAGCCGGCGCTCCAGTTCGCGCGCACAAGCATACTTGCGCTTCTCTTCGTTGATCAACGAGGAGCGTGCCTGGCCGGCCGACGTGAATGCCCGATCCATGGCATTCGAAGCTTCCCTATAGAGTTTGAGCTTCTCATCCAGGTTGTCGAAGTACTGCCACTGGACCGTGGCGAAATCCTGCCGGGCCTCCAACTCTCCCTGCATCTCCTTCACCTGGTCCAGTAGCGGCTGATCCGTTCGCGCGGAAGGGCTGGCACCCGCAGCGACCGGCTCGGGCGAATCGCCGTTTGTCGCCTGCCTCAGGGGGTGGGAGCCGCGGTCTTCGGGGAGACCGGCGTCTTTGAGATTCTCCAGTTCGGCCTTGATCTCGGCGAGGCGTTCCGGAGCCCTGAGAAAGCCCGCGCGCACGTACGGGTTTTCCACGGAACGAATGGCATCGCGGGCGCTTCCCACCGCTTGCACCAAGCGGTCGAGTTCGCGTTGGACCCGGTCAACGGTCGCGGTCAATTCCTCGATGGAGGCGTTGAGCGTGCCGTCGGGCTCTACCAGGGCGATCAACGTCGTTTCGTCCTTGGCGGCCATCTCCTTCAGGAAGGCGGCGTAGCTGAGTTCTTCCTCGAGGGCATTGTGGAGCCGCCGGTTCTTCTCCTGTTCCTGCTCCAACTCCTGCCCGGCGGATTCGATCAGGCTCTGGTTATCGATCCGCTGCTTGAGTTCACCGACTTCGCGGCGTCGGGCGGCTTCGGCCTGCGCGATGGTCCCCATCCTGGCCCCCAGGCTCGCCACGTTCGCGTCCTCGGGAGAATCGAAGGATTCGATCTTGCCCTCGCGCTGCCACTCCTCGGCCAGCTTGAGCGCCGCCTTCAGCGTGACCGTCTGACGACGAGCCCGTTCAAACGCGGTCGGGATCGCGAGCAGCTCCTGCATGAGTTCATTGGCTACGTCGTTCCCCTGGCGGGTCAGTTCCAGACGACGTGTGTCGTAGCGGACCAACTGGTCTGAGAAGGCGGCATCGCGGCGAGCGGTTTTCAGTTCGGCGTGCCCCTCTCCTTCGGGAATCGATTCCTTGGAAGGCGGCGTCAAATCACGTCGATCCGCTTCCAGCTCGGCAAGGGCCGCGCGCTTGGCCTCAGCGCGATCCAGAGCCCTCTCGTACTCGGCCAGCGTGCGCTGCCAGTCGTCGTGAACGCGCGCGATGACTGTTGGCATGGCGGCGTGATCGGTCTTCTCCAGTCCTTCCCGTTCAGCCGCTTCATGCTTGGCCGCCTGGAGCATGACGCCGGCCACATCGAGGGAGTATTGAAGACGGCGGTCCGTTTCGATGTTCCAGACGGCCACAGACCGACTCGTCGGCTCAGACCGACTTGTCGGCTCGGCCGCCTCGGATGCCGGCGGGGTCTTGGGCCGTTGCTTTTCGGCGCGATGGGCTTCAAGCCAGGCGGCGCACTCGGCCTGCTGTCGGAGCACCGCCTCCCTCCAGAACTCCGCGCCCTTGTCGTCGAAAATGGCCTTGTTCGGCGAAATACGGCCTGCCGTAATACGGCGGGTCAGCTCCGTCAGCAGGGGGCGGAGATCGCCGGCCCGCTGCTCGCCAATCCGGTGCGCTTCCATCGCCTGATTCATCATTTTGCGACGGGCGTCGGTGAGGCCGGGGATCCGGTCAAGCTGCTGTTTGCGTCTGCGGTAGGCCGCGAGGTATTCCTCGCGCACTTCCACCTGGTGAAGAAGCGCTGGTTCATCGAGCGCCTCAAGTCCCGTCATCTCACCGGGATCGGATGGAAGCGGCGCGTCAGCCGCCGCTTGAGCCTCCTGGAGACTTGCGCCGATCTCTTCGAGGGCCTCTCTTTCCGCGCGGGCTTTGTCGCCCGCCGGGACCAGGGCATCGATCTCCTTCTTGACGCGGTTCAACAGGGCGTCATCGTCGAGATCAATCGCCTCCTGGGCGGAAGCCGACGCCGCGTGCGTCAACAAAACGCACGAGAAAAAGAGCAGCCTCTTGAACGACCTCATGCCTGTTCTCCTGGTGGCAGCTTCGGACCGCCTGTACAACCTGTGCCGCGGTGATTCGGAATACTCCTGCCACACGGGTTTCGAAGGTGACCGCCTCGTCGCTGCGTCAAGCCCGGCGGTGTGGGAATCGTGGCCGATTCCGACTCAAAGTTCCAGCGGTCTGATCCGATTTCCTAACCCAGCGTCCCGATTTCGCTATCGGCGCTTCCGGGGGCGAAGATCCCTACTGCCTTCCGCGCGGCTCCGTCCGTTCAGTGACCTGGATTCCTGCGCTCAGGCCCTCTGGAGCCAACCCGCACCGCCTACCGCGAAGGAGTAGACGTACGTGCCCAGGAAGGCCGCCGCTATGTAGGGTACGGTTACCGGAGCAAACCAGACGACCACAAGGGCCACGTTGACTCCCAGGATCGCCGTCGCTGTCTTGGCTTTCGAGCGAACAAGGTGCGGCATGGCGAAGGGGACAAGCATCGACGCCGAGTTCAAAACGTAAGCCGCGACAAGATAGGGAGTGATGTCGAACCCGCCACCCGGCTCTGCCGGTCCAAAGAACTCATGGAGAAGAATCAAGAGCAGGAGGTGGCGCATCAATTCGTTGGTCGGCGTGCCGGTTCCGGTGGCGGGTGAGGGAACGATCCGCTGGACAACACGGACGAGAATCGCCACGGCCGAAAGCAGGCTCGCCGCCAGCACGACTCCGCCGTAATGACTGCCGACGACCATCGCAATGAGGATGTGCGCGACCGCGTCACATACGTTGTCCAACCCGGCCCCAAACTCACTACGGAGCCCCAGCTTCTTGGCCAGAACCCCGTCCAGATCATCCATGATGTTGTTGAAGACGATGAGCGGGCAGAGATACGCGAACGCATCCTCCCGCAGCAGGATACAGAGCGGGAGAACGCCGAGGAATGAAACGATGTTCGGGAGATTGCGGTAGATGTACTTCACGGAGTGTTCAACGCGCGTTCTCGAACGTCTCTTCCTCGACCCGTGGGCCGCACCGTACCTTATCTCGCCGGTCCGCAGCCACCGGTACGCTTGGCCGTAGAACAAAGAAGTGGTTCGTCAACAGCGGAAACTCGCATCCTATCCTGCCCAGCAGCCAGGGGATCAACCTCGTGTTCCACGGGTAGCCGAGGCGGAGCCCCCAGTACGCGAGGCGTCCGACGACGGGGAGACACCGGAATGGCTCCGGAACCCGCGCCTTCCATTTCTTGATCAGTTCGCAGGCCATCTGGACGTTGATGTACGCGGTGTTGGCCTGGACGCTCACGACGTCGAAGCCGGCGTCGGCAAACATGTCCCGGTATGTCTCGACGGAGCGGTAGGCGACCTGATAGTCACCCTGGAGCGTTCGGACCCCATGTCGAATCGTGGACTCCCGACACAACACGATCGCCCCCGGCTCAAGGCATGGAATGAGCTCGCGCAGCAGGATCGCAACGTCATGATCGTTCAAATACATCAACAGGCCGCCGAGAAAAACCAGCCCAAACCCGCCAGCGGGCTCAAACCCACCAGTGGGCCCAAACCCGCCAGCGGACCCAAACTTGCCTCCTGGCTCGAAGGATAACACGTCGCGGTTGTGCGTGGTCACATTCGGATAACGTGAACACCGGTCCTTCAACACCTCGTAAAGAGTTGAGCTACCCTCGACCGCAACGACCTTCGCGAATCGTTGTGCGAAGTACTCGGTCCAGACCCCTACGCCGCTGCCAAGGTCCAGCACCGACGTGCCTGGTCCAAGGTCTTGAATCGCTTCGGTGACCACGTTCAGTTCGCAGCGAAAGCGAAAGCGCCCCGCGCCAACCGGGAACCCGAACCCGTCCATCATGTATGGGCCAAGCATGGATGGTCCAGCACTCTTCCAGTAGGCCCGGACCTTCGAGTAGTCGAGTTGAGGCGGCACCTCCCCCGCGACAGCGACTCCGCACCGGCCGTTGACTGGTTGCAGCGCCGTCATGATCCCCGCAGGGAGCGCGAGCGTCTCGCTATCCGCGGTCCGAACCCCTCCTGGGGATCAAGAAAGATCTGTTCGGCCGCCCGAAGATCTTCAAGCGTGTCGATCTCGCACCAGCGTCCTTCATCAAAGTGAACCGATTGCAGTGTCAGCAACCCTTCCGCGACCATGTCCGCGAACACGACCTCGTAATAGTCATTCACTTTACCGGCGGCGATACGCTGATCCAACCGTCGGACAACTTCCAGCCAGGTCGCCTTCGACAGACTATAGACGTTGACGGTCTTATGCCCTAACTCGGGTGCAAATGAGTCGGCCCCGACGCGGAACGACAGGACACGCCCGAACTCGTTGATCGAGACGGTCGTCCCGAGCAATGGCGACTGAAAACGGGCAACGGCGATACGGTCCCGAACGCGCATCCGACCCAGCAGATACGAGTCGAACACCAAGTCCGATTCGATCAGAACGAACGGCTCTCGAATGTGCTTACGGGCCCGCCAGAGCGAGTAGATGTTGTTCGTCGTGGCGTACTCACGACAATCCACGAAGTCAACCACAAGCCCGGAGGCGTGCAACTCCAGATAATCGCGGATCTGCGCGTCACGGTAGCCCACGACGACCACCAGACGCCTGAATCCTTCCTCCACCAAGCAAGAAACAAGCCTTCTGAGAATGGGGATGCCGCGCACTTCCGTAAGGCACTTGGGGAAACGGTCGGTCAGCGGCTGTAACCGCGTCCCCGCCCCGGCGGCCAAGAGAAGAGCCGTCGTGATCAGACCATCACCTGTTTCGCACGGATATGAATCCCGATGCGACGGAAACTCTTGCCCACCACGACACCTCTCAGAAACGATCTTATTATCCATGCAGGTTGCGTTCTCCGTTCTATAAAGTGTAACCTTAGTGTACTAACTCTTGCTGCGTCGCACTCGCTGCCGGCGTGTCTCCGGCGAGAGCATTCCTCGCCAGGCGCTGGGTGGTCAAGCGCACCAGAGTCGCGAGCCCTCGTCAGGCGTCCGTTGCCTCGGCTTATAGGACCATCTCGACGTGAGACGTGTGGGCTCGTACAGCGCCCAATCCCGGGCACATCAGCCGGGTTGGCTTGTCGTAATGAACGAATTGCCGCCAACCCGGAATCCGCCAAGCCCAGCTGGGCTCAGATCGCTCGCACGCCGGTTCAGATGGTGCTCCCCGGTTCCCGTTGCGGCTACGCAGGGCAGAGAAGACGAGCTGCGGCACCAAACTGAGCCCCTTATTCTAACATGCCAAGACGGCCCGGGCAACGGCGAGGAAATCGTCCTGGGGCCCTCGCATCGCCTGGAAAACAACGCCCGTGGGCGTCATTCGGCGGCTTGACCGCTTGCCGCCCTCACCACAGGCCCGTGAGCCCCATTCTTGAGCCAGGGCAGTCCGGTGGAGCCGAGCACGACGGGGGTCGGCCACCTCGACACCAAACGGACGTGTCACCGGGCAGGTTAGAATCGGCCACTGATGGGCGGGCAGGACGCTGGCTACGCCCCCGCCGTTCGTGTTCGGCCTCGCGACCTACCTCAGCGCCCTCCCCGAGGCGTTCGGGCGAGACATCGACCACGCGATGCTCTTGAAGATGTTTGGCGAGGATGACAGCAAGGATACCGAGCGCAAGTACAGGCCAGGTTGCATCAACGGCGCACGGAAGACTCGCGTGATCGGCAGCCCCAATCACGCCAAGGTTCCAACGTCCTACAGGGAACGGTTAAACCTCACGACAGGTATGAGCATGGAACGATTCACGCGGCCGACGAGCGAGTTCTCAACGCAGCCCTACAACCTGCAATGCGCTATTGCTCTGCACTTCACGCAATACAATTCTGGGCGAAAACACCAGACGCTCAGGACCACGCCCGGCGTTGCCGCTGGACTTGCTGACAAGATTTGGACACTTCAGGAATTAGTCGGCCTGCTCGAACGCTGACACTGACCCACCACCCCTCCCTCCGCCGGCCCCGTTGAACTCCCTGTTTCCGCCTGTCTTTCCCCCCCATGGCCCGCGCACATCCCGCCCGGTCAAGCACGCCTCCGGGTCCGGCCGATAATGACGAAGACCATGACATGCCTCGGGGTTATCTTGGCGCGCGCAGGAAGCAAGGGTTTTCCCGACAAGTGCCTTCGCGTACTTGCCGGCAAACCCGTCATCGCCTACACCTTCGAGCATGCGATCGCCAGCCGCCGTCTCTCGTCCGTGGTTTTGACCACCGATTCGGAACCGGCCAAGGCGTTCGCGCGAGAGGCGGGCATCCAGGTGATCGATCGACCGGCCGAGCTCGCCACCGACACCGCCACCGTGGACGCCGCCGCCCGGCATGCGGTGGAGACGTTCGAGTCGGACGGCGCAGTGCCCGTGGACGTGGTGGTACTTCTCTATGGGAACATTCCGGTGCGGGCCGACGGGTTGATCGACCGGGCCATCGAGCACCTGGCGGCGTCCGGTGCCGACTCGGTGCGGAGCGTCGCCCCGGTGAGCAAACAGCACCCCGACTGGTTGCACCGGCTCGAGGGCGATCGCATGCAGCAGTTTCGACCCAACAGCATCCACCGCCGGCAGGATCTTTCGCCGCTCTACTACCATGACGGCGCCGTTGCCGTCGTGACCCGCCGGGCGCTTTTCGGCGCGCTGGATGCGCCGGATGACTACCAGGCGTTTCTGGGTGCGGACCGCCGCGCGTTGGTTCAGCGACCCGAGGACGCCGTGGATATAGACGAACCGATCGACCTCTATGTGGCAGAGGCCGTCCTGCGCGCCCGGAGCGAGGCAACGCGTGTCAACGCCTGATCGCGGTGAACGTGCCATGGCGAACGTGATGATCGCCGGGCGCTCCGTCGGTGCGCGCCAACCCGTCTTCATGGTGGCTGAGGCCGGTGTCAATCACGACGGCTCACCAGACAAGGCGCTTTGTCTTGTAGACGCGGCCAAAGCGGCCGGCGCCGACGCGGTGAAGTTCCAGATGTTTCGTGCTGCCGATCTTGTCACGGCGCAGGCCACGCCGGCCACGTATCAGCGACGCGGCTCCGGCTCCTCCTCGCAGCGAGAGATGCTCGCCCGCTTGGAACTGGCGCCGGAGGCGTTTGAGCGAATCAAACGCCGCTGCGACGAACAAGAGATCTTCTTCCTGGCCACTCCGTTTGGATTGAAGGAGGTGGCTCGCGTCCAGGCGCTTGGCGCTGTCGCGATCAAGATCGCCTCGACGGACCTGAGCCATTCGCAGCTTGTCGACGCGGCCATGAGCACCGGACTGCCGCTCATTCTCTCCACCGGTGCAGCGACCGAGGAGGAGATTCACGCAGCCGTCGAGCGCGTGGGCGCGGGCGGCGCCCACGACCGGCTGACGCTCCTGCACTGTGTCAGTTGCTACCCCACACCGCTGGAAGCCGCAAACCTTGGTGCCATCGGGCGGCTCGCGCAGACCTTCCACGTGCCCTGCGGCTTGAGCGACCACACCACCGAAACGCGGATCGGTGCGTGGGCGGTTGCCGCGGGCGCGTGCATGCTGGAAAAACACTTCACGCTCGATCCAAGCGCCCCCGGTCCGGACCACGCCATGTCGCTTGGCCCCGCGCAGTTAGCCGAGTACGTTTCCGCGGTGCGCCGCGCCGAACAGGCGATGGGCGACGGCGGCTACGGCATGACTTCGGCCGAGGCGGACGTCCGGTTGGTGGCCGGCCGCAGCGTGGTCGCGGCCACCCGCATCCATGCCGGAACCCGGCTGACCCAAGACATGTTGGCGCTCAAACGCCCGGGCGGTGGCATCCCGGCGCGCGACCTGGAGCGCCTCTGGGGCAGACGGGCGGCTACTGATATCAACAGTGACACCATGTTGGCATGGGACATGGTGCGATGAGCCGCACCCGTCGGCGTTCGCCTCGTGTCGCCGTGATCACCGGTACGCGGGCTGACTACGGGCTGCTGCGTTCCACGATGGAGGCCGTGCGTGCCCACCCCAAGCTCAAACTTCAGGTGGTTGTCACCGGGATGCATCTGCTACGCCGCTTCGGCTACACGGTCAATACCATTGTCCGCGACGGCTTTGGGATCGATGCGCGGGTCCCGATGCAATCGGGCGATGACTCGGGTTTGGATCAGGCCGAGGGTCTGGCGCGCGGGGTCGTCGGTCTGGCGAAGGCGTTGGAACGTCTGAAGTCGGACGTGGCCGTGGTCCTGGGTGACCGCATCGAGGCCATGGCCGGTGCCCTTGCCGCGGTCACTACCGGTCGAATCGTCGCGCACGTTCACGGCGGCGACCTGGCGCCGGGCGACTTTGACGACGCGATGCGCCACGCCGTCACCAAGCTCTCGCACGTGCATTTTCCGGCCACCGCCGAGGCGGCGAGGCGAATCATTCGGATGGGCGAGTCGGCCCATCGCGTGTTCTGCGTCGGCGCCCCCGGGTTGGATCGCTTGCGAGAACTGAGAGAGTCCGAAGGACACGGCTACCGCCGCAGTGGCACCGCGCTGATCGTCCAGCACGCCGTCGGACGCCGGCTTGCCGTCGAGCGTCGTGCCATGGCCGCCACGCTCGCGGCCGTTGAGCGCTCGGGTTTGACGCGGACCATCATCTATCCGAACACGGACCGGGGTCACAGCGGCGTGATCGATGCCATTGAAACGCACCGGCGTCGGTCGCGTCCCGAAGCGGTGCGCGTCTTCCGCTCGCTCGATCGAGACGCCTATCTCAGAACACTGCTCATGGCTGACGTCTTGGTGGGGAACTCATCCAGTGGCATCATCGAGGCGGCGGCGGCAGGAACACCGGCCGTCAATATCGGACCCAGGCAGAACGGGCGACAGCGCGACCGCCGGTTGGTCATCGATGTTGACGAGAGGGTGGAGGGCATTGTCAAGGCGGTACGGCGTGCCCTTGCCAAGCGGTCGATAACCCGTTCGAGCACGCTTTACGGCGACGGGCACGCCGGGGAGCGCATCACGGCTGTTTTGTCCTGTCTGCCGCTCGACGACAACATGCGTCGCAAGCAAAACGCATATTAGCGATCCGGGGCGAGTTCCTAATCCATGTCCTCGGTGGTGACGATAGGTTTGCAGCGGGCGAATCGCGGCGCCGCCGTAGGATCAAGCAGGCACTGAGGCTGGACGATGCCAATAGACACCGTCGATCACGCCAAGACGATCGTTGACAAAGCCCTTGCGGCGATCGGGGATCTTGCAACCCTTCCCCAGGTCACGATCAAGATCATCGAGATCGTAGAGAACCCCAGGAGCACGGCACGCGACCTCCATGACGTCATCAAGAACGACCCCGCGTTGTCGGTCAAAGTGCTCAAGGTGGTCAACTCGGCGTTCTACGGTCTTCCCGGTCAGGTCGCCAGCGTGGATCGTGCCATCATTCTCCTCGGGTTGTCCGCCGTCAAGAACATCGCGATCGCCGCGTCGATCGCACGCCTGTTCAAGGGGAAGCGCATCTCCGAACAGTTCAGCGCGTCCGACCTGTGGCGGCACAGCGTCGCCGTGGCCGTCGCTGCCCGGTCGCTGGCCAGGTGTTCACCGCACCCTGTCCTAACGGACGAGGTGTTTGTGGCCGGCTTGATCCACGACATCGGCACGCTCGTCGAGCGACAGTGTTACCCCGATCAGTTTGCCGAAGTGATCCAGCGCTGCTGCGATGGGGATCATGAGGACTTTCTTCAATGTGAGCGCGAGATCATCGGCGCCGATCACCAGGCCTTCGGCGTGGGGTTGACGACCAGGTGGAAGTTCCCACGCCACCTGCGGGCGGCCGTCGGATTCCATCACAACCCCGAGACCCTCAGCGTGGAGCTGCGCAACATGGCCACGCTCGTTCAGCTCGCCGACGTGATTTGTTGTCAGGATCAGATCGGGTTCTATCTGACGGCGCAGCACGACGAGGTTACCGAGTCGATGCTCGAAACACTCGGCATCACGCTCGAACAGATCGAGGAAGTGCGCGCCGGTCTTGAAGAGCAGGTATCCGAGGCCGAAGCCACGCTGACCGGGTAGTTCCCGACTCGTCGCGGCACCCCGAAGCGCTGACCCGCGTGACCTCCGGCTCTTGGCTGTGGCACCGGCTTCTCGCCGGTCAATCCACCGGCTGGAAGCCGGTACCACGCGCTTTCCGCAGACTGCTACGGTCCCACCGCTTGACCGCGCGCTCCCCTACGGTCCCATCGTCGGACACGGCGCGGTCAACGACACGCCCGCCCACCGCGTGAAGGCTTCACCGCCGCCCAACAGGTCGATGACCCGGAGCACGTCGGACGGACCACACCTGCCGCTCCGGTCGGCGTCGCACTGCCATAGCTGACACGCGGCGGCACCGCTCACACAGTCGATGACGGCCTGCACATCCGCGGGTTCGCTGGTCCCGCTGCCGCCAACATCGCCGGGAAGACCGCCGAGACAGGTTTCCGTGCCGCTGTCGTTGTGAACCAGGCAGGTCCACCGACCGGGCACGGGCGGGCCGTTCAGGCGCACCACCACCGTATTGGCGTCGCCCCCAGGTAGGACGTCGAGAATGCCGGGGCCGATTGCAGGTACAGGTCGAAACACGATGCTGAAGTGTTCCGGTCCCAGCCCCGCGGCGCTGCTGTTGAATGTTACCTCGAAGGTCGGGCCGGTTGTGGCCGATCCATCCGGCTCGGACGGCTGCGCGGCGTCGATGGCGCAGCTTGGGGGAAGGGAAGAGACGATGCTGATCGAACAATCGAGATTGGTGCAGAGGCTTCCCACGTTCTTGAACGTCCCGGAGGTCAGTTCGCACAGGAGTCGGCTGCGTTCACTACAGGTCCCGCTCGGCAGGCAGCAGGCACCATCGCTGCACAGGTCCGCCGGGTCACAGGTCGAGCCGTCTCCGCCGTAGAACCCGAACTCTTCCTCCGTACACTCCGTCGGCGTCATGATCCGGCAGGCTTCATCGCCGGGTACACAGCAGGCCCCGCGCGCACAATCGGTATCGGCGCAGAGAGCTCCCCCGGTTGTGAAGTTTCCGGAGCCTAGATTGCATAGAAGCTGACTGCGTTCGCTACAATTCCCACTGGGCAGGCAGCAGGAACCTTCGCTACACAGGTCCGCCGGGTTGCAGGTGGAGCCGTCTCCGCCGTAGAACCCGAACTCTTCCGTACACGCCGTTTGTGTCATGATCCGGCAGGTTTCATCGCCGGGCACGCAGCAGGCCCCGCGACCCTCGCAGGGGATCTGGCAACTCGTTTCCCTGAAGTCCGCGGGATCATCGCAATCGGTGATCAATGTGCGCTCGCGGCAGACCGCCGTCGCCGAGCAGCACCGACCAACCTTACAGAGGTCCGTACTGCACGTGCTCCCGGCGCCGCCGAATAGGCCCGTGCCGGCGTTGGGGATCACCCGTTCGCATTGCTGGCGTGTCAGGGTGTTGTCACATGCCGTGAACTCGAAGCAGCACGCTCCGATCAGGCAGCGGTCCGCGGTGTCGCACAGTGTGCCCACGCCGCCGAAGTCGCCGCCGGCGCCGGTGCATTGAAACAGGGTTCGAATCGAACAAGTTCCGTCGAGGCAGCAGGCGCCGCGCGGGGGGCAGGGGACGTTGACACAGGCGGCTCCCTCGGTGAATCGGTCTTCCGTGGCCGTACACTCCGAGGCCACCGCGCCATCGACGCAGTCGCCGTCCACCGGGCAGCATGCGCCCAGGGCGCACAACCCCGCCGTACAGTCGCTGGCGTCCCCCTGGTAAACGCCGCCGCCGAGACGGCAGTCGTCCTCCGTTATGTTCGGCTCGCAGCTTCCTGCCATGCAGCAGGCCCCGAACGGTGGACAGGTTGCCTGATCGCAGCTTTCACCTTGCACGAACCGCGTGTTGTCGCCCGCCTGACAGACGGACACGAAGACGTCATCCATACAGGTGCCGTCGCGCTGGCAGCATGATCCGGTGGGTTCACAGAGCGGATCCAGTTCGTCGCACAGCGCGTCGGACGTCAGCGTTCCGCCCAGGTTGTCGCACTGTCGTTTCGGGAGGGCTTCGGTGCAGGTGTCGTCATTGACACAGCAAGCGCCACGTGGATCGCAGGCGCCTTGAATACATCTGAACGCCGTCTCAAACATGCCTCCACGCTCGGCGCACCGGGTCGGCAACACGTCGTCGTCGCAGTCGCCGGCGCTCAGACAGCAGGCACCAGCCTTGCAGATCGTCTCGTCACATTCTTTGCCTGCGCCCTGGAAGACGCCCTCAAACGGTACATCGAGACAGTCTTGCGGGAGGAGTGTGACGCAACTGATGCCGTTTGGAAGACAGCAAGCGCCCTCCACGTCCCCGCACACCCTCTCGTCACACGTCGTCCCGTCGCCGCGATAGTCACTGGGGGCGCCCACCGAGCCTGCCTTCATGCAGCCATCCCGCGTTCGCTGCAGGCAGGTTTCCCCCACGCAGCAGGCACCCGAAGGACAGACGTTCGCGAAATCGCATCGGGCGTCCGCGTTGAACACGCCATCGACCTCGTCGCACTCCGCCACGGTCACGAACAGGCACAACCCCGTGATCGCACAGCACGCCCCGCGCTGTTCACAGTCGAGGAATATGTCGGCACAGAGGGCCACGGCGTTCAGGTCGCCGCCGATGGTGTTGCACTCGGCCACTGTCAGATTCGAAAAGCACGTACCCTCGGGGCGACAACATGCGCCAAAGCCGGGGCAATCCGTCGCGGCGCTTAGGCAATCAGAGCCGTCGCCCAGGTAAACGCCGTCGGCGTCTTCACAGTCCGCCTCGGTCATGTTGTCGGTGCAAACGCCCGCGGCCAATCCACAGCACGCGCCGGTGGGGGCAACGCACATGGCCACCTGACACGTTGTTCCGCTTGGCTGCGACGTGCCGCCCCGATTCATACAACCGGTGGCCGTCAGGTCTTCCGCACAGCTTCCATCCGGGAAGCAGCAGGCAGCGACCGCGCATGAACGGGTCAGGCAGTCGCCCTCGGGGTCGCTGGCGAGAACAAAGTCGCCCTCAAGGGTGGCGCAGGTGTCCACGTCGGTATCCATGCACGTGGACTCGAACAAACAGCAAGAGCCGGGCGCGGTCGCCGGGCAGGCGTTGTTAAAGCAGCTCGTCCCATCACCGAGGTAGTTGGGATCCTCCACGCCGGCGCCGACCGAACACTCGGCTCGGGTGGCAACGTTCTGGCACCCACCCACGCCGCCGATCGTGAAGCAGCACGCGCCGCCGCATGCGTCGGCCGGGGCAAGCGTGGAGCAGGTCGTGCCGTCACCGCGGTAGGTTCCGCCATCGACCTGCGGATCCTCGCAAAAGCTCTGCGTGACCTCGACACATGGGAGGTCTTTGCCAAAATTGGCGTCGCGACAGCAGGCCCCGATGCAGATGTTCGGCTCGCACTCCGAACCCACGCCGCGGAAGATGCCGCCGAAGATGCCGCCGATATCGTCGCATTCGTCGATGCACACGTCGGGCGTGCAGACCCCGGCCTCACAGCACGCGCCGGTGAGCTTGGGGCACAGATCGGCGGCATTGGCGGGACAGGCAACCCCGGGCCACTGCATCGCGCCGCCCACGGCCTCGCAGGCTGCCGGGATGAAGTCGTTCGAACACTCGCCGCACGGCATGCAGCACGCACCCGGTTGGCAAACCGTTTCGTCGCAGGTCGTTCGCTGGCCGAAGAAGTGGCTGCCCACGGCCGTACAATCTACTTCCAGTCTTGCCTCACAGCCCATCGTGCCGTCACAGCACGCGCCGGTGACCGGCTCGAAGCAGAGCTGCATCGAGTAGGCGCCCGAGGTTGGGCCGCTCTCAAGGCCGACGCTGGTCAGCTCATCGTCGATCGGGGGCGCGATGCTCCGCAACACCCGGCCTAGGACCTTGCCGTGCAGAAAACCAAACGGCGTCCGGACGGAGTTTCGACCGTAGTTCACGTCGATCGACTCCCAGGAGACGGCAATCGAATAGTCCCAGCCGGCTTCGAGGCGCAGGCCGATTTGCCCCGTTGGTGGATCGATCAACTGACCTGTGGAAAAGAGCGTCACCGATCCGTCGCCCAAGGCCAGCACTTCCACCTCGGGCATCACACGCACGTAGATGGGCGGGTCTTCCACGGGAATCGTGCGTGTTCGATGGACTTCAAAGAACAAGTCGACTGGCGCGTCGATCGCGAGCTGAAGCTCCATGCGAATCTCGTGCAGGATCGCGTCGGCCTTGATGCGATAGAGGTTCCCGCGGTAGCGCAACGGGCTCAGGCTGCGAATGTCCCTGGAAAAATCGCCGAAGATCTCGCAGCCGTCTTCGGAAACGCCCCCGATCGTTCCGATCGACTCCAACGAGGCGACCTGCCCATCCAGATCGATCAAATCCTTCCCCAGTCGCTCGACGGATCGATCACCGTCATGCGGAACAGCGCCCGCCGCGATCCCAAGAAGGATCAGCCATACCCCGGTTGCACGCCTAGCACCCATCTTCTTTCAACTCCATTGCTTGTCGAGTTCGAGCACGTCCCGTTTCTCAGCCTCGAGCCGCGGACTTTCGCCCGCGCGGTGTCCCGCCGTTCGATGCATCGAAAACGGCGGCGAACACGGCCAACCAGAACGCGGAACGCTCTGGCAAAGGGTGGGCGTGTGCGGCCGGGCACGTCGGAATGTCCCCAGGCGCATGGCGGCCACAGTCACGGCGATCGCCTCTTCCCCCCTTCAATGCATCTCGCGTCATTATATCCCCTCAAGACCGGCGTTACCAATGCCCGTCTGGTGTTGCTCCGCTGGGCAACCGCCGTGGGCAGCCTGTTTACCGGACCAGGCGCGGTCGCCGCACTGGTGTCGTGCGACAAGGCTTCGCGACTGTCCGAGTCGCATGCTTCAGCTTGCGCGGACGTCCGCGTGGGCTAAAGCCCGCGGCTCAGGGGCAACGCATCGTTCTGCCAGCCCGCGTCAGTCGTTGCGCAGATCGACGTATTTGCCGACCGTGCGCTGCCCGAGCCGGCTGGGCAGTGGCCTGCCCAGGAAGGTCGGGAGCCGATCGATTGTTTCCTGAAAGCGAATCGCCCGCGCATCGACGTCCGCCGCCTGCGCGCGAAAGCGAAACTCGTCGGTCAGGCCGATGCCGACCTCTTCGTCGATCTCCCCGCGAAGCGTGCCGTAGATCGTAAAGACGTCCGAACTGGTCGTGACCCAGTCGCCCAAAGCGACGAGCCGCGCGACGGCCAGTACATAGTCCTCATCGAGGGGATCCTTGCCTGTGTTGCCGCCTTCGATTCGGCGATCGTCCGCCGCCGCGGTGTGGCGGACGTTGGCCAACTCTCCCACCGTCAGGAAACCCGGCCCGCGACGAAACGCCGGCTTGCCCGGGATGTCGTCCCACGCTCGCCCGCCCACGCCGCCGTAATCGCCCGAGCCGGGCAGTACGCGTTGCTCGCGATACGCGACGACACCCGCGGCGAGCTGGTCACCCATTATGCCGGCCTCTTCATCGAGGAAGACCAACAATCCCTTCTCAGCATCAGGAACGATCGGATCGAACGGGTCCGTCATAGCGCCCGCGTTTGCCAACAACCCGGCCCCGAAGCGAACCTTTCCTCGAAACGCGAACGGCATCATCTCCATGGGAATAAATGGCAGACCCGCAAGCACCTTAATAGGCGCGGCGTTGATGTTGATGCGCCCATGCACGCGCAGGCCTTCCAGATCGACCCGCGGCTGGGCACTGGGAAGACCCACGGCGTCCAGGTCGCCGGTGATGAACGGCCCGGACCCGGAAAGCGGCAGCACGGTGAAGTAATCGAAGACGAGCTGCCCCCAGGGAAGCATCGACAGGTCGCCGGGCTTGCGCTGGTCGGTCTTGGCCGGATCGACGTGGTGGGCGAACACGCGACGGTCGGGTTCACCCGGTACTGTAATCACGGATGATACAAGGTCGAAGATCGGCATGCGGCCGTTGTCGGTTTGCTCGAACTCCTCGATGTTCGTGGTGATCCGTTTGAGCGGGTCGTCCTGCGTTGTGACTTCGACCCTGTTGCGCGTCAGCCAGGTTGTAAAGGCCAGGTCCGTGACGTCGGTGTCCGGGTCGAACTCGTCGAACGACCGGTTGGCGTGGCGCATGGTCAGCAGCATCGACCCGGTGGTGGGGAACGCGATGCCGCTGTTGGTGCATGTGCCGTCCCTGCCACAATCAGCGTCCACTACGCACACCGTTCCCGGTACGGTCCCCGCGTGGCACCGCTTGGGACCGGGCTGCGTGAAGCTGCCCGTGTTGGCGAAGTTGACCTCGACGGGGCGGATGCCCTTGCTGTCTATGCGTTCGTTCCAGTCGCCAAGTGACTCGTCACCTACGGAACCCTCCACCGCGTCGGGGACGGTCATGGTCCACGGGTTCGCGATCTCCGGGTTCCGGAGGACGCGCTCCATGGAGAAGATAGCCTTGTCGCCCGGCTGCAAGGCCGGCCCAGGCGGCGGGATCTTGCCAATCCCGATTGCGTCAGGTCCACCGACCAGGAACTGATCGACCACGATGTCAGTTGGTAGGTCATCGCCGAGATAGTGAACACGCCGGACAAGGTAGATGATCCAGCCATCTAGGAACTGAAACGGACTCGACAGCAAAGGGACCGGGGTGTTCCCGGGCAGCGGGGCCGCACCAGGCAGTCCGACATGGAACACCGTCAACTGCTCGGCTCTGAGAGTACTACCCAGCGGAACTTCATGGGGCGGCGCCGAACCGCCGGGATCGACCTCCATGAAGAAGTACTCGTCGGTGCCGGGTGAATCGGGCGTATCCTGGTTGTAGGGGTTGTAGATCTCGATGGCTCGCCCGTCAATCGTAGGCGGTGTACCGGCAGAAGCTGCTGGAGGGACGCTCGCCTCAGTCGCCACTTCCGTGATGTAGGGCTGCTGCTCCAGGCCATAGACGTACTGGCGTGTCGGTGCCACGGCGTCGGGAAGGATCACGGCCAAGTCGCGACCGAAGGTGCTCAGGTCGGAGGAATCCATGGATCGCAAGGCGACGCGCGTGGGCACGTCATTGGCGTCCATGTAGTCGATCAGGTTGGCGGTCAGCGAGGCGGCCGTGCGCGACAACAGTGCCTGCCTGTGCGTTTCAAGGGTGTCGAAGTCGTGGCACAGGCCGTCGAGCGTACTGCAAGCGTCGCGCCCGGGGCACGGATTTGCCGCGTCGCAATCGATGTCCGCCCAGTAGCGACCTTTGGCGTTTCGCACGAGCATGAAGAACGCATCGTGGATGAGGCGCTGCATCCGCCGGCGGATGAGGTCGGCAGCGGCGAGATCGGTGGTGGCCAGCGTGTCCGCCTCGACCAGTTGATCGTCGATATAGGCGAGGCTGAGCTTGAGCCTTCCTTTACGCGGGTCGAAGCGGCACTCTTTTTCGACGGCGTTCTCGCAAAAGCCGGTCGGCTCGTTGGGCAGCGTGTCGGGGTAGTTGGCGTACTCGAAGGGCAACACGTCGAGCGGACCAAACGGAACCGCTTTTTGGTTGGCACGAATCATCAGCTCGCGAAGCTCGCGATCGCCGAGGGAGATATCGAAGCGGGGGTCGGCCAGCGGCGCCCGGCCGCCGCGGGCCAACAGGTTGTCGTGGCTGATGGTGGTGGTCAGGTGGCGCAGGTCGTAGGCGTTTTTGGATCGATCGGCCTCGAAGGAGAGAAACGGCTCCATGCGGACGGCCCAGAGCGACGGGTAATCGCCGTCGAAGGGTTCCTCGAACGTGAAGGGCGCGAACCGGTGCCGCCCTTCGTAGGCGGTCTCGAACTCCGGGCCGAACGGGGCGCCCGGCGCGGGCGGCAGCAGCTTGGCGAACATGTCGCCTCGGGCGTGCGGCTCGCGACGCGGATCGAGGAAGGGGTTGCCCATCAAAAGTGACGGCGACACCATCCGCGGCGGCAAGAGCACGCGCCGGCGAAGGCCGGCCTCTTCCGTCCAGGGAGAGTAGAGCTGTTGCCGGCTGCTGGGACTGTGGCGGAAGAAGTTGTTGTCGGCCGTGGGCGCGTCCGCGAGCTTCTCGGGTGCGAGTTTCCCGTTGATGTCCAAGAGGTTCATGAGGTTGGCGATGAGGTTCGGGTGCGACTCGTTGAGATTGACCATGCCGCCGTGCGGGATGATCCGCATGCCGAGAAAGACGCTTCCGTCCGGCTTTGACTGCGTGTTCAACTCGGCCGCGAACCGTGTCACCTGAGCACGCGAAAAACCCAGATCAAGAAGGTCGAACTGGACGGTGTCGGTGATGCCGTCGCCGTCGGAATCGACCGCAAAGTCCTCGCCGACCGAGCCTGGCGGTGTGTCGGTCTCGTCGGGCCGAGGCCAACCGCTTTCCCAGTTCGCGGCGAGGCTCAGGTCGCGGGGCAAGAGCAGCTCGCGCGGTCGGGCGGTCGCGCGTTTCAGGTCGGTGAACGACCGCCAGTTCGTGTCAATGATCCTCGGGTCCGGACGGTACGGTTCAATCGGGGCGATGAGGTTGTCCAGGCCGGGGATTTCACCCTGGGCGTTCGGGGCGTTGCCGCTTGTCGGCGTACCGAAGGGGCGCTCGAGTCGGCCGGTGTAGGGCGCCCCGCCAGGACCGACGAGGCTCTCGCGCAGGATGCTTCCCACCGCATCGAGGACCATGACGATGCCGGCGTCGTTGCGGTCGTTTTGCCGCTCGACGTCGATCATGTTGGCCTCGAAGTTCATGGTAGCCAGGAACGCGAGCCCCGTGACAAACAAAACGCCCAGCAGCGTCATCACCAGGATGAGCACGGAGCCGCGCCGGCGAACGCCATTGGCCTTGGGCGCAAGCACACGAGACGCGCCGGACTCAAGGTCGCCGCGTGTTCGCTGCCACGAATGTGTCAGTTTTCCAACCATGGACGTATCGAATACTCGGGCCGGCCACCCTTCGACCGGCCCGCTCACACTCGGGCGCCCTCATCGGGCGCTTCCCTTACCTTCCCCAAGGCACGTCGCGTCTATTCACCGATGGGTACGACCATCACGTGCCGCACCGGTCGAGCGAGACGCCGCTCCGTGTCAAACACATCAATCGTCACCCGCAGGGCCGTCGGAAAAATGTCCTCGGGCACGACCGTGCCGGCCACAAACTTCCGGCGCGCGCCGGCGAAGACCACCAGATTGGGTCGTCCGTCGGGTGCCAACGTCGGCCAGGCCAAGTCCTTGTCTTTAACCAGATCAGGGCCAAGGAACCGCTCGGCCAACGAGTAGCGCTCTCCGTCCGGGTGATTCGTTCGGCCGTTTAGAAGTCTGTCGAGCGGGTCGTCGGAATCTCCCGCGGACGCGGCGGGATCGATGGCGTCGATAAGGGCCTGCATCGGGTGTTCGCCGGCCTCCGGCTCGGCGCCGGGGTCGAACCAAAGAATGTCGCGTCCACCGTCGAGGCGTCCATCGACGAATCGGCTGCGCGGATCGAGCGTCCACTCGACCTTGAACGTGGCACAGTTGGGCACAAAGTAGTGCCCGAGCCGGTCACCGCGCTGCGGCGGCGGGCTGACATCCAGACGACTGCGACCGAACGGAACCTTGTTAGCGTTGAAGGGGTTGCCCGTAGACAAGCCGCTGTCATCAAAGATCTCCGGTAGGAAGTACGGCAGCCGGGTACCCGGGTTCAGCACGAACGCCTCGTAGTTGAAGTCGCCAACGACGTCGGTTTCGCCGAGCAGAATGCGCTCATCGGCCAGCCCCTTCGCCCGGGCGACGGGCGCGACGGCCAGGGCGCCGACCCACGCGGGCGGCGCGGGGGCCACGGAAGGCGGTGAAGACGTCGGCACCAACAAGACACTGCGACGCGCCAGGTGCCACCGACTCGCGGGAACCAGTGAGATTATGTTCGGCGAGGCGTAGATGGTCGCTGCCGCACTCACGGGAAACGCCGCGACGCCTGACGGCTCAAAGGTGAACGGGTCGGTCGCCGTCGGCGGATTGGGCACATATTCGCCCTGATCGGCGTGGCCATAGACCACCTGTTGCAGGTGCGAGGTTACGCCGGGGTGAACGAAGCTGCTGCCGCGGCGGGCGGTGAAGAACATCAGCACGTCGGCCCGCGGCTTGACGAGGTTGCCCCCTCGCTCGCGGGCGGGGTCGGGCGGGTGCCCGTAGCCGTCGGAGGGGTCGGCGTTGTTGTCCGCGTCGGGACCGTCCTCGGTCCAGTAGGCGTTGACCGGGTTTCCCTGGATCAAGAGCATCGACTGCCCGGGCTGGACGTGCCGCAGGTCGTCGCGAAGGGTGCGCTCGAAGGTTCGCAGGAGCTGGCTGACGCGCGTCAGGGCGGTGGCCTGACCGGTAGACGTAATTGTGATGTTAAACACCTGCCCGGCCAGCGCCATCATGAGGACAAGGATGCCGATGGAGACCACCAGCTCGGCCAGAGAGAAAGCGGTCCGCCGAGCGCTGGGGCTGGACGGGGATCGTAACCTATTGTCACAAAGTCGTTTACGCACGATATTAGCCGCTACGAAGATGCGTCCCAAGAGGCGCCGCGTGCGCCGTCCACGGCAATTATTGCGAGGATCAGGTGTCAGTCCAGAGGAAGACGCCAGATGGGTGGTGCATGACCAAATTGGCGGGCACTATCAGAGCACAGGGCGCCAGCCCTGTGACCGGTTTGGTATTGCGGAAGCGCGGTGCTTGTTCGCATCGTGTCCGCGGGCTGGCGCCCACGGCTCTGACCAAGCGTGCCGCCGCCAGGATGGCTTTACCTGACCCGCCCCAAACCCACATGGATGGTAAGCGGATTATCGGGCGATTGGTCGTCAGCTCGTGGGCGCGGCGTTGAGCGTGCGGATGGTGATCTCGATCACCGGCGAAGAGCCGGTGAAGATCAGCGGATCGCCCACCGAGCCGCGCGGCTCGACGGGTGGCGGAAAGACCCAAACGGTTCGGATGAAAGGAGCGCAGCCGTCGTCGCCACCGCATCGCGGATCCTGGGAAAGGAGCAGGAATTCGAGCGTAACCTCTCGGTCGAGTGTGAGAAGCGCCTGGTCTTCGTCCGTGCCAATGACGCGGCGCTGAACGACGCGGAAAATCTCACCGGTGACCTCATCGATGAATCGCGTGCCGGCAGGGAAGAGCTGCACCGAAAGTCGTCCGGCCTCACCGGTGATGCCCGTCGGCGGAACCGTGACCTCGGTCGGGATGCCCACGACGTCGGCCCGCGTTAGGGCGAGAGTGTAACCGGTGGGGAACTCGACCTGTGCCCGCCACGCAATGGGGAACATGACGTCGAACTCAGGACCCAGCGCCTTGGGCGTCACGGCGGGGGCCGTCAGGTCGTAGGGGTCGGGCGTGGCGCTGAACGTGGGATCCTGCCGGGCGTAACGCAGGGTGGATCGAGCCCGCCGCAGCAGGACATAGTAGAGGTCGAACGAGCGGCTCTGCCGCTTGGCCTCGTCGGCCAACGCGACATGTTCGTTGGATGGATTGAGAAAGGTCGGTCCCACGGGCTCGCGCAGCCGGTGAAGGACGGCCCAGAAGAAGCGACGGGTGTCCAGCGCGTCGGCCCACTGAGGATGGGGGTCGGTGAAGACCCCGGTGACGGGATCCACGTTCTGGCGTCGGTCCATCGGCGGATAAATCCGCTGGTGGAAGTCAATGCGGCTGGTGAGGTACGAGTTGACCAGCAGCTCGTCTGCGACATGACCGTCCCATTCGCTATCCCTCAGGTTTGTCGCATGTTCCAGAATCCAGGGGTTCTCGGAAACGAAACGGCGGTTCTCGACCTGGACGTTCTGCGTGTTGAGGGCGTGGACCCACGTGTCGCTTGGCCACTGCCGGTTGACGGCGATGATCTTTCCGCCGCTGATTGGCGAGAAGATCAGGTCGCCGGCAAAGCCGGCCGACGTCACCGTCAGGTCGCCATCAATAACGCCATAATTGGTTCCCGGTACGAGCGACTTGATCGTGGCATGGGCGGCGGCGGTGGCCGTTCGCTCGATGGTGAAATCGTTCAGGCGGCGGGCGCGGTCCCAGGCGACGGGAAACATGATGGCCACCATCGTCATGCCCAGCCCGAGGATGACGATGCCGATCATCAGCTCGACGAGGGAGAAGGCCGATCGGCACGACCCGCGCGCGCGTCGGCCTCTTTCGATCGGCAAGTGGTGCGGGGATGGGCGATCGACGTTCACGGGGCTGCGTTTTCTCCCGCGGACCCGCGGATCACCACGCCGGTCCAGCGACTCACGTAGAGCGGCTGAGCGTCGCGGCGAAGCATGGCCCGCTTCTGCGGCGGCTCGAAGGCATCGTTGAACAATGAATCGTCATAGACCAAGAGTCCGTCAACAGACGAAAAATTGATGGCCACGTCGCGATCGTCGGACACGAGGTAGGGGAAAGGCCTGCGCCGCTGAGGGTCAATCGGAGCCCGTTGACCGTTGCGGTTGTCACGCAGGTAGTACTGGGTCGTGGTGGCCGCCTCGGGGTCATCGGGTTCGCCGACACCCACGGGGAGACCCGTTCGATCACCGACGTTTTGCACGGCGGATAATGCCGCCACGGCGTAGGCGTCCTGGATCAGCACGTCCCGCCCGACGATCAACTGCCCATCGGTCGAGTAGATCATGCTGAAGAAGTTGCGATGGCGCTGAGCCTGGTCCGAGGCGGACGGGGGCGTGGCAAAATCGTTGTTGGCCAGTTCGGGATCGCTGAAGCCCTCAAAGGTTGCACCGGATGTCTCCGCGTCCAGCGCCTGACGCGGCACGAGGCGCATCGGCGGGGGCAGCGTGAGGGCGCGATCGGGCTTGACGACAAAAATGTTCTGCCAGGCGGCGCGGTCGATGGCGAGAAGCCCCTCGGGCGGACGGGCCTGTTCCAGCAGCGCAAGGTGCTGGGTTCCCTCTTCATCAAGGTAGAAAAGGATTCCCGTATCGACCCCGTCGGCCCGCAATGCCTCCGTGCGGGCGACCATGAGCATGCCCTGAAGTGTGTTGACGGCGGAGGCGAATTTCCGTTGGTTCCATAAGGCAGACACCGAGGGCACCACCAGCCCGACGATCACGAGGATGATCGCGATGACGACAATCATCTCGACGAGCGTGAAAGCCCGGCGAAGGACCGTGCGTCGGGGTTCCACCAGCGACATGGGCATGGCACGAATCATGGCGTCTAGTTATATCCCTTCGTCGGGTGGCATGCCCAAGCCGGAGGCGCGGGCATGCGTCGGCCCACCCAGCACATGGCCGCGCGGCGCTTGGCCATGCCACCCTACGACCGGAGCCGCCAAGAGCCGAGCCACCTTACTGGAAACAGGACTACGCAGGGCACCAATCATGGCTACGGCGGGATCCCTTGGGCCAGCTTCTTGGCGAGCGTTTCATCCGCATAGATGTTGTCGGTGTTAAACGGGTGATCGACCTTGTGGCCGTCCTCAAAGTCGCCCACGAGGGAGGCCGTGGCCGGTACGACGCCGTTCATCTGCTCCGCGATGAGTTGCTCCTTGCCGTCGGGTCCATACGAGAAGATGACGGGACGCCCGCCGTTGAGGCGAACGATCTCGGTCGAGGCCTCGTTCCAGCCCGGATGATTCGTCGATACGACAGGGTCGGTGCTCTTGTCCACCCAATCGCGCTGAGCCAGATAGCTGATCGGCACCCCCCACTCATCGACAATGTAGCGAATCGCGAGGTCGCGCTCCGGATCCCACGTGCTTGCCACCGGCGGTCGATCGATGAACTGTGCCGGGTCGCCGGTGACGGGGTCAATCGGGCCCTGGACGCGGTTGTTCTCGCGCACACGGTCGAGAATCGCCTTACTCTCATCCCCGAACATTTCGATGGCGACGACCATGGCCGCCAGGTCGCGGTGCTCGGTCGCAACCTCGGCCGGAGAAAGCCCATCGACGTGGAACTTCATCTCCGTGTACGGCAGCGCCGGCTGTATCTCGGACCCGGCGGGATAGGTGAGCGCACGATCCTTGGGCCAGGGCAAGGGGTACGCATGCTTGCTGGAGAAAACTTCCAGTTCGTCCGGCGGAAAGCTGCCGAAGCGCGCTCGGTAGGCCTTGGTGCGGGTCAGGGTGGGATTGCGCGTCTGCTCGCGCTCGAACTGATCGACCGCGTCCTGGATGATGGCGAGCAGCGCCTGCGTGTTGCGCACCCGGGCGCGGGCCATGAGGGTGGTGCCGGCGGCAAAGACGGCCCCGAACAAGACGGTGATGATGCCGATCACCACGAGGAGTTCCACCATGGTGAAGCCCCTGGCCGGCTTCACCCGTCGCCGTTTCGAGCTGGCTGTTTCGTGTCGCACTTAGTCGAACTTCCGCGTCCAGTTGGTGATGTCGTCGTTGGTTCCGTATCGATTGTCCGGGCCGGCGCTGATCAAGAGGTAGTCACCCTTATGCACGGGCGTCGGCCGATTCCTGATCGAGGGATCGAGAATGAACCGGGCGAACTGAAAGTGTTCCTCCTCCTCGAGGAGTTTGTCAATATCCTGATTGGGTTCGGGAGACTCATTGTGAAACAGCCCGTGGTAGCTGCCATCGATTCTGCCGGCGCCGAAGTCGATACCGTCGTTAGCAAGCTGCCCCTCTTCCGTGCCGGTGATGATCCCGTTGTCCTCCTGCCGGAAGATACCGGGCGTGTCGCCGTCGGGGAGCATGCGAATGTTGCTCTTGTTGGCCCGGTAATAGAGGATCGGCATGTCCCACGGATCGACGAACATCGGCTCCTCTTTGGCCACGTCGCTCTTGAGCACGCCGATGTTGAGGATCAACCCCTTTTCCTCGAGATCGGTGATCGACAGGATGCTTTCGCTCAGCTTCTCATCGACAAAGCCGCCCGCCGTGCCATATCGAACGGCCTTCTCGACGCCGGTGGTGTCGTGGATCTCGTAGAGGCCGCCCGCAGCGTCATGGGTGTCGTCCCACCAGCGTCCGTTGCGATTCAGATCCCGAAAGCCGGGCGGGCCTAGCTGGTCGGCGCCGCGGAGCGCCTGCACGAGCAGATGAGCCCCGGCGATCCGCACGTCATCGCCTCCGGTGCCATTCTTTCTTTGCGGGTTGGCGATGATCTGGCGATCGTCCGGATTGTCGGTCGTCGAGGGCGGCAGCGAACCGCCGAGCGCGGATTCCGCGCGGTACAACTGAATGCCGCTGTCGATCGCGTTGAACCGCGCTTTGGCAGCGGCGACCGCGGCGGACCTGCGGGCGTTGCCGATCGCGGGCAGCAAGACCCCGACGAGCAGCCCGATGATCGCAACCACGACCATCAGTTCGATCAGCGTGAACGCCTTTTTCGTGGGAGCCTTCCGATCAATCATCATCAGTGATGTCCTTAGCATGGCGGTTTCGCAGGCGGTTTAGTTGTCGGGCCAGGGAGGTAGGTTGCTGACGTCGTCGTTGGTGCCGAAGATTCCGTCGGGACCGGCCGTGATCAAGAGGTAGCCGTCGCGGTGGACCGGCGGGACCGGCGTGTTTTCCTGCTGGCTCTCGAGGATGTTCGTGAAGACCGTTCGATCCATGATGTACCGGGCGAAGGTGAAGAAGTTATCCTTCAAAGGATCCTCGTTGCGTTCAGTGAGTTGCACGGCCGTCAGCTCCGCGCCGGACCGGGCGATTAAGTGGGGGCGCAGGCGACCGCCGAAGTCCCAACCCCGCTCCTTGTCGGTTCCCGTAAAGCCCTCGTTGTCCTGATGAAAATAGAAGGGTACGCCGCGTTGCTGCTCGGCCTCCAGCTCGTAGTCGTTGTCCTGGCGGCGCTCGTCGTGCAGCATGTTCGTCGTGCGGCCATTGGAGCCGGCGACGTAGTAAAGGATGGGCTGTTCGAACGAATCGAGGATGACCGGCAATTCCAATGACTCCGGGTCACTGAAGAACCCGGTTCCGGACCCAGGGGGTCGCCCGATCAACTTGCGGGCGCGGACGGTGCGGAGCTTTTCCGGGTCGAGATAAAGCTGTTGGCGCTCGAGCTGTTTTCCGTTCTTTAGCGGATTGACTTCATACCAGCGCCAGGGCTCACGGTGGAGGTTGTTTGTGTGGGGGACGTTGCGACGGCTGACGTAGCCCAGACCATCCACGCCCATCAGCATGGCCGGCAGCCACTGAGCGCCGTACACCGTGGGCGGGTCGCTTTTCGACACGTCGGGGAGAAAGGGGAACTGACCGAGGTAGGCATCAAACTTGTAGCCGGGGACGGGCGGATGGGCGAACGACGGCGGATAGCCGTTGGTCTGACGAAAGTCCCTTTCGTTCTCGTTGCGAAACATCTCCAGCGCGGTATCGATGGTCCGCAGGATGTTCTTGGTGGTCGTTTTCTTGGCCTGGGTCCGCGCGCCGTTGATCGACGGGATCAGAATCCCGATCAGCAGCGAGATGATGAAGACCACCGTCAGAAGCTCGACCAACGTGAAGCCCGCGGCGCGGCGCGTGCGCCGATCGGACCCACTCTCTTTCGTGTTGTCGTTCATGGTCTGACAGTCCTCCAGGGCAATGGGGTCAGGCGTTCCAGGCCGGCGCGGCATGATCGAACCGCAGGCGACGGACGACGCACATTATAGGCATCCACACCGTCGGTTGACGAGCCCCTGGAGGCGGTTCGGCGGGGCGACTTGACCCCGCACACCAGTCTTGTCGCGCCGGCACGGCGTCTGAACACGTTCGCCGCTACGAACATCTCCTGAACCGTCGCTCGGGCCGGTGCGGCACCCGCTTCTAGCCGGAGACGTTTTGGATCAGCTCGACCAGCGGCATAAACAGGGCCACGACAATAAAGCCGACGACCCCTCCGAGAACGACGACCATGATGGGTTCGATCAAGGAGACGAGGGCTGCGACGGCGACGTCGATCTCTTCGTCGTAGTTGTCCGCCACCTTCAGGAGCATGTTGTCCAGTTCGCCGGTCTCTTCACCTACGTCGATCATGTTGGTCACCAGGCCATCGACGACCTTGGCTTGTCGGAGCGGGCCGGCCACGCTTTCGCCCTCGCGGATGGAGTCGTGGACTTTATCGAGCGCGCGGACGTAGACCTCGTTGCCGGCCGTGTCACGCGTGATGTAGACCGCCTCGAGGATGGGGACGCCCGCGCTAATGAGCGTTCCCAACGTGCGCGTGAACCGCGCCACGGCGGTTTTTTGCAGGAGATTGCCGAAGATGGGAATCTTCAAACCCACCAGGTCGATAACGTAGCGTCCCCCGTTCGAGGACCGTATGAGCTTGAGGACCAGTATGAAAACAACGGGGCTGAAGAGCAGGATCGCCCAGCCGGGGGGCATGCCCTTCACGACCCAGTCGGAGGTTCCCATCAAAACGAGCGTCGGACCCGGAAGCGTGACATCGAAGTCCAGGAAGATGTCCTTGAATTTGGGGATGACGACGATCATGATTCCCGTCACGATCCCGAACGAGAACAGGACGACGACGATGGGGTAGACCATCGCGCCCTGGATTTTCTTCTTGAGCTTCTGGGCCTTTTCCTGGAACTCCGCCAGCCGCTGAAGAATGACGTCCAGAACGCCACCCACCTCGCCGGCCGCGACCATGTTGACATATAGCCGATCGAACGCCTTGGGGTGCTTGCTGCACGCCTCGGACAACGTCGAGCCGCCCTCAATGTCGCTGACCATGGCGCTGAGGATGTTTCGCATCAGCCCCGGTTTTTGCTGCTCTTGCAGGATGTTCAGGCTGCGCAAGATCGGGAGTCCGGCGTCTTGGAGCGTGGAGAGTTGACGGGTGACCAGCGTGACGGTCTTCTTGGGCACGCCTCCGATGCTGAAACCGGTGCCGCCCCCCTTCTTGGCCTTGGTTGTTCTGGCCTTGGCGCCGCCCTTTTCGCGGATTCGCGTGGGGAAGTAGCCCAGGCTTCGGATCTTGGAGAGGGCGTCCTCGCTGGAGGCGGCGTCGATCTCGTCCTTGACCTCTTGGCCCGCCTGGTTCATCGCCTCGTAGGCAAAGGTGGACATGGGGCAATCCTCTTAGCGGTTCTGGTCCTCACGGGGCGTCGGATCGGTGCGGCGCCCGGCACATTCCCAAGCGTTACGATTCGTCTTCCAACAGCGTTTCACGCACGACCTCGTCGAGCGACGTGACCCCGTCGAAAATCGCCATCAGCCCGGATTGGCGAAGCGTTCGCATGCCGGCTTTCGTCGCCTCGCGGCGCAAGATGTTCGTCGATGCCCGGTCCATGATCAGCTCCCGCAGCGTGTCGTCGATCACCATGATCTCATACAGCCCCAGGCGACCACGATACCCGGTGTTGTTGCAGTAATCGCAGCCCTCGCCGTAACGGAACAGCCGGTCACCCACATCCTCGGGGCGGAGGTTGAGTTCCATCACCTGCTCTTCCGTCGGCTTATACTCCGCGACACAACTCGTGCAGATTCGCCGTACCAGGCGCTGAGCGACGATGGCTTCGACGGTGGCCGTGATCAGAAAGGGCTCCAGGCCAAGGTCAACCAGGCGCGCCACGGCCGATGGGGCATCGTTCGTGTGCAGCGTCGTGAAGACCAGGTGTCCCGTCAACGATGCCTGGACACTGATTTGGGCGGTTTCCAGGTCGCGGATCTCACCTACGAGGATGATATCCGGGTCCTGACGCAGAAACGACCGTAGGGCACGGGCGAAGGTCAGGCCGACCTCGGTGCGGACTTGCACCTGAACAAGTCCGTCGATGTCGTATTCCACCGGATCCTCGGCGGTGAGAATCTTGACCTCGGTGCTGTTCAGCTCGGACAGGGCGGCGTAGAGCGTGGTGGTCTTACCGGACCCGGTCGGCCCGGTGTTGATCACGATTCCGTTGGGCTTTTTCATGAGCTGGCGGAAGGTGACGAGGTCGTCGTCGCGCATGCCGATCCTGTCGAGGCTCAGTTCGACGTTGGCCCGGTCGAGCACGCGCAAGACGATGCTCTCCCCGAACATCGTCGGCAACACGGAGACCCGCAGGTCGATCGGTCTCCCCTTCAGCGTCAGCTCGATTCGTCCGTCTTGCGGCAAGCGGCGCTCGGCGATGTCGAGGCTCGACATGACCTTGATGCGCGAGGCGAGCGCCAGGGCGACGTAGCGCGGCGGCGGAACCATCTCGTAGAGCACCCCGTCGATGCGGTAGCGCATCTTGAACTCATCTTCGAACGGCTCGAAGTGGATGTCGCTGGCCTTGTCCTTGATGGCCTGGAGCAACACCAGGTTCAGCAGTTTCTTGACCGGGTTGAGATCGGCGATCTCTTTGAGTTCCGCCAGGTCGATGCTGTCCCCGCGACCCTCGAAGCGGGCGAGATCCTCGTCGTCGGAAAGCTCACCGATCAAGGCCCCGATGGATTCCTGCTCGCCTTCGGGATAGAAGCGGTCCAGCGCGGTCTGCAACTCGTCCGCCTTACAGAGCGAGGCCGTGATCGTGTAGCCCAGCAGCGTCGTCAGGTCGTCGCTGGCGCGAAAGTTGTCCGGGTCGTCCATCGCGATGGACAGCTTCTTGCGCTCTTCGTCCACCTCAACGGGCATGACCCGATAGGTCCGCGCCATTTGTGATGTCATCACCGCGACCACCTCCGGCGCGATGTCCATCCGGCCGATTTCGAGAAACGCCATGCCGCTCTGCGCGCCGAGCGCCAGGTTGAGGTCGTCTTCGGTGATGTGGCCTAGTTCGACGAGGATGGCACCAATGGGTCCGCGGCGCTCCTTCTGGATCTCCAGCGCCTCGTGTACCTGGCTTCGTCGGAGTTTCCCCATCTTGATGAGGACGCGTCCGAGCTGGCGCCCGCGGAGCTGCTCGATGCTTGGCATCTTGCGTGGGCGTTTGTCTGTGTCGGCGTCTGGCATGGTGGTTATCCGAGCGCCCCGCCGCCGGTGTCGATCGGGTCGTCATCGTCGGTTTGCTCGCGCGTGAGCCCGCGCTTGCGGGAGTCGATCTTGTCCTGCATGGCGCCGGGGTGCTTGGAGCGGTCAATGGCGTCTTCGGCGCCGATGGTCCCGGCCTGAAAGAGCGTCCACAGATGATCGTCGAGCAACTGCATACCGAACTTCTTTCCGGTCTGGATGGCGGAGTCGATTCGGAAGGTCTTGTTCTCACGGATGAGGTTCTGGATCGCCGGGGTGATGACCATAAACTCATAAGCCGCGACCATCCCCTTGGGTAGCCGTGGCATGAGGGCCTGCGAGAGCGAGGCGATCAGGTTGGTCGAGAGTTGCACACGGATCTGGTTTTGCTGGGTGGGCGGGAACGCGTCGATGATCCGGTTGATGGTGCCCTGGCAGCCGGTGGTGTGGAGCGTGCCGAAGACCAGGTGGCCGGTCTCGGCGGCACTGATGGCGGACTCCATGGTCTCAAGATCGCGAAGCTCTCCGACCAGGATGACGTCGGGATCCTGTCGCAGGACACGGCGAAGGGCTTCGGAGAAGTTCGGCACATCGACGCCCACGGACCGCTGGTTGATGATCGACCGCTTGTGGTTGTGGTAGTACTCGATGGGATCCTCGACGGTGACGATGTGGCGATCGAGGTTGCTGTTGACATAGTCGATCATCGTCGCCAGCGTCGTGGTCTTGCCCGAGCCCGTGGGTCCGGTCACCAGGAACAGCCCGCGCGGCCGTCGACACAGGGCGCGGCAGATGCTCGGCAGGCCGATCTGCTCGAAGGTCAGCAGCTTCGACGGGATCAACCGCAGGACCAGCGCGACGTTCCCCTTCTGCTTGAAGACCGCAACACGAAAACGCGCCCCGTCCCCGAAACCGAAGCCGAAGTCAGTCCCGCCTTCTTCCTGTAGCTCCTGCTGGTTTTTCTCCGGCGTGATCGCCTTCATCAACGCGACCGTGTCATCGGGCTCGAGCGTCTTGGTTTCAAGCGAACGAAGATGACCGCTGAGCCGGATGACCGGCGGACGCCCAACGGTCAGGTGCAGGTCGGAGGCGTTCGCCTTGACGACGGTCTCCAGAAGACGATCAATGTGAATGGTTGCCATGAGGGTGTCTCTGTCCTGGCTATTCCGCGACCACGCCTTCTGCCTGAGTGACACGAAGGAGGTCGTCCGGGGTCGTGACGCCCTTCAGGATTTTTTCTTTGCCATCCATAAGAAGCGACAACATTCCGCTGGCCCGGGCGGCCGCGCGAAGCTTACTGGCGGGTGCGCGGGTGAAGGCCAACTCGCGCAGGGTCGAGTTCATTTGCAGCATCTCGAAGATACCCAACCGCCCCCGATAGCCCGAGCCACCGCAGCGCTTGCAGCCGGCGCCCTTGTAAATCGTCTGCCCTTCGAGTTCCTTGGGTGTGAAGCCCAGCAGCTTGAGTTTCCGCTGGTCGGGGCTCGGATCCTCGACCTTGCATCCGCCGCAGATCACGCGAATCAGCCGCTGGGCCATGATCGCCTGGACCGCGCTGGCGACAAGAAACGGCTTGATGCCCATGTCGATCAGGCGCGTGATCGCCGAAGGCGCGTCGTTGGTGTGGAGCGTGCTAAAGACCAGGTGACCGGTCAGCGCGGCCTGGATGGCAACGTCACCAACCTCTTTGTCACGAATCTCACCGACGAGGATGATGTTGGGCGCCTGACGCAGCATCGCCCGAAGGATCCGCGGGAAGGTCAGGCCGATGTCGTCACGCACCTGGCACTGGTTCATTCCCGTGAAGTTGTATTCGACCGGATCCTCGGCCGTAATGATCTTCTTGTCCGGGAGGTTGAGATCTTGCAGTGCGGAATAGAGCGTCGTGGTCTTGCCGGAACCGGTTGGACCGGTCACCAGAAAGATGCCCGTCGGTCGGCTGATGATCTTGAGGAACGTGTTGTGGTCGCGCTCCGAGAAACCCAGCGCCTGAATACCGACCTTCGCCGATTCGGGGCGTAGGATACGAAGCACGATGCTCTCGCCGTGGTAGCTCGGCAGCGAGCTGACGCGAAAGTCGATGCGACCGCCGCCGATCTTCATCTTGATCCGGCCGTCCTGGGGAACACGCCGCTCGGCGATGTCGATTCCGGACATGATCTTGAAGCGCGCGATGACCGCGCTTTGCATGTTCTTGGGAATGTCGTCGCGGACATGGCACACGCCATCGACGCGGTATCGTACCCGGATGCGATCGCCCATCGGTTCGATGTGGATGTCGCTGGCGCGGGCGTGAACCGCTTCGGTAATCAGAAGGTTGACGAGTTTGATGATCGGCGCGTCGGGATCCTCGTCTTTAGCGCCCTTCTTGCCGTCGTCAGAGTCTTCGCCCGGGGCTTCCTGGTCGATGCTCGCCATCGTCTGAGAGAGCACGTCGCCCTCGGGATTGACGAACTTCTCGATGTAGTGTTTGACCTTGCCCAGCGGCGCGAGCGTGGGGACGATCTCGCGATTGAGCCGGAAACGGAGGAGATCCAGTGTTTCCAGATCGAGCGGATCGGTGATGATGACCTTCAAGCGAGCGCCGTCCTCGGCCAGCGGAAGGACGCAGTAGTCCTCGATCAGCTTGGAGGGGATCAGGTCGAGGCTGGCGCGATCAATGGGGCTGTGCTCCAGGTCGATATATTCCAGTCCGAACTGTGTGGCAAGCGCCTTGACGACGTCATCCTCGGTGCAGAGTTCCATTTCCACAAGCGACTCGCCCAGCCGCTTGCGGTGGGCCATACCGTATTCGAGGGCCTCCGTGAGAGAGCCCTCACTGACAATCCCCCACTCGACAAGGATTTCACCGAGTTTCCTGCGTTGTTTGGCCATTGGGTGCGTAAGCTTACGGTCCGCCGTTCGTTGGGTCCACAACCGGGTAGGTGGCGCGCGGGAGCCGACATTGGCACGCCGAAGCGCCGCCTCGGCAACGGAACCCGTGCCAGTGCGTCGCCTTCGGCCAGTGTCACGGCACGGAAGGCATGCCCGAAATGATTCTAGCTGATCGACGGGTTGGGTTCAAGTTGAGGCGCCGCCCCGGCTGGTCCCGAGTGCATGACGCTTCCGGCGGGACGTGCAAAGCCATGACGTGCAAAGCCATCTTGACGGCGGCACACCGCGTCAGATCCGTGGGCGCAAGCCCGCGGACACGATGCGAACAAGCACAGGGCTTCCACGATACCAGACCGGTCACAGGGCTCGCGCCCCGTGCTCTGAAAAGTGCCCACGGATTCGGTCATGCCCCCGCTAGTCCCAGTCCAGCGCCGCGGCCGGTTCGGTCGCGAAGCGCTGCTGGCGGACCACCATGTCACGATAGAGTCCGGGTTTCGCCATCAGTTCTCCATGCCGGCCGGTCTGAACGATGCGCCCTTGGTCGAGCACGACGATGAGATCGGCGTGGCTGATTGTGCTGAGTCGGTGGGCGATGACGAAGGTGGTTCGCTCGGCGAAAAGTTCGGCCAGCGAGGCCTGGATAAGCTGCTCGCTTTCGGTGTCGAGGCTGCTGGTGGCTTCGTCGAGGATGAGAATGCTCGGGTCCGCGAGGATGGCGCGGGCGATGCTGATCCGTTGTCGCTGGCCACCGGAAAGCTTCACCCCGCGCTCACCGACGACGGTGTCGTACCCCTCCGGGAGCCTGGTGATGAACTCGTGGGCGTTGGCCCGCCGGGCGGCATCCTCGATGGCCGCTCGGTCGGCGCCCCGACCACCATAGGCGACGTTCTCGGCGGCCGTGCCGTCGAAGAGGAAGACCTCCTGTGGTACGACGGCCAGCCACTTCCGATAGCTGACCAGCCGGATGTTGCGAAGATCGATCCCGTTGATGAACACCGCGCCCCGCGTGGGGTCGTGAAAGCGCGCCACCAGGTCAACGAACGTGGACTTGCCGCCGCCGCTGGGGCCGACCAGCGCGACGGTGCTGCCGGCGGGAACGGTGAGCGTGATGTCGTGAAGGACGGGCAACCCCTCGCGATACTCGAAGTCCACACCGTCGAACCGCACCTCCTGAAGCGGCGCGGGCGCCTCGAAGGCACCCGGCACGTCGGGCTTGTCGTCCGGCTTGTCCAGAATCTCGAAGACGCGCTCCAAGGCGGCAAGTGCCTGCTGGGTGGCACTATACGAGTTGACGATCTGCGAGACGGGGATCATCAGCATGAAGGCATACATCTGGAACGCGACAATGTCTCCGATCGTCCCTTGCCCGTCGATGACCCGCCAGCCGCCGAAGCCGACGATGGCGAGCGTCGTGGCGGGGATCAACAGCCCCCAGCCGGCGCTGACGACCAGATGAAGCTTCTGGGCGAGAAGGTCCTGGCGAATCACGGCGTGGTGCCTGACGGCGTAATCTCGCTCCTCTCGCCGTTCGCGGCGAAACGCGCGGACGACGCGGATGCCGCCGATGGTTTCGGTGATGCGCCCGTCGATCTCCGAGCGCGTGTCGGCCATCGCGCGGTAGATGGGCCGGATGCGGCGGATCCACATGAGATTGAGGAAGACCACGGGCGGAATCAGCACGCCGGCGAGCATCGCCATCTGCCAACTGATGACCAGGAGCGCCGCGATGGTCAGAACGACACGGATGGCGGCCACCCCGGGCGTGATCAGCCCCATCTGCACCATGCCGGTGACCTTGTCCGTGTCCTGCGAGAGGCGCGACGTCACGCCCCCGGTCTTGAGGTCGGACAGCTCACTGAGAGGCAGCCGCAGGAATCGGTCAAAGAGCCTGCGCCGCAGCCGAAAGATGACCTTGGCATTGAGCACGGCCATCAGATACGCCCGCGTGGTCTGCACGGTTTCCGCGACCACCATCAGAGCGATCATCACCAGACAAACGGTCAAAAGGCGGGCGGTCTTGTCCGCGCTGCTTGGCCCCTGTGCCGCGAGTATGTCATCGATGATGTAGCGCGTGGCCAGCGGCAAGACCATGGTGAGCAGCGCGCCGAAAAGCGCCAGCCCGAAAACGGCAATGACGCGGCCCTGGAAGGGTTTGAGCCACCTGAAGTATTCCCGAAGGTATCGCCGGCGATCGCTTGGATCGGTTCGCCCCGAGCGGTCTCCGCCCTTCGCGGGCTTATCGTCGGCGCCGCGTCGATCCGCCCGATACGCGCGATAGCGGGCTTTGGATGTATCCAGCGGTGGCATGGGCGTCGTGGGCCGCGGCGATCGATCGACGCGCGGTTCCGGTGGCTTCTCCTATCGACCCCCGGCGCAGAGTCCAACGCCGGCACTCGCGCGGGTGATCCCACGGACAACTGATTACTGATTACTACGTTCTTCCACCCCGGCACCCGCACCCCGGCGCTCACCGTATCCTATCGCGCATCCATCAACAACAAGGTCATGCCGCCGATGTAGGTGACGGCGATCAGAATCGAATCGAAACCGAACCGGCGCAAGAGCTTCCGTTGGCTCCGGTAGGCGAGCCCGCCGACGGCGATGGCGGTCAACAGGATGGCAAGCAACCCGGTGACGAGGTTCTCGGCGCCGTGGCCCGTCGTTCCGGAAAGTAAGAGGCCGTCGCCGCGAACAACGGAGACGGCCTTGAGCATCGGAATCACCACGATGTTAAACATGTTGGAGCCGAAAATGTTCCCCAGCGCCAGGTCGAGCTTGCCCAGTCGGACGGCGGAAATGCTTGTCACGATCTCGGGCAGCGAGGTGGCCACCGCCAAGAATCCTGCGCCCACGAACGTAGCGCCCAGCGGTCGACCGATCATCTTGATCTCATGCACGCTGAGAACGTCGCCCAGCATGGCCAGCCACCAGGATGCCGCGACGAGGATCGCCGCCATCAGGGCGATCATCCCATAGAGAGCCGCGTGGGTGCCTTGCGCCACGGCTCCCGCCGGCTCATCACCGTTGAGTTCGCGCTCGCGTCGATAGATCAGCCGGATGCAGCCCAAATAGGTGATCAGGATCAGCGCCGCCCAGGTCCACTCGGTCACCTGGGCCAGCCGAGGGCTGCCGGAGAACTTATCAACGAGCACGATGCCCAACAGCGCCAACCCCATCAGCGCCAAGCCGAACGAGCTGGTCAACGCGTGCGACCCGCTGACAGAACGCAGGACCGAGCCGCCGCCGAGTATCGCATTGAGCAGGACGATGAGCGTGATGTTGAAACAGCAGCTTCCGAAAATGTTGCCAAACGCCAGATCGACGTTGCCCACCCAGGTGGCCGTCCCGCCCGTGACCAACTCGGGCAGGCTCGTAACGGTGGCCAGCAAGATCAAGCCGATCCATCCGGCGCCCAGGTTGAGCCGGTCGGCCAGCGTGTCGGCCAGCCGGGTGAACTTGGATCCGGCAAGGATGACCACGATGGCGGCGAGGACCAGCTCGACGAAGATCGCCTCGGTGGGAAGGTTCTCGCCGAAGTAATAGCGGCTAAACAAGGGTTGTCATCCGTGGCCTGACCGGGAGCGAGCGATGACCTGCGACGGCATCGACCTCGAACGTCAGACTATCAGCAATTGTCTCGCCGACCAAGAGCGACCGTTTGGAGCGCGAATCCAGGGTGCGCCTCCCGGCCGCGTCGTGAACGCCGCCTCAGAGGTTTGTGTACGCTGCGATCCGGTTGACGCCGACTGGTCCCCGACTATGCTCACCGTCCCCGTTCTTGTGAATCAGGCGACGGCGGCAAGTCAGTCGCCTCGAACCCGGATGTGGCGGAATTGGCAGACGCGCTGGCTTCAGGTGACTTCTCGCGCGTGCCATTTTCACTCCACCGATTCGATGCAACTCCTTATCCCGTAGGGTATCAATACTCGGCCGAGGCCGGAAACCCCGCTCAAGGGTCATTCCTCGCGGCACGATCGACCGACAGCTGTCTCCACATTCTTGCAGGTTCCGTCTAGCATGGCCGCCATGCATCTGAACCCATGGCATATCCTGGTCATCGCGATCGCCGGATGGATGAACCGGGAACAAAGCGCCGTCATCGAGTACGTCAAAGAGGAAAACCGCGTCCTTCGCGAGGTGCTCGGAAAGAAGCGGCCGTGTTTGAATGACGATCAACGACGCCGTTTGGCCGCGAAGGGCAAGACGCTGGGACGAAAGCTCCTGGCGACGTGTTGCTGTATCGTAACGCCAGAAACGATCTTGCGATGGCACAGGAAGCTCATTGCCAAGAAATACGACGGAAGCGCTAGTCGTGGCCCCGGAAGACCACGCATTGCCGGCCGCATCGGGAGCCTTGCGATTCGCATGGCCTCCGAAAACCGCACCTGGGGCTACAAACGGATCCAAGGAGCGCTGGCCAATCTTGGTCATT
>CBDUXT010000059.1:0-38417 GCA_965371245.1 uncultured bacterium | reverse complement strand
ACCAGCCGATACGCAACCGCGTTCACGCCTCAGAAACAGCGGCAGTGCCATTCGGTCATGCACCCCATGGTATGCGCGTCAAATAACCGCGGAATCTGTGAAACGCGGTGCGACGCCGGTCAGTATCCAGTCTGCTCCGGCGGAGCGCTATCGCCGGAAGCGCGGGTCCAACATGGCCAACCCCAGCCCCAAGAGCGCCAGGGAGCCCAAACCCATAGCGCCACACAGGCCGCCCGCCGTGGGCGGTGTCACCTGGTTCGCGGGAACCAGCCCCACGGAGCGGGCCTTGGCGATGTCGTTGACCGACCGTTGCAGCGCTGCGCCGTCGATACCGGGGAGCCCCTCCTCGATGAAGCCCACCAGGTTATCGAAGGGACGGCCGAGCGTGGCGGCAACCCCCGTTCCATCCGGCACGTTGCGAACGCGGGCGGATAGCTCGGCTGACAGAACAACCGGCTGGTCAGCGGTCACGGTGTAGGTATAGGCGTGCTCTTGGGGTGGGATGACAACAATGACGAGCGTGCCCGCCGTCGCAACCTGCTCAAGGATCGAGAGCGTGGCGTCGCCGACGCCCTCCGCGCGCAAATCTTCAAGCGTGACGATTTCAAAGACCAAGGCGCCGGTGCCAGTCGGCACCACGCTCATGGTGTCGTCGCCGACAATATCGAGCGTCGTGGAGAACAGGATCGCACCCGTGTCGTCACGCGTTACGGTGACGGCAAGTTCGGTGCTCATGCCGGTCAGGTCGCGGCCGGATTCCCTTGACCAGAAAACCACCGCCCCACTGACAAACACGCGACTCTCGACGGTCTGCGTTCCGTTCGGTCCGAAAGTAATCTCGGGATCGGCCAGCGGATTGCCCGAGGTCGTGAAGACAATCGTTCGGGACTCGGTCGATGAGGCATCGACGACGTAGGCGACCCGAGGCGCGTTGGAGTATCCTGCAACCTCGAGGCCGAACTCCTCGGGGTTGGGTTGATCGAGTCGTGACGGATCGAGAAAATCGCTGAAGCCTTGCGCCATGGCGACCAGAGCGCCTTGCAGGTCGGTGGACAACAGGCTGCCCTCCACCCGAAGCGCGGGGTCCGTCGCGCCGGCCGTCAGTTGGTCATCATCGCGGCTCACCGAGCCCGGCACACCGTCGATCAGTTCCTGCACGGTTGTCGAAACCGTGGCAGCCGTGCTGATGACGGCCGCGCGAACAGACGCTTCGGGCGCGGACAGGGCGAGCGCCATCGGTATGAGCACCCAGGCGTACAGCTCTCGCGCGTTTGATCTCATGAGCGGAATCCCCCAACCACCCCATCGTGGCCCGAGCCCTCTGGAAAGGACACAGGCTGATAATCAGTACCTATTATATACGATATGCGCGACCGGGTCGAGGCTGGACCTTTGCGGCGACCGTCGAAATAGCCCCTGGGCGCCCATGGGAACGCTACCCGGGCAGAGTCGCAGCCGTGGCGAGCCCGGTGGCCCATGCCGGCGTCTCAACCGGCACGCACGGTCCCGCGTCCGATGCGTCGAGGGCTCGCAAGAGAGCCGCGATCGTGCGTCCGCACACCGGGTGGATCGCGGAACCGGCGATTTCGGCGAGCGGCTCAAGCACGAAGCGCCGCTCGTGGAGCCGCACGTGCGGGACGGACAACGCCTCGCCATCGATGACGGCTTCGCCGTAAAGTAGCAAATCGATGTCGATCGTTCGCTCGCCCCATCGCGTCTGTCGCACCCGCCCCAGCGACGCTTCGATCGAGCGAACGGTATCGAGAAGATCCTGCGCGCCCAGGGTCGTATCAACGCGCACGCAGGCGTTCAGGTAATCGCCCTGCCCGGGCGGACCACCGGAAGGCCGGCTCTCGTAGAGTGACGAGACCCCGGCACCAAAGTCAACGGCGATCTCGGTGTGTTCATCCAGGGCTCGCACGGCCGCGCGTAGCATCGCCGCCCGGTCACCGAGGTTGGAGCCCAATCCGAGGAACGCCAAGACGCTTCTGCTCGCACCTGTCATCGGAGACCCTACCATCGCATCCGGGCGAGCCGGGCAACCGCCGCGCTCGTGCGGTCTTTGGGAACCGTCAACGCGAAGCGCAGGAACCCTTCCCCCGCTGACCCGAAACCGACCCCCGGGATGGCCACCACGTCCGCCTCATCGAGCAGCCGCGACGCGGCCGCCATCGACCCAAGCCCGTCGGGGCACCGCGCCCAGACATAGATCGTCGCCTCCGGCTTCGTCACCGACCACCCGGCTTCGCGCAACCCGCCGACAAGCACATCGCGCCGGCGGCGATACATCGCGATCTGATCGACGACCTCCGGTCCGTCCATCCCGCCAAGCGCCGCGACCCCGGCGTGTTGAATGGCCTGAAAGATGCCGGAGTCCAGGTTGCTCTTGACCTTCGCCAGGGCTGCGATCGCATCGGCGTTGCCCACCAGAAAGGCGATGCGCCAGCCGGTCATGTTGAACGTCTTCGACAGCGAATGGAACTCGATCGCCGTCTCTTTGGCCCCCTCGACCTGGAGGATGCTCGGCGGCGGTGTTTCGAAAAAGACGTCGTTGTAGGCCGCGTCCTGCGCAATCAGCAGCTTATGGCGACGCCCGAAGCCCACCGCCTCCTCGAAAAACGACAGCGGCGCGACAGCGGTCGTCGGGTTGTTCGGGTAATTCAGCCACATCAGCCGTGCGGCGCGGGCCACGTCCACGGGAATCTCACCGAAGTCGGGCAGCCAGCTTCGCTTCTCGTTCAGCGGCATGACGTGGTGCCGGGCACCGGTGAGCACGGCGCCCGATTCGTATACCGGGTATCCCGGCTCGGGAACCAGTACGACATCGCCGGGGTTCACGACAGCCGTGGGCAGGTGGCCGATCCCTTCCTTGGCGCCGATAAGGCTGAGTACCTCTCGCTCCGGGTCGAGCGTCACCCCATATCGACGTTGAAAGAACTCCGCGATCGCCTGCCGAAGCTCGCTCATACCAAGTGTCGATGCATAGCGATGGTTGGCAGGGTCACCCGCGGCCTCGCGCAGCCGGTCAACGATGAACCCCGGCGTGGGTTGATCCGGGTCGCCGATCCCAAAGTCGATCACATCGCGCCCGGCCTCAATCGCCGCGCGTTTCTTGGCATCGATATCGACAAAGAGATAGGTCGGGAGCTTCGAAAGTCGATCGGCTTGCCAGTTACTCACGCTCGATCATCCGGTTTCGGAAAACATGTCGCGCGAAACATATCGTCTGGCGGCGAGTGCTCCATTCTTGGGAAGCAACGGTAGGGATTGGACGGACCCAATGACAGTTCCCGCAGTTCGTCCGTCCCCCACCCTTCGCCAAAAGCGAAGGATGGGGCACCCATCGGTCTACGACGGTTGCGTCGCCCCTCGCCCGGACGCCGGGCGCTGCCGGCGACGCCGCGGGGCGCGTTCCAGGCTCGAGAAACTCACCGGGCTGCGGTAGCCGTCCTTGTCATACGCCCGAACCCCGAAGTAGTTGTTGTCGCGCGAGACCTGCAGGGTGGCGCTTGTCTCGTTGCCCACATCCTGGCTGTGCTCCCAAACCGGGCTCGTCGTCGCCCGCCAAACCACCTCGTACCCGGCGACGTCGGGCTCCGGGCTCGCCTGCCACCTGACCGTTGTTTGTGCGGTTCGACCGCGCACCCGAACGCCCGCCGGCGACGAGGGCGCGTTGGCGAGATGGATCAGCGCGACCCCGTTCAGCCTGGTCACGTCCGCCAGATAATCCGCGTCAACGTGCTCGGGCAGATCCCCGTACTGCACGCCGTTCTCCACACGCACGTTCTGATGCTGGCGCGTGTAGGTCTCGACCACCTCGCAAAAGCGAATGGCCGGATACCCGAACTCGTTGAACGCCGAGTGATCGCCGCCCCGACCGAAGCGGTCCTTGCGGAAGATCAGCATGGGGCGAACGGCGGTCTTCTCCCATTCAGCCACCTCGGCCACGTATCTGGCGAGCTGGCGCGACGGCGAGTCGGAAAAGGTACCAAACCTGGCGTAGCCGGCTTTGTCGGAATCGCTGGCCGCGGCGGGGAGCCCCTCGGAAAAGACGCGAATCTGATCGATGTAACGTTTGCCCGATGGAGAGCCCGGGTCACCGACGATGTCGTTACTGAGCACGGCCCGGATATCCAGGCCCGCTTCTTTCGCCGCCCGCGCATAATTCTTGGCGCCGAACAGGCCCTGCTCCTCCGCGGCAACGGGCATGAAAACGACCGTGGCGTCGAATCGCGCTTTGGACAACACGCGAGCCAGTTCCATGGCGACGGCCGTCCCCGAGGCATCGTCATCCGCGCCCGGCGCATCACTTTCGGAATCCGATCCTCGGCTGGGGATGGAGTCGTAGTGACCGATGACGTAATAGCGGCGCGCCCGCGCCTCGGGCATCGACCCGGGGATTTCCAAGACGACGTTGACGATCTCGACGTCGCGAGGAACCCGCCGCCCGTTCGCCTTTTGCAGGTGCCGGTCAAAGTACACCTTGATCGCCTCGTCGCCCGATCGGCCGGCCTCGGACGCGATGCGATCGAACTCGCTCTTGATCCAGCGTCTGGCGGCCCCGATTCCGCGTGTTTGAGACTCGGTCTCGGAAAAGGTTTGTCGCGTGCCGAACGACACGAGCTTTTCCACATAGCCCTTGGCGGACGTCGATGAAACCGCACCGATGAGCCGGGCCACCTCCGTAGGAGGCGGCTTGTCGGGAATCACGCCCGAGCGCGACGGGCCGCGCGCTATCGCTCCGGCGGAAAGAAGGCATGTGACCAATACCGATGCCGCGATCATGGGGGTGTTCTTGTTCATGGCCAAAGCGTATCGACGCGCAGCTGGGGCTGCAAACCGGACAGCAACAGCGCATGGGTATGTGTTGACGCGATCCGCGACGCGTCCGGCGCGACGGGTAGGTCGAGTCAGAGCCGCCGGCGCCAGCCCGCGGACCCCCGCGTCAGCACGTCAACGGGCTCAGCCCGCCGGCAAGCCGGGTTCCACTGGTGCCCCGAAAACTGCGTAACGCCGATTCTGTCACGTCCCATGGTTTGGCGTGGCAGGATTCGCTGTAGCGGACGCCCCATGCCACTTGTCGATGGACGTGATTGGGCCGCGTGGGCGACCGAACCGGCCCTAACCTGTCGGCTGTTTTTTCTGCCGTGCGGGCTTGTCCGCTTTCTCCGTCTTGACGACTTGCCCCGACAGGATTCCGCCGTAGGTCTTGCTGCCGTTATACCACACCCCGGCGTAGAAGCCCTCGTGGATCATCACCCGCGCGGAATAGTTCCCGAGCATCGGCAGCGCCATGGCCGTGATGGTGATGGTCGGCGTGTCTTCGGCCCACACGACGCGCACGGGTATGGGGATGGTGACATCCGCTTCGCCGAACTCGATCCGGGCACTGATGATATAGTTGTCGCCGCCGGCCCTGATGACGCTTGCGATGGTGTATTTTTCGCTCTTGGGCTCACTCAGGGCGCCCGACAGGCCTTTGCCACGCGTCACCTGCCATGTCCCCGCCAGGGTAGCGCCGCTGAGTGCCTCGATGAAGGCCGCGACCTGTTCTTCCGTCGGCACGTTGCTTGGCCGCTCTTTCGGATCTTCGGTCGAGCGAGGGCGGGCCATGACGGCGCTATGCGGAAGCAAGGATGCCATGCTGAGCGCGGCGATTGCCAGGGCAGCCGATCGGAGCCGACATGGTTGTACGGTCGTCATTCCTCTCCTCCTCTTGTTGGTGACGCGCCCCTACGGCGATTCATGCGAGAACCGCTGGCTGATCGGCGGTACCCAAATCGAAAAGCGGCATCCGCGTGGGGGTCGCTGACACATTTTGGGGGCGATTGCACGCACGTAGCAGCCCCCAGAAGGCAAACAGGGCCACGACGAGGAGCAGCGACGACGCGAGGACGCGCCGTCTGCGATTCCGCCCACTGACCGGTCGCCAGCGAATTTCCAGGTGACGGTGTCCTGGCATCATCGAATCCTTCCGCGTTCGGTTTTTTCCGACTGCGCGCGGCGAACCGACCCCTTCCGTCCGGGGACCGTGTCCACTGCGCCCAGCTTACACCGGGTCGGACCCCATGCCCATACCCTGTCGCCCAGGCTCTTGCAGGCGCGTGCATGACCGAATCGGCGGGCAGTTTTCAGAGCACGGGGCGCGAGCCCTGTGACCGGTCTGATATCGTAGAAGCCCTGTGCTTGTTCGCATCGTGTCCGTGGGCTTGCGCCCACGGCTCTGACACGGCGTGGCGCCGTCAAGATGGCTTTGCACGGTCCGCCAAAACTGTCACGCACCCCTTTCAGGCCCAGTCTGGGTGAGTCGAAGCCCCCGCGGCCCGAACGCGACCGGGCTACACGGGGGACGGATGCATTCGGACCGGCTCGGGCTCCAGATCGAAATGCTTCATTTTCTTGTACAGCGTCGTGCGGTTGATCCCGAGTTGCCGCGCGGTTACCTGGCGATTCCAGGCGTTGGCACGGAGGGCGGCCTCAATAATCTTCCGCTCGGGTTGCTCGAGGGCCTCCTTGAGCGGCATTGGCGCGTAGCTCTCACCGGGCTCCGCGGCCACGACGGGATCCGTCAGCTTCGCGGGCAGATCGGATACTCCAATTCGGGGCGAGCGACTCAGCACGACCGCTCGCTCAACCACGTTCTCCAGCTCGCGCACATTGCCCGGCCAGCGATAGCGCAACAGAACCTGCATCGCCTCATCGTCGAAGTCGATGATCTCCCGTTTGGTCTGGCGACAAAACCGATCGAGGAACCTGCGCGCGAGCAGCGGCACGTCGCCGATCCGCTCCGAAAGAGGCGGCATCTCGATGGTCACCACATTGATACGATAGAAGAGGTCCTCGCGGAAGCGTCCCTCGGCGACTTCCCTTTCCAGATCGAGGTTGCTCGCAAGAATGACGCGAACGTCGGCTGTCTCGGTCTTGTTGCTCCCCACGGGCTCGAATTGTTGTGACTGAAGCACCCTCAGCAGTTTTACCTGAAGGGCGGGCGACGCCGTGGCGATCTCGTCAAGGAAGATGGTCCCGCCTTGGGCAGCTTTGAACTTCCCCGCCTTGTTCGCAACCGCACCGGTAAACGCGCCGCGGGCATGCCCGAAGAGTTCGCTCTCCAGCAATGTCTCAGGCAAAGCGCCGCAGCTCACTTCGATGAACGGCCGGTCCCGGCGATCACTTCGCTGGTGGATGACCCGCGCCACAAGCGACTTGCCCGTTCCCGAGGCGCCCAGGAGCAGTACCATGATCGTCGAGTTCGCCACGGCCTCAACCAGGTCGAACAGCTTGACCATGCGGTAGTCCTGGCCCAGGATCGCATCGAGACCGAACCGCTGATCGAGCCGCTGCTTAAGCGACCGGTTTTCTCGCAGGATGGCCTGTTGAGCAACGGCTCGCTCGACGCAGACCCTCAACTCATCGTCGATAATCGGCTTGGTCAGGTAATCAAACGCGCCCATCTTGATCGCTTCGACGGCGCTTTCGATCGTCCCGTACCCGGTCATCATGATCACGACGGTCTCGGGAAAACGTTTCCGCGTGACGTGCAACAGCTCGAAGCCGTTTCCGCCGGGCATGTTGATGTCGCTGAGGACCAGATCGACCGGACGCTTTTCCATGACGGACAGCGCATCGCGGAAACAAGCGACCGGCTCGACCTCATACGCCTCAAGGCGAAGGAACTCGGCCAGGGAATCCAGGATGATCCGGTCGTCGTCCACCACCAGGATCCGCGTCGTTGGGTTGGCGGCCTTCGCCTCGCTCATCCCTTCGCCCCCTTCGCCAGTGCCGGTTCCGCCACACAGTAGCTTGTCGGAATCCGAACGACAAACGCCGCCCCGCCTTCCGGGAGCGTTTCCGCCGTCAGCGTGCCTTGCATTTCCTCGACGAAGTCGCGACAGATGGCCAGCCCGAGACCCGTCCCCTTGCCCGGCTCCTTGGTCGTGAAAAACGGCTCAAAGACCTTCTCGCACGGGTAGGGCAAGCCCGGTCCGGTGTCACGCACCTCGATCATAACGCTGTCGCCCACAACGGCGGTTGTGATGGTCAATCGCCCTCCGTCGGGCATTGCGTCGATCGCGTTCTTGATCAGGTTGCAGAAGACCTGGTATGGCCGGACGCCCGAGACGCACGGCATCTCCTGTGTGCGGAAGTCCGCGGCCACGACAATCCCATTGGCATCCGCGGCGGCCGCATGCGCCTGGATCGCCTGTTCGACCACGTCGTTGACGGCCACCGCGTCAAACGCGCCGTCCGTTGTTCGAGAGTACTCCAGCAGGTCGCCGATAATCTGCACCATGCGCATCAAGCCCACCCGAGACTCCACAAGATACGACTTCAGCTTGGACTCCGGCGCATCGTCCACGTGGCGCATCGCCAGGTTGATGTAACGCAGAATCCCGTCCAGCGGGTTATTCAGCTCGTGCGCCACGCGCGACGCCAGCTTGCCCAGCGAAGCGAGACGAGTGGACACTTCCAACTTCTGCTCGAGCGCCTCGTCGGGTCGTCGATGGGTCATCAGCACGACGACACGATCGACCTCACCCTTCTCGCGAGGCGCCACCTGTGAGACGGTGATCGTCACCAACATCGGGGTGCGTGCGTCGGTAATGGGGACAACGCACTCCAACTCAGTCGGATCGCCCGTGTCGAGGACGCGGGCGAGCGACTCGCTCCAGCCGTCGAAGGGTAGAAGGAAGCGCGCCTCGGCGAACACAGACGCCAGGTCGTCACCGGCGGGTAGTTGCGTGGCCGCGAAGGGGTTGCGGTAGGTAATCACGCCCTTGTCGTTCGCGACGAGCACGCAAGCTCGCAGACTCGCCACGACCGCGCCGGCCGCGCCCAGGACGGGAGATTCGCCGGAACTCGACGTGTTGGTCGATTGGGTCTCGATCGTCATGGTTCCTGCGTGACTCCCTGCCGCTTGGGGGCGTCAAGGCACGGACCGTGTGGCGGAAGAACAACACCGTGGTGATAAGGGGTTCATCGGCAATGTGGCACCGGCGATACACTCACTGTTGCATGCGCACCACGTGGGTGAGAGCGGCCGGCCATGGCATTGACATGGGGCGATAAGAACGGGAGTGGCGACCGTCCGATGCGGCGCCACCGCGGTCAGGGCGTGGGCAACAAAGACGATCCGGTCATGGCCTCGGGTTTGGGGAGCTCCATCATCTGGAGCAGGGTGGGAGCAATGTCGGCAAGCCGCCCGCCCTCACGAAGCGCGGCGCCTCGGTATCGCGGGTCAACAACCAAGAACTCCACATCATAAGTCGTGTGGGCGGTGCTCGGCCCACCGGTTTGCGGATCGATCATCTGCTCACAGTTTCCGTGATCGGCCGTCACAACCAGCCCGCCACCGACGGCAAGCACGGCCTCAACCACCCGTCCAACGCACTCATCGACCGTTTGGACCGCCCGTACCGCAGCCTCCAGAACGCCGGTGTGGCCGACCATGTCGCCGTTGGCGAAGTTGATGACGATCAGGTCGTCTCGCCGGGCGGCGATGCGCTCAAGCATCGTTTCGGTCAGTTCGACGGCCGACATCTCCGGCTTTTGATCGTAGGTCGCGACGTCGCGCGGTGAATTGACCAGTCCTCGCTCCTCTTCGGCGAATGGCTCCTCCCGGTAGTCGTTGAAAAAGAACGTCACATGCGGATATTTCTCGGTCTCGGCGGAGCGGTACTGCGCCAGGCCCTTCGCGGCCACGTAGGAGCCGAGGATGTCCGGCATCTTCGCGGGCTTCTCGAACGCAACGTCCACCGGTAGGCCCGCTTCGTAGGCCGTCATGGTCACGAAACACAGGTCGAGCCTGCCGCCGCGGTCGAAGCCCATCCGCCGAGTCGCACCGTCTTTGCCCGCGCCCTCAAACGGAAACTCATCCAGAACAAACGCCTTGCATATCTCTCGCGGGCGATCGCCGCGGTAGTTGAAGAGGATGACGCTGTCGCCGTCGCGAATGCAGACCGGGGCTTCATCGCCGCGCGCGATCACACTCGGCGCGACAAACTCATCGCCGGCTTGGCTCGGCTCAACGGGATGGTCGTAGTAGGCACGCAGCGCGGCCGCCGCCGACGCGAAGCGCAGCCCCTCTCCCTGAGTGTAGAGACGGTAGGCCCTCTCGACACGCTCCCATCGGTTGTCCCTGTCCATCGCGTAGAACCGCCCGATCACGCTGGCCACCGGGTTGGCACCCACCGCCCGACACTTCGCGTCGATCGCCTCGACGAAACCAGCGCCGCGATCGGGCGGCGTGTCTCGACCGTCGGTGATGGCGTGTACGAAGGTTCGCGCGCCGGGGAAACCCTTCCGGCTGAAGAGCTCCAGCAGGGCGTAGAGATGGTCAAGATCGCTGTGGACCTTGCCGTCGCTGCACAAGCCGAGCAGGTGAACATTCCCGCCGGTCTTGGCGGCCCGATCGAACGCCGCCAACAGCGCCGGGTTCGAGAAGAACGAGCCGTCCTCAATGCGCCCTGTGATACGCCGAAGCTCCTGCTCGACGACGCGCCCGGCGCCGATGTTCTGGTGCCCGACCTCGCTGTTGCCCATGACCCCCGGCGGCAGGCCCACGTCGAGGCCGCTCGTGCGAATCTGAACGTGTGGATAGGCTTCCATGAGCCGGTCATCGACGGGCGTTTCTGCCAAATAAATGGCATTGGCATGGTTCCACTCGGCGTGCGGGTTCGCCCCCCACCCATCTCGAACGATCAGGACGATCGGGTGTTGTGTCCGTGCCACTGGGGTGCTCCCGGTTCCTGGAGACGTTCGTTTCGGTCAGCTTGGACTGGTGTCGCCTCAGTCGATCAACTCGGCTGGGTGGCCCATGGCTTTAGGGGCTGTCGATTTAGTCCGTTTACATCCTCACGAAACGGCTGTCAGGAATCAAAACCATAGTATTGACCATCGATCATGCCGTTTCCGGCGCTCGACTTCGATTAAATCGACAGCCCCTTTAGCCGTGGGGGATGCGAATCCGGTGACGATTCGAGTCCCCCACCTCTAAAAGAGGTGGGCCACCCACCGAGCAAGATCGGTAGCTTCGAACTCGACGCTGCACTAGAAGCTTGTGCCACGCCGCGTCAGGACCGCGTCAGTCGATCAGCTCGGCGTAGCCGGCGAGTTCTTCCTCGAATGACCGCATGCGAAGCCCGAAGGCCTTCTCGGCCACCGTGTGGTCGCACACGCTGTCCTCCTGGGACATATCGACCTGACCGGCGTCGAATCGCAGCATTCCCAGGGAGCGAACCGCCAACTCGGCGACAGCCATCGGCGGGTGCATGACCGCCGCCATGGCCTTTGCAACCGGCACGGGCTGTGACACCATCGGCTTCCACGTCTTGGCTCCGGGCATGATCGCTCGACAAGCGTTGTAGAACGAAACCCACGAATACACCCTCGGGCCGCCAAGCTCGAACACCTGCCCGATCGTGTCGTCACGCGACAGCGACTCAACGAGGCAGCGGGCTACGTCCTTGACCGACACCGGTTGAAGTTTCGCCCGCCCGCTTCCGAAGTAGGGAATCACCGGCGGCACGAACCCGCAGAAGAACCGCTTCATCAAACGCATGAACTCACCGTCGGGTCCGTGGATCAGACTGGGTCGAAAGATCGTCCAGTCCAGACCGCTCTCCCGCACGTACTCTTCCGCCGCCCATTTCGTCTGGTGATAGGCAGACACGGCATCGACCCGCGCGCCCAGGGCGGACATGTGAATGAATCGCTTGATGCCTGCGGCGTGGACAGCATCGACCACGGACTGCGTGCCGCGAACGTGGACACCACGAAACGTCTGGCCGTGGAGCCGCCGCTGGATGATGATTCCCACCAGATGGATGGCCGCCCCGCTCTGTTCCGCGGCCTCTTTGAGCGCCTTGGGATCGCCGAGGCTGCCGGTGACGGCGATCAGCCGATCCGACGCCACGCCAGAGTGTTGGGCGAACAGCTTGTCGGGCGAGCGGACAAGGCAGACGGGCGTGATACCTTTGGCGAGCAGCGCGCGGACGACGACGCGACCCACGAACCCGGTCGCCCCGGTCACCAGGACGCTTTCCAAACGGGCGGATGGCTGCTCACTCATTTCGCTTCCCCGGCAAATGCCGCGCGCTACGAACCCAGCATCGACGCCGCCTCTTCCAACAGCGGCGAGACCGGAATGCGCTGCACCGGCTCGTTGTATTCGTCGAGACGCATGACCCGAGGTCGATGATTCCCACGGCGCACGTCGGCCTCATCCACTTCGCAAAAGGACATGATGATGACCCGATCGCCGGCGGAGCCCAGATGAGCGGCGGCGCCGTTGAGGACAATCCGCCGCGACCCAAACGGCTCGGCAATGGCGTAGGTTTCGAGTCTGCTTCCGTTGGTCAGGTTCGCCACGAGCACCTTCTCGTAGGGGTGCAGCCCGACCGCCTCCATGAGCTCCACGTCGATGCCCAGACTGCCCTCATAGTGGACGTCGGCATCGGTCACGCAGGCTTGGTGAAGCTTTGACTTGAGCATGTGGACATTCATGGCGGTTGCTCCTCAAGTGGCTCTTGGTACACCTATTCTTGGCGTCGAGGCACACGCTGTCAAAGCCGCCGCGCCAATACCGGCCATCAGGTTGAAGGCAACCGGATACCCAGCGATCGCAACTCCGCGGTGGCCTGTTCGGCCCAGCCGCGGTTGGCGGCCGGGCTTGCCGGGCTCGGGTGCAGGATCCGTCCGATCTCGACATCAAGACCCTCCAGCGCGGCCGCGGCCCGTGTTTCGGCGAACCGGCCGACCCCCACCACCAGCCGCGGACGAAGATACTCAACGGTCGAGCGCAGCGCCCGGTCACAGACCTCATGCAGCCGCGCGCGCTGGGCCTTCGGCAGCCGATCCGGCGTCAAGTTTCGGCCGCTTGCTTCCAGAAAGGCCAGGGGGCAGTAGTTGGCTAGGAAGAACCGTTTGAAAAAGCGCGCGGGGGTTTTGAACCTGTCCCGTGCCCAGCCCCAGAGCCGCGAGCCGCTGACCTCGCTCCGACCGCAGCCAAAGCCCTCGATCGGTCGTTTGGGATGTTCTCGTTTCGGCTTTCCGACGCGGCGATAGATTCCGAGCCAATCGCGCACCATGCTCACGTCGCCGAACGGCACGCCGGTCTGCGACATACCCCACGGCCCGGGGTTCATCCCCAGCAGGATCACCTCGCGCGGTTGACGCCCATAGCGACGTAAGTAGTCGCGCGCCGGCGCACCGGCATACTCCAGTGGGTTGTAGACATGGGAAACGGGAGACCCAAAGCGCAGCGGGCGCAAGTCTTCGACCAATCTGTCGCTGATCTCAACGAGGTTCATGCGCGCCCGGCGACATCAGCCAATCGACGACCGCGTCGATGCCTTCGTCCCGGGCCGCACTGACCCGCCAGATAGGGCGATCTCCCCCCACCGCGCCGCGGAGCTGCGCATCGGTGGCATCAGCGCCGGCGAGATCGCACTTGTTGAGGACAAACCCCGCCGCGATCTCCATGATGCCGGCCTTGGAGAACTGCACGGCGTCGCCGCTATCGGGCATAAGTAGCAGAAGCGTGTGGTCCACCAGTTCGCGAATGGCCACGTCACCCTGACCGGCACCGACCGTTTCGACCAGGATGAAATCGAAACCGAAACCCCGAAGCGCATCGACGACCTGGCGGCAGTGCGGCGCGAGCCCACCCTGCACGGTCCCCGAGGAAAGGCTTCGCACAAAGAAGTCGCCGTCCGGCGACCCGCTCATCATCCGCAGACGGTCGCCCAGAAGCGCCCCGCCGGTCAGCGGGCTGGTCGGGTCGATGGCAACCACGGCCACCGACTTGCCTCGATCGCGCAAGAGTTGACCGAGCTTGCCTATGATCGAACTCTTCCCCACGCCCGGCGCGCCGGTGATGCCGACGACCCTCGCCCCATCGCCCTGGGGTTCCGGCTGGCCGATCGTTTCGCCTCGCTGGATACGGGTGATGATCCGGGCAAGGCCGCGCACATCCCGTCGCTTTGCCGCTGCGCGAAGCTCGTCGGCCGCGTGGCCCGCGTGCCCGATCGCCGTCCGGCGTTCACTCGCCAGGCGATGCACGGTGTTGTTGATTTCGACCAACGACGAGCCGGGATTGAAGACCTCGGCGACACCGATTTTCTTGAGTTTGGGACAGTCCGCCACCGGCACGATGCCGCCGAGAACCACGGGAATGTCTTCCACACCCAGTTCGGCGCGGATGCGCAGAATCTCCGGCATCACAGTCATGTGGGCGGCCGACAAGAGGCTGACACCGATCACATCGACGTCTTCTTGCAGGGCGGCGTGCATCGTTGCCTCGGCCGTCTGCCACAGCCCCGTGTAGATCACCTCGATGCCCGCATCGCGAAACTCGCGTGCCAGCACCTTGACGCCCCGATCGTGCCCGTCGAGCCCGATCTTCGCCAGCAGGATACGTGGTGGGATTGGCTTTTCTTCCAAGGGTTTGAGTCCTTCGCGCTGCCCGCGTGTCGTTGCCACCGGGCCCGCCGGATGGGTCACCATTCCGGTCCTCCCAGGTAGGCGCCGAACACCGATTTCATCGAACTCATCATCTCGCCCACCGTCGCGTTCGCCTCGGCCGCCTCGATCAGCGCGGGCATGACGTTGGTGCCGTCGCGGGCGTCGCGCTCAAGACGATCCAGGGCAGACTGGTGGCGTGTCTGATCGCGCGACGCCTTCAGGGCCGTGATCCGCTTGACCTGCTCGTCCTCCGTCTCCTGCGTGATCTGGAGGAGTTCCACATCCGGCGGGCCGTCTTCGACGAACTGGTTGACGCCGACGATGATCTTCTCTTTTCGTTCGATCCGGCGCTGCTCCGCCTGGGCCGACTCGGCGATGCGGCGGCGGAAGTAGCCGCGATCGATCGCCTTGAGCACCCCGCCCATCGCGTCGATCTGATCGAGAATCGCATAGGCCTTCGCCTCGATCTCGTTGGTCAGTTTTTCGATGAAGTAGCTTCCGCCCAGCGGATCGACCGTTTGCGTGACGTTGGTCTCGTGCGCCAGAACCTGCTGAGTCCGCAGCGCCGCCTTGGCCGCCGCCTCGCTGGGAAGCGCCAGGGTCTCGTCCATGCTGTTGGTGTGCAGCGATTGCGTCCCGCCGAGTACGCCTGCCATCGCCTGATAGGCAACCCGCACCAGGTTGTTGATCGGCTGCTGCTCGGTCAAGGAGACGCCGGCCGTCTGGCAGTGCATGCGCAGGCGCCACGTCCGCTCGCTCTTGGCCTTGAACCGGTCGCGCATGACGTGGCTCCAGATGCGGCGCGACGCCCGGAGCTTGGCGATCTCCTCGAAGAAGTCGTTGTGGAGATCGAAAAAGAAACTCAGACGGGGGACGAACGCGTCGATGTCGAGCCCGCGCTCGATGGTTGCCTGAACGTAGGCGATCCCGTCCGCCAGCGTGAAGGCCAGTTCCTCCGCCGCCGTGGAACCGGCCTCACGAATGTGGTAGCCGCTGATGCTCACGGTGTTCCACTGGGGCATGTGCTCGGTGCAGTACTCGATGGTATCGACCACGAGGTTGGTGCTGGGCGCCGGCGGGAACACATACTCGTTTTGAGCGTGGAACTCCTTGAGGATGTCGTTTTGCAGCGTGCCCCGCAGCCTGTCCGGCGAAACGCCCTGATCCCTGGCCACGGCGACGTAGAACGCCAGCAGGATCGCCGCCGGCGCGTTGATGGTCATGCTGGTGCTGACCTTGCCAAGATCGATCCCGTCGAACAGCCGCCGCATGTCGTCCAGGCAGCAGACGGCCACACCGCACCGGCCCACCTCTCCCAGTGCCAGAGGATCGTCACTGTCGCGCCCCATGAGCGTGGGCAGATCGAACGCGGTGCTGAGGCCGGTCTGCCCGTGCGCGAGCAGATACTTGAAGCGTTCGTTGGTGTCCGTCGCCGAACCGAAGCCCGCAAACTGGCGCATCGTCCAGACCCGCTCGCGGTACATTGTCCGGTGTGGACCCCGCGTGAACGGGAACGTGCCCGGTTCGCCCAGCGCTTCGCTCGGGCAAAACGAGCCCAGGTCATCCGGTCCCACCCAGGGCTTGTCGCCGGCTTCACCCGAGGGCGCGCCCGACGAATCGACAGTCGGCTTCACGCTCATCCGATCGACTCCTCCATCCAACGGGCCGGTCGCTTCTCCAGGAAGGCCGTCATCCCCTCGCGGCAGTCCGTCGTGTGGAAGCAGTCCGAAAAGGCATCCACGTCGTTCATGTCCCGCGCGGCCCGCTTCGCCAGACCCACCGCGGACGGCGACGCCTGTTTGAACATCCGGCAGAAAGCCGTCACCCGAGGAGCCAGGTCCTCCACCGAGTTCACCACCTCATCCACCAGGCCGTACGCCAGCCCGCTCTCCGCCGACACGCGCGCCGCCCCAAGGTACAACCGCTTCGCACGCGAAGGGCCGATGAGCTTGGACAGCCGGGTGATGCCCCCCCACCCGGGAATCACACCGAGCGAAACCTCCGGCAGGGCGAGCTTCGCGGACTTTACCGCGATCCGAAAATCACACGCCAGCGCCAGTTCCAGCCCGCCGCCGATCGCCGCTCCGTTGATCACGCCGATCACCACCGACGGAAGCGAGGCGAGGTCATCGAACACGTCGTGCCCGAGCTGGGCGTAGTCCCGCGCCCCGTCGGCGCTGGCGTTGACCATCGCGCGAACGTCGGCGCCGGCCAGGAACACCCTGCCCTCAGCCCGGACGATCGTCGTGCGCACCGCAGTGTCCTGTTTGATTTTCGCGACCACCGCCCCGAAGCTTCGCAACACGTCGGGCGAGAGAACGTTGAGCCCGTCGTCGGTGGAGAAGGTGACCACGGCCTGGGTGCCGCCAATGGATAGTCCGACCTGCGTCTTACTCATACGAATGGAATCCGTGCTTTGTCTTGCGCCCCAGCCTCCCCGCATCCACCATCTTACGCAAAAGCGGGCATGGCCGATAGCGGTCCTCGCCGAGGTCACGAAACAGCACGGAAATGATGTCCAGGCAGACATCCAGCCCGATCAGGTCCGCCAGGGCGAGCGGACCCATTGGGTGGTTCATACCCAGCGTCATCACCTGGTCGATCGCCTCGGCGTCGGCCACCCCGTCCTGCAAGGCGAAGACGGCCTCGTTAATCATGGGCATCAACACGCGGTTGGAAACGAAGCCGGGGTGATCCTTACAGACCACGGGCGTCTTTCCGACCGCTTTGGCCAGGGCGATCGTCCGCCCCACCGTCTCGTCGCTGGTCTGGAGCCCACGGACGACCTCGACAAGCTTCATCAAGGGAACCGGGTTGAAAAAATGCATGCCGATGAACCGATCGGGGTGGTCGGTGGCCGCCGCGAGCCGCGTGATGGAAATGCTGCTCGTGTTGCTCGCCAGAAGACCGCCCTCGGTCACCATCGACTGGACCGATCGCAGCACATCGACCTTGACGTCCGGCTTCTCACTGACGGCCTCCACAATCAGAGACCGCATGCCGACATCCGCGAGGTTGTCCACCGTCGAAATCCGCCCCTTGGCAGCCGTTGCGTCTTCCTCGGACAGTTTCCCCTTCTCGACGGCGCGATCGAGCATCTTGTGTATTTGCGTTGACGCGGCGCGAACGGCGTCGGGAAACGCGTCGAACAGCGCCACCTCGAAGCCCGCCTGGGCGAAGATCTGGGCGATCCCACGGCCCATGGTGCCGGCGCCAATGACGCCGATTCGTTTGTCCATATCGCCGTTCATAAGATGCCCCCCGGGTCTTTCGTGGCTCACAGGAACTCGTCCGCTTCCAAGACGACCCGAGGCGGACGTGGTTACACCAGCGTACGGGCGATGACGAGGCGATGGATTTCGCTGGTGCCTTCGTAGAGCTCGGTAATTTTCGCGTCGCGCAGCAGCCGCTCGACGGGATACTCAGTGCAATATCCGTAACCGCCGAACACCTGGACCGCGTGGTTTGCCGCCTTGGTGCAGATCTCGCTGGCGAACAGCTTGGCCATCGCGGCCTGCTGGACGTAGTGGCGTCCCTGATCTTTTTGCCAAGCGGCGCGGTAGGTCAGCATGCGGGCGGCCTCGATTCCAACGGCCATGTCCGAGAGTTTGCTCTGAATCGCCTGGAACTTCCCGATAGGTCGGCCGAACTGAACGCGCGTCTGCGCGTACTTGATCGACTCAAGCAGGCAGGCCTGTGCGATCCCCAGCGCCTGGGCGGCGATGCCGATGCGTCCGCCGTCCAAGGTCGCCAGTGCCACGCGAAAGCCCCGCCCGCGCTCACCCAGAAGCGCATCTTTAGGCACCACGCAATCCTCGAAGACGAACTCGGCCGTCGAGGAGCAACGAATCCCCAGCTTCGATTCGAGCTTCGCGGTGCGAACGCCGGGTGTCGAGCAATCGACAATAAACGCGCTGAGTCGATGTTTGGGTTCATCCGGATCGGTGACAGCGATCAGCACCATGACGCCGGCCTCCCGACCGTTCGTGACGAAGATCTTCGTGCCGTCGATGTGCCAACGGTCGCCGCGGAGTTCGGCTCGACACCGTGCCGCCCCGGCGTCGCTGCCGCTTCCGGGTTCGGTTAGCGACAGACACCCGACGAGTTCGCCGGTGGCCATGCGCGGCAGATAAGCCTCTTTCTGCTGCGCGGTTCCAAAGGTGAGAATGGGGTCCACGCACAACGAGGCGTGCGCGCTGAGCATGACGCCGGTGCCGGCACAGGCCTTGGACACCTCTTCCACCACCGTGGTTGAGGCGACGGCGCCCATGCCCGCGCCCCCGAACTTCTCCGGGATGGTGATCCCGAACAAGCCCAGGTCCGCAAGCTGCCGGCGAAGCGACTCGGGCATCTCGGCGTCAAGGTCTCGCTGGGCGGCGCCCGCGGCGACCTCCTTGGTGACAAACTCAGCCACCGACTGTCGCAGCATGCGGTGATCGTCGTCGAGCTCAAAGTCCATCTGTCTTTCTCAGGTTCCCAGTAGCGCGCGCGCGATGATGATCCGCTGGATCTGGCTCGATCCCTCTCCGATTTCGCAGAGCTTCGCATCCCGCATATAGCGTTCAACCGGAACCTCTTTCGTGTACCCCATGCCGCCGTGAATCTGGATCGCGTCGAGGCAGGCGCGGGTGGCCATCTCACTGGTGAACAGCTTCGCGACGGACGCATCCAGGTTGCAGGGCTTGCCCGCATCCGAAAGCATCGCCGCCTTCCGTGTCAGCAGCCGTCCCGCGTCGGTCTCGGTGGCCATGTCCGCCAACATGAACTGGATGCTCTGCTGGTCGAAGATCGGCCTACCGAAGGCTTTCCGCTGACTCGCGTAGGCCAGCGCCTCCTCCAACGCGCCGCGTGCCAGCCCGACGGCCAGGGCCGAAATGGTGATCCGACCGCGCTCCAGAACCTTCATCGCATCGACAAATCCCTGGTTCAACTCGCCGCAGAGGTTGGCTCTTGGAACGCGTGCCTTGTCGAACGTCAGCCCGACCGTATCGGAGCCGCGCATGCCCATCTTGTCCTCTTTGGCGCCGATGGAGAAACCCGGCGTGTCGCGCTCGACGATGAACGCGCTGATGCCCTTCGCGCCGCCTTCGGGTGTGGTCTTGGCCATCACCACGTAGATCCCGGCGTAGTGCCCGTTCGTGATCCACTGCTTGGATCCGTCGAGTATCCAGAAATCCCCGTCGAGCGTGGCGGTTGTCGTCAGGGCCGCTGCATCGCTACCACAACCCGGTTCAGACAGCGCCCAGGCGCCGAGTTCCTGTCCGCCGGCGAGCTTCGGCAAGTACTTCGCGCGTTGCGCCTCGTTGGCCGCCATCAAGAGGTGTGCGCTGCACAGTGCGTTGTGGGCATCGAGCATCAGGGCGGTGGCGCCGCAGTGCCGAGCGATTTCCTCCATGACCACCGTCGCCGCAAGGTCGCCGAGTCCGGAGCCGCCATGCTCCGTCGGGATGAAGATTCCGAGCAGGCCCAGATCGCCGAGCTTGCGCACGACGTCACGCGGAATGTCGGCCTCGCGATCCCACGTTCGCGCATGCGGGGCGATGTGCTCCGCCGCAAACCGACGGGTGACATCCTGCAAGGCCACGAGATCCTCGGGAAGATCAAAATCCATTCCGTGTTCCTTCCACGAACCCTAACTCCTTGGACGCCATGAGCGTACGCCACGCGACCAAGCCAGTCTGGTCATCCTATCCGAGGCGGCCGGCCCGGTCACCTTGCCAACCTTACAAACGGCGTACCGCGCACTCATAAGCGCGTGAGCAATTCCTTGGCCAGGACGATCCGCTGCACCTCGCTCGTGCCCTCGTAGATGGTTGTTACCCGTACATCACGGTAGAGCTGCTCCACGCGGCACTCGTTGACGTAACCGGCGCCGCCGTGAACTTGCACGGCTCGATAGGCGATGCGGTTCGCCGCTTCCGTCGCGTAGAGCTTCGCCATGGAGCTGGCGAGCCAGTCCACTTCGCCGGCGTCGATCCGGCTCGCTGCCCGCCACACCAACGCCTTCGATGCCTCCAGCTCGGTGGCGCTGTCCGCGATCATGCCGGCGACGGCCTGAAACCGACCGATCGGCCGGCCGAACTGCTCGCGCTGGTTCGCGTAGCGAATCATCTCTCCCACGCACGCCTCGGCAATCCCGGTCGCCTGCGACGCGATGCCCACGCGGCCTTGGTTGAGACACGAAAGAAAAACGTCGAGTCCCTTCCCGCACTCGCCAACGAGGTGATCAGTTGGCACGAACACGTCGTGGTAGCTGATGACCGCGGTCTCGCTTCCCCGAATACCCATCTTCCCTTGTATCTCGGTTCGCTCCACGCCCGCGTGGTTTCCATCCACGAGGAAGCCGCACAGGCCCTGCCGGCCCGCCGTCCCCGGCAAGCGCGCGAGCGTGAACAGCCACCGCCCCGTCATCCCGTTCGTGATCCACATCTTTTCGCCGTTGATGAGGTAGCCGCCGTCTACCGGTTCGACGCGGCAGGTCACCCCGGCGGCGTCGCTTCCAGCACCGGCTTCCGACAGCGCAAACGCGGCAAAACTCTGGGGCTCGCCCCAAGACGGCAGCAGCTTCGCACGCAGTTCCTTGCTCGCGTAGCGGTTCAGGATCGCTCCGACCATGCAGTGAACACCGATCGTCACACAGGTGGCGGGAGAGCAGGCTGATATCTCGTGAAGGATGGCGGCGTAGGTGGCGTAGGAACAGGCGACGCCATCGAGCTCCTCCGGAAGCATCAGGGTCAACAGGCCCATTTCCCCGAGCTGCGGCAGGATTTCGGCTACGCTCGACGTACCCCGGTCCCATTGCCGATCGCGCGCCAGGAGTTCGCTTTGGGCATACTCGCGCGCGGCCGCGATCAAAGCGGAGGCGTCGTCGTCAAGCTCGACGTGACTGGGGACGAGGGACATTCATTCCTTTCGGGATCGGCCAATACGAACGAAACCGCCCATCCGTCTTGAAGGAGCGGTCCGCTTTCGCCGGAGAAGACCTGGAACGAAGCCAAGTATAAGACGGTCGGCACGGAGAGGTCAACGTGGGCGCAGTTCCGTTGAGATGATTCGGGGGCGGCGGGAAGGTTCTGATCGCTCGGAGTTGGCAAGTGTCGGTAATGCGGGCTTGGTTCGGCACGGAGCGCGATCTTGGCGGCAACCGACTCCTTGCTCGATCATGGAAGTGACGGCCTCCGAGACGCAAGACGCCCGTTGGACGCCGTCGCTCATCCCCCAAGTGAGCGGCGGCGGCCCACGTGCTCTCGCACGAACGGGCATCTCGCAGAGGAGGTGAAGGATCTTCTTGGCAAGAACACGCGACCGACATGCCCACCCCAGGCACGTCGGTCGCGACGGAGACAGCCTCCGTGCTGACACGACCGGCACGTCACCCCTGCCAGCCGAGTGAGCCCCCCTTCGTGTGGCTCCCCAAGGCCTAAACCCGATCAGCGAGTCATACGGAACGACAGGGGTTTCCCGACGATTCGCATGCCGATCGTGGCCGCTCATCATTGCGCGGCCTCAATACATGAAAGGGCAAAGCGCATGCCACGCCCCATAGCCAGGACTTTCCGAGAAAAAGCGTCGTCACCGCCCCGAGAGGCCGGTTTGGGGACCCGGGCTTGGGATACGCAGTGGGTAAGAAGTGGGCACCCGGTGGGCAATCGAGTTCGGCATTGCCCAGGTCAAACGGGTGTGTGACAGTTTTGGCGGGGCGTGCAAAGCCATCTTGAGGGCGGCACGCCGGGTCAGAGCCGTGGGCGCAAGCCCACGGACACGATGCGAACAAGCATAGGGCTTCTACGATACCAGACCGGTCACAGGGCTCGCGCCCCGTGCTCTGAAGACTGCCCGCCGATTCGGTCATGCACCCAGGTCAAACCGTGGCGGCGTCCCTTAGAGCGTGTTTAAGAAGGCTCTTTCCGAGCCGCGCCCGTAAGGAAGCAGTCCGGTTTCGCACTCGAAACCGCTCCCTCACGTCGCGGCTCGGTTCGTAATGACCCTTCTTATACACCCTCTTAGCGCCCCAGCGTTTGGCTGCGGCGCCATGCTGCCAGTACAGCCTCAACGATGTGATCGAAGACCTTGTTTTCGGCCATCGATTCCAACGCGGCCTGTGTCGTACCGCCGGGCGAGGTGACTTTCTCACGCAACACATCCGCCGGCTCGCCCGATTCGAGCATCATCCGCGCTGCGCCCAGGCAGGTTTGCTTGGCGAGAAGATCGGCCTGGCGCGCAGACAGGCCTGCTTTTTGAGCCGCCGCGGTAAGCGCCTCGACGAAGAAATAGAAGTACGCCGGCCCGCTCCCGGAGACGGCTGTCACCGCGTCCATCCGCGACTCATCGTCGATCACGATGCTGCGTCCGCCGGCGTCGAAGATTCGCTGGGCGCGCAGCAAGTCCACGTCCCTGGCGAACCTTCCTTTGCAGACACCGGCCATCCCGGCGCCGACGTGAATGGGGAGATTGGGCATGGCCCGGACAACGCGGGCCTCAATGGCTGGGAAGACGGCCTCGATCGACTCGGTCGCGACGCCGGCCATGATGGAAACGATGAGCTGGTCCGCGCGCACGCGAGAGGCGAACTGGGCACAGGTCTCGACGTATTGCTGAGGCTTGACGGAAAGAATCACGATCTCGCTGTTTTCCACGGCGTAGCCGTTGTCGTCGGTCACGGCGACGTCGAACCGGCGGGCGAACAGGTCACGGCGTGCCTTCGAAGGATCCGACGCGATCATACGATCCGCGAAGAGGATGGTGTTGCGCAGAATGCCGTGGACGATCCCCTCGGCGGCATTGCCCGCGCCAACAACGGCGATTTCAAACTGCGTCCCCATGAGGCTTGGTACCGATCGTTGATGCGCTCTGGTACTCCGACATACAGGATCTGTTGGGTGGCATGGGCAAGCGGTAGCTTGCCCGTGCCTGCGATCGAAAAGAGCACGGGCAGACACGTTTGCCCATAGCCGCCCCGCGCCACCCATCGACTGCGTCGTGTCAAAGCACTAGAAACACACCGGGCTGCCGCGATGACCGAGCGACGTCGCGGATCCGCTCCGTGGACACCGCGCATCGCCTACCCATGCCCAATCCGTGTACACTATCGACATGCTGGAGATCACCACTGAGCAAAACAGCGTCCTACTTCCCGTGAAGGTCGTACCAGGGGCATCGCGTACACGCTATTTGGGCGAGTGGGACGGACGGGCGAGGATTGCCGTTGCGGCGCCGGCCGAAAGGGGTAAGGCGAACAAGGTGCTCGTGGCGTATCTCGCGGAGACGTTGGGCGTTCGCAAGGGCGAGATTACCGTTGTGACAGGGAAGACGTCGCCCGTAAAGACAATCAGGATCGGTCGGGTCGCGGCGGGCGCTGTCTGCGCCGCACTGCAATCCGACCGATCCTGAGCTGCCGGCTGGATAGTGCCGGAATGGGTCGAGGCGTTGACGCCGCCGGCGACCCACTGGTTTAGCGAAAGAATCGCCCGCCGATCTGCTCGTGAACTTCCATCGTGGCCAACACCACCAGCGATTGCGTTTCGTCGTGGGGGATGATGGCGCCGAGTGCTGCGGGGTTGTTCACGGTCCACGACTGAGGAGCGATGATGGTTGTAATCAGCGTCGGCAAGAGAGCGAGCCGATCGGCGCGTTCCTGCTCGGCCTGCTGGCCGCCGAAGTTCGAGCCGCCACCGGCGCCGCCGCCGCCCTGGAAGACGGACTGCGCGGCTTGTCCCGCGCCACCGCCGCCGCCGCCTGAACTCGTGTTCTGGAGGTCGATTTGCGGGGCTTCTTCAGCGAAGTCGGGGATCTGGAAGAGAAGATCCGTCACGTCGTAAACACGGACGAACAGCTTCCGGTCAAAATCGGCTTTCGTGGAAATCCTGAGGGTGTTGCCCTCGGCATGATAGGTGATTGCCCCACCGCCCTCGTCGAGTTGGTCAAGGGCCTCGGCCAACACTTCGCTGATCGTCGTGCTGCCCAGCTCCAGCGTTACGAGGGAGTCGCGATCAACGCTTTCGACGCTCAACTGGCTCCAGCGAGGCACGATGTTGACGCGCCCGCCGCCTTCGGCCTTGAGCCAATCAATGACCTCCTCGAAGGGCGTGTCTTCCCAGTTGACGCCCTCGACACGCTTGGTTAGCAAGGCGATGGCCGCCGCGGTGGGCATGCGGAACGACCGCGCCATGGAATCCGTGATCGAGGCGGCGGCGACACCCGGCGTGACCGGAGTCGGCGAGGTCGGTTGCGCGGATACCGTTGCGGAGAATCCGATGGCAGCCAATGCCATGCCTGCAAGAATTCGCTTGGTCATTACGATCGTCTCCTTTGTACCGTTCTGATCGTCCCCGGAACATTCCAAGTTCACGGGATTCAGGCGTAGCGAATCATATCGACCTCGCCAGGCAACATCGATTCACTACCCCTGGAACACCGCTCGGGCGGAAACGGCGGGTAAAAAAGACCGCCGCGCCTGATAAAGTGTAGCCGCTTGGCACGCAAAGCCAACTCGACCGGGGTTTTTTTCTGGAATCGGTGGGTCTTGGCCACCCTCGCGGCCTTAACGCCGCTCAGCAGCCACGGTTCTCGCTCGCCTTGGAGGTGTACCGTGGGCGGAAGTCCTACGGCAGGGCTGCAGCGAACCTTGCGCCCAAGCTGACCGAGTCCGGCATACCCGCTACGCGCATATGTGACGCAAGTTCGACCATATCCCGCGTCGGGAGCTGAGCGCTGAGCACATAGGTTTGCGGGCCGTCGTGCCACGCAACCACGCAAAGTGGTTGGTCTTCGGCAATGAGCAGATCGTTTCCGTTTCGCCGCTCGATCGTCTCGGACCGCAGGGATGTCATCCGCGCGACGGAAAACACAGACAAAATCTGGCCATGGGATCGGCCACGGTAGAGCACATGCGCCCCCGGTCGTCCGCGAATTCCGCAGCGATCGGCCCCGATCAGATCGAAACCATAGGGCGTCAGGTCGGGGACAAGAACGGTCATGTTCAATTCACGTCCGAGCGTCGCCGCGATTGTGTCAGGATCATGACCAAGCGACTCGTCGTGGTGCCGGCGGCTGGCGCGGACGCACTTTTCATGCTGCTCGCGGACATCGGCCACGGCACGCCCGGGAACGACGGTAAGCGTACCGGCCCGAGGAACCGTCGGCGCGCGATACCACCAGATCCCCGCTGCAAACGCAACGGCCGCCGCCATGCCCAGCGAAACCGTCAGCCGAGAGAGCAACCGGTATCGCCGACCAGGCCGCGAGAGGATGGCCGGTTTTTCAGCGGCAATCCGCTCGTTGTCAAGGGCCAGCCGGACACGTTGATGGAGCCCCGCAGGTGCCTTCTGCACGCCGTAGGCGTTTTTCACGGCCGAGCGCAGTACCCCGACGGCGGCCACGCGCTGCGCGCAACCGGGACACATGTTCAGATGCTCAAGAGCCTCTACATTCTGCGTCACCTCAAGCTCACCGTCGGCGAACGCACCCACGAATTTCCTGAAACTCCGGCAGTTCATGGTTCCAACCTTTCCTTCCTTAGCCCGCGCTGCTCAGCATAGTCGCTGAGCAGTCGCTCCAAGAGACGTCTGGTCCGATACAGGCGGCTCATCACCGTGCCAAGAGGACAGTCGCAAACCGCCGCAATCTCTTTGTAGTTGAGACCCTCGATCGCCCACAGCAACAACACCACCCGGTATTCCGGACGGAGGCTTTCAACGGCCTCTTTCAACTCTTCGTCAAAGCCCTCCCAGTCGATCCGGTCGATGGAGGCCGGCTCAGTCGGTGCATCGCCCAGTTCATCGGCGAAGCGATCAAAATCGACGTCATCCAGCAAGGTCGGCTGACGGCCCTCACGAATCTTCGACGAGTAGAAGACATTGTGAAGAATCCGTAACAGCCACGGCCGGGGACCATAGTCACGCATCTCGAACCGGTTGAACGCACGAAACGCTCGGGCGTAGGTCTCCTGGACCAGATCCTCCGCCTCGGCTTCGCTGCTCGCCAAAGCCCTGGCGATCCGATAGACCGGGTCAAGGTGCGGCAGAGCCACTTCCTCGAAAAGGGCCTTCGTCTCGGGGTCCGCGGGCCGAGGCGTTTCATCCTTCCTTCGTAACACTCGTTACGCCTTCCGTATTCCGCCCTGGGTCCGAAATCTAAAAAAAAATGGCATTTGACCCTCTGCCAGCCTGTCACGTCCCATGCCATTCTACAAGAAACGAGGGCGCGGGGCACGCAGTGTGTTCTCGGACCAAGCGCACCGAAGCGGGACATTCGGCATCACGCTCCCTGCGCCGGACCCGATAATCAGTCCTGTGCTGGAAAAGCGGCGCGCGTGGGCGCGGTCCGTCGGATAGGCGGCACTGAACCCGGTAGGGTATTGGCGGCAATGCGGGCGCTCTTGGCGGCTTTAACGGCGTGCCGGGCGGTCCGTCGGGCCGTGTGGAACCGGAGCAAGTTGACCATCAGGACCGTGACGAGCATCTGCCCCAAGCCCGATACGAGCAGCCCCGCCAGAACCACGCGAGACCAATGGGCGTCCACGAAGCCGACCGTGATCCAGGTCCAGAGTCCGCCGCCCACAAGCCAAAAGACAACGGGTATCATCATGACCGCCGCAGCCGCGACGCCCGTCGGCGAGTAGAGGCGATCGAGCAGGCTCCAGGAGAACGTCTTGGGTTCCAGTCGTTCGTCCAGCAAGCGACGGAGGTGTTCGCAAACCACGCCGGCCGACAGAAGCATGGTCCCCACGCTGCCCATCAGCGAGCAGAACAGGAGCCGGTAGATCACATCTTCGGGCAGATGACCAAGCCGCAGCCACGTCTCCACCGGATGCATCGCAAAAAGGACCATCGTGATCAGGCAGGCCACAGCGCCCCCGATAAACAGCTTGGTGGGCCGCCACACCAGCGCCATCTCGAAGATGGTGCGTAAGAACCGCACGCCATCACGCAGGACGTGTAGCTTCGACTCGCCAATCCGCTCCTCGTAGGGCATGGGTCGCTCGACGATGCAGAGAACATCGTCCATCAACACGCGAGCGCTCATTGCCGGGGTGAAGTTCAGGCCGTCCGGCAACGGGTAGAGCGTCCTCAACGCGTCCCGCCGAATCACGCGCATGCCGCTGGCCGTGTCGGTCACAACCCGGTTGCTTAGGACCGACAGGATGAGGGCGTAGATTCGATTCCCCAGTCGGCGAACCGCGGGCATGCGGCTGTCGGGGCCAAGCCTCGAGCCGATCGCCACCGCCGCGTTTTGCTCGAACAACGCGCGGCACAGCGGCGCGAAGAAGTTCGGATCGCACGTGCCGTCGGCATCCAGGAACCCGACGAGTTCACCGCCGCCCTCTTCGAACCCGCGCTTGATGGCCGCGCCGTATCCGCGGTTCTTCTCGAACACGATCAGGCGAACGTCGCCGTACGACGAGGCGATCTCCACCGTGCGGTCGGTCGAGCCGTCGCTGACGACTACGATCTGCACCGCATCGATCGGCGAGTCGCGAACAATGGTCTCGCGGGCGGCCAGCGAACGCTCAATGGTCGCACCGATGGCCTCTTCTTCGTCGAGAGCCGGTATGACGATCGTCAGCTTCATTCTGAACTCCGCGCGCAGACAGTCCCTATAACATGTCGGAAAAACAGACCGGAGGCTTGAGAGCGGTCTGGCTACGTCGTATCGATAAAGCGGGATCCGTTGGCGCTGACTTCGTGAAACCGGAGGCGATCGTTCGACGTGTCGAGGGTGGCTACGGTGGTGGGCCGGGCACGGTAGAGGGCGCCGGGATTGATGATGCGGGTCGAGCCGCGGCGATCGTCGCGTGCCAGGTGCGAGTGGCCGTGAAGGAGGTAGTCCACATCGAGACAGCGGATCGCCTCGTCAAAACCCGACTCGTGCCCGTGGAAGATGGCGAATTGTTTGCCGTCGAGGGTCACGCGGGCCGGAGCTTCGCCCGGCGGCGACAGGCCGACGGTTTGGAGGTAGGCCATCAACCCGTTGCTCGGGCAGTCGGTGTTCCCCCAGACGAACGTAACCGATCGTCCCACCAACTCGTCGAACACGTCGCTTCCCCCGACGTCCCCGCAATGGAGCACGTGGCCGACGCCAAGCCGGTCAAAAAGGGCCATCGCCTGCCGCACCATAAGGTGCTGGCCATGACTGTCCGAAAGGATGCCGACCTGCACGGGCGCTTCTCTCACCTAAGGAACCGAACACCACACCGGCCGATAGATTACGGCGGCGGGTAGCCCCAGTAAAGCTGCGGGTGGTTCCAGATGATTCGGCCCTTCTTGAAGTCGCGGTCGGCCACAAGGTCGTCGGTCGTTGCGCCAACGACGCCCCCGCCGAGGGTCAGCAGGTTGGCAAAGTCGCCGTGGAACCGACCGATGGGACGCCCGCGAAAACTCTGATACTTGGTGGCCACGCTGCGCGGCGTCCCGGCCGGAGAGTTGGGGGCGATGTCGAAGAGGAACACGGTCGTCGGACGTTTGGTGAAGATCGATCCGCGAAGAGACTCGGCCGGCAGGTCGGGGAAGCCCGGTGTGTCCTTCGAGCCGTCGGGCTCCTTGCCCAGCCCGTCGAGTACCTGGTTCATACCGTAATGAAACTGGTTCTTGCCACTGAAGCTCTTGTAGGCCGTGGTCATGTTCTTGGATGGGCAGATCCAGACATGAATGCCCGGCAACTCCTCGATCGCGTCGCCCACGCCCTCGAAGTCACGATAGGGTGGAAGGCCGAGATAGGGAGGGAGTGCATTGAACCATGTGCCGGGTTTGTTAATGCCGCCGCCCACGTACGTCCCTTCGGTGGGAAGATGGTCGTCGAAGTCGTCGCGATAGTACTGAAGGGCGGCCCCCCACTGGCGCAGATTGTTGGCGCAGACGACGCGCCGAAGCTTCTGGCGAGCAAACGAAAAACCAGGCAACAACATCGCCAAAAGCAGAACCACGATCGAAATGACGACGAGTACTTCGACCAGTGAGACCGCCGACGCGCGGCGCCTCGTCCATGTCCCACGAACTAACGCGTACGCAAAGGACATCGCAAACCCGGCAGAAAGGGGACGGCCCGGATAGGCTACGAAAGTCGCGGCCCGCCGGATATTCGACCGCGGGACATCATAGCGGCCCGAGCCGCAGGATCACAGGTAAATCTTGAGATTGTTCGTGGGGACGCGCGAATCCGCGGCTCCGAAAGCCATCCCCGGCTCTGGCGACCGGACTGAGGCCCCCACCCCTACCGCCACGCCCTAGTGCGGATTCGCACCACTTCTGATAGGGTATGGGCATGGTTGATCCACACGCAGACAACCAGGACGAATACCTACCCATGGACATGGGAAAGCACGCTGAAGATAAGAGCCACGGTGCGTCGGGTGGCTTGACGCCGCGTTCGCTCAAACAGTACCACGTCTTTCTCGCTTCGCCGGGTGACGTGAGCGTCGAACGTAAGTACGTCCGGCAGTTCTTCGAACGCTACAACCAGCACACCGCCCATCTCTGGAATGTCCGTTTCGAGGTCGTGGACTGGGAGAACTACGCGACGATCGGCGTTGGCCGCCCCCAAGAGCTGATCAACCGGCAGACACTAGAGAAATATCGCCAGTCGTTGGCACTGGTGATCGGCATCATGGCACAGCGGTTCGGCTCGCGAACGGGCAAGGTGGAGTCGGGGACCGAGGAAGAATTCAACTGGGCGATGGAAAGCCACGAGAAGCACGGATTCCCGGAAATCAAATGGTTCTTCCGCAAGATCGACAGGCTTGAAATGCCGACGGACCCTGACGAAGCCATGAAGGCCGTCGAGCAATGGAAGAGCGTGCTCGCCTTCCGTCAGCGCATGCAGGAGCACGAGAATCCGGTTTTCTACACCGAGTACCCCGGCCCGGCGGGGTTTCGCGATGCCTTTGAGCACGACCTGAACCTCTGGCTCGCCGATCCGGAAAGACCCTGGGTTCCCGAGCAACCGGCAACAACGAAGGTCACAAACAGGGCTTTGTTGCCTCCGAGTAAGTTTTACGAGAGCGTCCAGCGCGCCTTCCACCGCCTCGACATCGCCGGCATCGACAACGATCGCACGTTCGAAATCCCGCTCAGTGAAGTATATGTCCGGCTGCGCGTTATGTTCGAGGAAGACGCCCCGGAGGAAACCGAGGCGTACGAAAGCGGGCCGATCGAGATTCAGACGGCACTGCTGAGATATCCCAAGCTGGTGATCGTGGGCGATCCGGGCAGCGGAAAGTCGACCTTTCTGAAATACATCGCCTTGACGCTGGCCCGTTCGTTCGTGACAGGAAATTCCAGACTTGCCCAGGAAAAGCTCTGTCTCGCCGGACCCTTGCCCGTTCCGATCTTCTTGTCCTGCTGGGATCTGGCCGACTTCCTCAAGAAAAAGGATCGGGCGAATCTGAATACGCTCTTGGAGTTCGTCGTCGATTGCCTTGCCGCCTACGACTATCGCCTTTCGGTGGCCGATGTCGAGACACTGCTCGCCTCCGGTAATTGCTTCCTGCTTTTCGACGGATTGGATGAGGTTCCAACCGACGCCGGTCGCGCGGCCGTGAGCAGGTTGTTGGAGGAATGTGTCCAGAGATACGGCGACAACCGTTTCGTCGTCACGTCGCGTGTCCGGGCGTACACGGGCGATACGATCCTGAAAGGTCAGTTCACTCGCTGCGACATTCAACCGTTCGATGCCCACGATCGCGCCGAGTTCATCCGCAACTGGGTCGCCTTACTATTCCGCGTTGCCCCTGCCAAGGTGGAAACTGGCGGAGGTGACGCCCGCAAGGAATTCGATGCGCTCACTCGCGGGATCGAAGAAAGCGACCGCATTCGCCCGCTCGCGGTTAATCCGTTGCTTTTGACCGTGATCGCCATCGTGCATTGGAACCGGAAGCGCCTGCCCAAACAGCGGGTGGATCTCTACGACGAATGTGTGGATGTCTTGCTGGGGCAGCGCAAAGCCGCCGAGCACATCCAACGCAGCCGCAAGGTGGGGGCGTTGGATGAAGAGCAGGAGGATCAGACCCAGGAGGACCGGGCCTGGGTGCGAAAACGGTTCGCGGAGATCGCCCTGTATATTCTTGGCCAGGACGGGGACCGCGACGAAGCGACTAAAGCCGACGTGATCAGGCTGTTGACGCCCCGGTTCATTGACCGCGGAGCCCCGAACGAGGAACAGGCGGGGACTCACGCCGAAGTGTTCCTCCGCAGGCAGGAGTTGCGGAGCGGCCTCCTGGTCAGCCGCCAAGCCCAGAGTTACCGGTTCGTGCATCTAACGTTTCAGGAATACCTGGCCGCTTGGCAGTTGTCGAACATGGATTTCGACAAGGTAGCGTCGATCATCGAGCCGCGGCTGCGGATAGCCAAGTGGTTCGAGGTCCTACAGCTTCTCGGTAGCCAATGGGCCAAGGAATCTGATGACAAGGCCGATCGATTGGTTGCCTGGCTCCTGAGCAAACGTGGATCGACGGTCTACGACCAGGCGCCTGTCGTTGCGTTATGCGCCAACATCGTCAAAGACATCAGCGGTGTCGCGGAACTCAAGGCAGAAACGCGCTTGGCATTTAAGAAAGCAGTAGAGGCGACACTCGCCGCTTTCCGCCAAGGTTCGGGCGTTCCTCCCAAGACACAAGTTGAAATCCTGGAGGCGCTGGGACAACTCGGCGCGGCAGTCAAATCGCACCTCATCGATGCGACTAGGGCCAGCTTGTTTCAGGTACGCCGTCGAGCCGTTGAAATGCTCTTGCCTCATTTGTCGGAGGATGAACTCTTCTCTCTCGATCATCTCTTTACTGATCGCAGCCTGGAACCAATCAAGGTCTATCTCTTGGCGTTGATCGATCGCCACGCAGCGCGGACAGCAATCTTACTTTCCCAAACGAAGCACTTTGGGGAGAAGATGCTTTGGGCTGTTGAATCTATCGAAGGGCAGTTGCGATGCGCCATCGGCGATGATTCGCTCCGGCAGCTATATGGGTCTTTTGTGGTTACGCCCGGTTTCGGATTTGGAGCACGTCGCTGGGCATCCTACAGGATGGCCAGGAATTGGCCGGACAAGACGACGCGGTTGCTGCTCACCAAGGCCGCTTCCCAGGGTGGGAATGAGTACGACGGCCTTTGGGCCTTAACGGTACTGGCCGGGATCTGGCCGAACGCAGCAACGCGAAGACTTGTCGCGGCCCGCGCCGTCGAGTCTGAGGACATTCGCGCGCGCCCCGACGCACTGGAGATCCTCGCCGAGAACTGGACGGACGAAACCACACGAGGACTACTCGCCGAACGTGCTCTCGAAGATGAGCACTTCACCGTCCGCAGTCGGGCCCTAAGGGTGCTGACCAACAGGTGGCCCGACGAAACAACGCGAACGCTGCTTGCAGAACGCGCCGTTGATGCGAGTTTGACCGAGGATCAACGGACCGAACATTGTGCCGCGCTTGGCAAGATGCACTCCGACTTCGGGCGGATTGTGCTCACGCGGGATTTGGACGGCGTCTTGCCTTTTCTCGATCCCGCCCAACCGATCCACCTTGATCACATCAAGCAAGCGGCCGGGAAGGCCCGTGTGCCGGAGGACAAGATCGACGAGACGGTTCGCTCGCTGTCGGCGCACATGGGCTGGGACATTACGAAGGGGGCGCCCCGGTAGCTGCGCCGTCCAGCCTACGATCCATGAGGAGGTCATTCATGGATACGTTTGCGTACCCAAGAGAGAGTCGATAGCTAAACCGGTCCATCCGTCCCCCACCCTTCGCCAAAAGCGAAGGATGGGGCACCCGCGTGTCAACGGACCGGATGACCTTGCGGCGGGCAATAGCCCGCCCTACCGGCCTTTCCCAAACCCTGAGCCGGGTACACCGGGCTTGGTCTTCATCGACGTCGTTCGCCGAGGATTCATCGAAGGCCACGGAGCGTGGAAGCTCTCGTGAAACACAGGCATCGTCCGGTCGCCGGCCGGGGCGAAAATCAGGTCCGTTCGATTTCCACTACCACGTCCCAACCCATCGCGTTTGCATGAGAGATCACGGCCACACCCAGCGTCACTGGATCGACTTTCGATGCATCGCCGGTGTAGCCGGCCATCGGTAGCGATAGGGCCCGCAAGAGATGCTGACCCACATCGGCCGGATCGTACACGGGATGGTCGTAGTTCCGCATGGCATGTTCGAGCTGAGCGGCCTGCATCGATGCAGGGGTCGTCAGCCAGCGGAGCGCTCGATCGTTTTCCGGGTTGTTGAACTGATCTGGCAAGGCCATGCTCCCCTCCTCTTCCTCTTAAGGTTATACAATTCTCGCTGGATGATAGCCGCCCACATCGGTGATTTCAGGAGAGGGGCCAATAACCGCGCGACGCCGCGAACGACACGTCGGCCGCGTCTCATAAGAGCAAGCGGTATAGGAGGAAGAGGTGCGATCAGCCGTGAGCCTTCCAGCACGACGACGCGCGGAACCTGATCGACAACCGCGCCGTGTGGCATGCCTCGCGAAGCGCGGCCGTGATGGCACGGTCGAGAGAATCAGCGGGGTCAAGCATGCCCGCGCCTGTGGCTTGGGCATGCCACCCATCAAGCCACGTGCACCACAACACCTGGCACGACGTCAATTCCCCACCGAGGTGTCTTCGAGGGTCTGGGTTGGGGGTCTTCGGGGAGGGCGCCGCGGACTTGGCTCTTTTCACTTGCGCTTCGTTTGGCCAACACGGTTCCGGCCGCGCGACGTGACAATCCGCCGGGGAAGAAAAAACCGGCCGCCGGGAAGCGAATCCCAGCAGCCGGCAATGGGCAAAGGTGTTACGATCGCGCGCTGAGGCGGATGTTTACTTGATTAGCGCATCCAACTGACCACGAAGCAGAGCCTCGAGGTTGGCTTTCGCGCCGATGTTCACGTTGGCGATCTTGCCGTCCTTGCCGATGACGAACATCGTCGGGTAGCTGGTCGCCTTGAACTGCCGCCCGAGGGCGTTGCCGGCGAAATCGTCGGTCGTGATCTCCAGGTTGGAACCCGCCTTCTTCATCACATCGACGATCTGCTCGGTGGTGTAGTCCTTCCGCATCTTCTGGACGACGTTCACGAAGCGAACGCCCTTTGTGGCGTAGTCCTTGCGAACCTTCTCGACGTTGGGGAGGGCACGCTTGCAGAAGCCGCAGTTGGGCGCCACGAAGTTGAGCACGGTGGCCGAGTAGGACCTCAGTTCTTCGCTGCTGATGCTCTTGCCTTCCAACGTCTTCAGAGCGAATGAAGGAACCGGCTTACCGACCATTCCCTCGGCCGGACGCTGTCGCGGGCGAGCCGGAGCGGTCGCGACCCTGGGCACCGGCCTGCCGGCGATCAGGGCGTCGAGCTGTCCGGACAGTCGCTTTTCGAGGTCGGCGATGTTGCCGACGTTGACCGCCTCGACCTTGCCGCTTTTGCCCACGACAACCATCGTTGGAAAACCCGACGCGCCGAAGAGCGGGCCGACCTTGTTGGCCACGTCATGAGCGACCTCCATCGACGAGGCACCGAGTGACTTCATCTTGTCGATGACCTGCTCCTTGGTGAACGGCTTGCGCATCGTCTCGAACACGGTCACGAAGCGAACGCCCTTCTGCTGGTAGGTTTGTCGGAGCTTCTCGACGCGAGGGATCTGCTTTCCGCAGTAGCCACAGTTGGCGGCCACGAAGTCGAGTACGGTCGCGGGATGCTTGGCGAACTCCGCGTTGCCGACGTCCTTGCCGTCAAGCGTCTTGATCGCGAACTTGGGCGCCGGCTTTCCGATGGTGTCGGTCGCGCGCTTTCGCGCCGGACGAGCCGGAGCGGCCGCGACCTTGGGCACCGGCCGGCCGGCGATCAGAGCGTCAAGCTGTCCGGTGACGCGCTTTTCGAGGTCGCCGATGTTGCCGACGTTGACCGCCTCCACCTTGCCGCTCTTGCCTATGACGACCATCGTCGGGAAGCCGGAGGCGCCAAAGAGCGGGCCGATCTTGTTGGCCGAATCGTGGGCGATCTCCATGTGGGCACCCAGCGACTTCATCTTGTCGATGACCTGCTCCTGCGTCCACGGTGTGCGCATGGTCTCGAACACGTTCACGAAACGGACGCCCTTTTGCTGGTACGTCTGGCGAATCTTCTCCAACCGCGGAATCTGCTTGCCGCAGTAGCCACAGTTGCCGGCCACGAAGTCAAGAACCGTGGCGGGATGTTTGGCGAACTCCGCGTTGGAGACGTCCTTGCCGTCGAACGTCTTGATCGCGAACTTGGGGGCGGGCTTTCCGATCAGATCGGTCGGGCGCTTTCGCGCCGGACGAGCCGGAGCGGCCGCAACCTTGGGCACCGGCCGGCCGGCGATCAGCGCGTCAAGCTGTCCGGTGACGCGCTTTTCGAGGTCGCCGATGTTGCCGACGTTGACCGCCTCCACCTTGCCGCTCTTGCCTATGACGACCATCGTCGGGAAGCCGGAGGCGCCAAAGAGCGGGCCGATCTTGTTGGCCGAATCGTGGGCGATCTCCATGTGGGCACCCAGCGACTTCATCTTGTCGATGACCTGCTCCTGCGTCCACGGTGTGCGCATGGTCTCGAACACGTTCACGAAACGGACGCCCTTTTGCTGGTACGTCTGGCGAATCTTCTCCAACCGCGGAATCTGCTTGCCGCAGTAGCCACAGTTGCCGGCCACAAAGTCGAGAACCGTGGCGGGATGCTTGGCGAACCCCGCGTTGGAGACGTCCTTGCCGTCGAGCGTCTTGATGGAAAAACGCGGCGCGGGTTTTCCGATCAGGTCGGTCGCACGCACACGCTTGGTCGCCGCGGGCTTCGGAGCGGGGATCGCCGTCGGCGCGGTGCTCCCCTTGGCGAGCGCGGGACGAGATCGGATCGGCTTTCCAGCCAGCAGTGTGTCGAGCTGCCCTTTCAGGCGTGTCTCCAGATCGGCGCGGTTTCCGATACTCACGGCGGCGACGACCCGATCCTTGCCGATGACCACCGCCGTCGGGAAGCTGGTTACCTTGAACAACGGACCCACGATGTTGTTCGGATCGGTGGCCACTTCACCCCGGAAGCCGAGTTGCTTGATCTTGTCCATCACCTGAGCGTCAGTGAATGTGCGAGCGCGCATCGTCTGGCTGATCGCCAGGAACCGAACGCCCTTCCCCTCGTATTCCTGACGAACCTTCTCAAGTCGCGGAATCTGCTTCTTGCAGAAGCCGCAGTTCACCGCAAAGAAATCCAAGACGGTGATTTTGTTTAGCAGGGTACTGCTGCCGGCGCCCTTGCCTTCCAACGTCTTGAGGGTGTACGCGGGCACCGGTTGACCCACCATCTTCTCCGCCGGACGGGTCGTTGTCCGCGGCTTCGCCCTCTTCGCTACCCGTGCCCCGCGGCTTCGGATGTGGACGGAGAGCAGTGGTTTTTGCGCGTCGTCGGTCTTGAGCGTCAGCCTGCGGCCGTTCGGTGGAAACGTATGATTGGCCGGAATCTGAATCTGGATGCTGTAGGCCTTCCCGCGCTGCTGCTCCTTGATCGTCGCGGTGATCGCTGGATCGTCCACGGTCGCTTCGAGCAATTTTACCGGCTTGCTACCATAGTTGGTGAACCGAACCACGCGCGTCGTCGCCTGCGTCGCATTGGGGTTCGGTCGAACCGTGAGCACCTTGGGGCTCAGGTCGAGACGCTCGGGCGCCGTCCCGCGCAAGTCGATTTGAATCCGCTCCTGCTGAGGAACATTGGTGGTGATGATGATTTTCTTGGCGAACACGCCCGGCTCGAACGGAGGATTGGCCGTGACGTGTAACTCGTACGCCTGCCCCGGGGTCGTCTCGACCAGCTTGAGTTCGAAGTTCCCTTGGGGCGGAGCGCCCAACTGAAGCTCCATCGGCTTTTCGGTTCCGTTGGTCAGCTTGATGACGCGCTTCAGCGGCGCGCCACCCACCATCTTGCCGAAGTGGATGTTGGTCGGGGTATACTCGACGTAGCGCTTCACGGTCCCGCGAAGCCGCAGGCGAACCGTGGGCATGGCGGGATCGTTCGTGTTGACCGTGATGGCTTTCTCGAACTTGCCGCGCAGCTTCTGGCTCTTCACCGAGAACGGGAATTCTCCGGTCTTGCCCGGCTCGATGGTTCGCGGGTAAGGACCGGCGATCGTGCAACCGCAGCTCGGCTTGACCCGAGTGATCTTGAGCGTGTCCGTTCCCTCGTTCTTCATCCGAAAGGTGTGCTTCAGCATGGGGCCGACCCAGACCCGCCCGAAGTCGTGAACGGGCTCCTCAACGACAACCGCCGGCCGCGGGTCGCCGGGCTTCAGCGCCGGGGCAGGCGCCCGCGCCTTCGACCCGGGGCCAATCTGTCGGGCACCTGGTTCGTCTGCCTCATATACGCGCCCGCGTTTTCGATCCGGCGGCGCGGCCGAAACAAGCGACTCGACGGCCATCACGGCTACAAGAGCCAAGGCAACAGCGAGCGATCGACTCACCGGCGTGAAGCAAAGAGCCTTCCTGAGCCGCGAACCGGCACCCGACGTACCGACCGTACCGTGCGTTCGTATAACATTCATGATCAACGTACCCCTTAACTCCAGGACTTAGCAGTAGAACCGATCTAACGGAAGGATCGATCGACGCGCAAGACAACATCGGTAGACCCAACGGCCTACCCCCAGGCGACGCCGAACACAACGGGGACGCCGCCACTCGTGAATCGGAGTATACTCTCCGCGTCTGCCATCAGAAGCAACCATGGACCGCGAAAGTTACTACGGCGTTACCGTGCCCCGGATGTCCGTAACCTCTTGGTATCACCATAGATAACGCCTTTTGGGCACGGCGTCCGGCCCTGTTGACAGCCGTTTTCAGTCCTGTAAATACGTGCGCCGCGAGGGGCTCCAAGGATCTATCTAAGGGCAACCTTGGTTTGGCCCTGAGACAAAAGGTTTGGCCCTGGGTCCATATCGCGAGAATCCCCCGCACGCCGACCTGGCCACCTACAAAGCCGACGTTCGGGGGACTGTGAGTT
>CBDUXT010000058.1:0-38822 GCA_965371245.1 uncultured bacterium | reverse complement strand
TTCGGAAAAAGTCCTTCGTCAAATCACCCTCGACGTAGGCGAGGGATGCGAGGACCAGCTTGATACACAATGGTTGTGGCACGGGCGTCATGTTCGCCTGGTCGATGGCACGACCGTGAGCATGCCCGACACGCCCGAGAACCAGGAGGCGTATCCGCAGAACACCCAACAAAAGGAGGGGCTGGGCTTTCCGATCGCTCGTGTGGTCGTGCTCCTATCCTTGGCCACCGGCATGCTTACGGGCATGGCCATGGGACCCTACGCCGGCAAGGAAACGGGCGAAAGTGCGCTGCTTCGTTCACTACTCGGGCGTTTCAATCCAGGCGATATTCTGCTGGCCGATCGTTACTACTGTTCGTACTTCATGATCGCACTACTACAGGAACGGGGTATCGACTTGGTGGCCCGACTCCATCAGCGCCGGTCGGTGGACTTTCGGCGCGGTCGCCGCCTGGGCAAGGGCGATCATGTGGTCACCTGGGAGCGACCCCAAAGGCCCAAGTGGATGGACCCGCGAACCTATGATCGGATACCCCCTTCGATCGAGGTTCGTGCGATCCGCGTTCACGTCGGCCAGCCCGGCTATCGTGTCGATTCGTTTGTCGCGGTGACCACGTTGACGGACGCCCAGGCGTATCCGAAAGAGGATATTGCGTCGTTGTACCAGTCCCGTTGGCTGGCGGAGCTCGACATCCGGGCCATCAAGATCACGATGGGCATGGACATCCTTCGCTGCAAGACGCCCGAGATGGTTCGCAAGGAGATGTGGACGTGCCTGTTGGCGTACAACTTGATTCGCCGGGCCATGCTGCAATCGGCCCAGGCGGCGGGCGTGTCGCCACGCACGCTAAGCTTCACCGCCGCCGTGCAAACGATTGGTACAAGCTGGCTCGTCATGGTCTTGGGTGACGACACGTTCACCTCCAGACTCGCTGACGCCGCCTTGGCATCCCTGGCCGTACACGTTGTGGGCAACCGGCCAGGGCGCGTCGAACCGCGAGCGATCAAACGCAGGCCCAAGGAACACGCCTTACTTACCAAGCCACGCGCCGAAGCGCGGGCCGAACTACTGAAGGAAAAACCGATGTAAGTCCTTACTACACAAGCGGCAGTGCCATTCGTTGCCATTCGGGACAGTCACCTATTACCGAGGGGTTTTCGCCCCCTGCCGCACGTCACTTGACGGAAGTTGGCTAATCGATGCCGTCCATCGACCCAAGAGTACGACTTCACGTACGAGTACGACCAGGGCGGCAACCGGACGATGAAGATCAGCCCGCTGACGGATTTTGGTGGCCTCCGTCACGAGGTTCGCTATGATTATGGCGTGAACCGGCCCGACCCGGACCCGGAGGGCTACGTCACGCGGAACAACCGGCTGATGAAGGTTGAGACGTACGACATCTTTGAGAACCCGGAGGAGAGCTTCACCGCCCCGGAGACACTCGCCCTCGGTGGAGGCGGCACGCAGCAGGCGCGCCCCGCGCCGCCGCCGCCGCCCGAGGAAGTCGAGATACTCCTGTCAACGAGTTGGTACTACTACACCGAGGCCGGCAACGTCGAGCGCGTGGTAACCAACGTGGCTGGGAGCCAGCTCTACTCGGCCACCCGCCTGGGCTACGCCCAAAACGGCACGGCCGTCACCTTCGCGGTCGGCGAGACGTGGAACTGGACGGGTGGGGCGCCGGACCCGACCGGTTACGACGTCACCTACGCGCGGGAGTTCCGCTACGACGGCGCTCGGGCGCGGTACCTGGTTCGCAAGCTTGACGCACAGGACTTCACGAAATCGGATACGATCGGTATCGCGATCATATCCACCTCAAACCGGTCGAACACGCATGCGTCGATCGGCCGGAATCCTGGGCTTGGTCAAGCTTTCATCGCCACGTCAGGCTGGGTTGGCTCGATCCAAATTGGCCCGGGTCGAGTGCGATCGAACTTCCCGACATCGACCATGGATCCTGCATCAGAGGAAAGGCAGGTCAACGACCTGTCCGGCCTGGCTACTCACCGAAACGTCGAGGTGTAGAAACGCCGACTTCAACGGCGATTCCAACATCACGTTGAGCCCGTAGGGCAGGTGATTCATCTGCCTTCACTATATCGCCGCAGCACCATTTGACATTCTCCCGGTTTCGAGCCGGATGGTAGAGGCAGGTCAACGACCTGCCCTACCTGGCTCACCTCGGCGCGGTGGCGACCGGGTCTTCCAGAAGCAGCTCATAGGGAACCGAGGCCGGGTCGGAGATCGGCGCGCCGCGGATGCCGTGATCGGTCACGGCGAAGACATCGTCACCGATGAACACGCCGCGGGTGAACGACGACCAGAAGTAGCCACTCTCCTCGAAGCGCGTGCTGATGCGCCCTAGTTCAGTAAACCCATCCTCTACCGACACGCTGAAGACCACCAACCCGTCGAAGCCCGGGAACGACGGCACGACGGCGTCGATCGCGGCGTCCGGCGGAAGTACGGCCGGTTCGCTCGCGTCGGTCGAAACGCCGTCAACCGCCATCCCGTCGCCGCCCATGAAGACGTCGTCGAAGAAGAAGAAATCCGCCGCGATGGACAGCGGCAGGGCGATCAGGCCACGCTCGGCGAAGAAGGTGAACGCCTTGGGATTGAAGGTGGCTTCCGACGAGGCGCCCGCCCCTTCGCCGAGGATCACGTTGGCCGACAGCGTCGGGTGTGCGAAATCCGAAATATCAAAGATGGAGAGCTGCACGCCCCGCGGGAACACCGGGCCGCCCACGGGTACGTGCTGCCCAACCGTGAGAAGATGATTTTCGTCCATCGGTACGATGTACGTCGAGAAACCGGGCACTTTCAACTCGCCGATGACGCGCGGGTCCGTTGCGTCCGAGAGATCCAGTGTAAAGAGTGGATCAATTCGCTCGAACGTCACGAGATACCCGCGATCACCGACGAACCGCGCCGACTGAACCGTCTCGCCGGGGGCGATGTTCTCCACGCTGCCCATCATCTCCAGCGCGTCCCCCACCTGACCGAGTACGTAGATGTTGTTGAACGGGCCGTTTCGCTGACCCAGCGTCGAAAACGTAGGCCCGACGGTCGTGGCCACGCGAAGGAAGCCGTGGTGCTCGCCCATCGAGTATTGGTTGAGGATGCGCCCGGGCACGGTCCCGGCGGCCGTTGCGTCCGCCCCGCGCCCGGCGTAGGTGAACTTGTAGATGTCCGTCGTCTCGCGCGTGCTCCCCAGAAAGTTGAACTCCGTGTCGGTCAGGTACAGGGCCTCGCGCGAAGAGTAAATCATGCCCGGCTCGGCCACCACGCCGACGGCCGAAAACGCCGCGTTGTCATCGACGTCCAAGCTGACCAGCGTGACAATCCCGAAGCCGTCGGCGTCGGTCGGGTGATAGAGGTCTTGCCACGAGACCACCATCCCATGTCGCTCGGCGCCGTCGGCGTTCGTGCGCGAAAAGTTGGGAAGGAACTCTTCAACATCGATCGACGTGACCTCCATTCCCGGTCTACCGAGATGTGGCATGGCGTCAAAGAAATGGTGCTGGAACGTGGCAAGCGTCAGGTGCAACACGCCGTCGATCATCCGGCTTGCCGATTGTGTCCCCTCGAACCTGGTCGTCGAGACGATCACGGGCGCGTCCGGCACGGATACGTCCACGATGGTCACGATGGACCGCGGCCTTTCGAACCTGAATTCGGGTTCGTCCATCCTGTCGAAGTCCACGTCGCTCGACAGGCCGACGTCCGCCGGCGCGTCCGGGTCAGTGGTAAACACCGGCTCCTCGGGTGCCGCTATGGCGATCATGTCCACCGACCCGCTCATCATTCCACCCATAGCGGGCGGCCGTGAATCAAGGATCAGCCCTCCGCCCACGTGGAAGAACCCGCCGCCCGTTTGGGTCAACGCCACGACCTTCCCTTCGCGCAGGAACAGTTCCCGCCCAAAGCCCTCCAACGCGACTTCGCCGACCAGCGCGAGCCGGGACGGATCGGACACATCGACGATCTGTAGAACGCCGCCGCGGATGATGTACAGGTGCGTTCCGTCGGTCTTGACCACATCCGCCTCATCGACACCCGCTTCCTGAAGTGTCGTCTGCGAGAAATCGCCGGAAGACGTGCCATCGCCCTCGCCGGCCGTGGGCGCCGAAGACGCCGGGTCTGAACCCGCGGTGTCTAACGCCTGGTTGGCGCCCTCGTCAAACACGGCGACGCGATCGAAATCGGCAAACTGACCGTTGCGCCGTGAGACCTGGTCGGCGAAGAAGTCCCTCAACTCAACCTCCGAGGTGAACCGCTTTAACTCGGCGGAACCCGTTTCGCCGCTTAGCCCCAGCAGGTCGAGAACCGCGCCGCAACCGGGCGCCAGCGCCAGCATCGGCAATAACATCAAGGATCGATACATGGAAAGGACTCCCAGAACCACCGTAGCCGGGCCGCGGCACACGGACCGCCGGCCGATAATGTTCATTCTCTTAACCAGCACGTTTCGCGCCGCCAGCGACCGTCCGGCGCGGATTTCCCCCATAACCGGCGAGCATCTCGGGCTGGCCGGATCGAGGTACGTAAACGACAACCATACTGTTTGGAACGACCGCCGCTCGGCTTCCCGTGCCCCGACAAGCCAAAACCGCAGCCGTACGCCCTAAGTATTGGACATCCAAGTGGCCGGTCAAGAAAAAGTCTCGCCGAGCACGACGTCCGACAAATGAGCCACGGTCCCATCATCGCGCCCCCCTCGGAGTGGGAACAAGTCGAGTTTCTTCAAATCGAGCCGTTTCGTCGGATCGCCCTATCAGTCGCCGAGCAGCATGCCCAAGCGAAGCGCGGGCACGGCGTTTCTGGCCATGGAATCAGCCCGCAGCCAAACATGCCTGCGCCTTCGGCTTGGGCATGCCGTGCGCCGCGTTCTCCGGTCAAGGGGACGATCCACTCTCCCGCAAACGGGAGCCCCTGCCCACACGATCCTCGTCGAAAGTCGCAAGTCCCAGCTTGGATTGTCACGCCAGCCTTGGTTACATCTCGGCTGTCTACTTGACTGAGAGAGCCTCTTTCGCACAATTGAGCACGCATACGGGGACTGGTCGGATGCTGAACGGAGGTAGGACCCGGTCGGGCCTCTGACGGCTTCTGCGCGTGGGCGCGTTTCTTCCTACCGAGGGTTTCGGACGACCCGCAGAAGAGAGGTTTCTGACCATGGCCGGTGCCAGAACTATCCGGGAAGCCATAGCAGAGTGCTTCCGCGCACATCCCGGCAGGAAACTTCGTGCCCGCGAGGTTCAAAAATGGGTAACGAAGAAATACCCCGGTAGGTGGCAGGACGTTACGACGGATCTCGCCGGCCTGGTGTTGGGAGCCAACGAGTCCGGCGGATATCGGAAGGACAAGCAGTTTCTCAAGCGCGTGGAGTGGGGCGTATACCGTGTTGCGAAACCACCGCTGCTGGGCGCATCCGTCAAGGAAATTCTGAACAAAGACATCAAGGAGGTAATCCCCTCCTTGGTCGGGTGCGCACGAAGTGCGGATTGCCGGGCAGCCGGTGACGGCGAACTTCCTCCTCGCAAGTTCTGGGTTCCCGGCGTCCCCAGCGTTTGGGGGACCAAGACCGAGGCGCCCTGGCGTGAAGTTCTCGGCGACGCCATTCGTGAGGCAGACCCGGAGGATCGCGTGTATCGCGGTGTTCAATTGCGCTTCTGCCTCGAAGCCGACACCCGCGCGGGGCACCCGTTCGATCTAGACAACCTGTGCGAGCCGGTGTTCCGCGTGCTCGTCAATCAGCGAGGCCACTTCGGCGGGCGGCGACCGAACGTGCAGTGGTGGAGCGCAGTGAAACGCGTGGAGAGCCCCCCGGGCTGTCACCTTCAACTCGGCTATCGACCGCAAGTCGGCACGGACGTCGGCCGCGTCATCTTCCAGGGCGTTTACCGCGGTGAGCTCCCACCCAGCGGCGGTGACACGCGTATCGCACAATGGCTCGAACAGAACAAACCCGGCGCGGGGAAGGCCGGCGCGGCTCCGTTTGCCGTGTCGCTGCTGTTTGGCTCGGCCCGCGTCAACATCGCCAATGTCTCGACCGGCCCAACAAAGGCGATCATCGACAATCTCTACCCGATCATAAGCGGGCAGACGAGCGCTCCGGACGACTGGAGGATTCAAAGGCTCTTCGTTGCCAAGGACCACGGCGGGCTTGCGGACGACCAAGTGTCTTTCACTATCATGACCCTCGATGCGCGTGAGTCTTGAGGCGAGCCAGGACTGTTGCGATTAGCCAGGTAGGGCAGGTCGATGACCTGCCTTTACCATTGGCGAACGTGAATCCAGTAGGGTCGAGACGAAACCGAATACGATCGGTATCGTGATGATATCCACCTCAATCCGGTCAAATACGTATGCGTCGATCGACCCGAGTCGTGGCCCTGGTCGAGCTTGGATCGTCACGTCAGGTTGGGTTGCCTTGATGCGAAATGGCCCCGGGCTAGTGCGATCGGACTTCCCGATATCGACGATTGATCATGGATCATAGGAAAGGCAGGTCATCGACCTGCCCTACCCGCTGCGTAGAATCAAACATGCCCGCGCCTTTGGCTTGGGCATGCCACTCGCCGTGGTTGCTACGCCACGCCCGCGAACGGGCGGATGTGTTTGGTCAGCTTTTCGAGAGTCACTGACGTGCCGAGGTCGAGGGGCAGGAACACGCCGTGGTTGTGCTCGCTGGCGAGGATCACCATTCGCTCGTGCAGCACCTCGTAACCCGTCTCCTGAGGCTGATGTCCGCAGACAAAGAAGTCGACATCAAGCAGCTCACGCAAGGTCGTCAGCGCCGCCTCGGTGTGGAAGCGTCCCCAGACCATCGAATGCGCCGACCCGCGGTCCGCGAGGTCATCGGCCGTAAGGGCGCGCGAAAGAATGGACGGGTCGAACATCGGCAACAGGTGTGGGGCGGGCAGCGAATGAGACAAGAAGACCCGGTTGGCGGTCCGGCCGGCCACCGCGAACGAGCGGATGAAATCGTACATGGCCGCCAGAAGCTCGGCACTGCCATCGCCGTACGTACGTTCCACGCTCTGTTCGAAGTCGAGCGTCACCACCCGTCCTTTCTTGGTGATCTCGTGGCGGAGGATCTGGGCCAGCTCGTGGTTACTCAGCAGAAAATGGATCTGGTCGGGGAACTCGCACTTCCATCTTGCCGCGTCCAGGAAGACCTCGTGCGAACGGTCGTCTCCGTCGAGTGATTCGACCTCTTCGTGGATGATCTCGTGGAGGACGACGTGCCGGGCGGCCGCATGCTCCAGGGCACAGAACCGCTTGAGCTTCTCGAAGTTGCGGCGATGCCCGTGCAGATCTCCGGTCATCACAACCTGGCCGTAGTTCGGAAAACAAATCAGCGATCCGGAAACGAGCGGGTCTTCGCGGTTGAGGCGGGCGCCCTCCCGGAAGATTTCGGTGGCCTCGACGGCAGTTGTCATAAATCTTCCTCGACGGACTCATCCGTCGCCTTGGGCTGCGAACCCGGTGGCGCCGATCCGTCGCGTTTCGCGCGGCGCGCCTTGAGGGTCCGGCTCCAGATTGTCCTGACCGCGGCCAACCTCGCATCGACCTGCGGCATGTCCAGGGGGCGGTCGTGGGGGTCGTCCTGGCAGCACTCCATCACCAACTTGGAGAGCGAGAGAGGAAGCTTATCGTTCAGTTCAATCGGGGCAAGGGGGTTTTCGGCGCTCATCAGGCTGATGCCGCCGCGCGGCGCCTCTCCGCGGATCGCCGTCGGATACCGCTCCGAGGTCAGAACCCAGTACATGGTCGCCCCGAGGTTGAACACGTCGGTCCGGCGATCGAGGGACATGCGGCGAACCTGCTCCGGTGCGATATAGTCCGGGGTGCCCTGGATTCGCTCCTTGCGATGGTGCAACGGACACGCCTGACCAAAATCGATGATCTTCACGCCCCCACCCTGTGAGACCATGATGTTGGTCGGCTTGATGTCCGCGTGGACGTAGCCGGCCTCGTGCATGGCGTGAAGGCCCTGGGCGATTCTCTGGAAGATCGCCAGGAACGTGTTCAGCCGGTTCGGCCGGGCCTTCTCCAGGCTCAGACCGTCCACGAAATCCATGACCACGAAGAGCTCGCGAAGCTGCATCAGCTTGCGGACCCGGTGGATCGAGCGGCTGCGCCGAAGGATGGGGTGATCGAGCTTGCTGCTGATCTCGTACTCGTTCTCCGCTTGGGCGATGAACCGGTCATCCGCGGACGATTCGCGCGCGATGTGCTTGACGGCCACCGTGGTACCGGTGTCCAGCTCGAGCGCGGCGAAGATCTTCGAACCGGCGCCGGTTCCAATCTGCTCTTTGATCCGGTAACCCGGTAGCGACGAGCCCAAACGATGCCCCCCGTGTTGTGGCACAGAGTCCAGAGCCCTTGGCCGGACCGTCCCTGTGCGCCGTGTATTTGTCCGCAAGACCGACCCGCCGCCGGGCGGACCTCAGACGAGCGTACAACGCCCCAAAGAGAGTACCTGCTGACGGGGTTGGCATGACGAGGGCTGACGCGCGCCCGCATCCAGACGAGAACACGGGGACTGTAGCCCCTAAGCCAAAGGGTACCATCACGGGAACGACAAACCAAGTCCGGTTATCGGGCACAAGGAGACTTCCGGCGCGGGTAGAAGCGACCCCGAACGGCGCTCCCACACCGGTCGGACCGGACGTCCCGTTCACCGGCACAACCCGGTCAGGGCAGAAGGGAGCGGGCGTCGGACCGAGCGTCCAGATCGACGGCCCGTGCCGCCAGTTTCCGTGCCATATCCTTGTCACCCAATTTGTGGGCGGCGAACGCGGCCCGTTCGAAGTGCCGGGCTTCGCCCGGTTCCAGTTCCGCGAGCAACCGGTACTCGGCCAGCGCGGCGCGTGTGTCACCCGCCTGCATGCACGTGTCGCCCATCGCACCGTGCAGTTTGACGCTGAACGGGTCGGCGAACAGAGCCTTGCGATACCAATAGCGCGCTTCTCGCAGCCTCCCCCGGCGGTTGTGGATGCTGGCGATGCCGGCCGCCACATCCGCGTCATCATCCTCGAGCCGCGCCAGCTCCGTCAGTTGAATCAACGCGGCGTCCAGCTCGCCTTCGTGAAGGTACATGCCGCTTAGCCCACTCCAACTCGCTGGATCGAGCGGGCGTATCCGTTGCAACCGTGTGTACATCGTCTTGGCCAATGGGTACTGATCGCGCCGCAGCGCAATGTCCCCGAGGTATCGCGGCGCCAACCACCCGTCCGGGTCCACGTTCAGGAGCCGTTGCATCGCCGGAAACGCCTCGTCGTCAAAGCGGCGCTTGGCCTGCGCCCGCCGCTCCTTGCCGGAGAGGCGCATGAGCACCCGCCCGAGGACGGGTAAGGCCGCGGGCTCGTTCTCGTTCAGCGTCAGCGCGCGGCGCGCCGCCTCCAGCGCCGGCTCAAGCTCGCCGGTGTCCAGGTAAGCCCGCGCGAGCCGCCCGATGAGGGCTGCGTCCTTTGGGTTCTGCTCGACCAGGAGCCGCAGCCCATCGACGTTCTCCGGAGGCGTCAGATCGAAACCCCACTCGGTCGCGACCGCCCGCGCCCACTTGCCAAAGTCCCGGTCGAACGCCGTCGGCTCAATGCCCAACCGATCAACGAACACCTCGTCCTGCGTCCGCCCGCGGCGATACAGATCGAGCATGGGGTTGATCGAGTCATAGCCGAAACGCTCCACGAGGTACTCGCACATCCACTCGCTCTGGGCGTAGGCCAACTGCCGGTCGTTGGGGCGTTTGGGTCGAATGAACCCCCAGTTAATCGATTCGAGGGTGAACAGCCGGTCGCGGCGAACCGCGTCGGACAGCAGAATCCGCCACGACAGGCTGCGCGGGCCGTCCTCCTGATAGACCGCAAGCCCCTCGGTGAACCAGTGGGGAATGCGGTTTTGCGTCGCCGCCAGCGTCACCGTGTGCGTGAACTCGTGGCGGAGCACGTTGGCGATGTTGTACCGGCTCCCCTCGGCGCCGTCGCGCGGAGAGGCCAGGGCGATCACCCGGCCCGTACACGCCCCGACGGTGTGAATCCAAGGCTTGCCGGTAATGCGAACGCCGAAGGCCCGAAGCGTCGGGAACAACTCGATGATCGTTTTGTCCTTCAGTGGACGGTTGTAATCCTCGGTAACCGATTCGTGCGTCTGTTCAAGATAGTCGGCCAGGAACAGCGCAATCCCCGGATTCTTTTCCGGGTCATACTTGATGATGAAGTGGTCGGTCTCATGCCGCGCGAAGCCGTCCAGTGTGTCTAGGAGTTCGAGCGTAAACTTGCATCGCTCGTTGAAGGGATCAAGCTCCCAGGCCGCCTCCAGCGCGGCGCGGGCCTTTTGCTCCAGCCCCCATTGCATGTACATCATACCCAGCTCGGCCCGTGCGTTCGCTTCGGTCCCATCCAATGCAATGGCCTTCACGAACGCTCGCTCTGAGTCGGCATACTGCCTGATCCCCGAGAGCGCGTCGCCCATGGTTCGATGGAAGAGCGCCGAGCGCGGACTGATCGCCGCCACGCGGTCGGCCATCGACTGGACACCCGCCTTGTCATACGAACAGGCGGACGCAGCGGCCGCGATCGACAGCGCGACGACGTCGTTGGCGTTCACCGCCAGCGCCTGCTCGGCCATGGCGATCGCCTCGGCGTAGCGACGCTCGGTCACAAGCTTCTTGGCCAGCAGATGGAAGGCCGGGGGGTAGATGGGATTGATCGCCAGGGCGGCCTCCGCTTTCTTTTCAACCTCCTCGAAGTTCCAGCCGACGAGCGCCACCTCGCCGATCCCCACGTGGGCGGCCGGCAGCCGGGGGTTGATGCGTAGCGCTCCTTGATAGTCGGAAAGGCTCCCGTCCTCCTCGGCGTTGTTGTAGCTACGGCGAAGCAGGTCGGCCGCGGCAAGGCGCGCCGGCCAGTAGGTGCGGTCCAGCCGCCCGTAGGCCATCTGGAGCATCTTGTGAAGCACGTGTTCCGTGCGCGAGGCGATCTTCGTGCGCGTCAGGACGCTGTACCGCAAGAATCCGACCGCGGTATCGGTGATCCAAGCGGCGTCGTTGGGCAGGTCGGCCCGTCCCACGAGCTGCCGATCGAACCAGCGATACTCGCTCAGCGCCTCGTCGCGCCGCCCGAGCAACTCGAGCGTACGCGCCAGCCGCAGCCGGGCACCGGCATGGTTTTTGTCGAGCTTGACCGCCTCTCGCGCGTGCGTCAGCACATCTTGGTAGCGACCCTTGATTTCCAACACGTCCGTGAGCGCATAGTGCCAATCGGCTGACGCTCGGGCGTCCAGCGCCGTAAGCGCCGACAGTGCGTCGTCGTAGCGACCGATCTGCATGAAACAGCGAGCGACACCCACGCGGGCGGTAGCTCCGGCGCGCGGATCATCGGCCAACCGCCCATAGGCCTCGATGGCCTCGTCGTACGAGCCGGCCATGAACAGATCGCGCGCCTCGATCAAGGTCGGCATCACCGCCTGCCCCTGTTCCGGGTCGGCTTGCTCATTCGTGGTAGCGGTCTGGGTCTGGGCTGCTGCACTTCCGGCAAGAAACGCGAAGACGACGAGTGCGGCGATTCGCGCAAGCACCGCGCGATCGCGCGTGGGGAAGGGCTGGGGACTGTGGCTGGGACGGGCTGGTAAGTCCATGAAAGAACCGGAAACGGGCCGCCGCAACACAAACAACGTCCAAGGAGGGCGGGCAGTGCCCGCCTCATGCTCTATTTGTCGTCCTGGCCCGCCCCGTTGTTGAGCAGTTTTTCAAGCGACTCGATGAGCCGCTCCATTCGGAAGGGCTTGTTGAGATACCCATCGACGCCAAGACTCTGTGCCCACGTCTGATGACGCTTGCCCGTGTTGCCGGTGATCATGATGACAAAAGGCTTCTGTCCACGGGTTTTGCCGCCGCGCTTGAGCGCCTCAAGTACCAGGAAGCCGCTTCGCTTCGGCAACATCGCGTCCAGGATGACGGCATCGGGTTCAAAGTCCTTCGCAACCTCCAGTGCGGCGTTGCCGTCGGCGGCGGTCCGGACCGTCGCGCCCGTCTCACCAAGAATCGTATCGAGCGCGTCGAGCATTTCACGATCGTCATCGACGACCAGGATGTTCTTCCCCTCGAACTGAGCAGCCATCAGGTGTTCTCCACTCCCCGGTATTGCCAAGGACCGGCCAAGTCCGCGCAAACCCGCGCGCCGCCATGGGAGTATAGAAACCGGCCGTGGTCCGATCAAGCCGATGTCGCCACCAATACGCCCAAATCCATGGCCCGTGCGCCGGCGGAAACCCTGATGGCCGGTCCACGCCACGATTCGAGCAGCCCGGACACTCCAACCCAACCGGCTGATCCACGCCTACCGACCCCTGACACGCCGCGAGGAGTGTCACACCACGGCTCACCAACGTCCGAACTCGCTCTGGCACCGGCTTCCAGCCCGTCAAAGCACGGGCTGGAAGCCCGCGCCACACCTGCGCATCAGGCTGCCAGCTAGGTTTCCAGGAACGTCGGTCCTGTTTCGAGCCCAGCGCTCCCTCACGGTCGCGGCTCGGAAAGACCGTCTTGGCACAAGCACGCAGGCTGAAAACGTAGCAGTACCTGACTTGAAACGGCACCGGGACCCATACTCCAAGCGCGCGGCGATGTCCGGCCCGTCCATGACAACCAGGTACAATTCACAGGCGACGCGCCCGGTCGCTTTACGGTCCGCGAATCGACCGATAGACTCGCTGCCACCGAGACCGTTGAGCGGAACGGAGTCAACGTACAAGGCAACTCATGGGCAGACCGTGGATCATTCCGCCGACCTCGCCCGAACTCGGCGCAGTCTGCGACCGCTGGCAGGTTCCCTCCCTCGTCGCCCAACTACTGCTCAACCGAGGCCTCTCACCCAACGAACCCGCGGACGCCTTCCTCGCGCCGCAGCTCAAGGGGCTTTATCCACCCGAGTCCCTGCCCGGAGCCACCAAGGCCGCCGGCGTCATCATCGACGCCATCCGCAAAGGGTCCAAAATCGTTCTGTACGGCGACTACGACGTCGATGGCACGACCGGGCTGTCGATTCTGTGGCATACGCTCACCCTGGCCTCGGCCGACGTCACGTTCTATGTGCCTCATCGCATTGACGAAGGCTATGGGCTCGGTGTCGAGGCCACCCAACGCCTCGCCAGTGACGGCGCCGATCTCATCATCACGATCGACTGCGGCATCACGGCCACTGAGGTCGCCGGCGTGCTCAAAAAGGCCGGCGTCGCGCTAATCGTCACGGATCATCACGCGCCCAAAGACAAACTTCCCGAGGCGACCGCCATCGTCCATCCCACCGCGATCGGTGAATCGCCCAACCCGGACCTGTGCGGCGCGGGCGTGGCCTTCAAGCTCGCCTGGGCGATCGGGCAAGCCCTGAGCGGATCGACCCGCGTCACGCCCGAGGTGCGCAAGCTGCTGGTCGATATGCTTCCCCTGGCCGCCCTCGGCACGATCGCGGACGTGGTACCGCTTCGAGGGGAGAATCGCATCATCGCTCGCCACGGCCTGCTGGGGCTCGAGACGACGGCGCTGCCCGGACTACGGGCGCTCATCGAGTCGGCCGGCCTCTGCAAGAGCCGGATCAGCGGCTACGACGTCGGCTTCAAACTCGCCCCGCGGATCAACGCGGCCGGGCGGATGGGCCATGCCCGACTGGCGGTCGAACTGTTCACCCGGGCCAACCAGGACCGCGCGCGGGAAATCGCCCTCTATCTCGAAGACCACAACCGATCGCGGCAGGCGACCGAACGGCAGATCACCCGTCAGGCGATCGAAACCGTCAAGCGCCTCGATCTCGCCGGCGACGCGCGGCGGGCCATCGTCCTGGCGGCCGAGGGGTGGCACGCCGGTGTCATCGGAATCGTCGCGGCCCGTCTGGTCGATCGGTATCACAGACCCACCGTGATCATCTCGCTTAACGGGAACGAGGGACAGGGGTCGGCGCGCAGCATCCAGGCGTTCGACCTGAATAGCGCGCTATCCGCATGCGGCGACCATTTGCTCTCGCACGGCGGGCATGCGATGGCCGCCGGCCTGCGGATCGCACTCGACCGGGTGGACGCCTTCACCGAGGCCTTCGTGAAGACGGCGAACAACCGGCTTACCGGACAGGACCTCGTCGAAAAGCTGCACCTTGACGCCGAGGTGGCGATCGACGAACTGACGATGGCGACGGCCGAGGCGATCGCCCAACTGGGTCCCTTCGGTCGGGGCAACCCCAGGCCGCGACTCGCCACCGGCTGGATTGAGCTTGCCGACGAGCCGCGATGCGTCGGCAAGGGGCAGGAGCATCTCCAGGCGTCGTTCCGCCAGAACGGGGTGCGCGTTCGCTCGATCGGCTTCGGCATGGGCGACAGAATCGAAGATCTCAAACAGCACCGCCGCTGCCGGGTGGCGTTCGAGCCACTGATCAACGAATACAACGGCCGCCGCACCGTCGAGATGCGCCTGCTTGACATCCAGTTTCCGGATTAGCGGTGCCGTTGGCTTCCCATGTTCCCCCCCCGCGCTCTGGCTCGCAGCTCTTTGCAATCCAGTGCCCATCATCGCCGGCTGCACGACGGAATCGGCGTTGGACCGTTTTCAGAGCACCGGGGCGCAAGCCCGGTGACATGCCGACGCTGGGGACCGCAGGCTAGCGCCAGCGGCTCTGATTCGACGTACGCATCTCGCCGGAAGTGTCACGGACCCATAATCACAGTCCTCGGGACTTATCCGCCTGCGTGCGTTCGCCTGCTCAAACCCGTCCGTGCCGACGTCGCCGCTGAATCGCATGCTATAGAGGAGGGCTCTGGCTCCAGCCCCGATCGAACCCGTGGATTCGTGCGACCCATGCGAGAGACAAGGCGTCCAACCCGGTGGCTCGTGATCCTTTCGCCCTGCCTCCTGGCCGGCTGCGCTGGCAACGCCGACCCAAACGACGGCGAACCAGGGGTCGCCGACATCCTGTTCGTTGAAGACGCCGAACCGGCGATGTCCGCCCTGCCCTTCGCGGAAACCGAGCTTCTCATACAGCCCTACCCGGGTGCGGACGACGTCGGTCTGCTGCGCCTCTATGGAGAGATCGACGCGAGCGTCGTGGCCAAGCTTGCCGAGATCGGCGCGATCGTACTAAAAGTTCCGACCGGAACGCTAACCGCCGCGGGTACCCATCTCGCCCAAAGCGGTTTGATCGAAACGGTCCAGAAGAACTATCTTCTGGAGGCCGCCGTGGTTCCCGACGATCCCCTCTTTTCCAGTCAGCCCCATCTCACGGCCATCGGCGCCCCCGAAGCCTGGGATATCAGTACCGGCGCGGAGAACGTCCGAATCGCCATCATCGACTCCGGCGTGGACATGGACCACCCCGACCTTGCCGGAAAAATCGTCGATCGCTGGAACGTGTTCGACCAGACCGACGACGTCGGCGATGTCACCGGCCACGGAACCCAAGTCGCCGGTGCGGCCGCCGCCTGGACGAACAATGCCACGGGCGTGGCAGGCGTTTCGTGGGACAGCCCGTTAATCATCGTGCGCGCGACGGACGCGCAGGGTCGAGCGTCCACGAGGCATTTGGCCGCCGGAATCCTCTGGGCTGCCTCGCGCGGCGCCACGGCGATCAACGTCAGCTTCGCGCCGCTTTGGGCCGATCGTATCGTCCGTGCCGCCAGCCAGGAGGCGTTCGCCCGTGGCTCGCTCGTGGTCATCAGCGCGGGCAACACGGGGCTCGAGACGAGGGGCTCGGGCTTCGCCGAGGCCTTGTTCGTCGGCGCCACCGGAAGCGCCGGGCAGGCGGCGGCCTTCTCCGACCGCGGTCCGTTCATCGATCTTTCCGCACCCGGTGTGGGAATCCGAACGACCGCCGCGGGCGGCGGCTACACGATCGCCAACGGGACATCGCTCTCCGCGCCCATCACCGCGGGCGTCGTCGCCCTCATGGCGGCCGTCAACCCGGCTCTTCGCCCCGTCTCGCTTCAGGCGGCGCTGTTGGCCGCCACCATCGATCGCGGCGAGCCCGGCAAGGACATCGAATACGGAAACGGGGCGCTCGATGCGGCCGGCGCAGTCCGCCGGACCCTCGCGACCAGACCGATCATCGATACAACGGCACCCGCCGTCGAGATTCGCCGACCGCTTGCAGGCTCAACCGTGGCCGGGCGATTCACGACCCAGGTCATCGCCACGGATCGATGGGGCGTTGCGGACGTGGTGTTGTCGATCGACGGCGTGCCCTATGCAACCGACACCCGCTCCGAATACCGGTTCGTCATCGACGCCGACCGTTTTCCATCCGGTCGGCACGACCTTTCCTTCGTCGCCACGGACCGCTTCGGCAATGCATCCGCCTCGCTGACGGTTACCGTATCGTTTCGCCTGGCTCTGCCCGGTACCTCCTCGTCGGGGTCCGACATCGTGTTCCGGTCGCCGCAAAACGGGGCCACCGTATCCGGCGACACCCTTATCCAAGCCACGGTGGCCGACGCCGACGGGTTGGCCACGGTCGAATGGTTCGTGGACGGCGTCTCCGTGCTTGTGACCGCGGCTGCGGGGCAATCCTCCGGCCTGAGCTTCCTGTGGCGAGCCTCGGAGTCGCCGCCGGGGCTGCATACCATCCGCCTGACCGTGACGGACACCCGCGGAGGTCGCACGAGCGATGAATTGTCCCTCAGCGTACGATAGGGTGTGTCCGATTTCCTTTGCACAACATAGCGATTCATCTTTGCCGTTAGCCCTGAGAAGAGGCGGAAGTCCAATGGCCAGGCGCAGGCCCCTGGTCTGACTCGGTCTTCCACCCTCGAAGGCTTGGCCGGGGCGACAGAGCCGTTGCGATCCGGGCGAGGACTCCAGCTCATGCACCGTGGATTGCGGTACGCCGGCTTCGAGCGAGGTGCCCGGATCAACTTGCATCGATGACCTGGACAACGACTGCGACGGATTCATCGACCTCGACGACCCGGATTGCGCGGATGAGCCGGTTCCGACGCTCTCGGGTTGGGGTATGATCTTCACGGCCCTGCTATTGCTTGCCACCGGAAAGATTGTGTTCCAAAGGTATGCGCGTGCTATGGGAGCCACGGGTGCCATGCCCAAGCCGTAGGCGCGGGCATGTTTGACGCCCACCCCGAGTCCATCGCCCAACTCCTCATGCCCGCGCTTCGCTTAGGCATGCCACACGGCGCGGGCATGCCACGCGCACCTCGTACCAACCCAGCGGTGACAAGGGTGCGGCATTTCCAAGCGCGACCTACTCGGCGGTGGCTGGGCGACGTCAAGATCAAGCGGGATAGGTCAGCCTCGAGCAGAGATTGGCTCGGCGCAGCTAGACCAGCGCCTGCCGGCCCGACATCTGTGCATGCTCTATCGGCACTTGTTCGGCTGGAACACGTTGGGGAGCGGTTCCGGGTCTTGGACGCGGGCGCGTCCGTACCAGATGACCAGCGCGTCCCAGTTTTCCGACGATCCGATACTGCCGCCGACGGTTCGGAGCTCGGCCGGAACGACCTCCAGACAACCGCGCAAGGTCGAGTTGGCTTCCAGAAGATCGTTGATTCGCTGGGTCAGCAACGGTTCGTCTAGTTCCTCGACGCTGGGATCGGGCAGGAAGTAAAACTCGATCTTGAACCCTTCCACGTAGTAGCCGTGGGCCTCGGTGACGAAATAGACCAGGCGGTTCTTGCCTTCCGACGTGTCAACCTCGACGGTGACATAGAGATCCGGTTCCTCCGGGGGATCCTCACCGGCCAGATCGCGATCCCACAACGGTGTTTGGAGTGTCCGGATGACCTCTTCTGCGTCTCCCTCGGGGTTCGTCTCGAAGGTGGGTCCATCGGGGACGGCCTGGGCGGGGGCGTCGGGGCGCATCGCCATGAAGATCGCCAGTCCGGCGGCTAGAGCAATCAAGATTAGAAGGCGTGGGTTCATGGGGCTTCTTTCTTGCCGTGGTCACCGGCATCTGTTCTCTTCGGAGAGCGTGGGCAGTGGGTCGGGGTTCTGGAGCCGAGCCCGTCCGTAGGCACGGACATCGATAAACCAGTTGTCGCTGGTTCCCATTTCGCCGCCGACCCGCCAGAGCTCGGCCGGGCCGAGATCGAGGCAGCCCGCAAGGGTGCTGTTCGCCTCAACATAATCATTCAAGAACTTGCTGGTTAGTGGGCGGGCGGGCAGGTCGTCCGCGTCTGAGACGTGGTAGATATCCAACTCGAATGTCTCCACGTAGTACCCGTTCGCCTCCGTCAGGTCGTAGTAAAGCCGGTTCCTTTTACCGGAGGGATCGACGTGCCAAGTCACGGCCAACTCGGCCGGATTCGGCGGATCCTCGCCGGGGAGAGGACGATCCCGGAGCAGTTGCTTCCGCGCTTGGACCACCAGCCGCCCGGCTCCGTCGTTGCCCGGGACGAAAAGCGACTCCTCGGGTGATGGCCTTGGTGGACCCGAGGCAAGCGAGGCAGCGAAAACCGCCAGCCCGCCGGCAAGGGCGACCAAGATCAGCAGGCGAGGGCTCGTGATCACGCTTGCTCGAATCCTCGGAACCAGGGCGACGCACCGATCGGCCCGCGAGATGGCGTTCCGTCGTTGTTTCCGCGCTATCGGCGGGTGGCCGCTGGCTCGGCAACCCGTCGAGGGACTATGTCCGTATATACGACGGAAACAGTGTACCGTTCGCCTGAGGCTGCACAAGACGCTGTGGACAGGGGTCTTGGCGTGGGGAATCGGGTTCGAGGTCGCGGATGGAGGCGGGTCCGTGACACCTTGAGCGGCATCATCGTAGGGCAGGTGGTTCTCCCGGCCATGCCAGGGGGGTCACCTGCCTCGCCCATGACAGGTCAACGTTACGCTTACGCGGAACAACGACCTGCCCTACGTTCTGGAAGGTCGCCGATTCTTTCATGCGCTCGATCGAGGTTCGGTCTGGGGACCGGGATTGACGGAAAACCGGCATCGACATAGCATAACCCGACTTCGCCGCTCGTGGAGGCGTGCTTGCTAGGAAGCGCCCGGCGTCTTTGGGATCGAGCGATCGTGATACGCCGCGGGATCGACAAGCGATGATCGGGGTGGTTATAGGGCTCTTGGCACCGTGCGTCGCTCCACGCCGGGTTGAGACGGCAGAGCGTTGACTCCGTCGGCCCCGCCGTTTGTGGCAGATATTCCGATACCCGAGGGCTTCCGATTGGTCGATCAATCCAGTGAGGATGGGGCCAGTGGGCGATTCGCTTCGTGCGATACCGCTCTGGCGGGTCGGCGGACAACCAGGCGATCCGCCGGCTCTATCAGTGGCCGATGCCACCTGTTCGTTGGCACCCGGTCAGCGAAGCGCGCGAGAATGGGCAAGCCATGACCCGGTTCAATAGCGGTGCTGAGTCGTACAGTGTGATTATTCAACAGGCCGGCTCGGCCGTCAGGCGGCAGGTGGCGATCGACGGCACCATCGCCCCACGGATCGAGCCCGACCGGCAATGCGCCGGGCAAGGGTGATGTCATGAAGGCGGAAAGACGTCACGAACTCAAAGAGAATGACTTGGTCCATGCGCTGAACGTGGCGCGGGACTACCTGGACCACAACGGGAAGGGTATCGCGATCGCCGTTATCGTCGTGGGCGCGGCGTTTGCTACGGTTGCGTTTACCGTCCGGTCCCGAGCGGCCGCGGTGGAGGACGTGTGGCGGCGAAAAGCCGCTCTTCTCTATGGAGACCCCGAAGAGGGGCGCCAGTCGATCGAGACGCTCTTTTCCATCACGCAGGGTGTCACGGATGACCGATTCGTCTTCGACAGCCTGGTCGATCAAGGACGCGAAGGGCTCAGGTTGGCGCAGGCCGTGCCCGCACCGCCCGATGTCGATCTGAACCGGAAAGCACGACGCGCGTGGGAGGGACTCCTGGAAACCTTCCCGGACAATCCGCTTGCGTTCGGGCTGGCCCATTCCGGGCTTTCGACCGTCGAAGAGAACGAGTTTGCGATCGACGGCGATCGGGTTCATCGTGAGCGATCGGAAATACATCTGCGCGAGATCATGGATCACCCCGCGATGAGCGGACTGCCGTTTCAGAAACTGGCGTTGGACCGTCTCGACGCTCTGGACCGAATCTTCACGATCGTGACCTTCGAGTCTCCGCCCGAGGAGCCCGACCCGGCCGCCCTAACGAGCCCGGCGATCGATCTCATTCAGGTCGATCCGGCCGACCTCTCGACGTTGCCTCCCGTCTCGCCACCGGCCGAGGAATCCGGCGAGTCGAACAGCGAGACCGCGAAGCCGAAGACGGGGAACTGACCCGCGCCGGCTTTGTTGACCTCGGAAGACATCCGCCACGGCACGAAACCAAAAGCGTGATCGCGCCCGTCCACGCCCAGCTCCGATCGCCCTTTGCCACGGCCGGCGTTCGTATTCGCCGTCGCCTCAGTTTGCTCCTCACCCTCTGCGTTTCGCTCCATTCCGCATGCCGGTCACACAGCGCGGCCGTCCTCCGTTGGTCCGACGGCCAAACTCCCGCGTCGGTTGCCCACCCGGATCGTGGGGTCGTGCTTTCATCTCCCGGTATGAACCCGGGTCGGCTGCGCCTGTCGGCCGCGATCAACGAGACGGTGTCGTTTCGTTTTTCGATGCGTGTCGGGGGAAGCCCCATCCGCCGGCCCGCGTTGCGGATTGGGTCCATTCAGTCGCTTGACGCAAGCCTCAATCCCGAAGTCGTGACCATCTTTCGCGAGCACCCCGTGCCTTTGACGGATTTTCCCGGCTGGCACGTGCGAGCCATTCCACCTTCCCAGCGCGAAGCCGCCGCGATGGACGTACTGGTGCCGATCGGTGCGCCGGTCGGTGGGCTTCCGGAATTGTTGGCGGCCGGCGAGGTCTATTCGTTTTGGGTGGACCTGAACGTGCCCAAAGGCTCAGCCGACGGTACCTATGATGGCCGCATCGAACTGCTGAGCGCCGGGCATGAAGTCGATACGCTCGGATTCGAACTCACCGTCTGGCCCTTCGTCCTTCCCGACGAGCCGGCCGAGCCAATCATCGTGGAACTGGATCATCGAGCGCTCCTGCGTCATCACCGTCGCCAGGCGGATCAACCGACCGGCGTCGGCGACGACGATCGGCCAGGCTCGCCGGGTCGCGCTTCAGTGGACCAGGTGCTCGCCTCCACGCTGAACCTGCTTCGTCGCCATCGCCTGACGCCGGTCTTGCCGCGGTTGGCACCGGGCGTAGGGATCAACGCCCGAGGTCGGCTGGACATCGACTGGCATACCTACGACGCCATCGCGGAACACTGTCTCGATGGGCAGGCGTTCGCCAACGGCACGCCGATCACCCTTTGGGCTCTTCCCGTGGAAGCGATGTTCGACGTGTTGCGCCCGACCGGGACGATGACGGGGTCCGCGGGCGCCGGTCTCTTGGAAGACTACCTGGCAAAATGCGCTTCACATTTCGCGGAGCGGGGCTGGCTGTCGCGGTCGTATGCGCTGCTCGGACGCGGCGCCGACCACAGCGACAAGAGCATCCGCGATTTCGTGTCTGCCGCCAAGCGGGCTGATCCGCGCATCTTTGCGGCTACCGACCTTTGGCCTCAGTCGTTGGCGCCGCTCGGGTGGACCGGGTATATCAACGCACCCTGGCCGACGAGGCCGGACCTCTGGGCGCCGCCCGCACAGTTTTTCGACAGCGCGGCCCTGGCCACCGAACGGCGCGCCGGGCGCCGAACCTGGTTGACGGTGGATCGGCCTCCCTACAGCGGGTCGGTGTCGGTGTACGCCCCCGACCCGTTCGCACGAATCCTGACATGGCAGGCGGGACACCTACAGGCCGACGCGATCTACGTCGGGCTTATCAACGATTGGCCCGACGCCGGTGACCAGCCCACGCCCGAGGACTGTCTCCGCGCCGACCCCCACGTGCTACTCTTCCCCGGCGGTCCGTTCGGGTTGAATGAGCCGGTCCCATCGGTACGCCTCAAACGGCTGAGGCGAAGCGCACAGGACGGTGCGCTGCGACGGCTCCTTGTGGAACGCGGACTCGGGCACATCGCCCAAAGCGCCGTGGAGTCGCTAGCGCCCGTCGCGGGAAGCGAAGCCTATCGTGCCCACTATGCGGACGCGCGCTACGTGGGTTGGCCGAGTGAGCCGGCGGTTTTCGATCTCGCCCGACGGGTGATGGCCGAAGAGTTGGGTCGTTCCGTTCAGGGGTCTCCCGCGCCCGGTAGCGCCGCGTCGCTCGGGCGAACCACGGCTTGGCGGCGCTTGATGCTCTTGACGCGGAAGGTCACGCTGCGAATCGACGGCAGTCGCGTGCGCGTCGTGGGTTCCGCCGGATCGTTGCGCACGGAAATTGAAAGCGTCGTGACGATCCACAACCAAACACGGCTGCCCGTCTCCGGCAACATTCACTACGTGGATCCCCCGTCGAGCTGGCAATGCGGAGACGGTCGCACCGTCTCGCCGATCGAGCCGGGTGAGTCACGCCGCGTCACGCTCGTTGCGTCGGCCGGCGCGGTACCGCTGGGCCCAAACGGAACACTCCTACTGCCCATCCGGTTCGAAACGCTGGAAGGCGAACGCTTTGTGGAACAGGCGCGGATCGCGTGTGTGGTTGCGGCCCCGATCGAAACGCCAATCGCCGTGGATGGATCACTTGCCGACTGGCCACCGGGAGCGACGAACGTTGCGGCCGACTTTCGCCTCATCTCGGCGCGAGCGGGGGCGGCACTCGCCGGTGGCGCATCATCGCCGAGGCACGCGACGCTGGCGTTTGTCATGCGCGACCGGCGAAACCTGTATATCGCCGTGAACTGTGCGTTCGACGGCGTACGCGACTCGGCCGTCCAGCGCAGCGGCGTCGAATACGACGACATGATTCCATCGAGCGGTGAGCTTGTGGAGTTCTTGATCGATCCGCTCAACGCGGGCACGCACTCACCGGCCGACCTCTTCCATGTGGTTGTCAAGCCGTCCGGAAGCTACTTCCTCGAGAAGGGGATTCGGTTCGATCCGCCCGTTGGCGCCCGTGAGCCTTGGGCGGCGGGCGTGGAGGTCGCCACGCGAGTGTCCGACGGACGCTGGACCATCGAGCTGAAGATTCCCCTGGATTCGTTCGACACCGGTACCGACGCGCACATGATCTGGGGCTTTAACGTCACGCGTTTTGAGGAGGTCGGCCGGGAGTTCAGCACCTGGTCCGGGGCGACCGGTAACGCCTATGACCCGCTCTCGTTGGGGAATCTGTACTTACCCTGAGCTCGACGTTCACCCCTTTTCGGGGTCGTTGGTGAGCGTTTGCATGAAACAAGAAGGAGCCGCCTTGCCGGTATCAAGAGGCGTTGTGAGACAGCCCTTGGTATGGGGGACAGGAGGCCCTGATGAACCGTATACCCAAAGCGGCCGAGCCGCTCATCCGCGAAGTCGCCGAGGCCTTTACCCGACCCACCTCTCGGCGTTTCGTTGTACTCTTGTTGCCGCCTTGATGACCACGGGGCGGCGCACGGTGACCAACCTGTTGCGAACCGTGTCGGTGTCGGCCCCGGGCACCCATCGATCTTCCCCCATCGATGGTGCCCGTTTCCATGTTGGTCCCAGAGCCTCGCAATCCGCAAGCGGCGGGCGAAGCGAAGCGGACACCGGCTAGGCAAAGTCGAACCGTAGCTGCGCTTGCGAGTCCGACCGCTCGGCGGAGGGGTCATCGCGTACGGCGCCGGGCGGGATCGGTTCCTGCCTGCGGCAGATCGCCAGACCGTAGCGTTTCCTGGAAATCTCGAACAAGTCTCGAATGCTCTCCCAATAGGCACCGGCGCCGCGCATCCGGTGGCCGAAGCGCGGCTCGTCAAGCTTGCCGCCGCGCATCTCGTGCAGCCGGTTGATGATTTTCCCGGCGCGAAGGGGCATCGCGGCCCGCAGCCGTTTCAAGAAGACGGCCTCCACGCTTCCCGGAAGCCGTAGCGGTATGAATGCGCAAGAGGTAGCGCCGCAGTCAGCGGCCCGTTCGAGAATGCGCGGCACGTCGCGATCGTTGAGCCCGGGGATGATCGGCGAGACCAACACGCCCACGGGCACACCGGCGTCGCGCAAACGGCGCATCGCCTCGAACCGGCGGTCCGGTGCCGGCGCTTGTGGCTCGATCAGCTTGGAAGTCTCGACATCGGCGAACGGGATGCTCAAGAGTACGCGCGCGCTGCCGCGATCGTTGAGCCGCGCCAACACGTCGGCGTCGCGTACGACCAGAAACCCCTTGGTTACGACGACGGCCGGGTTGCACAGGTCCGCGCAAACCTCCAGGCATTGACGCGTGATCCCGTAACAGGCCTCGATCGGCTGGTAGCAATCGGTGATGCCGGAGAAGTTGATGCTCTCGCCGCGCCAGCCGGGTTTGAGCAGCGCATGTCGCAACAGCTCGGCCGCGTTTGGCTTCACGATCAGCCGGGTGTCAAAATCCGTGCCCGCGCCAAAGCCGAGAAGCTCGTGATAGGGCCGGGCATAGCAGTAGGCACAGGCGTGCTGACAGCCGCGGTAGGGGTTCACCGACCAGTTGAACGGCAGGTCCGGGCTGTCGTTCTTCGAGAGGATCGATTTGGCCGTCTCCTCGTACACCTCGACGCGAACCTCGGGCGGGGGCTCGAGCCACTCGCGGTGCTCGCTGAGGTAGGGGTTCGGCGGATTGTCGAGGCGGTGGAGCGTGATGGAGAACTCCGTGGCAGCCGGGGGGCTGACTCGTCAGTATTCAGTTTTCAGTTCACATGCTTCAGTTGTGAGTTGTCAGTTTTCAGTCTTCGGTATTTGGTTTCCAGCCTCGAAGTACTACAACCGCGTAACGGCCGCGCCGCCATCGTCGGCACCGGTGAACCGGTCGCCCGTGGGTCCGAGGCACGTCCGCCGGGATGGGTACGCCCTGTCAGAGCCGCAGGCGCCAGCCTGCGGACGCATGTCACCGGGTTCTCAGACCTGCCCAACGCAGATTCTGTCACGCACGCGTCGCCCGTTGACTCTTTACATAGTATATGTTAGGGAATAGTTTGGGTCAAGCGCTTTCGGGCGAAACGCTTGGTTTGCGCTTGTCGGAACGCGACATCCTGTGAATTGTTGAGCCGGCCAAGGGGGCGCACCGGCGACGTGCAAGCGGGTCGAACCGGCGATACGATGGCTTGCAGGAGCGAACGCGCGTGGCACCGGCGTCTTGCCGGTGATTCAGGGGCTTTGCACTCGGGTCGTGCCGTTTGGCGAGGGGCTCGGGCATTCATGGAGGAACGCTTGTGGCTGAAAAGCTCAACCGCATCATTACAGGAGACTGCGTCGAAGAATTGGCCAAGCTGGACGCCGGCTCCGTCGATCTGGTCTTCGCCGATCCGCCCTTCAACATCGGCTACACCTACGACGCCTACGACGACAAACAGCCCGACGACGCCTACCGCGAATGGTCGCGCGAGTGGATCGGCGGCGTCGCCCGCGTGCTCAAGCCGGACGGCGCCTTCTGGCTGGCCATCGGCGACGACTACGCGGCCGAGCTGAAGGTGACGGCCACCCGCGAGCTGGGGCTGACCTGCCGGAACTGGGTCGTGTGGTACTACACCTTCGGCGTCCACTGCACGCACAAGTTCACCCGCTCGCACACGCATCTGTTCTACTTCGTCAAAGACCCGAAGCGGTTCACGTTCAACGCCGACGAAGTTCGCGTGCCATCGGCGCGGCAGCTTGTCTACGGCGACAAGCGGGCCAACCCCAAGGGCCGCGTGCCCGACGACACCTGGATTCTTCGCCCGCAGGACATTCCCGAAAGTTTCACGGCCGACAGCGACACGTGGTACTACCCGCGCGTCTGCGGCACCTTCAAAGAGCGCGAGGGCTTCCACGGCTGCCAGATGCCCGAGCGGCTCTTGGGTCGCATCATCAAGGCGTGCAGCAACGAAGGCGAGGTCGTGCTCGATCCGTTCATGGGCAGCGGAACGACGGCGGCGGTGGCGAAGAAGTTGGGGCGTAACTACCTCGGTGTCGAGATGTCGAAGGAATACGCGGCCGAGACCCGGACGCGGCTGCGCCGCATCAAGACGGGTGATGCACTCGACGGCTTCGAGAACCCGCTGACGACCGTACCCAACACGGCCAACGGAACGGTCCGCACGGCCGACGGGAAGCGGGTGAAGCCTAACGGCGCGGCGAAACGAGGGCGGCCGAAGGACAAGACCTCGAAGGCGCAGACGGTGTTGTTCGAATAGCCGTCTGCTTGGAAACTCGGTGCCGTCGTTCGCAAATGCTCAGAGCGGGCGAGCGCGTACATAAGCGGGATTCGTGCTGTCCGCGCGTCTCCCGGAACTTCGACCCGTTCGCTGGGGCATTCCGAGCCGAGAACCGGAATCACCCATGCTCATCGAACACCGAGGCAAGCAACCGACGATCCACGAGACGGCCTACGTCGCCCCGACCGCCACGCTCTGCGGCGATGTGACCATCGGCGAGAACTGCCGCGTGATGTTCGGTGCCGTCCTTGTGGCACAGGGCGGACCGGTGCGGTTGGGCAGACAGTGCATCGTCATGGAAAACGCCGTCATCCGGGCCACCGCGAAGTTTCCGACGACCATCGGCGATCACGTGCTGGTCGGGCCCCACGCCCACCTGACCGGCTGCACGATCGACGAGTCTGTATTCCTGGCCACGGGGTGTAGCGTCTTCACCGGGGCGCGAGTGGGTGCTCGTTCGGAGGTTCGAATCAACGGGGTGGTTCACCTCAAGACCGTGCTCCCGCCCGACAGTTGCGTGCCCATCGGTTGGGTGGCCGTCGGCGATCCCGCCGAGATTCGGTCGGCCAACGAGCACGAGCAGATCTGGGCCGTCCAGGAGCCGCTCAACTTTCCAAAGACGGTCTTCGGTTTGGACCGACCGGCCGAGGGTGACACGATCATGCCGGAGTTGACCCGGCGATACGCGAAGGGGCTGGCCGGCCATCGCGACGATCGGATCGTGGGGTAGAGGGCGCCCCGCCGATCGTCACGCGGTCCGACTGGTCGCGCTGTCGAACACTTCATCCTTGAGTAGCGTCTGTCCGCGCGTGGCCGTCACGAAGCCGAACACGGCCAGGCCGATGAGAATCGCGTTGGCGAACCAGATGTTGCCGATGTTCCAGACCCCGAAGTCGAACATGGGGGCGAAGTAGGATGCGGTCCGATGCGCGAACGCGGCCGCCGCCAGGGTCAGCGGCCCGAAGCGGAGGATGGCCGCTGAGTTGTACGCCGTCCACACGACGCCGATCAAGACCACGGTGACGATGTGTCCTCCACGCGGCCACCCGCAAATAAAGAGGAACAGAATTACCACCACACTCACCGTGGCGAGCCCCCGACGCCGGAACACGCCGAGTGACACAACGAGCAGAAACAGAACCCACAGCGAGATGCTGAACGCCTCTCCCGCGGCAAACAACACACCCGAAAGGGTGTGCCGCATCGACAACGTGGCGTCGTAGTAGTCGGCCGACCAGTACGCCCCGAACGACAATCCGAACGACGTGACGGCGAGGCCGACCACCATGAAGAGGAGGTCGGCGATTATCCCGATTAGCAGGCCGATCAGAATGTCACGCCCGATCAGCGGGTCGGTCAGCCGCCCGGAGAGCAGGCGCGTCATGCTTACGATGCGCTCCGGCCAGGCTCGCCGCACGTACGGCTCGACGGCCAGGTACAAGGTCAAGACGAAGACGCCGGCGAAGAGGCTCATGCCGAGCAACTGTATGACTGTGATGTAGACCTGCGCCCCCGTGCCCCAGTGTTCGGCCACAAGGAGCTTCGATGCGATCACGGCGAGGAATACGGCGATGCCCAGTCGCGTTGCCCCTCGCCGGTCACTGCGACCCAGACGTAGATTCCGTCGCGCGAAGAAGACGCACGCGACCATGATTCCGATTAGCACGATCGGTACGGATGCTTCCACGACGGCGGCCATCCAGCCCGACTCGGTTTCCGCAGCGACTTGGGAGGCCGCATCGTTCGCATCCGCAAGACGCTCAAAATACACCGGCTTGCCGTACAGCGTGGCCGCCTCGACGCGGACGATGGGACCAGCATCACCCTCGGCTTTGCCAGCCCAGGCGAACCGTCGGTCACAGCCGACGGGCGGCGTGCCAACAGGCGCGGTGGGCTCAAACGCATTCCGTTCGAGACCAGCGGCCTCGAACGCGGTATCGAACACGACCGCCGTCTCGTCTTGGGTCGCCGGCTGCGGCGCGGTTCCGGATCGCGGCCCAACGACCGCAAGCCGAGACAGCCGACCACGCGGGTCGAGCATCACGCCGGCCATGCCGGCTTCGGTCGCCGGCGGGTCGGTCCTCGTGACGATCCCCACCGGGTAGGCCGGCACCAGCCGCGTCGGACTCTGTCGATACCAGAACACGCGGCCGCCGAACCGCGCCCCCGTGAACCCGTAGGCCGAGTCCCAGGGCGCGTTCGTGTAACCCATCGCTGCAAGCACATCCCGCGCGTCGTCGGCCAGGACGTTCGGCGCCTTGGATAGCGCCGCTTCCCGAACTCGCGAGCCGTAGGTGTTCAAACCCGCGTAAACGCCGAGCACGCCCAGGAACATCCCAAGGAGGATCAACCCCGTCCGCATCGAAAGTGACCCGGACTCGCCCGCGACGGCCACCAGCTCCGGCGACGGCGTTTCCCCGGCTGCCAGGGCGGCCGCCAGCGGATCAGCGCCCGGCAGCGCCGCCGCAACAGCCAGCGCCGACGACGGCCTCGCGCTGGGCTCGATCTCCAAACACCGCTGAATGACGCGTTCCACGGCCGGGTCAAGGTCCTCCGACAAGCCTGACAGCGTCGTCGGCGCTGTGCTACGCAGATGCTCGATCTGTTCGCGTGTCGCACCCTCGAAGAGGCGCTTGCCCGCAAAGAGTTCGAACAGGACCAGCCCCAGCGAATACACGTCGCTCTTAACGGACACCTCGCGTCCGGCGACTTGTTCGGGAGCCATGTAAGCCGGCGTTCCCGCGGCCACATCACGGCCGGCGAAGTCGCCGACAAAGCCGGCGAGGCCGAAGTCGGTGACGCGAACCTTGCCGCGCCCGTCGATCATGACGTTGTGGGGTTTGAGGTCTCGATGGAGAACGCCTTTGTCGTGGGCGGCGGCCAGACCGGCGCAGAGCTGTCGGGCGATTTCAACGGCCTTGTCCGTGGACGGTTTGCCCATTCGACGAAGGACGGACGCGAGATCTTCGCCGTCGATGTATTCCATGGAGATGAAGTGTTGGCCGTCGGCCTCTCCGATGTCGTAGACGCGGCACACGTTGGGGTGCGAGACCCGTCGAGCGACGCGCACCTCGTGGTGAAAGCGTTCCAGCTTGGAAGCGTCCTTCGAGAGCGCGGTCGGTAGGAACTTCAGCGCCACGGATTGTCGTAGCTTCAGGTCGTCCGCTCGGTAGACCTCGCCCATGCCGCCTTTGCCGAGCAACCCGACGATGCGGTACCGTTCGGCGAGCATCGTGCCGGGTGTGAACCGCGCCTGGTCGATGGAATCAGACGACGATCCCGTCGGCCCCGGATGTTCGGGCTGGCGGGCCGGCGTCGGCGGAGCCGTAACGGTCGGCTCAACGGGCGAAGCCGGCATCGCCCCCCCGCAGGACGGGCAGAAGCGGCTGTCGCCTTGAACCTCGCTTGAACATGATGGACACTGAATCATGGGCGATCATCGTATCCGATTGCCGTGAGGGCGCCGATGCGGACCAGCGCCCTTGTTCGAGTCCGGGGCGGCCGTACAATGCGGGTTGACTCCCCTGCGACCGGTTCCTTGCGCCACGGGGAATGCGGCCGTTGCGACGCGCTCTGCTCTTGCATCCTTGCTGCGATCGTCAGGGGCTCAACCGGCTTGGGCGGGCGGTGCTGCCGTGCCCCAAAGGAGGACACCATCATGACAACAAGAACCATGGTCTTGGCCACGTTGGGCGCGGTGCTCGCGCCGTGTGCCGTCGCCAACGCTCAGATCAAGTACGAAATCGACAAGGAACACTCCTCCATCATCTTCAAGGTCAAGAACCGCGACATCACCTACATCTATGGGCGATTCAACGACGTGTCCGGTACCATCGAGGTCAACAGCCTGGCCCGGCCCACGCGATTGACGATCAAGGCCCAGGTCAAGAGCAAGAGCATCGATACGAACAGTCGCAAGCGGGACAAGCACCTGAAGACGCCTGAGTTCTTCGGCACATCCAAAAACCCGGTGATCAGCTTCGAGACGAAGAGTTCCAAGCGAATCGAGCGTGACAGCAAGCGCTTCGAGCTGACCGGTGAACTGAAAATGCTCGGTGTCACCAAAGAGCTGACCGTTGTCTTTGAGGTGACCGGAAAGAAACTCTTGACGGCTGACCAATACAGGCTGGGTGGGCAGACATCGTTCACGATCAACCGTAGCGATTTTGGAATGGACGCGATGATCCCGGGCATCGCGGACGAGGTGACGGTGATTGTCACGCTCGAGGGCCAGGCCAAGATCATTCCCTCCGGCTGATGTCGCACAACAAGCTCGATGCTTCGCAAGTGGGACGACCAGGGGTCACCACCGAGCGGCGTTAGCCCGCGCGGACGTCCGCGCAAGCTGAAGCATGCGGCTCAGGAGGTCGCGTCGGGTGGCATGCCCAAGCCGGAGGCGCGGGCATGCGTCGGCCCACGCAGCACCTGGCCGCGCTGCGCTTGCCCATGCCACCCAACGACCATAAGCGCGAAAAGTCGAGCCACCGTTCTGGAAAGGGCACTCGTTCGGTCAGCCGCCGGCGCGAAAGGCCTCGATCGATTTGTCGGGGTGCTCGGGAACGACCGGGTCGTGAATCGGCTGTTCCGCAATCAGCTTCTGCAAGTGTCGGATCGCGGCCGTTAGCTGTGCGTCCTCCCCCTTGAACGTGGCGTGGGGCAAGTTGTCCACGACGATGTCCGGCTCGACCCCGTGCCCTTCGATCAGCCAATCACCCTTGGGACCATAGACGCCGAACTCGGCGGCCGTGGCGATGCCCCGATCGACCAGCACGTTGCTGGAGGTCAGCCATATTTCCCCGCCCCAGGTTCGCGTGCCAATGACCTTCCCGATGTTCAGTCGCTTGATGCCCTCGCTGAACGCTTCGCCATCCGACGCGGTTCGTTCGTTGCATAAGACCACGACGTGTCCGCGGAAGGCGTACTGCATGTTCCACGACGGCGGGTTGCCCACGCGCTGGCTCCAATAGAACCAGACCTTCCGCAGCAACCGATTGAGAATCCAGCTATCGATGTTGCCGCCGCGGTTGTGGCGCACATCGACGATGAGGCCCTTACGCGTGAACACCGGGAAGTAACCCTTGGCCCATTCCGTGTAGTTGCCGTTGCCCATCGCGCGGAGATGAACGTACCCGATGTCGCCGCCGCCCAGCTCATCCACCGTAAGCCGCCGGGTGTACTCCCATTCGTGATAGCGCAGATCGGAAAACGCCCGGATGGACATGGGCTTTACGATCACCTGACGGCTTTCCCCGCCAGCAACGGGCTTGACCTGAAGGAGCACCTGCCGGCCCGCCTGGTGACGCAGCAACAGGCCGGGGTCGCGAACGGATAGCGTCGGCGTCCCGTTGATCATTTCGATGATGTCGCCCTCCTCGACGTTGACGTTCGGTCGGCGAAGGGGACTCGTGCGACTCAGTTCGTCCGGATCGGAGCGATAGATGTGATCGACACGGTAGCCGCCGCGGGTCTCGTCGCGTACCAACTGTGCGCCAAGCGATGCGGGCTGAACGTTGTCCTCACCGCTGCGCAGGTCGCCGCCGCGCACGAAGATGTGTAACGCGGATAGCTCCGCGACCATCTGGGCGATCAAGTCGGAGAGCTCGGCCCGCGTGGTGATACGATCGATCAGCGTCACGTACTTGTTGAACATGGACTTCCAGTCCACGCCGTGCATGCCGCGATCGTAGAAATAGTCGCGCTCGAGCCGCCACGCCTCGGCAAACATCTGCCGCCACTCTTCGCGCGGAGAGACCGAGAGCGTCCAGCCGGACAGGTTGACGTCTTTCTTTTTCAGGTCGGCTTTTTTCGGGGCGGCATCGACGATGTAAAACTTGTCGCCCTTGCGAAGCAGGAGCTTCTTGCCATCGGCGGATAGCTCATACGTGCGAACGTCCTCGAGAACCGTTTCAACCTTGGGATCATCGTTACCGATCTTCAGCGCTTGCAGGGCGCGCTTCGATTGGCCGGCGGGCCTCGATGTCCAAAAGAGCGCCTTGTCGGTCACCGACAGGTTGCCGTAGTTGCCAGCCGGCACGGGCACTTCGACGACGCGCGTCCTTAGCCCGGCCAACTCGATCTTCACCTCGACGGCGGCCGGCTTGTCGGTTTTGTCCTTGCCCTTCGTCCCCTCCGTGGCCTCGTCTGTCGCCGCGTCCTTCTTCTTGTCCCGCTCGCTCTCGTGGTCCTCTTTCTTGTCGTCCTTGGGATCCTCGAACAGCTCGTCCTTCGGTGCGAATGGCGATCGCAGACCCTCGGTCAGGGCGATCTGGTAGATCTTCGTCCGTTTGTCGAGGAACGGTTCCGGTTGGTAGTTGCCCCAGGGGCTGCCAACGACCGAACGCAGGTTCCGGTCGGACAAAACGTAGAGCCATTTCCCGTCAGGGGACCAGGCCGGGCTGTAGGTGTCAAAGCGGTCGGTTGTCGCGATGGTCACGCGCTGGTCCGAAACGCTGTAGAGCCGCACCTGCTGGAACATGTTGTCCGCCGGCACCACGTACGCCAGCCACTTACCGTCCGGCGACCACCGCAACTGGCCGAAGCGATCGATACGCGATTCGTCGATCTTCTTGTTTTGCTTCTGTTCGACGTCGTAGACGAACAATCGCTGGTTCTTGTCGTGGTGGGCGATGAGTGTTCCGTCCGGCGACGGCACCGCCTGCCACCGAAGTACGTCGCCGTCGGTGGTGAGTTGCTCGCCGGAGCCGACGCCGTTCGCTGGGATCGTCCACAGCTCAACCTCGCCGGACTCGTCCGACAGCGCCAAGAGGCTCTTCCCATCCGAGAGGAAGCGGGCGTCGCGGTAACGCACCCCTTCGGAGCGCACGGCCTCCACAAACCGGCCTTGCCGATGCGGCGCGACAAAGACGCGTCCGCGAGCCGTCAGGACCACCCGGTCGCCGTCCGGCGAAAGGTGTACCGAGGACACAGACTTCACCGGCTCGTCCACCCAGTTCTCTCGCGTTTGGTCGAAGTCGGAATCGAGAGTGATAGGGACGGTGCGCTCGGTGTCGGAGGCGATGTCGTAGACGTGGATGTCGGCGCCAAGCTGGTACGCGATCCGGCCGCTGCGTAGCGACGGTGACTTGACCGCCCAGCCGGCGTGCTCGGTGTGTTGCCGCAGGTCGCCGCCGTCCGGGTCCATCGACCAGAGGTTCATCGTGCCGTCGCGATCGGACGCGAAGTAGACCCGTCCGTTCCACCACATTGGGCGTTTGCTCGTTCCCGCGTAGTCCACCGTCAGCGGCGTCGCCTCGGCGTCTCCATCGGCGAAGCGCCATAGGTTCTGCGCGGTGCCACCCCTATAGCGCTTCGTGTGGCTTCCCTGGAACGGAAGCCTTGTGAAAAAAAGTGTCTTCCCGGTGTCATCGTAGGTTCCGTCCGAGGCCTGCGCCAGCGGCACGACCGTGCGGTGCCCGGAAAGGTCGCCGGCCACCTCAATCAGCGTGAGCTGCGTGTTGGGAAGCGTGGAGAACACGCCGGTTGAGGCAATGAGCCGGCTGTCGGGTGTCCAGCCGACGACGTGGGTGCGGGACGCGTCGAAGGTCCAGCGCGTGGGTCGTCCGCCGCCAAGCGGCATGGTGTAGACCTCGGTCGGTCCTTCGTACCTGGCCGTAAAGGCCACCGTCCCGCCATCCGGCGAGATGGCCGGTCCGCCTTCGTCGCCGGGATGGCTCGTGAGCCGGGTGGCCACTCCGCCGGCGGGTGAGACCTTCCAGAGGTCACCCTCCGCGACGAAGACGATGACCGTGTCGTGCAGCGCGGGCTCGCGGTAGTACCCCACCGGCGAGGCCGCGCGCACCGGGCCGGCAAGTCCGAGAACCGTCACTAGGAACGCTAGTCGCATACGTCGTGAGAGCATGAGTACTCCTGGGAGGGAGTTGTCAGTGGTCAGTTTTCAGTCGTCAGTAAAGAACAGCTCACCGGCGACACTGAACCAAGTACTGTCAACTGACCACTGACAACTGATAACTATCAGGTTATCCTTCCTCGTCCTTGACCATGAACTTGTCGAACCACGCCTTCAGATAGAGCTGTTGCGCGATGCGGTGCGAGGGGCGGCGCCATCCGTGGTATTCGTTGGGCATGCGCACGAGCAAGGTTTCTTTCTTGAGCACTTTCAGCGCCCGGTAGTATTCCTCGCTCTGCGTCATCGGCGTGCGCAGGTCCGACTCGCCCGTCATGACCATCGTGGGCGTGGTGACGTTGGCCACGTATCGTAGCGGCGAGCGCAGGCTGTACTCCTCCGGATCCTCCCACGGGAGCTTGCGGAACTGGTCGTACCATGACGCGCCGTCCGTCGTGCCCACGAACGAGTGCCAGTTGATCACCGGCCTCATCGAGACGGCCGCCCGGAACCGGTCGGTGTGCCCCACGATCCATGCCGTCAGCACGCCGCCGCCGCTGCCGCCGCAGACGAACAGGTTTCGTTCGTCGATCCAGCCCTTGGCGACGGCCGTGTCCACGCCGGCCATCAGGTCATCCAGATCCTTGCCGGGATACGAGTATTGGATGCCGTTGACGAAATCCTGTCCGTAGCCGGTGCTGCCTCGCGGGTTGACATAGAGCACGGCGTAGCCGCTCGCGGCGAAGTTCTGAAACGCCCAGTTGAACGAGACCGAATACATCGACCACGGACCGCCGTGGATCCAGAGCAGCATGGGATACTTCTTCGACGGATCGAAGTCGGCCGGCTTGATCAGCCAGCCCTGGATCTCCAGCCCGTCGGAGGACTTGTACCGAAGCTCTTCGACGTTGCTCAACGACTTGGCGCTCAGGACGTCGGTGTTGACGTTGACCAGCGGGTTGAGCGTGCCCGCATTGTTGACATGGAACGCCGTCAGGACGCCGGGCACCGTCGGCGTCGATCGAACGGTCGCCGCCTGACCGGTCTTTGCGAGCGAGAACCCGCTGAGGGTGTGGATGCCGCTGGTGATCTTGCGGATGCCGCCGTCGGTGTAGACGAAGTAGAGGTTCGACGCGCCCTTCTCGCTCATCATGTAGTAGACGCCCGAGCTGTCCGGCGCCCAGGTCACGCTGCGCGGCGAGTTCGGCAGCTTCTCCGCCAGGACTTTCTTGCTACCGCCCTTGATGTCCATCAGATAGAGGCTGGACAGGTGGCTGGTCATGCGCTTCTGATCGAAGCCCGTGTAGGCGATCCAGCGTCCATCGGGCGAGATGCGTTGCCCGCGGTCGGGTCCATCGCGATCGGTGAGAATCTTGACGTCGAGCGTCTCCAGATCGACCGCGTAGATCTCGCTGTCGCCGCGAAGATACTCGGCGTCGGGCTTGCGGATGCCCGAGACGAAGATCGTCTTCCCATCGACCGACCACCGCGGGTCGCCGTGGGTATAGTCGCCGTCGGTGATCTTGCGCGGGGTTCCGCCGAGAATCGAGTCGATCACATAGACGTGGCCATAGCCCTTGGGGCGAAAGCCGCGCCCGTCACGTTGCCAACTGAGACGATCAACGATGACCGCGGGCTTGGCCCACTTGGCGCCCTTGGGCTTCTTGGGCATCTTGATCTTGAGCGGTTTCTCGGTGTCGGGTACGAAGCTGGTGAACGCAATCTGCTTGCCGTCGGGCGACCATCGCACGCTTCCCGGCGCACGCTCCAGATGCGTTAGCTGCGCCACCTCGCGCGTGTCGAGCCACATGACGTGAAGCTGCGATGTGCCGTCACGGTCGGAGATAAACGCGATGCGCTCACCGTCGGGTGACCAAACCGGCGCGCTGTCGCTCCAGCTTCCGTGCGTCAGCTCACGGATGCGATCGCCCTCGATATCGGTAAGCCACAAATTGCTACGCCGCCGGTCGGCCACCTTGTCCACCCATCCACGCGAGAAGACGATGAGCTTGCCGTCCGGTGAGATGTTGGGACTCCGGACGGACTCCATCTCCATGTAGGTGTCGATGCCAAGCAGATGGCCCTCATCCTTTTTTTCGTCCTCGGCAAGAGCGACGCCCGTCGAAGCCAGGAACATCAGCGCCGCGATCCATGGATGTAGTTGAGACATGATTGGATTCTCCCGTTTGCGCTTGTGCCGTCCCTGGCATGGACCATGTGCGCGGTGCCTCCATCATGCACTCGCGCTACACGCGGCCGGTCGGACGCCGGATGAACCGGAGAGAGGTGGCCGCGCTCCTTTGGACGAAGTTCGCCCGCTATCGGGCATTGTTCCTTATGCCGGCGATGCATGCAAGGTGAGCGTTTTGGGCGGGTCTTGGACGGGTGCATGACACTTCCGGCGGAACGGAAACGATGAGTCAGAGCCGCAGGCGCCAGCCTGCGGACCCCTGCGTCATCATGTCACCGGGCTCGCGCTCGGTGCTCTGAAAACTGCCCAACGCCGATTCTGTCACGCACCCGTCTGGGACGATCCGAAGCGTCCGAGTAGCCGCCACGCCGCGCGGGCTGAAGCCCCGCGGCTCGGCCCGGAGGGTGGCATGCCCAAGCGAAGCGCGGGCATGGAGATTCGGGCCTTACGACTCCGGATAGCACGTGATTTCGAGCGGGTGGCCGTCCAGGTCGGTGAAGTAGATCGACACGGGACCGCCGTGGTCGATGGGGCCGTCAAACGCAACCCCTTGTCGGGACAGATGTTGCTGGGCACGCTCCAATCCTTCGGGCGTGGTGAGCCAGGCGACGAGGCGCCAACGAAGCGAGTCTCTGGCTTTGCTCGGACGGGGCGGGTCGGCGCCGCTGTCGGCCGTGAAGAGCGCGAGCTTGGTGCCGCCCGCGCCGATCATCACCGGCTCCGGGTCGCCGCGGAAATACTCGGTCAGGCCAAGAACATCTTTGTACCAGCGGACGCTGGCGTCGATACTTCGTACAAAGACCTCCACGTGATCGATGCGGTCGGCGACAAATGGCATGAGTTCGCCCCTGGATTTCGGGTGCTGTTCTTCCATCGAGATTCCCCGCGCGCCGCGGGTGCTCGATGATGCCGAGCCGCCACCTATCGATAGGCGTGGAACATCTTCGTCACCATCTTCCAGCCCTCGTCCGTCTTGTAGAGCCCGAAGTAGTCGGTGTACTTGTGCTTCGAGTTCACGTAGAGGTCCACGCGGGCGACGGCCGCCACGCCGGTCACGTCGAGCACCTTGATCTTCGACTCGATCTTCTTGGCGGTCGGCTTGCCGTTTAGTTTCATCCGGGCGAACCACTCTGAAACCGTGCTCCGCGAAAGCTCGCCGTCCCAGAAGACCTGCATCACAAACGTCGATGCCAAGCCCGATCGCAGCAGTTCCGGATCGCGTTTGATGTACATCCCCTCCACGTACGAATGCTGGAGCACATCGCGGATGGCCTCCTCGTCGGTCTTCTCAGACGGTTGAGCAACCAGCCACGCGGTAAGCAACGGAGCCGACACGAGAAGCGATCGAATGAGCATGACGGGGTCTCCTTATCAAAGTCTGTCACGAGACGAAGCCACGGCGCGTCAAGCGGGACACTTGGACGCCAGGAGGCCGCGTGGTGATCATACAGCGACAGACCGCTCGACCCAACCCAAGACGGCGACGGCCCCGGCGGACTTAGGTTTGGTCTCAGCGCCCCTTCCAACTGTAGCTTCAGCCCGCCAAGGAGAGAAAAAGAGGGTCCAGGTTAACAGGATCTGTAACTTTGGTTGGAAATCCCGTAGAATCTCGGCCGGGCCGACGTGCCCTGTGGCGCACTGACCAGGGCAGCCTCACTTCGAGAGGGACATTCATGGGACAGATGGACCTGAGGGACCACATTCAAGAAGGCTGGATGTTTCATGACTTCCCGTGGGGCTATACGTGCGGGCACTGCGGCGTGCACGTCAGCACGAGCCTTGGTCTCAATTGTGAGGCGGTTGGCCACCCTTGCGTTGACGGCAGGGTTATCGACGTTCGGCTTTGCACAAATTGCTTGCGCGCCACGACGTTCTGTCGAAACGGGCTAGAGGTCCAAGAGCAGAAACCGGCACCGCTACTCGGGCAGGTTTTTGACGCGCCCGACGACGAAGAGGACTCAGCGATCAAGCTGGTCATCGATTTGTATGATGACGCACGAAGGGCCATGAGCGTGGACGCTGCAAGTTGTGCGGTCCTGATGTTCCGAAAACTACTCATGCACATCGCGGTTGAGAAGCGAGCCAAAAAGGGCGAGGGGTTTGGCTTCTACTGCGACTACCTAAAATCGGAGAACGTCGTGGCCGCCCCCCAATACAAGATGTTGACCCGAATTCAGAAGGCTGGGAACGCAGAGAACCACCAAGTACGTCGTGCAACCGAGAAGGATGCAGAGGATCTGCTTGAGCTGATGGCCCATCTCATCAAAGGCATCTACTTTATGGACTGATTGCCGGTAACCGTGCCATTCGGGACAGTCACCGATTAATTGCCCCCAACCATCGCTGCGCGATGAATGGGCCACCCGTTAGAACAGCGTTCGGGTCGATGGATGGGATGATTGAAACATTGGTGGAGCGGGCGGGTAAGCCGAATTTTGTCCGGATTTCGCCGGGGCGATCATTTCTCTAGGCCGACGGTCGCCCGCCGGCTCAAGCACCCTACCCACAGCTCAACGAGGCGGGCCGCCTCTCGCTGCCTATTTGGGCTTGCTGGCGGTGGGGTTTACCCTGCCACG
>CBDUXT010000057.1:0-39512 GCA_965371245.1 uncultured bacterium | reverse complement strand
GTTGATACCGACGGTGACGGTTCCCCCGATTGCCTGAGAGATCAAGCCATCCCGGGTGTGGCGGAGTGGGGTCTGTTGATCCTCACACTCTTACTATTAACTGCGGGTAAGGTCGTATTCGGACTGGGTCGCGAGGAACGGCGGTGTGCGCCGGGCTGAGGAGGGGCATCGGCGCCTCGACCTGGACCGATTGTGCCAGTCGCGTGCGCGTCGTGCGGTGCTGACAGTCCTTGACGCGAGGGTCTGCCACCGTAACCGTTGTCACGGGTTTCAAACTTGGGGCGTCAGCCGACGCCGCCTGCGGTCGATCCCGCACGCAGGCCGCCACGCCGCTGAGGAAGCGTCGCTGGCGGCCGGTGTGCGCTTCCAGGGAGCCCGGCCGACCGGACATGGATCCCGACGCGGCGACGGACGCAGCAGCGGGCCTCTCTGAAGCTTCTCGGATTTACTACTACAAGACGCCCTCATGTCTTCGGTGGCTCGATGCGCGCCCTATGTCGCTGGCTACGGGGCAGTGCGGCCACCACCCGCCGGGCAAGGTCTGACGTGCTCACGTCGTCGAGGCCGGGTACGTGAAACACTCGGAACAACCAGGCACGGAACTCCGCATCTCCCAGTCCCAGATTGCGGCGGACATAGTCGGCGAACCAAGGCTGGCTGGCCGTTGCGGTTCTTTGCGGCAAGCGGCCGGGCCCGCCGTTGTTGAGTAGGTCGATCAAGTCAGAAGCGCCAGTCCGCGTGAGCGCCGACACGGAGCCGGTCGGAGTCAACGCGCGCACGTCGTCGAGATCGAACCCAAGGCGCCGGGCGATTGCGAAGAGGGCTCGGCGCTGCTCTGGGGTAATTGGTGCATGGTCTGTGCGCCGGCTTGGGGGCTCGCGTCGCGCTGGAGCCGAGGGGTCTTATCCATGGGACCCGCACCCAGGCTCACGTACGATTGGGGCGATCCGTGCCCGGTGATCCGGAGTCAAAGGGGCTGGACACGAGTTGACCCATGCGCGAACTGCACCGGATTTTGCACCGCGCTGTTTGGCTGATTCTCCTAAGTGCTTGTCAGCGCAGGGGCTTAACGAAGGCGGTTCGAGTCCTGTATCGCCCATCCCTGCCACTACGCCGTCATGGCACAAAAAAGCACGGTGCACAGCACGCCCTGGCTACCGCGATCGGGCGCTTGCGCCGCCATGCTTGGGGTGGACCCTTGACGTGCAGCACCCCCGTCAACGCGTTCTCGCCCTTGCTGTCGCGACCTCGGCGCGCCGATAGGCGTTGGGAAACATGACGGCCCCGCGGGCGCCGACGGCTGTTGCCGCGTGCTCGATGGTCCTGCACCAGCGCGCCCTCATAACCTCCGGCAGGCAAACGCCATCGGGTTTTTGCCGGCGCAGGCGCGCTCGGCGGATGACGACACGTACCGACGTGGGAACAAACTCGTCGCGCCAGCTGGGTCTATTTTGGGTCCAGTAGCAAGGTGATAGGCAGGTGCGCGGCACGTGTTTACCAGGTGTACATGGCCATAGCGAGCTAAAAACGCCGGTTGCACACCACGTGTCGGCCAGGTGTAGCTACTCAGACGCGTTCGCAATGCGAAGGTCGAGGCTGCTTGTTCACATTATGGGCAGAAAGAGGCTTGCGTCGTCGGGCCTGGCGGACTTCGAGGACTTCAGACATAGCGCGTTGCACGGGCACATGCCCACCTGGCGTCGGCTCCACCGGAATGCGGACGACCAGGCCGGCGCCGAGGGCGCCCGCAGCAATTACCGCAGAGCTGACTGTCCTCCGTCACCCTTTCGGCGCGACGGCTAGGCATTCTGGGATTCCTCCACGATCCGGGCGATCCGTATCCGCTGTTCGGTGGTCAGAACCATTGGGCAAGAATCGACCCAGGCGAAAAGCGCTGTCAATGGCGCTGACATCGCCCGCTTGCCAGAATCTTCGACTTCACAACTCCTCTCCCGACAAGCACTTAGCGGAACCTGTTGCGTAGCGTCCGGGGACTTAAAATCCCCTCTTGCGAAAGCAGGGTGCGGGTTCGACTCCCGCCTCGCCCATCGTCTTGACGGCGTATTTATAGGGTTTTCTGCCAGTGACACATTCGTGTCACTGCGTATTTTCGCTGCGTCACCATGCCCCTTTGCGAGCGCTTGCGAGAGTTTGCAGCAGCGCAATGTGCAGCGCTTTTCCTGCGCGATGTCGGGCGCGTTTTTCCGGTGTCCTCGCCGCCCGATCGAAGATTTCGTCAGGCACCTGGAGATAGTGTTTCCGGCTGACGGCCTCCGAGCGTCCGAGCCAGGCCGACACCGCATGCTGAGGGAACATCATCGCCCACTCGATTTCGCAGCTCTGCCGCAGCGTCTGATAGAGCTTGTTCCACGCCGGCACGCCCGCCCGCGTCACGATGCTCGCCAGCCGGCGGGGGTTGGCCAGCACCACGACCCGTTCCTCCCCATCCTCGGCCGCCTCGATGGCCTCGCGCAGGATCGGTGCGAGCTTCGGTGCGATCGGAACGAACCGCGACTCCTTCCCTTCATGCCGCGCGCACCGATCGGGATGCGTTGTCGCCTACCGGCCAAAGCCTCGGATCGAGGGGGTCGGGCTCGTGATGTACCTGGCTGCGCGCCGCGCTGGCTTACCGGGACCGACGCGGCCACCGGGGGAACCCATGGCGATTGGTTGAGGGCCGCGTCGGATGCTAAGCGGAAGCCGTGAGCAAGCCCGTCCGGCGGGCGGTCTTGCGTTTTCCTGACAGGTGCCGGCAAACGGCATCGTCTCTTCTTGCACCGACGCCACATGGCATGGGGCGAGGTTCTTTCGCGCGTCGATCTCCCTGCTCGTGGATCGAGTTTCCGCACCGTTGGTGTAGGTACGTGGTTTGTGGCCGGAACGGGCTGTTTGAACCGGATATCGACAACCTCCGTGGACACTGGCATTCACCGGAGAATGCCCTTTCCAGTACTCAAGGTCGGGAGAGCTTCATGAGGATCATGCATTTCCGTTTGGCCGTCATCATTGCTGCCGGAACCACACCGTGGGTCGCGGCCAACCAGGTTCCCGCGCCTGCCGCGGATGACCATCCCATTCAGCGAGACCGGACGGGCGTTCGGTGGGCCTTTCCATTTCAGAAAGCCCAGGGGGAAGCCAAGCAGCGGAATCGGTTGCTGATGGTCAAGCCGGTCGGGTTCGGAACCACCAAGAGCGGATGCTGGTGACCGGCCGCGGAGGTATTGAGAGCGGGTCCGCTCTCCGGTGAACGCATCATTCGATTGATCAACCGCCGCTTCGTTCCGTTCTATTTCGATCTGTCCAACTCGGGTGCCGCCGGTGATGCGGCCGCTCGGTCCTTTATCACCACCCGTCGCAAGGAACTGGCCGGCGCCAGCGTGCCGACGCCGCCGGTCCTGTTTATCACACCGGAGGGAGAGATTGTCGGCGAGATGAGCAACTATGCGCCGCCGGATGAGTTCCTCGCCGGGATGCTGGCCGTGCTCAAGAAACATCCAAAGTACAATCGACCCGGGCCGGAAGAATCGAAGGCGACCACCAACCTCGAGAAAGGGAAGATCCTTCTGGAGCTGCAATCGCTCGATGAGGCCGCTCGCTTGTTGCAGTCGGACGGCGGAGAAGAGGCTCACTACCTGCTGGGGCAAATGGCGCGACGGCGCGGGGATTGGGAAGCGATGGGGCGTCACTTCGAGCGGGTCCGCCGCGTGGATTTGTCGGACGATGTGCGCATGGAGAAAGCCTATCGTTTGTGGGCGGATCGCGCGTTCGATCCAATGGATTCGTGGCTGGAAGCGGTTCCGCCGGATAGCAATCGCTTTGTGGAAGCGCAGTACTACCGCGGGTTGGCGCTCTTTCATCAGGGCAAGAAGGATGAGGCGTTCAGCATGTGGAAGCGAAACGTCGAAGAGCATCCGGAAGGCCCTTGGGTGTATCGATCCGACTGGGCGTACACCGAAGCCAATCAGGGACGCCGGTCGAGTTTCCGAACCAGCGACCGGAAGACCTCCATCCTGAAGCGTATTGGATACATGGGGCAACGACCAAACGCAGACCTCCAAGGGCCGCAAACACCTGCGGGCAAAGGTCCCTGACCGAACCGCGCCGCCTGGATGAAGGTGAGGCTCGGGCTTGCAGCGGCTCTTTGCTCCGTCACTGCTCTCGTCCGCCACCCCATCACCGGGCAAGGATCGACGCCGAGCCGAGGGAGTTGCGCGCCTCGGTCTCTCCCGTGTCGGTAGCGCGATTCGATAGCGCGTCACGTTGGACTTGGTAGCCGGCCTTCGGTATCTTGCGGTTCGCCAAGAAGGGAGTCCATCGAGATGATTCGATCGGCTGTTGTCGTTGGATCCTTCGCTGCCTCGGCGGCGTGTGTCTTACTGTGGGTTGCGTCTTGGCTTGTGGGCGGTTTTGGTTACGATGGGGGCTCTCCGTCCGGTTACCAGTACGGGCTTCATTTCTTCGACAGCAAGGCGTCACTCTCGTTTCGGCATTACTCGTGGTTCTCGACAAGCCCCCCGGCTCTGCGGGCAAGGACGCGCGCCGACAACGAACGCGTGGAGCTTCGCGTCTCAGGTGCCGGATTCTGGGGCTGGGCCGAACGAAGCAGGTGGCATGACTTGCCCATGCACGGCGGCGTAATGATTACCACGCACAACAAGGCCGAGTTCTCTGTCCCGCTTTGGATGCCGCTGCTCTTCTTCGTCTGCGTTGGCGGGGCACTTTGTATCCACCCCATTCAACACGACCGAGGGAAACGCGGGTTGTGCGTCAAGTGTGCCTATGACCTCACCGGCAACACCAGCGGCGTTTGCCCGGAGTGCGGGCGGAAAATCGAGCCGGTTCGCCGGGGCTTGGGAGGCGTTCCCATTCTCGTTCTTGCTACCTTGATGGTCCTAATTGTTCTTTGGAACGTGTGGAGACATGAATCCGGATTCACCGTGGTCCGGTACCCCCCCCTTCCGGTTCTGAGGGACACCACGACCCCAACCGCGCACCGATGACCGGAAGACAGCCCACGACTGTGGGCACGTCGCGACGCATGCCGGCATACTGGTTTCAGTGGCCGCAGTGATCTACGCCTCGATGCGCCGGCGCCGGACGATCACGCTCCGGACCACGCGGTCCAAGACGCGACCGGTGACCCGGCAAGCGTGCCGCTGATCCGTCATTCACGGAGGATCGGAAAGTTGATACCGTCGAAGGAGACGCTGCCATCGAGGGCGTTCAAATCCGTAGCGGCGCCTTTCGCTCGTACTCGGACCGTCACGCTGCGCGTTGGATTCTCGAAGAAGGGCCCCCACTTGACCTTGCGGGACGAGCCGTCCCATGTGCCGCCGTCGCTGATGGCTTCGATCTTCCATCCCCTGGGGACGCTACATTCCAGGGCCATCACGGCCGTGCCAGCCGGCGCGAGCACGTCGATGGAGACAGTCACCGGTTTTGTCACGCCGCGGCCCGCGCGGCCTCTCGGGGTCGATCTCTTCGCGCGGTCGTAGCTGAGGATGGCCGCTCCGACGGGGGAAGAAAGCTCCCGAAGACCGGCTGCGCTTCCGCCGGTGCAGCACACCGAGTTCGAACCGGCGCAGGGTGACGGGAACCACGTCTGTGCCACCTCATCCCAGCAATAGCACTCGCCGGTGACCCAGATGAATGCGGCCCGCGTCATGCCGGCCAGATCGTCGTTGCAGCCCCGTTGCCAGGCGCAGGCATAGCCGATCATCTCGCAAAGTTCCATGCGACCGTCTCGGCAGGCGGCGCACGTGCAGTCCCCGCATCCCGCGCAGACCGCTGCGGGTTCATCAGCGCGGAGGTAGCTACAACAGCTTTCCTCGACGCACTCTTGCCCACAGATCGGCTGGTTGACTCCATCGACCGACACGGTTCCGGTGAAACAGTTCACCCCGGTGGCCGTGTCGGGCACGAGCACGTCATAGGTCAGCTCGGCCGGGAAGGGTCCGAAAAGCGGACCCCACTTCACCTTGTTGTTCGCCGCGTCGAAGAGGCCGCCATCGCTGATGTTGAGAACCTGCGTCCAGCCGGCGGGAAGCGAATCTTCGACACCGATCGCGAAGGTCTCGGGCTGAACGCTAAGGGCGATGCGAACCGTCTTGATGTCGGAAGGGCAGTAGGCCAGCGCGCCGTCGGACAGATCGCGCGTGGCGGCACAAGCACAATCATCCGGACAGGTCCCGATGCTTTCGCACTCGACGTCGCAAACGCCGTCATGGTTGCACAGGTTTATTCCAGAGATGCACACCCCTCCGGGCTCGGTGCATTCGTCGCTCGTGCAGGCGATGCCGTCGTCGCAGTTCACCGGCGTGCCCTCGATGCACCGGCCGGCCTCGCATCGCTCAAACCCGTTGCAGACCTTGCCGTCGTCGCAGGCGGTTCCATCGGGAACCGGTTCATGCACGCAGTTGTTGAGGGGACCGCAGGTATCGGTGGTACACACGCTGCCGTCATCGCAATCGGCATCCGACAGGCATTCGCACGGGACCGGATCGCAGGTCGTTCCGTCACCGAGATACGTACCCGAGAACAGCAGGCTCGTGCATGTTTCCCTTGACACGACTTCACAGGACCGAAAGTTGCTTCCATCGTTACAGCAGGCGCCGCACACCGGAATCTGCTCGCAACAATTCGTGCCCCCGACAAAAACGCAGTAGACACGACTCATGTCACAGGTATCCGTCGTGCCGTCGCAATTGACGTCCGCGATATCGCATTTCGGATCGGACGCGGGCACCAGGCCCGTCGCACATTCATAGACGTCCAGGATGTCGATGATGTTGACAACACCATCCCCATTCACGTCGCCCTCACAAGTACACTGCCCTTTCGTCTGTTGAGCCGTCCCCACGAGGCCCGCAACGCCGATCAAAAACATGCGCATCACTTGTGATTTCATCATCAGGTTCTCCGAGCATTCGGTGTTTGGAGTTGCAGTGATCCACGCCCGCGAACGCGCCGTTGGATCTTGACGCACGGCCCCCAACCGCGCGTCCGACATCACGCTGATCCTACCGTGAATCCTCATTCCGTGTCAATGGGTCGTTCGTCGCGGCGTTTGTGCCCCGACTCTCTTCTCGAGCCGTGCCCGTAAGGAAGCGACCGTCCCCGGCAGGACCGACGTTCGTGTGTCCGCTACCTGACGGTCGCGGCTCGGTTTGCCCATCGTTTCACGTGTGTCGCAGTTCCAGGGTCGTCACTTGCGGCCCGTCTTCGGCGTCGCCGGGCGCGGGCGTCCCGCGAGAAGTGGTTCCCAACTTCGTTACAAGCCCGACGGCAAGCCTTGACACCGGGCGAAGTGCCCTCGCCGGCCGCGCTCTCTAGACTCGGAAGGCGGGAGCATCTACGCTGGTTGGACGTGATGGCGCGGACCGAGTGGCCGCACCTTTCGCCAGGCATGTTATGGAAAAGGGTTCAACGATGATCGCACTCATCCTCGGTATTCTGTTCAGCCCGCTCATTGGGCTGCTGTTCTTTCTCATCGGCTAAGGCAAGCGCCGTCTTTCTGGAGCGATCGACTCCGGGGGCCTTGCGCGGAGTTGTCTCGTAACCATGATGCGCACGATGTGAGAACGCCATGGGCAACGTCGGTGCGTGCACGACCCGGCGCGGGAACGCGGCGTCCCGGCGCTGTTGATCGAACGAGCGCGAGGTCTCGAAGAGACGTACGTACGAGCTGGTTCCGGCGAAGCGGCTGAAGTGAAAGGTTCTCAGTTTGGGCGACTTGCGAAAGACCGCCGTGGTTGTGTTTGTGCTTGCGATCACCGCCGCGCTCGGGATCGTCGGCGTCGGCGCGCGCCGCGCCGCCGAGGAAGCGCGAGGCCACGACTTGAACGCCGTTGAGACCGAGCAGGGCGTCGCGGTCAAGGTCGTCCGTCCGTCGCTCACTGATTCGACGCCGACGCTCTCGACGCGCGGCTTCCTGATTCCCTTTGAAGAGATCACCCTCTCGGCGGAAGTGCCGGGTTTGGTCGCCGCGCAGTTCGTCGAAGTGTCGGACCGGGTCAACGCCGGCGATCCGCTCTTCGAGATCGACAACACCTTGCACAAGACCGCGCTTTCCAAGGCGATGTCCGACGCGGATCGCGCCGGTAGCGACCTGGAACTGGCGGACGACAATCGCCGGCGCATGGAAAAACTCAACGCCGGGAATTCCGCCGAACCGACCGAGGTGTTCCAGGCCCGTGTTGAACACGACAAAGCGAAGGCGATGACCGCCTACGCCGATGCCGTGGTCGCCGAAGGGCGAATTCGGCTGGCCAAGGCCCTGATCGCGTCGCCGCTTGCCGGGGTGGTCGCGCGGATCCAAACCCGCCGAGGCGAATACGCCCATGTGGGGCAGCCCCTGGCCGACGTCATCGAGGTCGACCGTTTGAAACTGGTGATTGAGCTTGATGATCGCGAGGTGGTGGCGTTCGCCCCCGGCGATCCGGTGACGTTGGTCGTGCCGGCATTGCCGGGTGAGGGCTTTTCGGGACGGGTTCTTCGGGTGCATCCGCGCGCCGCCGCGGACAGCCACCGGTTCGAAGTTGAGATCGAGATCCCCAACAAGAACGGACGACTCCGCCCGGGCTTTTATGTTGAGGCGACCCTCGGACAGCATAAAGCCCGCCGCGTTGAATCCGCGCTCGACCGCCCGAACCTGATCCTCCCGCGGATCGCGATCCTCGAACAGCACCGCAGGCAATACTGTTTCGTCGTGCGCGCGGCCGAAGGCGAAACGGTTGAACGAGTCCACAGAACCGAGCTTGAGACCACTCCGCTGCTCTCCGATCCGCAGCACGTTCGGATCGTCACGGGCGTGACGGTGACCGACCGGGTGGTGACCACGGGCCTGCAGCAGCTCAAGGATCGGGACATCGTTCGGGTGGTCGAGTAAGTCATTCATGTCCCAGCCGGACCCACGTCAACCGCCGAAATCCACGCACCGCATGACCATTGCGAGGTTTTCGCTGAGCCAGGCGGTGCTGCTTCATCTTCTGTTCTTCGTTGTGCTACTGGCCGGCGGGTTGGTGATCGGCGTCATGCCCGTGGACGTCTATCCGGACGTCGATTTGGACGAAGCGACGATCGACACGTTCTGGCCCGGCGCGACGGCTGAAGACGTCGAGCGCTTGGTCACCGATCGGATCGAAGACCAAATCCAGGACGTCCGGGGCGTCAGCCGGATCCTCTCGGATTCGAAGCCGGATGCCTCGTTGATTCGGGTCAGGTTTCGCGAGAGCCTTACGGCGGTGCAGTTGGACGCGGCCTTTCGTGAGCTTCGATCGGCCGTCGAGCGCGTTACGGACCTGCCGTCCGAAGCAAAGAAACCGCTGATCAAGCGCATCTCGCTTTCGGAGGTGTTTCCGCTGCTATGGGTCGTGGTGCAGGACACGGGGGGCCTCGGAGAGGAAGCATCACACGACGTCATCCTCAGACTCAAGCCCGTGCTCCGCGAGATCCCAGGCGTCGCCAAGGTTGACGACAAGCTGATCCGTGATCGTGAACTACGCGTAAGCGTGGACCGCGAGCGCTTGCGGAAACTCGACCTGACGCTCGACGAGGTCGCCAACGTGTTGGAGCAATACAATCGCAACGTCCCGTCGGGCACGCTTGCGTACCCGCGCGGCGAGTACGGCGTGCGCGCGGCCGGCGAAGTGACGGAGCCGGATCAGCTCGGCGACATCGCCGTTTACAAAGACCCCACCGGCGCTCACGTCTATCTGCGCGACATTGCCGACATCAGCCGCGACTTTGAACGCAAGACGTTCTTCGCGCGCTTCAACGGAAACGACTGCAAGGCCCTCAGTATCGCCAAGACCGATGAGGCCGACTCCCGTTTCGTGGCCGACGCCGTGGCACAGGCGATTCGCGAGTTCCAGGAGCACACGCCGGAAGGCATCGAGATATCCATCTGTCTGGATTCCAGCGAAATCATCCGCAGCCGAATGCGTATTCTGTTGACCAATCTCGCCAGCGGTGTCGTATTGGTGTTCCTCACGCTATGGGGCGTCATGGGACTGCGTAATGCCGGCCTGGCCATCGTCGGTATCCCGTTCGCGTTCCTGTCCGCGTTGATGGCGATGCACGCCATGGGCGTGTCACTCAATGCGGTTTCGTTGTTCGCCCTCGTGCTCTGTTCCGGAATGATTGTCGATGATGCGATTGTCGTTCTCGAAAACATTTACCGCCACGTCGAACGACAGCGCGCGGAGGGGGTATCGGACGGTGACCGCCGGCTTCGAACGGCCATCATCAACGGCACGAACGAGGTGATGTGGCCGGTGATCTCGTCGTCCGCGACGACCGTGGTGGCGTTCTTGCCCATGCTCATCATGGGCGGCGTGACGGGGCAGTTTTTCTCGATCATTCCCAAGACGGTCGCCGTCGTGCTGATCTCGTCGTTGTTTGAATGCCTGCTGATGATTCCCGTGCATTACCTGACGATCGGACCGCGTTCGGGTGTGCGGCCCCTGTGGTCGAGGCTCACGGCGACGGATCGCGTCGCGCTGATGAAACGGTTCATGGGCGGGTATGATCGGTTTCTAGCCGGCGTTCTTCGATATCGCTACCTGGTGCCGTTGCCCGTGCTGGCGCTTGGTTTCGTAGCGCTGAGCGTCGTCCCCCTGCTGCGGGTCGATCTTTTCCCGTCCGATTACCAGATCGCGTTTGTTGACGTCAAGGCCTGGGACGAGGCTTCGCTCGACCAGACCGCCGAGGTGCTAAAGCCCATCGAAGAGATCGCGCTGTCGCTTCGTCCGCACTACGTGGCTTCGGTGCTGTCCGCCGGCGGTTTGGTCGCGACCGAACAGAACACGGCCCTGTGGCGAAACAACCTCGCGCAGCTTCACGTGCAGTTGGCCGATACGCCCCTGGTGCGGGCCGACCCGGACGCGGCCGCGAGGGAGCTGAGAAGTCGCATCGAGCAATACGTCGCGGACCATCCCGATTCACCATTGGAGTCGTTCAAGGTTTGGGCGCGGCAGGACGGCCCCATGATCGGAAAACCGGTGGCCATTCGTATCGAAACACCGGACCTTGGCGTCGCCAAACGCCTCGCCGAACAGTTCAAGGCCCGCTTGCGTCGGATCAAGGGCGTCTCCGGTGTGGTGGACGATCTTGATTTCGGCTCTCGGCAGATCAACCTGCGGCTAACCGAAGACGTTGCGTCGGTCCATGGCTTGTCGCAGCAGCACCTCGCTCAGGCGTTGCGGACCGCCAACGACGGGCGCGTGGTATCGACCTTCAAAGATGTTCGGTCCGGGGAAGACCTCGACGTTCGTTTGATCCTCAGCGAACGCTTTCGGCAAGACCTTGGTGATCTTCTCGACATCGAGATTCGCACGGCCAGAGGCTACCTGGTCCGTCTTCGGGAAATCTGCGAAATCGACATGTCACAAGGCTATGCGGGCATCCCTCACCACAACGGACATCGCGCAATCACGGTGAGCGCCCAGGTGGACACCAGCGTCATCACGCCCGTCGCCGTCAACACGATCATCCGCGAGGGTTTTGCGTCGGTGTCTGCCGCACACCCGAACGTTCGCATCGTGTATGGCGGCGAGTTTCAAGAGACCGCTCGCTCGTTCGAGAGCCTGAAACGGGCGTACGTGATCGCCATCGTCGTCATCTACATGCTGCTGGCAACTCAGTTCGGGAGCTACATCCAGCCGTTTGTCATCATCGTCACCGTACCGTTTTCCTGCGTCGGCGTGGTCGCGGGGCTGATGTGGTCGGACTATCCGTTGACGATCATGACGTTCATCGCCATGGTGGGCTTGACCGGCGTCGTGGTGAACGATTCGATCGTTCTTCTGGATTTTGTGAACAAGCAGATCGCGCGCGGCTTGCCGGTGGGTGACGCGTTGCGAGCCGCGTGCGCGCTTCGCATTCGCCCGGTCGTGCTGACGACCGTGACCACGGTTCTTGGGTTGTTGCCGTTGGCGCTTGGGTGGGGCGGGTTGAGCAAGATATGGTCGCCGTTCGCCTCGAGCTTCACCTGGGGGTTGACGTTCGCGACGCTGCTGACCCTTGTGGTCGTACCGGCGATCTACCACATCGCCTGGGACGCGGTCAATCTCGTGCGCGGCCATTGGGTGACCGAACGATCCGGCACGGCACCAACTTCGGCCAATTCGCACGCCAAATAAAATCAGTCAGCCTGATCACGTGGCGGTTGTCCCATTCGAAAAGGAACGTACGTTCGTCATCGAGCGGGTGCGGCAGCGCCAAATCCAGTTCACGAACGTCGTCGAACGTATCCAACTTGTCGAGCAGCCGAATGTCGATGCGCGAGGCCGACTCCGGCAACGCCGACGGCGGCGTGCCAAAGAGGAGAAACCGTTCGATGAAACTCTTGAAGAACAGACCATTGTCTCGGACGATTCGCACCGAGGAGGGTCCGGTCTGAAACACCGTGTCCGACGAGAAGCCCTCCAACTGGGGTGAGACGGTCAGCGCACATGCGTGAAGATCCCGGCGTCCGTACAGCAATCTCACGGCCTGCGTGAAGCCGACCACGTTCAGCGGGCACTGATTCACCACGTAGATGCGAGCGTTGGACGGTGGATTGGGCAGGGCCGCCATCAGGTCGCGATAGACGGAACTCGACGCGTCGGCCACGCGCCACATCACGACCTGGTCACCGGCGGTGATCACCACCAGTGCCGCGACGACGGCGCGCGAAAGACGCCGTATCCTCCGCGGATCAAGGGCCAATCGTTGGATGACGCCGGCGAAGACGGTGGCCCAGATCAAGGCGATGCCCACGGAGGCGAGATAGGCGTTGCGCTCGCCGGGCATCGCAGCCAAAGCCGGCGCGGTAAACAAACCCGTCCAGAGGGTGCCGATCCAAAACAGTCTGCGATCAGCCGCGAGGCGCCACCATAGAAAGACGACGACCAGCGACAGGGCCGTGATGACCATCAGCAGTCGCGCGTGCGACGACCAGAAATCGTTAAGGTAGAAGGCATCGATCTGGATGAATAGAACGAAGTCCAGCAAGTACTGCGACACGTTGCGGAACATGTCGCCGAACGCGGTTGGCGACGACACGTCCAGACCGTACGGCGGCGGCAGGGAGCCCAGCCCGCCGAAGAGGTGGAATCGCACCGAGAGATACAGAAGCGAGATCAATCCGAACGCCATGCCCCCGACGAGCAAGGCCGAAGTCTTGCGCCGCCCGCCTGGATGGCCGACGTGCATGAGTTCGAAGATCACGACAAAAACGGGCAGAATGAGGGCCGTTTCCTTGCTGCCCAGACCGACGGCAAAGGCTATCGCCGACAGCACGCCCCACCAGTGACCTTCGCCGGTGCACTGCCGCCAGTTCAGGTAGGCGATCACCGATCCCAAGACGGCGGCGCAGACCATGAGGTCGAAACGACCTGATACCCAAAGAACCGCCTCACTGTGAATGGGATGCAACGCAAACAGGGTTGCGGCCGCGAACGCGAGACCTTGACTCGAAAGCAACTTGAGGCCCAATCGCCAAACCAGGAAGGCGCATAGCAGGTGCATCAGCAGGTTGGTCAGATGAAACCCGATCGGGTTCAACCCCCAGATGTGAAGATCCAAAACGTACGTCAGGATCGTCATCGGGCGATAGAATGGAAGAACGCCGGGCGGCGTCCACCAGACACCGCTGGCCGTTTGATCCAGCGTCGCCGTCGAGAACACCTCGGCGACGCCCGACCACGTCATGTTGCTGGCCACGTCGAGATAGACGTAGTCGTCGATGATGAACGGGTTGAACAGGCTGGGCAGGTGCAAGACGCCCACAAGGAGCAGCATCCACCCGATGCGACTTGGCGCGCGGGCCGTGCCCAGGGACGCCGATCCCCATTCCCGTTGATCCGCTTCGGTTGTAGTTGTCGCCGTCAACGGCATCGCAACTCGGTTTCCGAGCCAGTGGATGATTGTCGTTTGATCGCGCTGTCGGGTGATACGGTCAAGCTACGGCTTGCTCGTGCATCGCCCGGAGTCTTACCCGGGCAACCCGCTGCCCATACCGCGCTCCGGCATTCAACCGCCCCAACCAAAGTCAACGCGCAACCGCGGAACAGTTTGAGGCGGCGGCATTATCGCTGGCAGTCTCTTGAGACACAACCCCGCTTCACCCTTCGGCTTGAAGGCCGCCGACCGCGGTCTTACGATGTCGGTCATGTCGCCCTTGAACCGATGCAATCTGTGCGCTGCGGGAACCTCGCGCGGCGATGGCTCCGAGACGGCCCGAGTTCGGTCGAACGTGCGGGCGTTTCGCAACGAGTCGTTCGCCGTGTGGCGTTGTGGTCACTGCCGCAGCATTCATGCGTCGGAAGAGATCGATCTGGCACCCTACTACGCCCAATACCCGTTTCATCGACAACGACTCGATTGGGCGCTGCGGGTGGTCTACCGAAACGTGCTGCGCCGACTGAAACGCGCGGGGTTCACGCCGTCCGACAGCTTGCTCGATTATGGCTGTGGCAGCGGTTTGCTCATTCGGTTTCTTCGCGAAAAAGGCTTTACCCGGGCGGTCGGATACGACGCCTACAGCGAGGGGTTTTCAGATCGAAGCGTGCTGGACGATCGCTACGACTTCGTCTACGCCCAGGACGTCATCGAACACGTGCCACAACCGCGGGCTCTGATGGGCGAGTTCGCGGATTATGTTCGCCCCGGAGGACACATCGTCATCGGAACCCCCAACGCCGAAGCCATCGAGTTCTCCCGCACCGATTACTTCATCCACACCTTGCACCAACCCTATCACACGCACATTCTCTCGAAGACCGCGTTGATGGACGCGGCCCGCGCGTTGGGGTGGACCCTTCGTCGCTATTATCCCACGCAATACACGAATACGCGGATCCCATGCTTGAACCTTCGTTTCGGCATGCACTACGGAAAATGCTTCGATGACACGATCGACCTGGCCTTTGACGGTCTTCGGTTCAGCCCGTGGTTGCTGTCGCCCCGCTCGCTGTGGCTGGCCTTGTTCGGTTCCTTCGTCTGTCCCGAGACCGACGTGATGGCCGTCTTTGGCGCACCACGGGAATCGACGTGAACCACGGGTGCGATCTGCCACGTGCGATCATTTCGGGTGCCACGCCGCGTCAGAGCCGTGGGCGCGAGCCCACGGACACGATGCGAACATGCACGGGGTCTCTACGATACCAGACCGAGTGACAGTGCTCGCGCCCTGTGCCCTGAAAGCCGCCCGCCGATTCGGTCATTGACCTCGCCGTCAACTGGGATCGGTCGCACGGTTGACCGACAGAGCGCCGCCTCGATAATCCGCAGCCACAATGTCTCTTTGGCTTGAAATCCCGCTTTGGATCGGTGCCGGCCTGTGGATCGTGTTCCTGGTGCAGGGCGTGATCAACTGCGTGCTGGTGCCCAACATCGCCAAACTCGAGCTGCCCGAACCCAAGCGGTGGCCCTTCGTCTCCTTCGTCGTACCGGCGCGGAACGAAGAGTGGCACATCGGTGAAGCCGTGACCGGCTTTTGCGAACAGGCGTATCCGAACTTCGAAGTGATCGTCGTCGATGACCGGTCCACCGACGCCACGCCGCGGATTCTGGCGGACCTCCAGAAGAAATTCACGCATCTCAAAGTCGCCAGCGGACAGAACCCGCCGGAGGGATGGCTTGGCAAGCCCAATGCCCTACAGGCCGGTCTCGCCCAGGCGACCGGCGAATGGATCCTCATGGTCGATGCCGACGCCCGGTTCGCCCCTGATGTGCTGAGGCGCGGGTTGGCTTTCGCGCTCGAAAGAGACGCGGCCATGTCGGTGCTGAGGCCTCGTGTGGAGTCCAGCGGCGTACTCGAGGGCGTGCTCATGTCGAGCGTGAACTTCTTTTTCTTCGCCGTCACGCCGCTCTTTCTGGTCAACCATTCCAGGAGCAAGCTGTTCGCGACCGGGTCGCCCGTCTTCAACCTGATACGGCGCGACGCCCTCGACGCGGTGGGAGGGTTCGCCTGCCTCAAGCGCGAAGTCGTCGATGACCTGGCGATCGGGTACTACGTCAAAGCGGCCGGGTTCAAGCTGGTGACCGCCTATTCGGGACCGCTCATCAAGCTGCGCATGTACGACGGCGCGGCCGAAACGATCCGGGGCTTTGGCAAGACCACGTTTCCCACCATCCGCGACAAACCCTATCTGCTCCCGTTGTTCTATCTCGCCGGAACGGTGCTCAGCCTCCTGCCGTACTACGGCTTTGTTGCGTCGCTCGCCACCGGTTTCGTGAGCATTCCGGCGACGATTTCGCTGGTGCTGATGCACGTGACGTTCGCCGGCATCGCGTGGCATTTTCGCGAACCGTGGTACATCACCTTCCTCAACCCGGTGCGAGAAATCGGCTGGTGGTGGATTTTCGCTCGCTCCTTCGTGGTCTTCCATCGCAAGGGCGTCGTCTGGCGCGACCGCAGCTACACCTCGGTCTGACGCCGACCGTCCTCTATTCGTCGAACCATTGACCCAGCAATCGACGGAAGCCGTCGGCCAGGTCCAAGGGAAGGATCGGTGCGCGACCCATGGCCAGCACGCAACCGGCCACGCGCAGCGCTAGGAGCTTCGGGCTCATCAACGAGCCGTCGCGCTGATCACTTCCGACTTTCCTGAGCACGATGGGGTTCCACCCGATCTCACCGTCGATCAGCCTGAAGCCATGACGTTCGTAGAGCTTCAGACAGCCGCTGTACTTGCGGTTCGACTTCAGATGCGTCGCAGTGGTGGGGTGAATCACCATGAAGGGTGCGTTGACGATGAGTCGTCCACCGGGGCGCAGGTAATCGGCGATCGTTTTCACGAACGCCGGCGGATCCGGGACGTGCTCCAACACGTCCAGACACACGACGGCGTCGTACCGGCCCGCCGTTAGGTGGGCTGGATCGGTCACGACTGACACCGCCGGAGCGCCATCCGCGAAGACCCGGCGGGCGAACGCCTCGGTGCAGCCGGGAAGCTCGAAATAGGTCATCCGGTGCCCCGCCTGGGCCAGGTAGACCGAGTCGAACCCCAACCCATCGCCGATGTTCAACACGTCCAGTCCGCGCCCGTTCTCGCGATTCAAGTGCCGCGCAACGGCCCGGCGCATCCACCCCTTGATCCGATTGAGATTCCAGATGACCAACTCATAAAGGAACGCGTCGGTCCGCTCGTAGAAACGCGCCAATGCGTCCGACCACACGTATCGCTCAACGCCGGACTCGCGAAGAGCGCACGTGACGGTGGAACCCGGGCTCCGGAATTCTGCGCGCAGGCGACGCCGCACATCGGCTTCGGCTCGCCCCGTGACTTCGTTGATCCACCCCACGATGGTGTCTTGATCGCGAAGGCATTCGGAAAACGTCGCGCGGAGTGGTTGCGGGGCCAGTGGAGTCATCGACGGGGTCATGGACAAAAGATAGCTGTTGACGCGCCAGGGCTCAACCGCCGTATCCCAGCCGCGAGGGCCCGTCGCCGCCCGCTCAAGTACCAGGCCGCCGCGTCGCGATGCGTCCCTCACCACCCGGGAGCCGGACAGCGCCGACGGTCTGCCCGCCTTCCCAAGACCAACGGTCCGGGCTATAAGGGTAGGGCGGGGCGCCGGTAGCTCAGGTGGATAGAGCATCGGATTTCTAATCCGACGGTCGTGGGTTCGAGTCCCGCCCGGCGCATCGCTGTTTGGGGCTCTTGAAGCTGTATTTGTAGTGTTTTCTTGATGTGACGCGCTCGTGGCACTCGTGTCCGTTGCGAGTCCGCGCGAGCCGATGCGAGAGCTTGCTGCAGCGCATATGCAGTGCTTCGGGTTCGCCGGATCGTGTCCCGCCGCCCGATCGAAAATCTCGTCGGGCACCTGTAGATAATGCTTCCGGCTCACGGCTTCCGAGTGCCCCATCCACGCCGACACCGCATGCTGAGGCAGCGTCATCGCCCATTCGGTTTCGCAGCCTTGTCGGAAGACCTGGAAGCACCGGCCGAAGGGTTCCAGGCCCGCTCGCTTCAGGATCACCTGTGTTTGCCGCCGCATGTTGTTCCGGGAAAGCCCGACAACCCCCTCTTGCCCGTCCTCAGCCGCGTGGAAAGCGTCCTGGAGCAACGGCCGAAGTTTCGGGCCGATCGGGACGACCCGTTGCCGATGTTGTTCGAACCGCTCCGTCTTGGGGCTCCGCACCGTCATCCGTCCCCGATCCCAGTCGATGTCCGCCCAGGTGAGGATGTGTGTCTCACTGGGGCATCGCAGTCCGCCGAACCGTGCAAGACCGACCAACACCCGCCAGCGAACATCCGGGCAGGCCTCAAGGACCGTGTTGGCTTCCTCCGGCTTGAGATACCGCTCGCGTTCTGCCGCCACCGAGCCGCTCACAAGGTTTCGAAGAGGGCTCTTTCGGCAGGAGGAAAGCGAGCAGATTCGTCGGGAAGTAAGCGCTTTACGCGGGGACGATTCCGACTGTAGAGACGTTCCCGAACAAAAACCTCACACACGGCCCCAGAAGGCCCAGCGTTACCGTCCAAGCGACGCAACGTCCGGACGGGTGAAACGGGCACGGAAGCGGCGAGATCGCGTCAGAGGACGTGGGGACGGCGTACACGGCGGCTGGAGCGTGAAGGGGATGAGGTCGTGGCTCCAGGACGGGTCAGGTCTTGTCACCCTGTTTCTTTGCCAATCGCATGCCCGCGACGCGATCAGCCCGCTCGGCTCGTTTCTTGGGCTCGATATAGAACTCATCGAACATTTGCTCAACGATTTCGAACCACCAAACGGCGTCGTCCTCCGTGACCCTGACGAGGTCGCCGTCTGCGTCATACCAAACGTGGCCGACTTGGTTCCGTGGGTTGTGGGCACCGTCCAGGAGATCGTGAAGCGGAACAGAAACCTTCTTCGCGGCGATCGCACTCTGAACTTGGTCGTACAGGCACTCTTGCTTCTTGGCATTGCAGTGCTCGACCAGGATCTGGTTCGCACACCGAGCCAGCAGAACAACGGCAGCCTGCTTACTGTGTGGCTCACAAGCGACCGCCTCGTCGAAATCGTGGGCAAGATCGGCGTTCGACTCTCGAACCAGAGGCGGCGCCAGGTCGCGCGTTGGCGACTCCGGGTAGATACGCTCGGCCTGAACGGCGACCGGATTGCGCCTGTCGAACGTGGTGTGCGCAATCAGTGGGAACCAGCACGACCTGCAAACGCTAACCCTAACCCTATGGACCATGTTGTCGGCACTGCGGCTCCGGAGATTCTGGTCGATCAAACTCCCGAAGGCGCAGAACGCCCCACACCATGGGCACTTCGCCGTCGCCTCATCGTCGGGGAATGGCACCGGTCTCAGGCTCCTTTCCTATCGCCGCGGTGACTGTGCTTCACGCGGCAGCTCAAGATACCATCTTACGCGGTGAGTGAGGCCGGCGGTAGCTCCGGCCGCTTGCCAACCTCTCCGACCACGCTTCTTGAGGCTCAGCGAACCCGCTCGACCCCGACCCCACACTCCGAACACCGCCCGCTGACGTTCCCGGTGAGATCGTATCCGCACTTGACGCACAACCCGTCTCGCCGGCGTCGCAGTATCAGCACTCGGTCGCGAACGAGCACGAGTGCCGGGTACACGCCGAACAGCACCGCGAGCAACCACCCCGCAACGCCCAGGATCAGCGTGCGCTGCCCGCCTATTGCGTGGATGCGGCCGTACACGACGCCGGGGAACGCACCCTCTCGATGTTCAACGTAGCCGGTCCACCCCGTGGGCCGAAGGTCTCTCTGGATCGTGACGAACAGGAACCCTTCGCTGAGCCAGACCTTATAGTTCGGGCTGACCGCGTTCAGGTCGTACGGCGTCTCCGGCTGAATGATTCCGAGCGCCGCCATGCCGGCAGCGACGACGGTACACGCGACGATGGTGGCCTTGCGGATCATTCTGCCTGTCTCACGGCTCCACGTCTTCGATGGCGATACCCGCCCTTCATCGATGGGACGGCGTTGCCTGGTGTCTAGCCATGCGGTTCGGCCAAGACGCTTATGGCCCGCGACCGTCGATCACAGGCGACTTCGACGGCGATTCCAGCGATGCTAATGGCGAAGAACCCGGAGAAGATAGCCCACTCCTCGATTGGCATCCAGATAGTATGCAAGGTACCGGTGACGATGGGAACACAACACGCCATTGCCACAAAACCAAAGAAGACGATCCCGAGGGCAAAGTGAATTCTTCGGAAGGCAAAAACCGACGCAATGGCCGCCAGACCCAAAACAGCCGCCAGGCCGCCCGTCGTCGCCAGGGCTCGCGGTAAGCGCCCTTCGTCATGAAGGAATTGGGCAGAGAACGCAAGTGACCCAGCCCAGTCCAGCACAATGAGGCCGAAGCGTATCCAGGCTAGTCGCCCACGGATCACCCGTGGGCCTGTCCCGCCGACAGGGACGACCGCCAACCCCAACGTGGTGCCACACTCAGGGCAGCTTCCCGTTGCATTCCCTCGAAGGTTGTAGTCGCACGACGGACATGCGACATCTTGGCCTTCGAGTAAGCTGCTCAAGTGCGTGTCGCCCACGCCCCCCTCAATTCCGGTGCATCGCCTCGTACCGCTTGAACACCAGCCGCGTCCTCGCTTCCGTCGCCTCAAGCCGAGCTTTCTCGTCGGCGTCCGTGCTCTCCAGCGTCTCGTCCATCAGCCAGGCGATCACGTTCTCAAGGAACATGAAGTACGCCGGCACCTTGCCGGGATCGGCTTCGAGCGTGTCGATGAGGGCTTGGGCGCGGGTTCCCGATCACGACGACGACGCCGTCTTCTGTGACGACGAGTCCGCGCTCGTGATCATGGGCATGTCGATCGCACTGATGGCCGTAGCCCTCTGTCTAGCGTGGTCGCGTATCGAGATCATCGAATCCTGATCACTGCAAGCAGCGAGTCGTCTCGCACCCACGCTACTTCTCAGTGAGGAACTCGAAGCTCTCCAGAAGGCGCTCGAAATCCGCGCCGTGCTTCTGATGGGCGCTCTCCTCGGCGATGAGGTTTAGGAGGTAGCCCCTGGACTCACTTACCCACACGTACTCGGTCGTCAGCATGGTGCCGGTTTCGTCGCCCTTGGGCGCTCGGCGAAACCGGAGCGTGTGTCCCTTCGCACCTTTGATCGTTTTCGCCTCGTTCCGAAGAAGCTCGAACTTCTTGTACGTTCCTTGAAACAGTTTCAGACGTGGGTTGACGATCACCTCGGGGCCTGCCCCACCGGGAAGCGCGAAGGCGACGAAGTGGATCAAGACGTCATCAGCCCCGGGGATGACGAAGCGCACCATGTAAACCCCCGGCTTCGATTTATCTTCGATCGTCCACGTCTCCACCGGCGCGGTCAATCGGCAGGCGTGGTCCGTGTTCGTGTAGACGCGGCCCTCAATGCCCGTCGTGTATTTCTCCGTCACCGCCGACGGGCGGGACTCAAAGTCGGTGATCGCGATACTGAGGCTGTCCACGAGCTTCCAACGTAGTGGCTGTGTGCCATCCACCGTGTCACTATGGACGAACTTTAGAAGCGTGAAGGAATCTCCGACTTCGTTCGCGCCGGCATCGACGGGAATCCAGCGTCCCACGAACACCTCGTTCCACATGTGACCGGCCCATTGCCCGCCGACCATGCGGTCACCGAGGGCGATGCGTGTCGGAATGCCCACCGAGCGCGCCAGCGAGGCAAACAACGTAGCGTACTCTGTGCATTTGCCCTTCCTGCAGGCCAAGACTTCCGGACCGGACAGCGTCTCCGTGATCATCTCGACCTCGATGTTGGTGTTGACCCACTGGCTTAGCGCTCGGACCGCTTCGAGGCCGGTCTTGCTCCCCTTGACGACGCGCCGCGCGGTCTCCCTGATCCGATCATGTGACGGCTTGACGAAGTACGTCTCGGCCAGGTAGGGCTTGAACTTGTCGCCCGTGAGAGGGAAGGGTGCGTCGTCGGGCGCCGGATCGAGCGGGGCGATTCTGACAGTAGCCGTGTAACGTCCCTCTTCCTCAGACGATGCCACGAGCTGCTGCCGCGCGTCTTCGAGCGCGAACTGGTCGAGGGGAATGTCGCGCCAGGTCAGCGTCACGGTGAGGCTCTCAAGGCGGTGTAACGGGCCGATGTTTCGATCGACCGGGAAGGTCAGTAAGTACCTGCCTTCCAGCGTTCGATACTCAAGGTCCGTTGCCTCCTCGGCGGTGCAACGTTCGAGGTGTGCCTCGGGAGCGACGGAGTCCATCCGGCGTAGCACCCCATCTGCACCGAACACGAACGTACTGCGGCCACGGATGCCGCCAAACGTCACGTCCCAGCGCGATCCCGGTTTGTCACCCTCCAAGCGTTTGGCGGTCGCCGTCTGAATGCCCTCCTCGTCGATTAGTTGGACGGATGCCTCGGTCGTCGAGCGCGGCAAAGTAGCGAGCCAGTCGTTGAGAGAGACGCTGAAGATCGCGGGCGTCGATTCGCCGAACGTGAGGCTAGTTTGACGTTGTTCGCCCGCGCGGTTCGTGGTGAGAGTCAGCGTGCGGCCCTCGATCCGTCCCGTGATGCGAGCCGGGCCGGACAACTGCGTCGCCTCGATACTCAGTGAGATTGGTTGTAACGACGATGAGACGATGTACACGCCGCGGCTCGTCTGCTCCTGTCGCTGAACGCCGAACAGGTCGATGAGGCTCCGAGACTCCGTCGTGTAGCGATACGTCCCATCCGTTTGACGTTCGACCTGGGTGTGCTCGTAGGCATAACGCACGTTGTCGTCTGTGAACGCGTGCCAAACATCCCGCACGATCGGGTCTGCTGCCCCCACACGGCAGCCAAGCGCGGCCCACAAGAGAAACGGAGTGATCCATCGCTGAGATGACATGACGCCAACCTCCTTAGCCGACGCTCCTCTGGTACCGGACTTCAAGTCGCAATCGTACCCCAACGACCCACTCGATCCAAGCGAAGAAGACTTCCGCCGCCCAGGCCATCACTTCCCCGCCGCGTCCAGGATCGCTTCCGAGCAGCCGATACACGCCTCCCCGTCGCCTGAGTCGGCGTACGTCGCTCGGCACGCGTCGAGAAGCTGGTCGCGGTTCAAGGTGCTCTGCCGCATGTCGTCGATCATCTTGTCCACCTCGGCCTCGAACAGCCCGCACGAGTCGCAGATCCGGCGTGCGGCCTCGATCGGGGTCTCGGGTGTCCGGGGGGCGAGCCAGGCGACGGCGGCTACGAGGATGACGGGGGCCGCGAGGACGGTGGGTCGGCGGAGGGTCATTGGGATGAAGCGGGCGGCGGGCATGCTCGGCAGGATAGGTCCAGGGCACCCGGTGTCCATCGCGATGGGGCATCCCTTGGGGTGAGGGGCTGAGCGTCCGGCCGAGCGACATGGACGCGGCACGGAAGGCGATCGAACGGGTGTTGAGTGGGGATTAGGCCATGACTGAAACGGACTTGATCCGCGCCATCGCCCAGCGTGAAGATTCGACAGGACGAAAACCGAAACGCCTACTCATCAGCCCGAGGGATTGCGCAAGGCTGGCCGTAGAAGCACATCCGTTTTTGAAGTCGGTCGAGATGAGCTACCTTATCACTATCATCAGCGACGTAGAGGTGGACACCCACCCCTGCGTCCCGCTAGGCCGCATCGTGGCGCTCGACGACGCGACGGAGGGGCTTGGCTCCCGCCGCCGTCAGTAAAGTGGTAACGGAAGCGGCATGAGCGAGGCCCCCTGAACGCGAGCGTTACACATTTCCGGTACTTTTCGACGTCCAAATCCTTGTTTTCCGGAAACTAATATGTACGATAAGAGTAGATAAAAGTAGATAAAAGTAGCGATGAGCAGGAATCTACGTAGCATAGCGCCTCTATGTACGAAGATTACGAGTTTTTCTTCGGCGACGTTGCTCGCTTGTCGATGTCCAGCTGGCACGTGTCTGAAGACACGGTCAAGGAAGCGATCAGAGAACCAGACTGCACGCCGATACAAGATGACTCAGGAATCCGGATTATAAAAGCGCAGTCACGGGACTTTGAAGTCTGGGCACACTACGTCGTCGATGAAAACGAAAGGACCATCAGCGTTCGTGACGCTGGCGGAGATTTGGTGAACTAGCCATGGTTGATTTTGAACAACTTGAGACCGTCCTGGATCGCGACAAGGATGGTGTGCCCGTTGCATACGCAGTCCGATTCCGGAATGCGAAACCTCGTCGGACGCTGAAGTTTACGCGCGCAGACGACGATTGTGTTCACATGTACGTACACGTGGGCGAAGATTCGCTTCCGGTCGCTATGTCTCTAGTTCATCCGCCCACACCCTGCGTAGCCTACACCGAAGTCGCTGAAGATCAGCCTGGGGCTCGAGAACTGGCGATGGAACTGTTTGGCTTCCTGTGTCAGCTCTCCGCATGGTCTCGCACCCTCAAGGACGACACCCTGAAAGCGGCAGCGAAAGAAGCCGTTGAGAAGGCTACCGCCAAGGCACGCGATCTTGAGCGAGTCACGGCGATGGCCGCCTAACCCTACCTCTTCTTCCGTTTCGCCGTCCCGTTCTTCTCTGCCTTCGTCGTGCCCCTTGACCAGCCCAGCCCGGCTACGCCACCGCGCAGAGCAACCGGAGCCCCAGCCATGACCAAGAACCAACACGACCTGAGAACCTTGGGACTGTTCCTGGTGATGGGCGCTGGCCTGGTCGTGGTGAAGCTCTTGTTCCCGGAGGCCACCCAGAACATCGCGAGGTAGAAAGGCCGCGACACCAGAGAGCACAGGCCTCGGTGGCCTTTCAGCTCTCGCGACTCCGCATCACGAAAACTATCACCGCTACGACCACCAAGACGGCCACGAGCAACCACGTTATTCCCATCGCTTGCGTCCTTTCGGTTAGGCGTGCCCGTGAACGATACGGCCGCCAACGACCATCGGCAACCGGGGCGGCGGTCGCGAACGCGGGAGCGGGGCGGGAGTAGGGCGACTACCCTCCGGTTTCGCGACGTAGCTCGACCTCGACGGCGTTGATCGAGCACCGGATTGCCGCCAGTTCGTGGCAAACCGCGACCAGGCACGCCGCGATTCCCGTGGCGTCTTGCGACATGACGATATTTTCATCCACGTCTCTGATGATCTTACTGGATGCGAGCACGGTGCCTTCGTCCGTCACGCTCGGAAATCTAATGCCTTCGACCATCGTTGTGTCTCCTTCTGGGCTAGAGGTGACCGTGAACGATACTGCCGCGGGCGACCATCGACAACCCGGGCACGCTTGCGTCGGTCCACAACGCGGCGCGTTCGGCGCATGAAGAACCCGCGACACTCTTGAGAATGCCGCGGGCCGGTCGGACGCCGCGTTCCAGTCAACACGTCCAACCGTCACGTCCTACACGGCTTGGTCGTCGGCCGGCGCGGCCGTGGCACTCTCCGCCTTCACCACGCCCCTCAGCACTTTTCGCGCCGAGAGCAGATCCGCCATCAGCTTCGCCAATTGTTCCTGCATGTGCTGAACCCCCAACCCCAGCAGGCCCGTGGTCTGGCTTTTCTCCAAGGAGTGCAGCGTTCCTTCCTGCCCCGCGAACACCAGGGCCAGCGCTTCACCGAGATCCTTGATGTCGTTGAGCTTCCACTCGATCCATTCAAGCGGCGTCCGGCAGACCTTGCCGGGTCCGTACTCGGCAGGTTTCTCGCCACCCTGTTCGTTTACGCTTTCCGCTGAAGCAGCTTGCGCTCGTCTTGAGCGTCGGTGCCGTCTACACGTTCGCGAACCCTGTTCAGCAAGCGACGTCGGAACGCCGGCGACGTGTGGGCGAGCACTTCGGCAATCTCGACGATGTCCGTCGGCGTCTCCGCCGACTGGTCGTCATCGGGTTCGTCGAGTGCCTCGTCATCGCCGAACACAGCCTCAATCGCGCACTCAAGCTCTTCAAGCCCACGGTCGCGATACCATTGAACAATCGCGTTGATCGTGTAGACCGAGTTTGCCGTAACGCTCCCGAAACGCTCCATCTTTTCAGAGTCGAACACTTTGCGTTGCGTGTAGTCCTCCAGGCGATCGAACCCGTCGGGCAGGTGGTCGGCGATCGCATCCAGGATCGTCGTGGCGAACACGTCATCGCCACATGCCTTACGGATCGCGTCGTCGCGCATCTTGTCGGCGAGCGCGTCGCCCATCGATGGGATGAGCAGCTTGCGTCCTACATCCGTCTCGCCCGGCTCCACGTCCGCACCTACGTCCTTACGGTACTGTCGTTGCACTGGTCATGGGTGGTACTCCTTCGATGTCAGAGCGCACCGATCGTCGTCAGGCTATCGCCGCAAGGGCGCTGAGCCGTTGCCGGTACTCACTGGCGACGATCGGCAAACTCGAAACGGGGCGTTGTGCCCCTGAAGGTTGAGGGGGTCTTGCGTCATAGCGTCCGCATCATCGGGCCAACGCATATATTTTGTCAAGTGAATTGTGAAAGGAAAAGGCTGAAGTGTGCCAAAGTATGCGCCGCATGGCTGCCACACAAGAGACGTAAGACGTTGCCGGGAACGATCGTTCCCAACTCACAGTTTCGACGCCGGTTCGTCCACGGAATTGTCTGGACACCGGCGCCGTGAGTCGTCATGGTTCGTCGGAACGAGCAGCACAGCGGCCGTGTCGCGCATGGACGTGAGCGCAAACCAAAGGCAGACGACACCGATGCCTGAGCCTGACTTCATTCGGATGAAAGAGGCCGCGCGCCGGCTCGGAATCGGCGCTGACGTTGTGCGGGACTTCGAGCAGCGTGGCCTACTACCAGCGGCTATTCGCCCCGGAACGTGGCACACGGCCACCGTAGACGGCAAGCCTCGCCGGCAGTACCGCGGCGTCACACTCTTTCCGCTAGCCGAGTTCAACCTGTACGTCGAACGCCTGAAGCGACGGACACGCTTCAACAAACCCAAGACCAAGCCGCCCACTCCGCCGGCGGAAGAGCCCGACGCCACCGATCGGCCGGATGCTCCACAGGGTTAGCTGCCCGCCACCTCGGCCTCAATCGTCTCGGCCGGTATCCGGGCCAACGCCTGCCAACGGGAGGATTGGGTCTTGGACACGCCCAGGTCACCTAGTGCTCCGACACATGTGATTTGATGGGTGGCCTGGGTAAGCGGCAGCTTGCCCGTGCATGCGATCGGAAGAGCACGGGCAAACGAGTTTGCCCAGGCCACCCCGCGGCATCCATCGAATGAGTCGTGTCGCAGCACTAGCTGGGTTGCATCGTGCAACCGAGATGCCGAGCGGCGGTGCGGTTGTGGGCCTCAAGGCCGTGCTGGCGGGCGTAGGTTCGGATGGCACGTCGGCGACGAACTACACGAAAGCCTGCAACCCGGGGGCGTTACTGGCAGAAGTCGGCCCGAAACTACCCGTTGTCGCGACCATCTGCGCGCCATCCGCACCGGTAGACGCAGCGATCGTGCGGGTGGTCCGTGGACGACACGGCCGCCCCGTTGGCGATCTTCAGCTTCTCAGGCTGAAGGTGTGCCGCGGGGGCGTGACGATCGCCCGACGGTTGCGAGCCCAATCGTCACCCCAATCGTCACCCGAAAAACGGCCTTCTTGATAGCGCCAGGGCCGTTGGTGACGATGGTGACGATGGTGACGATGTTTTCCGGGTTTGTCAGGTTGTGGCCAGCGGTAGAATGGCGCCATGGTTCGGAAGGCTATCATCGTGGTGCTGACGATGCTCGCCGTCGCGTCTGCGGTAGTGTTCCCGCTGAGCCTGCCGTGGGCCTTCGGATACACCAGGGGCGGGTACAGCGTTGAGGTGAATTACGGCAGCTTGCTTGTTTTTGTTGACGCCCCAGACACTGACGCTCCGGCTCCACCCAACTACTGGTTCTGGGCCGCGAACGTTCTCCCCCCAGAGGTTGTCGAATCTCTGGGACCATACGGAGGAAGATTGTTTACGGTCCTCCCGCGATATTTTCATAGCGGATCGTTGTGGGTACTAAACTTACCGCTCTGGACCGTGTTCGTTGGAAGTACCGCCTACCCCACCATCGCCCTCATCCGTGGTCCGCTCCGTCGCTGGCGTCGCCGCCGAAAGGGCTTGTGCCTCAAGTGCTCGTACAACCTAACGGGCAACGAGTCGGGCGTCTGCCCCGAGTGCGGCACGAAGATCGCCCAGCCGGATGGGCCTGAAGGCTCACGGAAGGAGTCGAGGCCGTGACGAAAAAGGCAGGCCTGAAGGTGCTCTTGTTCTTGGTCGTGGCGTCCCTGGCAATCGGCGGGGCGATGATCTACCGCGGCATGCTTGCTCGGGTGGCAGGCATGTAGAGGGCTTCGGGCGTGTAGCATCCACGCCTACGGAGCCTGAGCGCTTCCCCCATTCGTGGTGGTCCCGGTGATACCGGTACGCCGGCAGCCCATCGGTGATGCGATACTCGCCCCAAACCGGTTCCCCGACGGCCGACGCCAGAACATCGTCGCGTAGCTTACTCCACGCCTCGACAACGATCCGGTTCCCGGCGTCCAACCAGTTGTGTACACAGCACGCTTGCGGGAACCCGTCGTCCGACTTCTGGACGTGGCCGGTTGCGAGTTGTTCCAGGTGATCCGGACGCCAGCCCGACGTCAGCTTCAAGTCCACCATGCTGTCTCCGACGTATGCGTGTTGAGGGCGGCCTCTATTCCAGCTCTTCCCTTGCTTTGGCCCAGTGTGCCACCGCTTGGGCACATTCGTCTAACCGCTCGGCCGTCGTGGTGCCGAACTTCTTCTTATCCAAGGAGCATCGCAGCAACGCCCATTGGCCCCGCGCGAGCAGCTGAGTCAACCACACCCGATTGACAGTTCCAACATCAACCTCTTCAGCCCATGCAATACATCCGGCTACGCTCGGGTGGGTGTTCTGTTCGGCCGAACGGAAGATGTATAAGGCGGCAATCCCGATCGGCTCGCTGGATAGCTTGTCAGCGGCCAATCCATGCTTGGTCGCGGAATTATGGAACTCGATCGGGCGATACCATCCGAGGGATACCCACTGCCGTTCGGCGTGATACGCCTCGGCTGCTACTGGCGTAGACAAATGAACGTTCGCAACCATCGTCTATGGCGCCGTCAAGCCTTGTACGGCGTTCTGTCCAGTCGATGCCGGCGCCTGAAACTGGGTGCTCGCGAAGACGTCGAGCTTTTCCAGCTCGAACCGTTCCTGAGCTTCGAGTTCAAAGCGCTTCAGCGCGTCCTGGTCACTGATGAGCCCGAGCCGGGCCGCCTCTTCGGCCGTGAAGCCGGTCAGGGCCAGGGCCGAGTCCTGTTCCAGCCCCTGAAGTCCGATCTTCGTCGTGATGCCGATCTGCTCTCTTCGGATCTGCTCATTGAAGGCGTTCAATGCGTCGGCCCTGCGTGCAGCGTTGGCCTGTCGCAAGGCCGCGTTGTTGCTGGTCTGGTTAAGCCCGCGCTGCGTCAAGTCAGTTTCGCTCTGGGTCAGGGCGTTGGCGAACACACGCTGAAGATCCTTGCGTCCTTGTTCGCCCAGCCCTTCGAGCTGCCGAAGCGTGTCGCCGCGAAGGTTCTCGAAGCCGGTGGCGACCGGCTGCCTCACCTCACGCGCGAACCGGGCCGCGAAGCCGCCCTCGCGATCGAACGCCTCCTGCAATCGTCCGCTGGTGAGTTCGTTCAGTTCCCGTATTTGAGGGAGAAGCTGCGTGGAAAGTCCTTCGACTACGGCCAGCGCGTCCGCCCGGTTATCCAAAACGTCTTGGCGGAACTGGTCAAATATCTTCTGGTCGATCCCCGCGCCGCCTTGTGAGAGCAGGAACCTGAAAGGGGCGAACTGGTTCAGGCCAGGGATCAAAAAGGACAACGCAACGACCAACTCCGGAATCTTTACAAGAAACTCGCCGATACCCGTCGAGAAGTTTCCGTTTTCATCGAAGAAGATGTCGAATAGCCCTTGCTGGTCTTGGGTCGTTGCCGTCGATTGTGGTGCGTCTGCCATTGTTCGAATCCTTCAGGTCATCGTTTCGGCGCCGTCCGTGGCGGGCGCTCTGCTAAATTATAGCCGCGAGTGGAACCGCAGCACACTCTATTATCTGGGCCTCGACGAACAGAACGAAGCCGCCCAGGCCAAGGTGTTGGCCGAGCGCGGGGCGGGTATGTGCTTGATAACCATGCGCGAGGGCGGCGAGTTGGCAGGGCGCGGCGAGAGTCCAATGCGACACGCTGCCACATTGGACAGTATCGGCGTCGATAGGACCGTTGGCTCACGTTGGCAGCGCCTCGCCCGCATACCCGGCAAGCTCTTCCACGGCAAGATCGTCGCGGCGGCTATGTTGGCGATAGATAAGCGGTTCAACGCAGCTCGCCAAAGACGACGAGGCTGAAGATCGCGTCGTCGTCCACCAGACTGATACCCAAGCCGCCCGGATCAATGAGACTGATGACGGATACCACGCTGATCGTGAGGTTCGTTCTATTCGCGTCCTGCACCGCACCCAAGATGGTTACCGCATTCAACCCATCGGAAAGCTCAAAGCCATCTCCCGTCGCTGACATCGCGACAACGCCAACGTCCGTCGTCCGCACATTGTAAATAACCTCGTATACGCCCTCCGATAGTCGCGTAATGGCTTGCACACCGATGGGTCCACCCGACGAAACAACCCTCGCTGGCGACAGGCCACTAAACAGCCCCCATGACAGTACGGAAGAATCGCCAGGCGGCCCTTGTGCCCCTGGAACCGCCTGGGTTGCGTTCGAGCCCTGTCCAACTCCCGCGCCGCATCCGGAAACCAAGAGAACCGCTGATAACGCAATGGCGACAAGTGTCTTCATACGCAAACCCCTTCAAGTATAAAGAGGGACAGTCACGAATGGCAGGAATCATAGGCAGAGAGGGCGCCCGCGCCAAGAAGAATCCGCGACGGTCACGTCATGCTGACGCTCGCACGGACGCGCAGGTCAAGACCGCCATCCGAGAAAACCGAACACGGGCGTCACGGCCCAACCCCTGCGCGCCGGGGTCCGTACAACGAACTCGTTCACGCCCCGAAACAAGTTGCAGTGCCATTCGTGACTGTCCCTGGTTTTGCCTGGTTTTGCGCTAACAGGCCGTTGAAGAAGACTGTTCTTGTGTGTGGCACCGGCTTCCAGCCGGTTCCGCACTTTCTCGAACAGACTTCCAGTGCTCCGTCACGACAGGTGGAGGGGTCCGGCCAAACCGAGCCGCGACCCTAAGGGAGCGGTTGTCCGTAGCCGGACCGACGCTCGCACGTCCGCTCCCTGACGGGCGCGGCTCAGGTAACCAATCGTTTGAGGTGTCTCGCTGGACCAGGATGCGGGGATTCGACGTTTGCGATACACTCTTCCGGCTGTCTTTGGCGTAACCCAAGCTGGGAGGAAAACACATGCTTCAATACGACTCGGCGCATCGCGACAGCCGTCTTAGGGCGGTCCGCAAGTTTCAAGCCCTGTGTCTTTGGTTCGTGTTGGGTGCAGTGCCCTGCCAGGGGCTTGCGCGGGAGTCCGTGCGCGACGCCGTCGGTCGGCAGGGCATGGTCGTATCGACCTCGCCCGACGGGAGCGACGTGGGGCTGGCCGTCCTTGAACAAGGGGGCAACGCCGTGGATGCGGCGGTGGCGACGGCATTCGCAATGGCCGTCACGCATCCGGCCGCGGGCAACATCGGCGGCGGCGGCTTTATGCTGATCTACCCCGTCGATGGTCGTCCGCCGGTGGTCATTGACTATCGCGAACGAGCCCCGCGGGCGGCGACGCGAGACATGTTCACCGAGCGGCGAAGCCACGACGGGCACAAGGTGGTCGGCGTGCCAGGGACGGTGCGCGGTCTTTTTGTGGCGCACAAGGCGTATGGCAGTCTGATGTGGGAGGAACTGCTTGAGCCCGCCGTTGCGCTGGCGCGCGATGGGTTTGTCATCTCAGAGGGGCTCGCGCGGTCGCTCAACGCCGCCGTCCAGCGCGTCACCGATTTCCCCGAGTTCCGCCGGGTTTTCGGCAAGCATGGTGGCACGGAACAGTGGAAGGCCGGCGATCGACTCGTCCAGAAGGATTTGGCGGCAACGCTCGATCGGATCCGCAAGCACGGGCACCTGGGGTTCTACACCGGCAAGACGGCCAAGCTCCTGGTTGATGAAATGAAGCGCGGCGGCGGGCTGATTAGCCATACCGACCTTGAGCAGTACGCCGCGGTGGTCCGCCGACCCATCCACACGACGTTTCGGGGCTACGATGTGTATGGCCCGCCCCCGCCCAGCTCCGGGGGAATCTGCATCACGCAGATGCTGAACGTCCTGGAGAACTTCGACCTCAAGTCCATGGGGCGGTGGTCCGTTGGGACGAACCACCTGGTGGTCGAGGCCATGCGCCGCGCGTTCTGCGACCGTGCCAAGCACCTCGGCGACGCCGACTTCGTCAGCATCCCAAAGCATCTCACCACCAAGGAGTACGCCAAGACGCTTGCCATGGGGATCGATCGGCAGCGGGCCACGCCGAGCGAATCGCTGGCCTCGCCCATACAACTGGCCGGCGAGGGGACGGAGACGACGCACTTCTCGGTGATCGACAAGACGGGGATGGCCGTTGCAAACACCTACACGCTCGAGATGGGCTTTGGCTCCAAGGTCGTCGTTCAGGGGGCGGGCTTTCTGCTAAATAACGAAATGGGCGACTTCAACTGGAAACCCGGCGTTACGAATCGCCGTGGTCGAATCGGCACGGCCGCCAACGAGATCAGACCGGCCAAGCGCATGCTCAGCTCGATGACACCCGTGATTGCAGCGCGCGACGGCAAGGTCGTCCTGGTGACCGGAAGCCCCGGCGGCAGGACGATCATCAACACCGTCCTGTGCGTCACGCTCAACGTGCTGGAGTTTGGGATGGACATCCGTTCGGCGCTGGACGCGCCGCGCCTCGATCAGGAATGGTTCCCCACGCGGGTCATGTTCGGCGGCGCGGAGGACGCGAAGTATGCGGACCTGGTCGCGAAGCTGCGCGGCATGGGGCACGAGGTCCGCGGCGGCCGACAGGGCGACGCCAACTCCATTCTCGTGAAGGCGGGCGTCTTTCACGGGGCGGCCGACAACCGATGGGGTAAGGCCGCGGGATACTGATGGGCTAAGCGCTTTGCCGCGCGCGGCTACCGGCTCCGCCACCCTCGAATCGTCGAGCCGGTTTGGATAAGCAGCGCCCCGTCGGCCACCAGCACGGTGCGCACGTCCCTCAGGTGACCGAGCTTGGTCGCCCCCCCCTCGCGCGGGATCAGCCCGCTGGCGTTTCGGTGGTCGTAGAAGTAGGCGACGCTCTCCTCGTCGTCCCCGCGAACATCGACCGCGACGGCATAGCGGTCGGTGATGATCCGCTCGAGAAAACGTGGCCCCTCCGGCTTCGTCCCTTCCCAAAGAAGCAGTCCGGTCACCGCATCGACGGCGCTGATGGCTGTGGTCGAGCTGAGGATGACGCTTCCTCCCTGAAGGCTGGCCTGGAAGTCGTCGTCTCGTCGCGGCAGCACCCGTGGCGACTTCCATAGATGGTGCCCGTCCTCCAGGCTGATTTTCTTCACCCGCCCGCCGTCGTCCGAGTAATACAGGGCGTCAACATCAACGAGAAGAGAGGCGCGTCGGATGCGCCCCGCCGTTTGGACGCGCCAACGTCGGTCGTGCGATTCCGGATCGAACGATGAGATGGATTGCGACGTCACGACCACGAGCTGTTTGTCGAGCGTGGCGAACACGCGGAGGAGGGAACGCTTCTCGTCCACCGCGATCCGTTCGATCAGGCTGCCGGTCTCCACATCGACCAGGCACACCGACGGTTTGTCGTCCTGGATCACGTGATACAAAACCCACGGACCCGACAGTCGAATACGCCCGAAGGGGACGGGTCGATGCGTCTTCCTCCACAGAATCGTGCCCGAATCGAGATCGACGGCTGTCATCTCGCCGCTGTCACGGAGGCTGACGATTCTCTGTCCGCGGACCGCGTGGGTGCGGAAGGCGTCGGCGTCCTCCCAGTCCGCATCTTCCCTACCGAAGCGTTCCGGGAACTCTCCCAGCGTCCAGCGACGCGCACCGCTGAATACGTCCAAGGCGAACACCTCGTGCTTGCTGGCGAACACGGCTACATCCGTGGTTGCGATCAGCAGACTGGGGCTGCCCCTCGCCGGCGCGGGCTTTGGCCAGATCTCCGCGTCTCGCCGGGGCTCGAAGGCCCGTATGCCGCCCACTGCCGACACGAACACGTGCCTCCAACTCGACGCGGGGTCGATTCCGAACCGTGGGACGAGAAGTGAGGCCGAATCGTCGAACGATCGTACGAAGCGGTCGCCCAAAGGGACCATGAGATCCGGACGCGACGGTTCCACCTTGTTCCGCACACCCGCCAACCGCTCGCGATACTCGAGAAACCCGGTGGATCGACCTTCGTACGCGAAACGAGCACTGGGGTGCTCGCGGGCGGCCTTGGTCAGCCAGCGATAGGCGTGTTCCTCCATACCGGCGTCCTCATACGCATCGGCAATGTTGCGCAAGAGCGTCGGGCGATCCACGTCCTTCGGGTATCGGTGATAGGCCTTGGCGAACCGCTCGGCGGCGGCTTCCGCACGGCCGCGTTTGGCCAGAAGTTCTCCGTGAGCGATCAGCGCAAGCGGTGCGGTGGTGCTGTTGGGGAAGGTCGTGACGATTCGGGCGAACCAGTCCTCGCCCTGGGTCTCCTGCGCGCTTCGAAGCCATTGCATCGCTTCCGCTTCGTAGGATGCGTAGATCGACCGACCGTCCGACTCGATCAGTGCGGCAATTTGCTCACGAGCGTGGGCACCGGCCGACTTTGGGTCCGACCGGTCCGCCGTCAGCCGGAGGTCGCGAAGCGATCGATCGCGCAGGATCTGATGGTACAGTCGCAGCGCGCGAACCGACTGATCGAACGAGACGTACAGGGCCGCGAACCTGACCCGGTAGCGCAAATGGGCGGCCGTGTCCGGTGGAAACTGTGAGGCGTGGGCGAAGAGCTTATCGACGAGTTCGACGTCGAGCATGGAACGTGCCGACAGCCGATCGACGAACAACAGGACGTCGTCGAACAGACGCCGTGACAACGCGGGACCCAGCGGCGCCTCCAGCGCGTCGGCGCGGCGAACCGCCTCGTCGAGAACGGTGATCGCCTCCGAGAACTCGCCGTTGCTAAGCGCCACCTCGGCCAGCTCCATGGCCGGCACGGGGTCTCGGGGCGTAGCCGCCATCCGCTGGCGGAGGGCCTTCCATATCTCACGGCGCCGAACGTAGACGCTGATCCGATCGACACCGGCCACGACAAGTCGATCGCCGAGTGCCACAAGGTTGCCGCCCTCGCCCTCGGTGTCCCAGGACTGGTCTGATCGTTCGCCGTCGCTGACGCGGTAGGTGCTCAACCCGGTGCGGGTGGGTACGAGCAGGCGATCATCCGCCCACAGGCCGCGACCGAACAAATTGGCGTCGTCGGGCAAAGGGGTCGTCCACAGCGGCTCGCCGCGCGCCAGGTCGTAGCAGCCCACGGTGCGCCCGGCGCAGCACAGAACACCGCCGCGAACGCCGAGAAGCGTGGCGACGCGCCCGAGCGTGTCCGTCGGGATCGAGTGGATGAGTGCCCCGGTATCGGCACTGACCACGAACACGTTGGCCGCGTCGGTCGGCAACACGACCAGCCGTCCATCGGACACCAGCACCGGGTTGAACTGCCACGGTCGCACATCGCGGACGAACCGGCTGATGCCCGTGTCGTCGTCTCGATGGCGTTGGTACAGTCGCAGCCAGCGGACGGCGCCCGAATGGGCCGACACCGCCGCGATGGTGCCCAGATTCGTACAGACGTAGACCGTGCCCCCATGCATCGCCGCGATCGTGCGCGTCGGTCGTCGGGACCCGAACGTTCCGGTTGACGCGCTGCCCAGATGGCTTCTATAGGCCATCGCCCCCGTCGCCGTGTCGAAGCGATAGAGGTAGCAATCCTCGAAGCCGAACGAGCGGCGCCGGCGCCCGACAACGAAGACGCCGCCGTGGCCGACCAAGGGGCTCGAATCGAAAATGACTTCTGCAAAATCCTCCTCGATCGCTTGCCGGTCCAGCCGCCACACGACGCGACCGGTCTTGCTGTCGAGGCAGATGATGTCCGCCGGATGGATAGCCGACTCGTAGCTGTAATACGAGGCCGCGTCGCCCGGTAGCGAGGCATAGAGCCGACCATCGTGAACGGTCACGGCGTCCCAGGCGGCCGGTTGTTCCTCGACGTAGCCGGCGCCCCCGGACTCTTTTTCATCGCCGAAAAAACGCCACGCCGTGCCGCCCGTCGTCATGTTCAGGGCCACGATCTCGCGCGATCGTTGGGCGAAGATCAGCCCGCCGTCCATGACCGGCTGGATGGAAAGGTGCCGTGACCGATCGCGTTCGGTGCCGGAGAGAACTTCCGACGCCTCGCCCGAGTTGCGTTTGCCAAAGCCCTCGAAGCGCCACCATAATCCCAGTTCGTCGATTCCCGTGACGGCGCCCCGATTGCGCGATGCGTCTCCGTGGAAGATCGGCCAATCGTCCGGTGACCCGGTGTCGGCGGATGGAGCAAAATGGTTGGGGATCTCGGCGACGACGTTGCGTAGAGTTCGATCCTCACCCAACCAGCGAACGACGTCGTCCGGAATGGATTCGGTTCCGCCCGACTCGCCGCGCATCGCGCCGATCACGGCCAACATCGACCGACAGCGAGGCGCGAGTGTCTCCGTGTCGGGGTGGTGCGTAAGTGTGCGGCGGTAGACGTGCTCTGCCAGAGAGAGGTCACCGCTTTCAATCGCCATCTGCCCGAGGGTGTCGGCCAGCGCGCCCGCGCGGGCGGTGCAGAAGTATCGGTCGAACACCGACAGCAATTCGCGCAGCGTGGGTCGAGCCCCGAGCGCGGTCAGTGCTTCGGTGGTGCGCCGCTCGTAGAGAAGGCGGTAGGCCGCGATGCCCGCCTTGGGGTAGGACGAAACCAGCTCGGCGATGTGGGTCCGGATGTTGACGTAGTAGTCGCCTGAAACGCGGACCAGCTTGTCGCCGGCGGAGTCGGCCACGCCCTGAAGTGTCTCCACCGCCTCGCGCCATCGACCCGACGCGCTGAGCCGTTGTGCCTTGGCGATGGCGTCGGCGGCCTCGAAGCTGTCGTTGACGTAGACGTCTCGGTAGGAGGCTGCGGTGGCAAGACCGTCGGCGGCCCGGAGCGGGACGGCGTCCTGCGCCGGCGCCGGCTTTCCACCGAGCCCCACGCAAAACAGCAAACACAGGCCTGTCAAACGAAGCCGTCGCACACGTCGTGTCCCATGAAGAACCCGGACGGCGACACCCTGCGCCGTGCTCACGGTTCTCCCTAGTATTCTAGTCGGCCAAATACCGCCCGATCAGCGGTTTCAGTCGCTCACGGTGGCTTGGCTCGATTCTCGATTTGTCCGACCAGATGGCCAGTTTCAACGCCTCCCGGCAGCGGCAGGCGGGTAGAGGGAGCTTCAGCCGCTTCAGCGTCGCTCGGAGGAGCTGGACGCCGCTCTGCGTCGCCCGATCCAGATTCCCCAGAATCTCCCGCAGGAGTTCGTCCGGGGCCTTGCCGGGGTCCGTCTCGCGCCAACAGTCGTAATCGGTCGGAAGGGCAACCAGGGCATAGCAAATCTCGGCCTCGCGGGCGAGCTTCGCCTCGGGTAAACAGGTCATGCCGATCAGATCGCCGCCCCAGGACCGGTGCATCCGCGATTCCGCCCGCGAAGAGAACTGCGGACCCTCCATGCAGATGTAGGTGCCTCTTGGGTGAACCGTGGTTTCCACCTCAGCGCCGGCCGCGGCGAGTTCGGCGCGCAGGTGCGGGCAAAACGGATCGGCGAACTCCGCGTGGGTGACGAGTCCCTCATCGAAGAAGGTGCTCGGGCGGCGGAACGTCTTGTCGATCACCTGATCGCACAGAACCAGGTGACCCGGTGCGATCTCTTCGCGCAGACTGCCGGTGGCGCCGCTGGCGATGATCCCCGAAACGCCCAGCGCCTTGAGTGCCCAGATGTTGGCACGGTAGGGCACCTGAGAGGGGTTGAGAAAGTGGCCCGGACCGTGACGCTCGATAAAGGCGACATCGACGCCTTCCCAGCAGGCGAGGATCGGGTCGCTACTCGTCGCACCGTACGGTGTCTCCACACGAGTCGCCTTGCCGCCGGCCGTCTTCGCCAAGGCATCCCCAAGCCCCGTTCCGCCGATGATGCCGATCCGTGCCGTTTTCAACTCTGAATCCTTCCACATGGTGATGCCGACATCGTGTCACACGCGGCCGCATCGTCTGCCATCACGGGCAAGCGCCGCGTCACCCTCCACCCGCCCGCTGTCAGTGCCGCTGCAAGACGGTGAGTTTGTCGAGGAGCCGCGGCATCAACGCGACGACGTGGTTCACTTCTTCCGCTGTCGTGAAACGCGAAAGACTGAACCGCACCGCGCCGTGGGCCACGCGTTCGTCCACGTCCATCGCTTTGAGTACGTGCGACGGTTCCAGTGAGCCGCTGCTGCACGCCGAGCCGCTCGACGCGCACACGCCCGCTTCGCTCAGAAGGATCAGGATCGCCTCGGCCTCGAGTGTCCTGAACGAAATGTTCGTCGTGTTGTAGATGCGCTCCGCGCCCGATGCGTTGACCTGCGCGAACGCCACGCCTTCGGAAATGCCGCGCTCAAGGGAGTCTCGCAGCCCCAGGACCGAGCGCGCGACGTCCTCCCCGTCGCGCACCGCCGCCTCCGCCGCCGCGCCCATGCCGACGATGCCCGCGACGTTCTCCGTGCCGCCCCGAAGCTCGCGCTCCTGGTTCCCGCCGACGATCAACGGCGCCAGCCGCGTTCGGCGGCGCACGAATAAGGCGCCAACCCCTTTGGGACCGTGGAACTTGTGCGCCGAGAAACTCACCAGCGCCACCGGCCACGAGCCGACGTCGATGGGAAGCTTGCCGGCCGACTGAACCGCGTCCACGTGGACCGGGACGCCATGGTCGGCCGCGATACCGGCGAGCTTGGCGACGTCGGTCACCACGCCTGTTTCGTTGTTGGCATGGAGCAGGCTGGCCAGCGCCGTTTCGTCGCTCATTCGATCGGCCCACTCGGCTTCGTCAATCCGACCCTGCCCGTCCACGCCGACGTAGTCGATCGAGTAGCCTTCCGCTTCCAGCCGCTCCGCAACCCGCAGGACGGCCGGGTGTTCCACCGGCGTCAGCACGATCCGGCGCCGCTCTGGGTTCAGGTTCATCGCTCCGCGCATGGCGAGGTTGATGCTCTCGGTGCCGCTTCCGGTGAAGACGATCTCGCGCGGGGAGCCCCCGATCAGCGAGGCGACCTGTTCACGCGCACATTCGACGTGATGCCGCGCGGTCTGCCCGAACTGATGGACGCTCGATGGATTCGCGTAGCTCTCCCGTAGGAATGGCAGCATCGCCTCGACCACCTCCGGCAGCGGTTGCGTCGTGGCGTTGTTGTCGAGATAGATGATTCCTTTCACGGTATCTTATTATAGCGGTCCCCGGCCGGTTTCTCACGTTCGGTCCGTCGACAGGGGGGCATGACCGAATCGGCGGGCAGTTTTCAGAGCACAGGGCGCGAGCCCTGTGACCG
>CBDUXT010000056.1:0-39645 GCA_965371245.1 uncultured bacterium | reverse complement strand
CCAGTTACGGTACGCACTTGACCCGGACATGCCTTTCATGGATAGGTCGGGCTATTGCCCGACGGAGCGGCTGTCCTCGCGAACAAGCTGCCTTGCACGTCACCACGATTCAAGCACCCAGGTTCTCTAGGATCTCTCGATACCGCTGCGTTGCGGCTCGGCTCGGTTCGCCTTTCTTGCAGAAGCAGAGCTTGGCCAGCCGGCGATTCGGGTTCTCCACGACCACCTGACCGTCGACCAGCTTCGACTCGAGCGCGTCAAGCGCCAGACGAAACGGCTTGGCTTTCTTGGCGGCGTCGTAGAACGAGAGCACGTAGACGTAGTAGAACAAGTTGTAGCGGAGGAACGGGTACTCGACGTTCATGAACAGCGTGCCGATGCCGAATTCGCATGGCCCGAGCGGCCGCCGCGTCTTCCAATGGGCAAGCAGGAACTTGACGGCTTTGTCGAGCCGCTTGTCTTGGTTCAGGTGCGACGTGAATCGGAACGCGTCCAGTGCCGCCAGTGTGACGCCCGGGTTCGAAGCGTCGGTCACCGGGCTCTTGCCCAGACGAACCGTGTTGCACCGCCAGCCGCCGTCGTCGTGCCGGCTGTCGAACAACTGCTCGAAGGTCCGCTTGAGCCTGCGGTCCTTTGCGAACCCCAGCCGGCAAAGCGCCCGAGCGGCGTTGGCCGTGTGGCACGGATACACCGCCCCCTTCGGAGCCGGGCGGAACCGCCCGTCGTCTTGCCACGAATCGAGAAACTTCCCGGCCAGGCCTTTGACGACCGGGTCCGACCGCGGCACGCCGAGTTCCGTCAAGGTGATCGCACAATCGAAGGTCGAAAAAGGACTGCCCACCCCCCACCGACCGTCGGGCGTTGCCCAGAAGTCGGAGCCGTTGTCGTGACGGCGAGCGATGATCGCATCGACGTCTGCTTGGTAGGTCTTCGGAACGGCCATTGGCTGTCGTCCTATACCGGGGCGGGCAACGACTGACTGTATTGGGCGGGCACCTGTGCGCCCCGTCAAGGTGGGTCGGGGGGGCGACATAACCGGAGTACTAGTGCTACAGCGCTGGTTGGCTTCGCAGGACAGGCGCCCGGCTCCAAGCACGCGTGCGATCCGCCCTACGGAAACCGGGGTTTGCGGCGAGCGGCGCTTGGCAGGCTGTGAGCCGGTGCCGGTAGAGCACGTTCCTTGGAAACGGCAGATCGTGAAACCGTTTTGTGTCACCGAGTTTTCGGGGCAACAGGCGTTCTCCCGACACGCAAATCTTGCCCGCGCAGGTGCCTAGCAGTCTGCCCAATCTGGCGGAACGAGCTTCAGGTCTCCCCGCCACCTTTCCACGATGCACTCCTGAAACCACGGTTCGTCAATGTTGGCGTGATCCGTGATGATGATCTGTAGTTGGTCGGACAGCTCCTCGGCCACCGCACGGGCAAGGCGGTAGATTCTTGCTACTGCCTCTCGGTCTTCGTCGCGTTCGCCCACATCCGCTTCGTCCCAACCTCGATCTTCGGGGAAATAGGCTAGAGACGGCTGATCAATGAACAGGAAGCGCGGAACCGGTCGGCCACGGCTGACGAACCACTTGTGCAGCGCCAAATGGGCGATCAGGTGATAACCGACCCAGTTCCCACCGCCTCCCATCTGGTCCATGGGAATCGGCCCGTTCCCGCCGTCGGCCACAACCAAGAGCCGCTTCAGATCCAATCGCAACGGATGCTCGGAGTGCTCAAGCTGAAGGTTCTGAGCCCACATGCTCATATCGCGACCGATGATGGAGAGCGCTGATTGAATGCGTTCCTGTACCGCCTCGGCGCTCAGCTCTTCTTCTAGCAGTGAGATGCGGCTTGTGAGTTCATCAATCTCGCGCCTCAAATCACTCGTATCCTCCAAGTGTGGAAGGCTCTCCAGATACAGTCCTATACGCCCCAGTACGTGTGCATGCCGTGTTGCCCGGTCACGAAACTCCTCAATTCGGCGATTGGATGCCTGAATTGCCTCCAACGATTCGCGGTTCTCCCTCAATCTCGCTTGCGTTTCCTCGATTCGGCTTTCGAGAGTCCGAATCACTTGCTGCATCTGCGGAGAACATTCTTCGACAGAACGCATCTGCTCCAGGAGTTCCGAAACAGACGCCTGTATCTCAGTGATCAGTGGGAGCACTTGGCTATCAGGCAGCTCGGACAGACACACGGGACATCTAGTGAACTCCTCGTCGTTTCCATCTTCGAAGAGTCCTACGCTTCTCAAACGTGATAACTGGGCGTTAGCTTCGCGGGAATAGCCCTGACGATCCGAAGATAAAGCCCTTGCTGCGCCGAGCTGGTCCTTTATGCGATGAAGCTCCTGGATAAGCGCCTCTCGTTCATGCTGTAGCCGCTCGAACTCATCACCCTCGGCGAGGAGTTCGTCCTCTTCGGTGGGAGGGGGCTGCGATGCTACGGCTTTCAGCGCCGCAACGCATTCTTCCCATTCTTCTGGCGCTGTGCTTACAGCACGCAGGCCGATATCCGTGGCCTCAGCCAAGAGGCGCTCGGCACGCGAGATGCCGCGGCCGCGCACCGATTCGTGCTCAGCTAGCGATCTTCTGAGCCCGCGCAGCTCGTGGCGTAGCTTTCGCAACTCACCCAGCTTCGCGACATGCTCATCGTCGACCGCTCCGAGGAAGTACGGGATGGTGTCCTTGATCGCCTGTGGAATCCACTCCTCGCTCTGTTTGTGGAAGAGGTACTTGTTACTGATCACCTCACTTTGGTGTTGGAAACAGCAAAACAATGCATGGCGCACGGTAGCAGTCAATGCGGCCCGCGTTTGACCCTCGGGCGGCTCGAAGAGGTTCTCGGAAATCCCGGCGTGAGACGTAAGAAGTCCTACCAGGGCCCTTGGGTTCGTCGTCTGCAGAAGCGCCGAGTAATCCGGGATTTCGAGCTCCTTGCCGACAGCATAGAACACGTCCGACGACGCTGCCTGCCCAGCAGTTGGCAAGCGTCGCGCAATGACTACATGGCCATCCGCGACTTGCAATCGTAATCCGACCCACTGCACCGTATCACGAATGATCCCCGCCGGGATCGAGCACTCAGACGCGCCCAGGCAGTAGTCGATAATCTCGATTAGAGCTGTCTTTCCCGTCTTAGATGCTCCTGTGACGACGTTGAGCTCGCCCGGCCGAAGGGACAGCACCCGTCGCTGTTTATTGAAACCGTAAAGCACAACATCCAGAATCTGAAAGCTCATGGTCGTAGTCCCCAGAACGCTAAGACCGTCAAACTCGATCCGGTCGAAGCGAACCACTTTCCAACAAAACGGGCGCGGAGCGCGCACTCGCGTGCCTCAGCTACCAGTACACTCAACGTTCGATTCGATTGCGCTCCTGTGATACCTGACAGGAGGTGCCCGCCGTCCCGAAAAGCCAGCCAGTCTCGCGAGATACCGAACTGCAACGCTTCACGCGTGTAGGGTTTGAGGGATACGGTACGTTCACAGAAACCTACGCGTGCTTCGGCATTCTCCTGGAACCACGCCGCCATCGAAGTGCGAACACTCGGCGGAAGGACATCTCGGGTTCGTTTGTGAAGAACGACTGGCAAGACGAGAAAAGTCAAGGGGAATGGCATGGCCTCAGGCCGGAGCGACGTATACTCACGGACGGCCATGCTGAGAATCGTGGCGCAGAAGGCGGGGTTTAGTAGGTACGCCTCCTCCTTCGGTCTTGCAGACCAAATCGTCATTCCGCTGGCTCCGGCTGTTCAAGCAACTGTTGCAGCCTGTCTTTGAATTCGAGGTGCCATCCGACGCGCTGGTCATCCGAGAGGATTTGATACGATCCTCGGGAGATTGCCGGCTCGCTTACGCGATCGCGAATCTGTGGATGCATGCCAGTTTCGACCCACTGATAAAGTACTTGAGCTGCGCTGCGTTTTGCTTCGCCAGAAGCGTCATCGTCCAGATTGTCGCGCATCTGCTCAAACAGCACCTCCCACTCTTCAACAAGGCGGTCCTCGTAGCGGCCCAACTCTCCCACCAACAGAAGGTCTTCACGCACCCATCGTGATCGTTGCTCAAACGCGCGAAAGTAGTTCTTGATAGCGTGGAGGATCCGCCTGTTGCCGATATCGATGAGTCGGAGTTGACGAACAAAGGACCGGTTCTGGTAGCCCGACGCATCCACACTTGCGCTCATGATGTCGTCATCAATCGGTAAGCTATCCTGCCTGAACTGCTCGCGCACTGATGTCAGCTCGGAGTTTAACTCGTTGCTCAGGATGGGTCTTGGATCGCCTTCGGTAAGGTGGGCAATAACACGACGATACCACCAGCCCTCCAGGCGCTGCAGCAGCGAATCGAGGAAACGACGCTCAACCGCATGGAAGAGCTCGTCCCTAAGGTTGGCATCCAAGTCGGCGATGTCGGGGGCAAGATCGACGACTACCGCCGCCGACAGAAGGCGTTTTCGCTGTTGCGCATCAAGGCTACGAAATGCCTGATACGCAGCTGCGTTCGCGGTGCTATTTGACGACGAAGCAATCGAATTCAGTCGCTCAATGGCTTGCGCGACATCTCGTGAAGAGTCGGCCCTCAGATAGTGCGTGGCTGCTCCATCGCTTACGTGACCTGTTGTGATCAGAAACAGTAACGCTCCATCGGGAAGTTCTTCAGCCAGTAGAGCCTCTGACCAGACTCGAATTGTCTTCCAAAGATCCGTTGAAGCGTCGGACAGATCGGCCGCTCGATTGACTCGATGCTTTAGTTGAAGAAGTTCAAGTGCCCCCCCAGATTCTTCAAATACGACATCATCGAGCGTCTCGATTGAGACGACGAAATCGGCGTCTCTGCGAAGTCTGCGGAGAGCTTCGAGCAAGGCGTAGCGCACTTGGTACAGATAACCCATCGCGGAAGCGGCTGCTGAGTGATCTGTGCGGTCGTGTCCACTCATATGTCGAGCCTCTCCCAAGCGTCTCATTGTAGCGTGTTTCAGCAGCGAACACACGGCGCCGCCTTTAACGCGGAGCCACCAGTGACGACTCTTGCGAGTTCCGTGATACCCTGCGGGACGACTACGGGCTTACGTATCAAAGAATCCTTGCACCGCAAGACTCTGGCCTGGAATCCTCGGTCGGGACCATTGGGCGTACTTGGCGAGTCGAAACCGCCGCCGCACCATTCTTTGTAGGAATCTGCTCGGAATGTTTCGGATCGCGAGGTGCGGCGAGAAACTCCGCGTAACCTGCTCGCTAATGCGGCGGGGCTCCTCGTCCCAACCAGCTGCTTGCAGTTTTGGGACGACGTATCGACGGCATGTATCGGGCTCGTTTGGCACACCATGTCCCAAAATGACGAACATGACTGTCCGGGCCCGCTGCCCCTCAGATTCGTTGATTGTACGCGTTAGCGGGCTTGCGTACAGGCGCAGAGACCCTGTCGGCTGTGAAAACGGGCGTTGGGGTCAGTAGTTGGCGAAGAGATAGGCGGATTTTTCGGGGTTGTAGCCGCGGCGTAGCGATACGGGTGGCTACAGCCCTACGAATGACGTGTCAACCAAACCGTTATCGGCGCGCACCATTTCGCGGACGTTGCTGGCGGTACGAAACACGTCATCCGTTTGCCTCGTGTACTCGACAATCGTAGAGTTGCATCCGTAGTTGGCGACCGGATGATGTTTGTCCATGGGGCGGGTTGCCAGGCTCGGGCGTTCGCGCGCCCGGCCACGCGGGACATTTCCCCAGGAGGCTACGCCGACTCCCGCCGCCCTGTCTCACAACGGAGGTACGGGCTATGTCTACTCCGCAATCCTACCGGAACCGCACCCGCGGCGTCGTCGCGGTCCTGACGGTTGTCATGCTCACAATGCTCCTGGGGTTCGCCGCACTGACGGTCGATGTGGGGTACATGTACAACGTGCGCGGCGAGCTTCAGCACGCCGTCGATGCCTCCGCCCTGGCCGGTGCGAGCGCGCTGGGGCTTGGCTCAAGAGGCGTGCGGGACCGTGCCTCGGCATTCGCCGCCGACAACTACGCCGGGGGTGGCTCGGTGAGAGTCCATCCCGGCGACATCCAGATCGGGGACTGGAACGCCGCGACTGGAACGTTTACTCCGCTGAGCGGAGAGGCTCAGCTCACCGCGGACGCGGTCCGCGTCACCGCCAGGCTGACCTCCGCCACCGGCAATGCCGTTCCGCTGTTTTTCGCGCAGATCTTCGGTCAGGCGACGGCGGACGTTTCGGCCAGCGCCACCGCGCAGTTTGGGACGGCCAAGGCATGGGACATGGTCATCGTGCAGGACAAGAGCGGTTCGTTCACCAGCGCTTTGAGCCTCGCCAAGGAGGCCGATGCCGCGCTCCTGGAATGCCTGCGAGACCACACGGACAACGCTTCGCAGGTTGGCTTCGTGGCCTACACCGGGACGGCAGAGGTCGTAGCCCCGCTTCAGCCGCTTGCCACGGGGTTCAGCGCCCTCGAGCTCGCCATCGACAACCTCAGCGCGTGCTGCAGAGGTTCTTGCCGAGGCGGGCAACTGAAATGCAACACCGGAACGAACATCGCGGCGGGGATCGATGCGGCCATAGACGAGTTGCTGGGCTCGAGGTCCGCTCCGGAGATCGGGCGCGCCATAGTGATCGTTAGTGACGGCCGGCCACAAAGCACACGGTCGGTATCCCTTACCGACGCGGAACTGCGGGCGATGGCGATCGCGTCGGCAGACGACGCGGCCGCTAACGGGATTTCCATCTTTACGGTCTACTACGCGGGCTCGTCAAGCACGCCGGGCGCCGACGCGTTGTTTCTTGAAGGCCTCATCCGAGGCGAAGGCACGTTCAGCCAAACACCGATCGCTGACGAACTGTCCACGCTGGTGTGGCGAGTGTGCGCGTCGCTGCCGCTTATGTTGGTTGAGTAACCGATTCGGTTTCGCAAGTGATTCGCAGTCGATCGTGTTGGCTGAAGCGCGAAGGCAGAGAAGAAGCGGCACCTTACCGGAAACGGTACGAGTGCATCGCCACGCCTGAAGCCGCGGGTGTGCCACTGCTCTTGAGCGGTGGCACACGGAACGGGGTGGACCTGAACTCGCAAAACGAGGTGAGACCATACACCAGGTTCAGACGATCAGAATGCGGCAACCTGAGCCGTGGTCACGCTCACTTGCCCGTGCTGGGCACGCGCTAGGTAAGGCTTCGGCGTCGTAGCCAGCCTACGATGCCAAACCCGACGACACCCATCAGGGCGGAGCCAGGCAGGGGAACCACTGAAACCACTTGGCTGCTGAATAAAGTGAGATTACCTTCCGCGAAACTCTCATTGATATCGTCGATGAAGAACGTGAATCCAGAAAAATCGCTCAGAGAAAAGTCCGTCGGAAGCGCATCGGAACCCAATGTGCCAACTGAAAAACCCGTCGTGACACCGATTTCAAACGCAGTCGTAAGCATAACCGCATCGTAAGTCTCGATCCCAGGCACCGACTCGTCATCGACGGTAATCGCCCCACCAAACAGCGGCGTGCCCGCCAGGGATGCCGCACCGATCGACAAACTGAATTCCTGGATATCACCATCGTAGGTACCCACGGTACCCGAGAGATCACCGTCTGTCGTACCAGAATCAAAAACGTAGCTGAGGGTGTATGGATCACCAACGGCGATCGACCCGAAGGGCGCGCTGAGTGGTCCAACCGTGTCAATCGTGCCCTGAAACGTGAACTGGATCAGGTCGGCACTCGCCGGAACGGCGGAAGCGAGCAACAACCCCGCTACAACGACGGAAAAGTTTCGGCTGTGGAATCGCATTTCAGGATTCTCCCCAATGAGAGGACACGCCAAGCGCCAGGCACCACACCGGAAACCCCATATCCCGGCTTATCGACCGTCGGCTCGCCATGCTAGCCGCTCCGGGTTGCCCGTGTCAAGCTGAAGCGGCCAATTCAGCCGCCGGGCCAGCCCGTTCCACCCGTGCGACGTGCGAATACCGCCTCAGCTGCCTCGGCCTCATCCAACCCATTCCGTGTGCCTCCCAGGTGATCCGATGCAGGCCAAGGACGGCCGTACCGGGCGTGTCCCCTTCATAGGACCTCCTGCCGAAGTGGGCGTGGAAGCACGAGATTGCTCAGACAACGTCCATCGTGGCTTTAATCGTCCGGCCAGGGCGGTTCGGGCAGCGTAGTTCCGGAGGCCGTGGAACATACGCGGCAAGAGCCGCAGGTAAGGGACCAACCCTCCGGCCGGCGTCGCCCGGAGTGTCTATGACCCGTCCGATCCCCATGGGCCGCGCCGTGTCACCTCGGTAAGACACCTACAACGCCAACCGCTCCAGTATCTGAATTGCGTTGAGGGCAGCGCCTTTGCGGAGTTGGTCGCCGCACGCGAACAGCTCGATGCCGCGGTCACCCTGGCTGACGTCCTGGCGGATGCGGCCGACGAGCACGTCGTCTTTGCCGGAGGCATCGACGGGCATGGGGAACCGGCCGGCATCCACGTCATCGACCACGGTCACACCGGGGGCACCTACGAGGATGGAACGCACCTCGTCCGGAGTGATGGGGCGATCGAATGTCAGGTTGATCGACTCGGCGTGTGCGCGCATGACGGGTACGCGGATGCAGGTGGCCGTAATGGCCAGGTCTTTCTCGTGGAAGATTCTGCGCGTCTCATCGATCATCTTTCGCTCTTCCGTGTTGTAGCCGTCCGCGCCGACCGGGGTGTTGTGCGAGAAGAGGTTAAAGGCGACGGGGTGGGGGAAGACCTTCGGCGTGATGTCCCGCCCTGCGAGGTGGTCGGCCGTCTGGGTGCGAAGCTCTTCCATGGCGGCCGCCCCGGCGCCGCTGGCCGACTGATAGGTGCTGACCACGATCCGGCGCACCGGGTTGACCTTGTGCATCGGCCAGACGGCCATGTTCATGATGATGGTCGAGCAGTTGGGGTTGGCGATGATGGCGTCGTGACCCACCAGGTCGCCGGGGTTGATCTCCGGGACAACGAGCGGGACGGTGGGATCCATCCGGAAGACGGAGGAGTTGTCGATCACAACGGCTCCAGCGGCCACCGCGAAGGGCGCCCATTCCTTGCTGCGGTCGCCGCCGGCGGTGAAAATCGCGAAGTCGATGCCGTCGAAGCTGTCGTCCCCCAGCTCTTTGACCTCGAGTTCGGTTCCGTTGACCTTGATCTTGGTTCCCGCGCCGCGTGCAGAGGCCACCAGCGAGACCTCCCCTACCGGTAGCGACCGCTCGGTGATGAGCGTGCAAATCTCCCGGCCAACGGCTCCCGTGGCCCCGACGACGGCTAGATGTCGAATCATGGCAATAGCAAGGGATCGCAAGAGGGCCTGTGGAATCCGTCGGTCTGGGACGCTATCGGCAAGGCGGAGGGGGGTCAATGAATGGGTCGTCGTGGATGGTCGGGTGCCTGGATTCGTGGCACTTCTCGCGACGCCTGTACACAGTGTCAGAGCCGCAGGCGCTAGCCCGCGGGTCCCGCGCCAGCCTGTCACCGGGCTCGCGCCCGGTGCTCTGAAAACTGCCGGACGGCTCTGAAGACTGCCCAGCAGCGGTTCTGTTGCCCGCCCTTGGTCGGGTCGGCCGATCCGACCGCCCGACGGGGACGGTTCGCGTGTCGCGCGGAAATCCTTGAGATCGTTGGCCAAGACCCCTTGAATCCGGTTTTCGACATGCTAGACTGCCCGCCTCTACGACACCGGAGCGATTCCGGGAGAGAGGCCGGGCGCGTTGAACGCGCCCACTTTTATCGCCTACTTTGTGCCTTTTTGATACAAAGTCCTGGCTGGTTTGGATCGGCCGATGGTCGGCAAGAAGCAGGATCGACCGCCCTGGGTTCGACATTCCGGCATCGGCATTGAGTTCGCCGCGGCTTTGGCGGGGTTTACCCTGGTCGGCATTTGGGTGGACCGTCGCTATGGCTGCCGCCCGTGGGGCACCGTGATTGGCGCGGTCCTTGGTCTCACCGGCGGCATGTACAACCTGATCCGTAAAGCGCTGAATGCCTTCCCGCCCGACAAGCGAAACGGCACAGACGGGCAGGACGAGCCATGACGCCAGTCGGCAGGCGCTTCGTTCCGTCGTACCTGATGTTCACCGGCGCGGCCACGGCGGCCGGATTGGCCATTGTGGCGCTGGGCTACTTCCCGACGCTTCGCGTGGCCGGTCAAGAGGCGTTTGGGTCGATGGCGGCGGGCTGCGGCGTCAGTTGGGTGGCGAGTTGCCTGGGCGCCGTGCCGCTGGCGATGGCTGTGGCGCAGGGAGCGTCGCAGCGCCCCCAGGCGATCATGGCGGCGATGGGCATTCGGTTTATGACGGTGCTCGTGCTGGTTGTCCCGTTGGTTTTCAGCGGTTGGTTCGAGCGTAACGTGTTCGTTTTTTGGGTGGGGATCAGCTACTTGTTGATGCTTCCTTTGGATACGGTGTTCGCGGTGCGGATGATGAAACGTAGCGATGGGGGCGATTCCTAGCATGGAGCGCGCGATCCTGGCTGCCAGCGATCCGATGGATCACGTCTTTCAATGGGCGTACCTGAAGGCACACTGGTTTTCCGGCGAAAACGCGGTGGGGCCTTTCGTGCTCACGCCCGGCGGCGAGATCACGGTCGTCTCCAATCTCATTGTCATGCAGATCATCGCAACGCTCCTGTTGATGCTGGTGATTCCACGGTGCATCCGTGTCGCCGGCACGGGCGACGCCGTCCGCGATCTGACGCCGCACGGTTTCGGCAATTTCTTCGAGTCGATCTGCTCCTACCTGCGGGACTCAGTGGCGCGGCCGATCCTCGGGGAGCACACCGACCGCTTCATCCCCTACATCTGGACGGCGTTCTTCTATGTACTCTTCATCAACCTTCTGGGCTTGTTGCCGCTGGAGCCGCTGACGCGCGGGCTCGTGCACAAAATCTACCCGGACGCCCACCACGGTATCGGCGGCGCGGCGACGGGTAGCCTGTGGGTCACGGCGACGCTGGCCGTCTGCACGCTGGTCATGATCGTTGTCAACGGTCTGCGCCTCGGAGGCATGCAGTTCATCGCCCATTTTTGCCCGGGGCCGCTCTGGCTGGCGCCGCTTCTGGTTCCTGTGGAGATCATCGGACTCGGTGCCAAGATCTTTGCACTCGCGGTTCGCCTCTTTGCGAACATGGTGGCCGGGCATGTTCTGCTGGCCGTTCTGATGGGCTTCATCTTCTCGAGCTACGCGGCGCTGGGCATCTGGCCCGCGACGGGTATCGGGTTGTTGGTGGTTTCGGTGAGCGTGGCTTTCAACCTGCTCGAGCTCTTCGTGGCGTTCCTTCAGGCGTTTATCTTCACGTTTTTGACCGCGTTGTTCATCGGCCAGGCCGTGGTGTTCCACCACGACGCCGCCGGGCACGAGGGAGACCACGCCCCCGCGCGCTGACAACACCGTCGATCGATCATAAAGTCGCCATGCCCGGACCGTTGTGGGACACTCGGGTCGTAAGGCGTGACTGCGATGGCGACACCATCGTCTTTCCGCTCCCACCGGTTAGACACGGACAAACGAGGACGAAACGAACATGAAAAAGCTAACAAAAGCAGCGCTGGTGATGTCGGCGCTCGGGGTCGTGCTGGCCTTCGCCACTCCGGCGATGGCCCAGTCGGATGATGAAGGCGTAGGCTCCGCGGTCTTCCCAGGCATGACGGCCGCAAACGTCGGTGGCGCCATTGGCGCCGGGCTGGCGGTCATGGGCGGCGCTGCGGGCATCGGCCGCATCGGCGGCAGCGCCGTCGAATCCATGGCGCGGCAGCCGGAGGCCTCGGGAAGCATCAGCACCGCGATGATCATCACCTCGGCGATGATCGAGGGCGCGATGCTGTTCGCGGTTCTAGGATGCTTTATCGCAGCGATTGCCGCGCCGGAAACAATCGCAGCGATTGCTGCGCCGGGAGCATCAGTACCGTGATGATCAGTACCTCGGCGATGTGTTAGGCTGCGATGTTGTTTGCGGTTCTAGGATGCTTCATCGCGGCGATTGCATAGGGACGGGCTTCAGTCCGGACGGGCGGCAGCCCGACGGGCCGAGTTCCAGGCGGCTGAGCCCGCCGATGTGAAGTGCAGGCATGGTACCATGATGAGTGTCAAACGAGGCAAGCCCGTTTTTGTGTACGCAGCGTCGGCGGTCCTTCTGGCGGCTGCCCAAGTGTTCGCCGCCGGCGAGGGTGGACAGCACGAGGGTCCCAACCTGTTTACCGGCGATCTGGGCAACATCTTCTGGAGCCTGGTCACCTTCGGGGCTGTCCTTCTGGTCCTGGGGAAATTCGCCTGGGGGCCGCTCCTTGGCGCCTTGCAAAAGCGAGAGGACTTCATCCGAAACTCGCTCGATCAGGCCAAGAAGGATCGCAAGGACGCCGAAGCGCGGCTCAAAGAGTATGAGCAGCGGCTCCAAGCGGGTCGTGAAGAGGCGTCGGCGTTGGTCGAGGAGGGCCGGCGAGACGCGGAATCCGTCAGGCAGAAGATTCAACAGACGGCCAAAACCGAGGCGGACGCCATGATCGATCGCGCCAAGCGGGAGATCACGATTGCCACGCAGACAGCCGTCAAGGACTTGTACTCGCTTACCGGAAAGCTGGCGACGGAAGTGGCCTCGCGCATCATCGCCAAGGAGTTGGACGCAACCGAGCACGAGCGACTGATCGCCGACTCAATCGAAGAACTCCAGGGTGTCGGCGGCGGGCGGAGCGTTAGCTGACCATGGCAGCTTTCAACGATCAGGACATGCCCGTCGCTCGCGTGTACAGCGCGGCCATGCTCCAGTTGGCCGAGCGCCAGGGCGAGGTCGATGCGCTGCTCGATGAACTTCAGGACATCGCCGCCCAAGTGGACAAGGACGAGGCGTTTTGCCGGTTCCTATCGAGCCCCACGGTCGATGCGGCGGTCAGGAAGGAGACGCTGGAGAAGCTCTTCCGCGGGCGCTACAGCGATCTGCTCGTGAACTCGCTGCAGATCCTCAATGGCAAAGGTCGTCTTGGGCTTCTTGGAGCGGTGGCCGAGGCGTATCGACTGGCGTACGACGAGCGCGGTAGCCGCGTGGAGGTCCGCGTTGTGACGGCCACACCGCTGACCGATGCGTTGCGTGAGAGGCTCGGCGCCGCTTTGCACCGTCGTACGGGAAAAACGGCGACGCTGGTGGAAACGGTCGATGCGTCCATGCTTGGGGGGCTGGTGGTGACCATCGGTGACACCAAGTTCGACGCGAGCGTGGCCACCAAGGTGCGACATCTCGCCGGCGCGCTGCAGGAGCGCGCGTCGCGCGAGATTCAAGGCGGCACGCCTCATTGGGAATGAACAACCGCGTAGGCGGGCCATGGCTCACGGGCGGCTTATCGGTGTACGGCATGGGCACGCGAGTTTGCCCACGGAACCCCCGACGGGGTGACGGATTCGAAGGTAGTCAACGGCGGATGCACACGGCATGAAGTTCAGAGTGGATGAGATTTCCTCGGTCATCAGCGAAGAGATCCGGCAGTATCAGGGCAAGGTCGATGTCGCCGAGGTCGGAAAGGTGCTCGCGGTCGGTGACGGCATCGCGCGCATTTACGGTCTGAGCAACGCGATGGCCGACGAGCAACTCGAGTTCCAAAACGGCGCCATCGGGCAGGTGTTCAACCTCGAGGAGAACTCGGTCGGCGCGGTGATTCTCGGCGAATACCTGGGCATCCGCGAAGGGGACGAGGTTCGTCGCACCGGGCAACTGCTCAGTATTCCCTGCGGCGAGCAGCTCATCGGTCGCGTGGTGGATCCGCTCGGTCGTCCCAAGGACGGACTGGGCGTGATTGAAACGCCGGACAGTCGTCCGTTGGAGTTCAAGGCGCCGGGCATCGCCGCTCGCCAACCGGTCACCGAGCCGTTGCAAACAGGCATCAAGGCGATCGACAGCATGATTCCCGTCGGCCGCGGCCAGCGCGAGCTCATCATCGGCGACCGCAAGACCGGCAAGACCGCCATCGCCCTCGACACCATCATCAACCAGAAGGGCGGCAACGTCGTTTGCATCTATGTTGCGGTCGGCCAGAAAGAATCGACCGTCGCCGGTGTCATCGAGAAGCTTCGCGAGCATGGGGCGATGGACTACACCATCGTGGTCTCGGCGCCCGCCTCCGACCCCGCACCGCTTCAATACATTGCCCCCTACGCGGGGGCCGCCATGGCCGAATACTTCATGTACAAAGAAGGCCGGGCTACGCTGTGCGTCTACGACGACCTGACCAAGCAGGCCTATGCCTACCGGCAACTGTCATTGCTTCTTCGCCGTCCACCCGGTCGAGAGGCCTATCCGGGCGACGTGTTTTACCTTCATTCGAGGCTTCTCGAGCGAAGTTGCAAGCTGCGCGACGAGTACGGCGTCGTCCCCAAGGAGACGCCCGACAACGCCCTCGATCGCGGTCTGATTCGAAAACACCCCGAGGGGCTGTCCGCGCCTGCGGAGCATCGCCCCGACGACCAGACCGGGCTGTATCATCGACCGGACGGGCTTAAGCACGCCACGGCCTGGCTGGAGACCCTGCCCGACAAGGATAACCTCCGCGTTCATCGGTTCCCCGATAGTGGTGGATCGATGACCGCGCTTCCGATCATCGAGACGATGGAAGGCGAGGTGTCGGCTTACATTCCGACCAACGTCATCTCGATCACCGACGGGCAGATCTATCTCGAGCCCGATCTGTTCTTTGCCGGGGTTCGCCCGGCCGTCAACGTCGGCATCAGCGTCTCGCGCGTGGGCGGTAACGCTCAGCGTAAGGCCATGAAGAAGATCGCCGGCTCGCTGCGTCTCGATCTGGCGTCATACCGCGAACTCGAGGCGTTCGCCCAACTCGGCACCGAGCTGGACACGGCGACACAACGTCAGCTTGATCGCGGCGCGCGGATGGTGGAACTTCTCAAGCAGCCGCAGTATTCCCCGTTCACCCTGCCGGATCAGGTCGTGAGCATCTACGCCGGCACACAGGGGCACCTCGACGATCTTCCGGTCGGAAAGATACTGGAGTTCGAACGGGCCATGCTAAAACATGTGCATGACGAGTTTCCTGAAGTACTCACCGAGATCGCCGAGCAGGGCGCGATTTCCGACCAGTTGTCCGAGACGCTCGTGAAGGTCATCACGGACTACAAGGCCCAGTTCGGAAAGCAGGGTTGACGGCACAACGCCATGGCGAACAAACGAATACTCGTCAAACGTCGCAAATCGGTGCGCAACATCCGCAAGATCACGCGGACGATGCAACTGATCGCCACCGCGCGCTTTCAGGCCGCGATGAGCCGTGCGACGGCCACCAAACCCTATACCGAAAAGCTCGCCGAACTCGTCGCCGACCTGACACGGGCGGCATCCAGTGCCACCCACCCGCTCATGGAGACACACGAGGAGGTCAACCGGTCGGCGTTGATCGCGATCACCAGCAATCGAGGCCTGTGCGGTGGATATAACGCCAACGTCTTGCGCGTGGCCATGGCGCATCTGGACCAGCAAAGCGCCGACGGAACCGAGACGGACGTCCACATGGTGGGCAAGAAGGGCGTGGGCTATTTTCGCTTCCTGGGTCGATCGGTGACTCGGCAAACGACCGACATCGGCGACAAACCGAGCTTCGGCGACGTCGAACCGATCGCCAACGCGTTGATGGACCGGTTCATACGGGGCGAGATCGCCTCGGCCCACGTCGCCTACATGAAGTTCATCAGCGCCGGCAAGCAGGAGGCCGTCGTTTTGCCGCTGCTGCCGCTTGCCGGGGGTACATCGACGGCGGACGACGGGGGTGCTACCGGCGGCGCCGTTGACTTCGAGTTCTCGCCGGAGCCCAAGGCCTTGCTTGATGAGCTTCTGCCGGCGTCCGTTCGCGTTCGGCTGTTTCAGTGCTTTACCGATGCGACCGTCAGCGAACAGCTCGCCCGGATGGTGGCGATGAAGGCGGCCACCGACGCCGCGGACGACATGATTACGGCCCTGTCGCGACAATACAATCGGGCGCGCCAAACACAGATCACCATGGAGTTGTTGGACATCGTCGGAGGTGCGAACGCCCTCGCGTGACCGCGGGGCGCGATGGCGAGGAAAACCCTCGGTGGATAGCGCCGGTCAGCGTTCGAGAGCGCCGGGCGAACTCCCCGCACGATCCTCCGAGTTCGTCAATTAGGATTTGATATGCAAAACGGTAAGGTCGGCAAGGTCATACAGGTCATCGGTTCGACGCTGGACGCACAGTTCGAGGAGGCGAGCCTCCCCAATCTGTACAACGCGATGAAGGTCGAAGTCGAGCGCCCGGTCAAGGGCTTTACGTCCAAAGAGACACTCTGGTGCGAGGTCGCCCAGCACCTCGGCGGCGGACGCGTTCGCGCGATCGCGCTGGGATCGACGAACGGCCTGCAACGCGGCTCGGCCATCACCGACACCGGGCAGCCGATCGCCGTTCCTGTTGGGGATAATACGCTCGGGCGGGTGTTCAACCTCATCGGCGAAACGATCGACGGACGCGGCGAATTCGAGGCCAAGGAGCGACGACCGATTCACCACGAACCGCCCATCCTTGCGGACCTGATACCCAAGACCGAGCTGTTCGAGACCGGCATCAAAGTCATCGACCTGCTCTGCCCGCTGGTCCGCGGCGGAAAGGCCGGGCTGTTCGGCGGCGCCGGGGTCGGCAAGACGGTCATCATCCAGGAACTCATCGCCCGCCTGGCTCGGTTCCACAGCGGCTATTCCTGTTTCGCGGGCGTCGGCGAACGCACCCGCGAGGGCAACGACCTCTGGCTCGAAATGCAGGATGCCAAGATCGGCGACACAGGCAAGAGCGTTCTCGACCAGACGGTCATGGTCTTCGGCCAGATGAACGAACCGCCGGGCGCGCGGCTTCGCGTGGCGCTGTCGGCGCTGACCATGGCCGAGTACTTCCGAGACCAGACCGGCGCCGACACACTGCTGTTCATCGATAACATCTTCCGCTTCTCCCAGGCCGGTTCCGAGGTGTCGGCGCTTCTTGGCCGGATGCCGTCGGCCGTGGGCTATCAGCCGACGCTGGGAACCGAGATGGGCGAGTTGCAGGAGCGGATTACCTCCACCAAGAAGGGCGCCGTAACGAGCATTCAGGCGATTTACGTGCCGGCGGACGACTACACGGACCCTGCGCCCGCCGCGGCGTTCACCCACCTCGACAGCACGGTGAACCTCGAGCGCGGCATCGCGGAGAAAGGCATCTACCCGGCCGTGGACCCGTTGGCATCGAGCAGCCGTCTGGTCGCGCCGGAGTTCATCGGCGATCGGCACTACCGGGTCGCCCGCCGCGTCCAGCAGAACCTACAGCGTTACAAGGACTTGCAGGACATCATCGCGATTCTCGGTGTGGACGAACTGAGTGAAGAGGACAAGCTCGTCGTCGCCCGTGCCCGAAGGATCGAGCGGTTCCTGTCGCAGCCGTTTTTTGTGGCCGAGCAGTTTACCGGCTTCCCCGGCAACCACACTTCGCGCGAAGACACCATCCGCTCGTTCGAAGAGCTGTGCGACGGCAAGTGGGACCATCTGTCGGAGCAGGCGTTCATGTACGTCGGCACGATCGAGGAAGCCGCGGAGAAACACGAGAAGTTGCAGAAGGGATAACTATTGAACGCCGCTGGGGCGGCGTTCGATAGTTATCAGTTATCAGTTATCAGTCTTCAGTTGTTCGTCTTCCTCTGTTAACTGATAACTGACCACTGACAACTTCTTCACTTAAGTTGTTGCCATGGCCAAGACCGACACGTTCGTTTGCAGCGTCATCACTCCGGAGCGCAAGGTGCTCACGTGCGACGCCAGGTTCGCGGCCTTTCCGGCTCACGACGGTGAGATGGGCGTGCTGATCGACCGGGCGCCGTTGGTTTGCAAGCTGGGCATCGGCCTGATGCGAATTGAAACACCCGACCAGACGCACACGCTGTACATCGACGAGGGATTCGCCCAGGTGGTTTCCAATCACTTGACGATTCTGACCGAACACGCCGCCAGCGCCGCCGACCTGGACCCCGAAGAGGTGGACAAGGCCCTGGCCAATGCCATGACGATGACAGCCGCCGACGTCGAAGCGCGCAGCAAAGCCATCCGTCGGGCGAAGACAAGGCAAAAACTCGTCAGGTGAGGTTCCTGAGCGGTTCGCTGCCGCCGGCCAGCGCAACTCTCGCGGTTGTTCCTGCGGTCGCCTTTTCTAAACCCACCCATGGGCAGGCGAACGCCTGATGGGCTTCCGCGGCCGGTCGAACGTCACAGGCGTGCAACATATCTGCAAGACCTTGTCCGATCGGGGGCGCTGCGGGCACACGCCCGTTCCGTCGGCGTAAGCATTCTGGTAGACTTAGACTTCGAATCCGCCTCCACGGCGTTCGTGGGTTCGGGCGAACCGTTCGGGAACAACGATCAGGAAAAGAAAGAGCAAGACCTATGGAGACATGCTGCACTCAAGCGCGTAGGCGTCCGTTCGCGGCGATCGCTTTGGCACTGTTGTCCGTCACCGTCGGCGTCAGCGAGTCGAACGCACAGTGGACGCAATGGGGTGGACCGGGGCGAAACTTCAGCGCCGCCAGCACGGGGCTGGCGAAGTCGTGGCCGACCGAGGGGCCGCGGAAGATTTGGAGCCGCGACCTGGGGGAGGGCTACTCGGCCATCCTCGTCGATCACGGCAAGCTCTTCACCATGTATCGGCGCGACGATCAGGAGATCGTCGTCTCCCTTGACGCAGCCACCGGCAAGAGTCTTTGGGAGTACGCATACGACTCGTCGCCGAAGAAGGGACACATCGACGAGTTCGGTCGAGGCCCGCGCGCCACGCCCCTGATCGTCGGCAACCACATCTACACGATCGGGGTCGCCGCGAAAATGCACTGCCTGGACAAGAGTACCGGCAAAGTCGTGTGGGAGCACGATCTCTGGGATGAGTTCAAAGGAAACGTTCAAGGACATGGCTATTCTTCGAGCCCTGTCGCATACAAGAACACGGTGATCGCCCTGGTCGGCGGTAAGGGCGCGAGCATCGTGGCGTTCGACCAGAAGACCGGCGACGTGGCCTGGAAGGCGCTCGACTTCAAGAACAGCTTCTCAAGTCCGCGGATCTTCAAGGTCCACGGCGAGGACCAACTCGTGACGTTCATGGCCGGCGAGGCGATCGGGGTCGATCCCAACAACGGCAACCTCAAATGGCGATACGCGATCAAGAACCAGTGGAACCAAAACGTGTGCATGCCGGTCATGGCCGATGAGAACCATCTGTTCCTCTCGACCAACCTGGTCGGCGCCCGCGGTCTGAAGCTCACGCCCGACGGCGACAAGACCAAGGTCGAGGAACTCTGGTCCACGAGGAAAGTGCAGTTCTACCACGTCACGTCCGTGGAAGACGGGGGGTACGTCTATGGTTCGAGCGGGGGACGGGGACCGTCTTTCGTCTCCGCCGTCAACATCAAGACCGGGAAGATCGCCTGGCGACAGCGCGGCTTTTCCAAGGCGAACTGCATCAAGGCCGACGGTCGTCTGATCATCCTGGATGAGGACGGCGTGTTGGCCTTGGCGACGGCGACACCGGAAGAACTCACCGTTCACTCGAAGGTCGAACTGCTGGATAACCCGGCCTGGACGGTCCCGACGCTTGTCGGGAAGACGCTATACGTGCGGGATAAGAAGACCGTCACGGCCTTGGATCTCGGCTAGTGCATGGTCACGCCTGAATCCGCGGGTGTGCCACTGCTCTCGAGCAGTGCAGGGATTCCACGAGAGCTGCCGCAGGCACTGCTCAAGAGCAGTGGCACACGGAACGGGGTGGGATCTGAACCCGCAAAATGAGATGTGACCATACACTAGTGCATGGTCACACGTCGTTTTGCGGGTTCGTTGCCGAGTCAGAGCCGCGGGCGCTAGCCCGCGGACTGGTCCCGCCGCTAGCGCGGCAGGCTCTGATTAGCACGACCGGTCGCGGCGTTCCGGGTAACGAAAACCCGCAGATTCAGGAGTGAAGATGCACTAGCCTGCGGTTCTTCCGCCGGGCTTCATGACTCGCTTCTTTCCTCTTGGAAGTTTCACCGCCCGGGCCAGCGCCTTGCCGACCCGGGTCGGCGAGCTTCTTTATTCGGGGCTCCAAGTGATGCGGACCGGGTCCATCGCCTCACGAGGCCTCGGGTTCTTCCGCGTCACTGGCGCCGGGACGATCAACGACCTTCCTGCGCTGCCGTCGCAACGCCTCGCGCAAGAGATATTCGATCTGTGCGTTCACGCTGCGCAGCTCGTCCTTGGCCCACCGGTTCACCTCGTCCATCAGTTCCGGCGGAAGGCGAAGCAGGAATGATTTTCGCTGGGCCATGCAGCGGCCGCCCCTCCTAGCTGTAGAGCGAGCCCGCGTTGATCACCGGTTGGGCGTGTTCCTGTGCGCAGAGCACGACCAGCAGGTTTGAAACCATCGAGGCTTTCCGCTCCTCGTCCAGTTCGATGGTCTTGTGCTCCTCGAGCTTGGCGAGCGCCATTTCGACCATTCCGACAGCGCCGTCCACGATACGGCTTCGTGCGGCCACGATCGCCTCGGCTTGTTGTCGCTGTAGCATGGCCCCGGCGATCTCCGGCGCGTACGCAAGGTGGCTGATGCGCGCCTCTTCGATGAGTATCCCCGCGCGGGCGACGCGGTCTTGCACCTTCCGCTGAAGTGCCTCGGACACTTCGTCCACGCTGCCGCGCAGGGAGACGGTGTCTCCCTCGAAGGTGTCGTACGGGTAGGCCATGGCCATGTGACGAAGGGCGGCCTCGCTCTGTACAGTGATGTAGTCCTCGAAGTCCTCGACGTCGAATATGGCGCGCGCCGTGTCCGTGACCCTCCAGACGACGACCAGTGCGATCTCGATGGGGTTGCCGCGTTTGTCGTTGACCTTGAGTTTCTCACCGTTGAGGTTGTGGGCCCGGCGCGAGACCTTCTTCTTGGAAAGCAGTGGATTGGCCCAATGGAAGCCGCTTTCTCCCACCGTCCCGCTGTACTTGCCGAAAAGGATCAACACCGCGGAGATGTTGGGCTGCAGCGTAAAGAATCCTGCGAGCAGGACGCCCCACGCGCCGAACAGCAAGGTGGCGACGACGATGGACACGACGGTGGCGACGGAGTGGGCGACGATCTCGCCGCTGATCGCAAGATACTCCCAATAGCCCAGCCCGATCCCAGCGGCGATGAGCACCACAAGCATCATCCATCCGCTAAGGGCGGAGCGTTCCCGTTCGTATGTTTCCGGTCGGTCTGTTTGTTCAAGCGTTTGCATGGTTGGGTCTCCAATCTTAGTAGCTAGCTATACTATATCATAATAATATCATCAGTCAAGCGATATCCGGTTGTTTTGGATCCAGCGGACATGATTACACAGAGTAGCGTTATTTATGGCAGCCAAAACGCACGGCTGGCCGCGCCTGTACCTTCGTCTGGCAAGATACGGGCTGGAACGCCGCTGAAAGGAGCGCCCTACTCGCTGTCTGCGGGTCGGGGTTCACCGAACTGGGTATCGCAAAGAACCCGGTAGAGGGGGCAGCCCTCGTAGAGGTCCGCGTGTGAGCCGGTTTGGAGGATCCGGCCGGCGTCCATCACGATGATTCGGTCGGCGAACTGAATGGTGCTGAGTCGGTGAGCGATGATCAGCGTCGTACGGTCTTGTGAGAACTCACGGACCGCGGTCTGAATCTTCAACTCGGATTCCGAGTCCACCTGGCTGGTGGCTTCATCGAAGATCAGGATGGGCGCGTCGCGATAGATGGCACGCGCGATGGCGAGGCGTTGGCGCTGCCCCCCGGAAAGCGTTGTGCCGCGCTCGCCCAGCGCCGCGTTGTAGCCGCCTGGGATCGCCTGGATGAACTCGTCGGCCGACGCGCGGCGAGCGGCGTCTTTGACGCGCTCATCATCCACGACGGCCTGTCCATAGGCGATGTTCTCCGTCGGCGTTCCGGCGAAGACGACGGCGTCCTGGGTGACCAGGCTGATCTGACCCCGAAGGCTCGGCAGCGTCGCTTGGCGGATGTCCAATCCGTCGAAACGAATCTCGCCTGTGTTCGGGGTGAACAGCCGGGGCAGCATGCTCACGAGCGTCGTCTTCCCGCAACCGTTGGGTCCGACGAGCGCCACCGTCTCGCCGCGGCGAATGGACAGGTTGATGTCACTCAGCGCCGGCGTTTCCGCGCCATCGTACGTAAATGTGACGTGGCAAAACTCGATCTGCGTCGCCAAGGGTTTGATTTCGACATTGGAGTCGCAGATGTCGCTTTCGATCGGATGGTCGATCACCTGAAAGATTCGCTCGGCCCCCGAGGTAGACCGCTGCACCCTGACGTACACGTCGCTTAGCCGTCGAAGCGGGTCAAACATGGTCGCCAGCACCAAGCCCAGCGTGCCGAAGTCCGCAATCGGAAGGTCGTGGTTGAGGATCCGGTTGGCCAGCCAAAGCATCACGACGCTCGCGCCGATGACGGCCATGGTTTCCATGGTCGGGCTGACGAACGCCTGTAGCTTGGCGAGCTTGAGCTGCTGGCGCATGGCCCGGACATCCACATCCCGAAGGCGACGGCGCTCGTGCTCCTCGGCCGTGTATGCCTTGACGACTCGAAGGTTCTGCAGGCTGGCGGTCAGCGCGCCGATCATCTCTCCCCAGGCTAACAGCAGCTTGCGAGCGGACCGCTTGACGCTCTTCCCGACGCGCCAAAACACAAGCATCGCAATGGGCGCGGCGATCAGAACGGCGAGCGTCAAGCTCCAATCGAGCCTGAAGGCGAAGGCGAAGAGAAAAACCAGACGCAATGGCTCGCGGACGAACTTGCTGAAGAGCGTCATCATGCCGCGCTGGACTTCCTGGATGTCCTGAACAAAGCGCCCAACGATGTCCGAGGTCGATTGGGCGCCGAAGAAGGACATGGGCAGGTGGAGGGTTCTGTCGTACAGGTCGGTTCGCAGATGCATCATCGAAAGAAGGACGGCCTTGGTCACCCAGACCTCGCCGAAGTAGCGGACGGTGTTCGCCAGGATCACGAGCGCCACCAGCGCCACCATGATATAGGCGAGCGTGTCCAGCTTGTTGTCCTCGACCGTGGTCGGAACGAGTGACGCGACCCAGTGGAGCGCGCGCATCGGCGGATCCGCGTCCAGCGGTGCCAAGGTGATGTCCCTGACAACGCCGTCGATCCCGGCGACACGAAGTGGCACGGATTGGCCCGTCGGTGCCGAGGCAAGCTCGGCCAGTACGGCGACGACATCTTGGCCGGGGGATTCGACAAGCTGACACCCAGCCCGAAGATTTCGCTTAAAGGCGTCGGTGTCCGAGTTGACCTTGAGAATAAGAACGCTCTTGGGGTCCGTGACCGGCGCGAACGTAACGCCGAGCCGTTGGCCGGCGACCATTCGATCGACCCAGGTATGAACCCGCTCCTGCTCCAGCAGAATCTTGAAAATGGGGAAGGCCGTACCGATGCTGACCGTGTGCAGGACCGCGAAGACGACCGTCGCGCCCATGCCCATCAGAAGCGGACGCGGGTATCGACAGCACACGCGCAGCAGACGAAGAAACTGGCGCATACTGAACTGCGCCTTCTTCGCGTCGGCCTTGGCACCCATGATGTTGGCGGTATGCGTCACGCCACCGGCTCCTTGACGATCGCGTGATAGAGCTGGAGGTAATCCGCGGCGCGACAGGACCAGTCGATGACCGTGCGGGCCTCCTGCCGAGCGGTCCGGGCCAACGTACGTCGCTCGTCGTCGGGCAGCTCGATCAGACGGCGCAGGGCGATCTTGATCTCTCCGCGGGCCGGCTTGCAGACGTGGACGCAGTCGCCCAGCCGCGGCGGTACGACGAGCGAAGAGGCCAGGACCGGAACCCCGGAGGCAACCGCCTGCATAACCGACACGCCGCACCCGATGTGCAACCCAGGCGCGACAAGCACCGAACAACGGGCCAGCCACGCGCGTTGCGTGGTGATGTCGGCGGCGGTCGTGAGCAGAACGCGGTCGGCACCGCCCTTCCGACGGATGGCCGGCTCAATCTGATCCTTCCAATCGCCAACGGTACGACCGGCCAGCACAACGCCCCAGCCCGCGGCAAGGGAGCCGATTTCAGCAACCGCCTTGAGAAGCGCAACCAGCCCCTCTACGGGATCGATCGGGCCAAGCATGAGGAGGAGCCGACCCTTGGGAGCCGGTGGAAGGCTGACATCGCCGGGCTCGTCTGATTGATACTCTTCCCAGGGCAGTCCGTAGGGAAGAGGCACGACGTTGGGGTGTACCTGCCGGCTGAGCAGATCACTCGTTTCGCTTTCATTGACTCCCGCGAGTGCGGCCGCGCCGGCGAGGAGACGGTCCGGTCGGATAGCCGCCGTCACGCGGCTCGGCCACGATGGCGCCCGTAGCGCCGAACGAAAGAGCACGCCGTGAGGTGAGATGACGTAGGGTCTGGCGCTCTTTTGCGCCGCGCGAGCAGCCGCGCGAGCGAACTGATGGCCCCAACCGTGAATGTGTACGAGGTCAACGCTGCGGATGGCGTCATCGATGCCCGCGTCGCCCGGCGCTGCGATTCGGCTGTTCGCCTCGGTCGCCGACAGGGAATCGACCAGGCCGCGCAGACACACGGTCACGGAGCCGGCCTCCGGCGACATCGACTCGACCACATGCAAGATACGAAGCGGCATAACCAGCCGGGATTCTAGGCGAGGCGCGCCCATGCTGAAAGTGCGGCGATCATCGAAAACCGATTCGCGGCTCGAATGACCCATCGTTTCAGTTGTGTCGCAGCACGTGGAGTGGCTCGCATCTTTGTACTCGGGGTTCACAGCCCTTTGTGCTTCATCCAAAGGCGATCAACCGCGCGGGCTTCAAGCCCGCGGCCCGGAACCAAGCGACGGGAAATGGTCTACCCGGCGTAGCCCTCCAGCTTGTGAGATTTCCGCTGCCGAGCCCGATCGGCGTACCGACGCGCACGCGCGGCCAACTGCATGAATGGCAACTTCCAGGACGAACCATGCGCAGCGGCGCTTCCCAGGTAGGCGTGCAAGAACCGGACAAAATCCGTTCGGGTTACGGCTGACTGGTACAGCAGGCTTGCGGCCAATCGTACGAGCGGCTGCGTCCGGCGCGCGGAGCCCATCCACGTACGAGTGCTGACGCCGTCGAGGTCCACGACATAGACGCCGACGGGTTCTTCCGCGGCCGCGCCCGTATGGGTCAACAGAATGTTCGAGGCCTTCAGATCCCGATGATGAAGTCCCTCGTGCTCGAAGGTTCGAAAGAGGGAGGCGACGGCGGCGATGACATCGTTTCTTACCGCCCGCGACCGGGAGGCGACCGGAAGTGCGGCGTTTTGAAGAACAAACCGCTCAAGATCAACAAGCCCGGGGACGAACTGCGTAACCAGCCAGGCGTGGCGCCCTAGGCCTTGCGGTTCCAAGAGCACCAGTGGCAGAGCCGTCTTGATGCCGGATGAGAGCAGCTTGCAGGCGATCGAGAACTGTCGATGCTCGCGCGATGCAACCCAACGGGAGAGGAGTCCGCGCCAGCCGCGGCGCGTGCGTGTCTGCCGGCAAACCACCGGAAGCGTCCCGCCCCCGAGCTCCAAGTCGGCGCGCACGACCTCGCCGTCACGGGCGTACTTGAGAACCTCGCGTCGCGGCAGTTGCGCCGCGTCATCGATCAGTCTCTGCAAGGACGGAAGCCAAGCCGACGCCGGCGGAAGATCGGGCATGCCGGTGCGGGTGCGCACAGGTTCGGGGCAATCGACCAGCACCACGCCCGTCCAGCCGTCGATGCCGTCGATGCGTTCGGTGCGGAAGCCGCCTTTGCAATCAATGACCGCGTCTTTCATCGGGTTCGCCGTCAACGATGATTCCACGCGACGATCGCGTCAAGGTGTGGTGGGGCCGAGGTCTCGCATCAGCCTGCGAAACTCCGGATGATCGGTCAAGAGAGACTGCCCGATGGCGATCAGATCATCCACATCTTTTCTCGGCAAAAAGAAACTCGTCGGCATGGACATGAAGCGACGTCGCTCCGCATCGTCGGCAATCTGTTGGAAGTCAACGACAATCAGGTATTGCTCGAGTTCGTCGATGGGCTGCGGAGCCGGGATGGGTGCCTCCGGACAGTTCTCTCGCAAGGCTTCGCGATAGGGATCGGCCGCTTGGCGGCGGGCCTCGGGGATCTGGAACATGAGGTGTCGCATGCTTTCCAGGAGCGCGTCGCTGTAGTTACGGACACCCGCGTCGGCGGAGCGGATGCCGACGCGGAAGATCCCCGGTGCCGAGGAGAGCGCTTCCGTGTCATGCGGCGGTCGCGTGCCCGCATCGACGACGATGACGATGAGACGCTTGATGCGCCGGTCGGCGACGCGTTCACGGATGACCCCGGCCTGGTATGCACGGATCACAAAAAGCAGACCGAGGTTGTCGGCCAATCCTCCATCGACGAGGTAGAGATATCGGTGGGCCTTTCGGTCCAACCGATGTGGAGGATCCGCGCCGCGCGTGTGCGGCGGGATCAGGTCGGCGGCCCACTCGTACCGGCGGCGGTTGTCCCTCGGCGCATCCGGATCGGCGAGAACGTCCGCAAGGATGGTCGCGTCCGGGGGGCCGGGATAGTAGGCCAGGCGTAGGGGGCTGAGCAGAACGGGATAGGCCGAGGAAGCCGCGACGGCCCATCCGATCGGCACGGAACCGAGGTCCGAGCCAAGCAGGTCGAAATCATCCTGGGTGAACTCGAACCGGTGGCCGGTGGAGAGGTTCGTGGCGTTGACCGCAACGAATGGACGGCGCCCGTCGCGAAGAAGATCCTGAAAGGTCGCGCCCATGAAGATTTCGTCGTCATAGTAGGAGGCGGCCAGGTCGATCCGGTCGAGCACGATGGAGGGAAGCCTAAGGAAGTTCATCGGTCGAAGGATCAGGGACAACAGCACCGACTGAATGTTCTTCTTCAAGAAGCGACGCTCGAACTCTCCGTCGAACACCCGCTCGCGACTGAGTCCGTAGGCGGCGGCGGTGAACGACCCACCCGAGACGGAGGAGATCACATCGACTTCATCGAGCAGGGGATGGCGCGGTCCCGCGCCGGTGGCGGGCGGGATGGTCGCACGACGCAAGCCCCGCAGAACGCCGTAGGCCAAGGCGGCCGCCCGTGTCCCGCCGCCGGAGAAGGTCAAGCAGATGAAGGTCTCATCTGAGTTTCCGGAACCTTGATCGAGGGCGTTGAAACGATAGCCGCCCTGGGGATCGTGGCGGACGAGGGGGCGATTGCGAGCTTCCGGGGTGATACATCCATGCACAAGAGCGGCGATCGATGAACAACCGACGAGCATGAACCGAAGGGAGCACGTTGCGAGTTTCCCATGCCATGGCGATGACACCGCGTTCGTACTACCAGGATCGGTAGACGCAACGGCCCGCCGCTGCCGTAGTTCGAACGCAACGTGCATTAGTCCTCACCTTCACGAGAGAACACCTCTTCGCGCAAAAACCGTACGAGGCGATCTGCCGCGAGACGATGCCCCTCTGCATTGGCGTGCTCGTTGGCCTCGCTCACGCGGACGCTCATGGCGTCGTGACCGGCGAAGGCCTCGAAGAGGTCCAGATAGGGTACGTCGAGTTCCGTCGCAAACGTCCGCATCTTGTCGTGCAGATCTCGCAGGAGATAGTCGTCCAGGCGAACCAGCCAGGGGAACAGAACGAGAACATACGTGGCGCCGCCCGCCTCGATGGTCGCCTTGCACGCGCGCACGTCGCTGGTGAACCTGGTCCAGGTCTTGGCCCGCTCGCTGTCCGTTCGGCCGCCGCGAAAATAGTCGATGGTTCGGTTCCAGGCAAGCCAGTAGCGAATCTGCTTTTCTCCGTAGTGCAGGACATAAGAGCGCTTCCCGAGCCACAGCCCTTCGTCTTTGATCCGATGGATGCCTCGAAGAAACGTATGCAGGTCGATCCCCAGGTCGTTGGGGTACACAACCTGAACGACCACATCCGGGCGAAGGACGTCGCGAAGCGGAACGTACTTGAGCCGCTGCCAACCCGGCGACGTTCCGGGGTAACCCATGTTGATGGTGACGATCCCATTCGGAAACCGGACCTTGTCCTCCCGAAGCGAAACCTCAACAAGGTGACAAAAGCCCAGGCGCGGATCGACGCTGTGGGCGTAGGTCATCGAGTCGCCCAGAAACGCTAGTCGAAAGCGCGGGTCGTCCTCGGCAAGTGTGTCCCAGGGCTCGCGAATGCCCAGTCGGTTGAGCGCGTTGTCAACGGCTTCGCTCTCATCGAACGGCTCGGGCGCGACGGGCGCCGGCGTGATGTTCGCCACGCGGAAGACGATCTCCAACGCGGCGAAGGTGGCGAAGGTGGACAGGCCGACGGCGGCGAGCTGCAAACGGGTTTGACGGCGACGGGCGATGATGTCCGGGTCGGATGCGCGAGCCAGGTACACGCTCGCTCGCCCGCCGGCGCGCAAGAGCCGCAGGAGCGTGACGAACCAATGACACTCCAAGACGATCAGGCCGCCGAGCAGCGTGTAGGCCAGCCAGGCGGTGATCCGATGAGCCAGGGCAACCTCGCCCATGGCCTCGGTCAGCGCGCGAAAATAGAGGACGGTCGATAAGAGACACCAGCCGCCGGGAAGCGCGATGGCGCCGACGGCACGAGCGTAGACGGTCGCGGGCTTCATGGGTTTGTGGGAGCCTGGCGACGCGGTCGTTGGGGCTTCATTGTGCATCCACTCGTTCGTGCCAGGCGGCCTCCACCTGCGCAAGTTCGGTGGCCGTCGCGTCCGCGTCGCTGCGAAGTTTCGCGAGCGTCTCGGGATTCTGATAGACGGCCGGGTCGCCGAAGCGTTCCTGGAGCGCCGCCAACGCCTCTTCCTGTTCCATAATCATGGTTTCGAGCCGCTCCGTTGAAAGGCTGTCGAAGGGTGAGGGCGCGGACTTCGGGGGCTTGCGTTCTGATCGGGCTCGCTTCTTGTCGTTGCGCGCGGGGCTCTGCTTCCTGGACGGCGCCTGTTCGAGTTGGGCGACGTACGCGGAGTAGTTGCCGTCGTGCAGGCTATGCCCCTCGGGTCGCAAGACCAGCAGCCGACCGACGATCTGATCGAGAAAGTAGCGGTCGTGGCTGACCACGATGACCACCCCCGCGAACGCAAGCAGTGCCTGCTCCAACACTTCCCGCGAGGCGATGTCCAGGTGGTTCGTGGGCTCGTCGAGAATCAGGATGTCGGGCGATTGAGAGATCAGGGCGGCCAGTCGCAAGCGCGATTGCTCACCGCCGGAGAGCGAGCCGAGCGTCTTGAACACGTCGTCGCCGGTAAACAGATAACGCGCCAGCAGTGAACGAAGCTCGTGCTCGCTATAATCGGGCAGTTCCGTTTTCACCTGCTCGACAACGGTGCGCTCGGGGGGAAAGGTGCCGTGTTCCTGGGCGTAGTAGGAGACGGCGAGCGCGGGATCGAATGTGGTTTGCCCCGCCGTTGCGGCCAACTCCCCTACCAGAATCTTCAGCAAGGTCGTCTTGCCCGTCCCGTTGGGACCCGTGATACCGAAACGCTCCCCCGGATGGATCTGGAAGCTCAGGTCAGAAAAGAGAGGGTCGCGATCGAAGGCCATCGACAGCTTCTCGACGCGAAGGATGATCCCGCTCGATGCGTCCGCTCGATCGAAATCCATCGCAAGCGAACGCGAACGCTTGGAGGCATCGGTGACGAACTCGCCGGCCTTCAGACGCCGCTCGAGCCGTGTGCGACGACCCTGCGCCTCTTTGGTGCGCTGCCCGGCAATGTGCTTGGTGATGAACTCTCGCTCTTTCTTGATGAACGCGGCATCCTTGTCGTGTTGCCGCTCGCGCGCAAGCGCGCGGGTCTGCTTGGTGAGCGCGTAGTTCGAATAGTTGCCGGGGAAGCTGGACACCTTCGCGCGCTCCACCTCGATCACGCGATCGCAGAGGCGGTCAAGCAGGTAGCGGTCGTGCGAGATGATGGCGGCGCCGCCGTGATGACCGGCCAGGAACTTCTCCAGCCAGCGAACCGCGTCGATGTCCAGGTGGTTCGTGGGCTCATCGAGTAACAGAAACGAACCGTCGGACAGCAGCAGCTTGGCGAGGGCGACGCGGCATTTCTGTCCACCGGACAGCTCGGACACGCGCCGGCTGTAGTCCGACGGCTGGAACCCGAGACCGCCCAGAATCTCGTTGAGCCGCGTCTCGAACCCGTGGCCGCCGGCGGCCATGAATCGGACGTTCACCCGCTCGTAGGCATCCATCAACTCCGGGAGCGCGCCGGCGTCGAGGCAGGTGGCCATTCGCTCGGACGCCGCTTGAAGCTCCGCCTCTAGCGCCAACAGATCGGCGAAGACGCTGCCCACCTCGTCGTGCAGCGTCCGGTCCTCGCCGAAGTCGGGCTCCTGCCGCAGCAGGCCGACACGCACGCCCCGCGCGCAGGTGATCGTCCCCTTGTCGGGCGTCAGTTCGCCGGCGATGAGGCGAAAGAGCGTCGTTTTCCCAGACCCGTTGGCGCCCACGATACCCACGGTTTCGCCGGTGCGCAGCTCAAGGGAGGCGGCGTCCAGAACGCACTGCGTGGCGAACTGCTTGGAAACATTTTGAATTGCGATGGCGGCCATTCATCTCACGCAACGCACTGCTCGATCCGCTCTCCAGCCTGCGCCGGAACCTGCGTCGCCCCATGCCATGATAGAGCATTGCCGCTCTGCTCGCCAAATCGTCGGGGGATGGTCGAGGGGAGGCGTCGAGACGGCGGCGCACGCGCGGCGCGCTACGGCTGCTGATCGACCGGTGCCTTGGTGATGCGGACCGTGTGCATGTGGAGCGGCTTGAGCGGGTACCCGTACTCATCGACCGGACTGGCCATCAGCTTGTCGAGCGTCTCAAACGATGCCTCACCCACGAGTTCACCGAAGATCGTGTAGCGCCCGTCCCACTCTTTTTGCCGCGTGTTGCAGATGAAAAACTGCGAGCTTGCCGACTCGGGGTCGTCCTCGAGCAACGCCATGGCGACGCTGCCTTTGCGCATCGGGTGCCCGTTGAACTCCGGCAGGACGCGCTTGCCGTCCGGGCGGATGCCCGTGCCGTCGCCGCGATGGCACCCACCCTGAATGATGTAGCCCGGCTCAAGGCGATGAAACGTCTTGGCGGTGTAAAAGCCGGACTCGGCCAACTCGATGAAGTTTTCCACCGTCAAGGGCGCGTCGCTGTAGAAGAGCCGGATGGTGATCGGCCCGGCATCGGTAACGATCTCGACCTGCTGCAGGGGCGCGATGGTGACGACGGCTGTCACGGTTCCGACGGTCCCCGCGTAGGGTGACCAGGTAAAGCGGTACTGCCCCGCGCCGCGCAGAGCCGGGAAGTAGTCGCGAAGATCAAGCGTGACCCCGACCGACCCGCCGCCGCCGAGCAGGAGAAGGGGCGCCTCGTCCACCGCGCGATATCCATTGGGTTTGTCCCAGCGACGCCCGGACGACGTGCTGAGCGTTAGACCGGACATGTCGGTGCCGCTGAACACGTGCGAAATCGGCAGCCCGGCCTCCGGCGAGGGAATCGCCAGCCGTAAGGCCGGCACTTGCAGCGTGATCGGCGCGTCGGTTCGGTTGGTAAGGGAAAACCGCACCGAAACCGGTTGCCCCACGGGCACCTGGTAGGAGAGGGGTCGGATCTCGGGATAAACCCCCGGGATCGTCGTCAACGACTGCCCCAGGGCGGACACACCGCCAACCAGTACCCAGAGTACAACAAAGAACGTTCTCATCGCCATCCAGCGCAATCCATCGAAACGGGACACCACCCACGCCGCCCCACCGGAGCGAAACATCTACCGCCAATCTCTCTTTCCCGAGCCGCGACCGTAAGGGAGCGGTTGGATCGAAACAACACCAGGTACGACGCGCGGCTGGCCGGGATAAGCCGTGACATGGGTGCCATGTATAAGCCAAGCTTACCCGTGACTTGTCGTCACCCATCTCACACGGGCAAACAAGTTTGCCCATCCCACCCGCCGCCAGTCCAAACAGGGTCCAGACCTCTCCCCGCGAGCTTCTACACGCCGAAGCGCCACCCGGTTGCAAAAAGCCGGTCGCCCCGTTCCGGCCTGTCATCTTCCTCAGCGGCGGCCTGGAATCTCACGCCCTCCCTCGCACGGGGCGTTACCCCTCCATCGGTCGACCCGGCAGCCCTGCTTGACGGCGACCGCAACTTCTGCCCATGAAACGGCTTAAGACGGCGGATTCAGCCCAAGTAGTGATTGCAGCCAGTACCCGGCGGTTCGCTTTCCTATTCGGGGATGCGCGGGCGAGATTCGATCCGTGGACGGGCTCCGGCGGATGGCCGGGACAAGCCGTGACATGAGTGCCGTGGACAAGCGCGGATCACCCGTGACTCGTCGGCTTTCAGCGTGCGCAGTTTGCCGGTGCCACCCGCCGTTTCTCACCCCGCGACGACTCTTTTGCACTTGAAAAGCGTCGGTTACCGGCCGTCCAGAGGCGCTTGGCGGCAATTCGAGCCGATTCCCCCGGTAAGGACCAAGATTGTGGAATAAAACCGGCATCAGATGGGTTACGCTGGGATGATGGATCGCGCATACCAAGCATGGGGCCGCCGGATGCGATGCCGGATTGCCCTCAAACCGGGCTCGCTTGGTTGCCAACCGCCGCCAAACGGAGGTAGCGATTCGGGAAGGAGTCATAAAGCCATGAGGCATCATGGAATGCGAGCGGTCTTCCTGGTGTGTGCCCTGATCGGCGCACACAGCACCCCCACACACGCCCAGCCTGTGCCGGCTCCCGTGCAGCCCATCGCTCAGTACATGCAGCCCGCGCCCGGCAGCAGCGGGAACTTCCGCCTGTTCGCCGACACGGAGGACAGTTGGAGCCCGTCCATCAGCGGGGACAACGTCGTCTTCAAAGCAACCATCGACGGGGGCTCAGGCATCTACGCCTTCATCGACGGGCAGCTCATGGTCGTCGCCGACTCATCGATGATCATTCCCGGTAGCGAGTTTTTTAACTTCGCGTTTGGGGGTTCGCTCGGCGCCGGCCCGACGATCTGCGGCAGCACCGTTGTGTTCAAGGGTTCCAGCCTCGGTTACGGCTCGGCGATCTGGCGCTGGCGGGACGGCGTGCTGGAGAAGCTTGTGGACACCCACACGCTAGTACCGGGTCGCAGCGTGACGTTTGGCAGTTTCCTGGGATCACCCAACATCGACGGGGAGAACCTCGTCTTCTACTCCCGCCACGACGACGGCAGGGGGATCTACGCCGTCATCAGCGGTGAGCTGCGAACGATCGCCGATACTGACACGTTCCTTCCTGGTGCCGCGTTTCCGATCCTGAGTTTCGGAAGCGCCACGAGCCCCGCCATCAGCGGGGAGAACGTGGCCTTCTTCGCCGCCAGGCCGGGCAGTCCGAGCGTGCAAGGTGTGTACCTGTCGGTCAACGGTGAAATCCGCGTGATCGCCGAGACGGGAATGCCCAGGCCCGGTGGCGGCAACTTTATCAGCTTCAACAGCCCAAGCACGACCTTCTGGCCGGGCATCAGCGGCGAGAACGTGGCCTTTTCCACACCTGCTGGCGGCATCTTCGCCTACATCAACGGCACCCTGCGCCTGATCGCCAACACCGACACGCCGTCCCCCGGCGGCAACACGTTCGGCTCGACCTACTCCAACAGAGTATCCATCGACGGAGAGAACATCGCCTTCGGAGGTTCCGCAACGGAGAGCGGGTGGGGCATCTTCTCCTACATCAACGGCGAGTTCCGCGTCATTGCCGACAAACGCACGCCGATACCAGGCTTTTCGACCAACTTCGCGAACTTCCACATTCTGGAGGGCGCCGGCCCGGAGATCAGCGGCGAGCGGGTCGTTTTCTCGGCCAACAGCCCGTCAGGTGGCGTCTACGTCGGCGACGGCATCCCCCTGCCCGTCCCCCCTCCGCCCATCCCCACACTCTCCACCTGGGGAGCCATCGCCATGACACTCCTACTCCTCACCGCCGGCACCATAGCCGTCACCAAACAACAGACCGCGGCATAGTGTATTGGCGTCCGCGCGGGCTAAAGCCCGCGGCTCGGTACAAGGATCGGGTGCCCCATCCTTCGCCGAAGGCGTAGGTTGGGGGACGGACCGTCCCGACCCGAAAATACCGTCATTCCGAGCCGTGACGGTTAGCGAGCGGACATGCATTCTTTCCGAGCCGCGCCCGTAAGGGAGCGGACATGCCAACGTCACTCTTGCTGCGGACATCCGCTTCCTTACGGGCGCGGCTCGGTTTGGCCGCACTTGCCTGGGTGGCCAGGTGACGGGTGCCCCATCCCGGTTCAACGTGTATACTGCTACCGTATGAGCATCGCACGCGGAATCCGGCTGACCAACTACGCGAGCTGCGCGGGGTGAGCGGGCAAGCTCCCGGTGGGAGCCCTCGCTCAGGTTCTGAGCCAATTACCGAAGGCCACCGACCCGAATCTGCTGGTCGGGGCCGACCACTTCGACGACGCGGGTGTCTACCGGCTGGACGACTCGACGGCGCTGGTGATGACGCTCGACTTCTTCCCCCCGCTGGTGGACGATCCGTACCAGTTCGGCCGAATTGCGGCCGCTAACAGCCTGTCGGATGTCTACGCGATGGGCGGACGGGCGCTTAGCGCCCTCAACATCGTCGGCTTCCCGGATGACAAGCTGCCGATGGAGATTCTCGGCGAGATTCTGCGCGGCGGGGCCGAGCGTGTGGCCGCGGCCGAGGCGGTCATCGCCGGGGGGCACAGCGTACGCGACGCCGAGATCAAGTACGGGCTGTCGGTGACCGGGATTGTCCACCCGGAGCGCATTCTCACCAACGGCGGCGCCCGCGTGGGCGACGCGCTGGTTCTGACCAAGCCGATCGGCACGGGCGTTCTGACGTCCGCGGCCAAGGCGAAGAAGATTGACGAATGCGACCTGGCCGAGGCCATCGACGTGATGACCGATCTGAACGCCGGCGCGTGTGCGGCCGTGCTCGAGGTGGGTGTCACCAGCATGACGGATATCACGGGCTTCGGGTTGGTGGGTCACGCCCATGAGATGGCCGAAGCCGGCGGCGTCACGATCGAGATCGAAGCCGGCCGCGTTCCGCTTCTGGAGAACGCGCTGGCGCTGGCGAAGCGGAAACTACTCACCCGAGCGTTCGTGACGAACCTCGAACATCTTGGGGCGTGCTTCGACGCCGGAACCGTCGATGATGTGTTGGTGAAGGTTCTGGCTGATGCCCAGACGTCCGGCGGGCTGCTCATCTCACTTGCCCCCGAGCGCGTGGATGCGCTCGTGGAATCCCTGAAAAAGAACGACACCCGCGCGTCCGCCGTCATCGGCCGCGTGTGTGAGCGCAGCGAGAAAACGGTGCTGTTTACGTGAGCCGGTTTGTTTCGCGGCGGGTAGGGCGGGCTATTGCCCGCCGTCTTGTGCTCAAACGGCGGGCAATAGCCCGTCCCAGGTTGCTTCCACACACATGAAGCAATGAGTGATCCGAGCCGCGACCGTGAGGGAGCGGAAGAGCGTGCGTAAACGGTACTCCGGCGGACCGCTCCTATACGGTCGCGGCTCGGTAAGAAAGACGAACGGCGGGCAATAGCCCGCCCTCCGTTGTTTCACGGTCTACGCGATCGGCGCGTGGGCCGCATAAGAGAAAGGGCATCGACCGTGCAGCAAATCAAGCTGTTTGTGGACATCGAGTCGAACGTCGAGGCGATGGAGGAGCGGATCAACGGCTGGATCAAGGAACGCGGCGTCAAGATCGTCAACATCTTCGGCAACATCGCCCCGCAAACGGTCACTCCGGCGACCAAAGCGGCGGGGCTCGCCGCGAGCAGCAAGTTTTCCTCGTCCGACATGTTCGTGGCGGTCGTGTACGAAACGACGTAGTCAATGGCCATGAGTCTCGCTGACGATCCCGGCGTGCGTACGCTGATTGAGTTGTCCGTGCGCGAGGACCTCGGCGACGGCGACCGGTCGACGGCCCTTATCGAAGACGCCGATCAACCGGCCGTCTTCGGTCTCATCATCAAGCAGCCGGGCGTCTTCGCCGGACGAGACATCGCCCCGGCGATCCTCGCCGCGTACGACCCTGCCCTGCGAATCGAGTGGTTCGACTGCGGGGTCGATGGAAGATCGGTCGTGACGGTCCCCGCCAAACTCGCTGAGGTCCACGGCCCGCTCGGCGCGATCCTCTCGGCGGAGCGTGTGTTGCTCAACTTCCTTCAACGTCTGTGTGGGATCGCAACGCTGACGCGCAGATACGTCGATGCGGTGGACTCCACCGGCGCGAAGATCTTCGACACGCGAAAGACCACGCCGGGTTGGCGGCTGCTCGAAAAATATGCCGTCCGGTGCGGCGGCGGTAACAACCACCGCATGGGCCTCTACGACGGCGTCCTGTTGAAGGACAACCATCTGGCGGGCATTGAGCCGGCCAGGCTGGCTGGGGCGGTCTTCGACATGCTCAATCGGCTGGCGGATGGCGGCGAGAGACCCGCGCTGGTCGAGGTGGAGGCCGACACGCTTGCGCAGGTGGAGGCGCTGCTCTGTGTGGTCGGCATCGACGTGATTCTTCTGGACAACTTCACGCTTTCCGAGCAACAAGAGGCCGTCGCGCTGCGCGACGGGCTTGGCCTTGGCGGGAAGGTCGCGCTGGAGGCCTCCGGGGGCATCACGCTGGAGACCGTACTGGCGGTGGCAAAGACGGGCGTCGAGCGGATCTCGGTGGGTGCCTTGACGCACTCGGCCGTGGCGCTCGATCTTTCCATGGGGCGCGTGGGATGACCGGCGGCGGCTCCTACGGATATCCGGCGGACTACGCCTTTTGGCTGCTGCTATACGGCTCGGTCATCGTTCATACCTGGTTCTTCTTTCGCCTCTCCAAGGACACGCTGGGTCGCAGGGTCCGGCTTGTCGTGGGCAACGCCTTCGTCCTTGCGTGCCTGCTCGGCTTTGTTGCGCTGATGGGGGAGACGTATTTCCGCTTTCTCGCCGTCGAGACCGATTCCTTCGGCCTATCGCTTCCGGCACGGCGGTGGTTTGAGACATACACCCGGCTCAACTCGCTGGACTATCGTGACAAGGAATGGGCACTCGAAAAACCGCAAGGCGTGCGGCGCATCGCCTTCGTCGGCGACTCGTTCACGTACGGCTGGGGTGTAAAAAAGTCGGCCGACCGCTTCCCCGACCGGATTCAGGCGATGTTTGAGGCTCGCGCGTCCGGAACGGTCGAGGTGATGAACGTGGCCAAGGCCGGCTGGGACACCAGCGCCCAACTCCCGGCCGTCAGGGAGATGATTGATCGGTACGAGATCGACGAGGTCGTTCTGTGCCATGTGCCCAACGACGTCGAGAAGTTGTTGCCCAGGTCGGCCGAGTTCGACCCCATCGCCCCGCCGATGCCGGTGCTGGTGAACGCGTCGAGTTCATCCCTGGTGGACTATCTGTTTCGGCGAGTCTGGCTGCCGCGCGTGCCCAGCGTGCATCAATACCACGACTGGTTGGCCGACGGGTTCGCCACGCCCGAGGTCTGGCAACTCCACCGGCAACAGTTGCACGACATCGTCACCCTCTGCCGCGACCGCGGCGTGACCATTCGCGTGGCGCTGCTGCCCTTCATTCGCACGAACGGCACGCGCTTCGACGGCCGACGCCTTCACGCCGCCCTGCGCCGCTTCTTCGAGGCCAACGGGGTCGAGGTGCTCGATCTGCTCCCGGCGATCGCGGGCCGAAGCACGGCGGAGCTTGTGGTCAGCGCTCAGGACGCACACCCGAACGAAGCCGCTCATGCGCTGTTTGCGACCAGCCTGTGGAAAAGGTTCTACGCCGACAGCTCGCGGTGACGGCGGCGGTGCCTCTTAACCGGCCCCGGCGCGGTCGATGCGGATCTTGATCGCGATCTGTTTTCGCTCGGCGCCCTTGCCCTCGACGCGGACTTCACCACGCACCCGGTCGCCGGCCCGCAGGTCGCTGAGCTTGGCCAGCGCTCCGTTGATCATGATCTCGGTCTCGGGCGTGACCAACCCGACACCGATGACGTCCTGCTTTTGCTTCTCGTTGTAGTACAGGACGCTCACCGACCCGGTTCCGTCGCCTCGTACCTCGATGTTCTCGATTCGGCCCTCGAGCGACAGCACCTCGAAGCTCGGCTCATCCTTCCGGCAGCCCGCCGAGGCGAGCAGCAGGCCGGGAACGACCGCGCCCATCACGAAGCGCATTACCGCCGCATGAGGGAAACCGCAAAGATGTGATCGCCGTGTCCTGCATTTGCAGATCGTTACTTGAGCCATCGTTGCGCATCCTTAACCATTCGAAAGACCCGCACTCCACCATGTCGGCCGCACGCCGGCGGCTGACGGATCATGGCGGCTCACTTTACCGGATTCTCGCGCGTTGTGTATCACCGTGGCGAGACAATCTCTTGGAAAAGCCCCGATTTCGCCGTGCCAGAGAACCACCCTTTAGGCACGGGGATGCTCGATCGCGTGATGATTCCTTCGCGGAAGGTCCATGCCCGCGCTCCGCTTGGGCATGGCACATAGGCGCTGGATCGGCGTACGCGACGACGGCCTGACCGGCATGGCTGTTGCGTGCCGGCGGCATCAGCACCCGCTCGCGAAGAGGCGTTGACAACGACACGCCGGGGGTCAAGATGGATTGCGGGGCGAGCGCCACGTACGGTGGCTCTCGCCGTCACAGGATCGGCTGTCAAATGCTCGCGAGACCTGTAACACGAGGAACACAGGAAAGGATGACTCAGATGTCCAGGAATTGGCTTCGGCTTTCTGTCACTTCGTTGGCACTACTGGTTATGGCGTTGTCGCTTCAATCAACCGCCGCCGGTCAGCCGGAAACCGCGGTGAAGGCCAAGGCCGGTGAGACGGGTAAGCTGTACACGGCCTACAACCTGTGGTTCGAGCGGCCCACGAAGATGTTCGCCATCAACTACCGCCGGGGAGCGATGTTGCCGGCCGGAACGGAGCTGGCATCGGTCGATATCGGCGGCTTGGGCAGCCACAGGCCGTACCTCACGCTGACCACGGTCACGGGCCGTGGCGCGTTCGCAATCTACCTGAGGACCAAGTTCCACCCCGGGCTGTCCATTGAGCAATTCAGGGATCGGCTCGTCACCAACGAGCCGCTTGAGCAACTCACACAGGGGCTGACGGACGACGAGATCGACGCGATCAAGGGCGGGAAGCTCGTCGTGGGTATGAGCAGGAAGGCCGTCCTCATCGCGCGCGGGTATCCGCCGAGACACCGAACACCATCGACTGACGCAAACGCGTGGCTCTATTGGGAAAACCGGGTTCGAAAGAAGCTCATCCACTTCGATAAGGATGGCCGCACGACGCGCTCGGCACCCGGCAGGGATGAGCTCTAGTACAGCGTCGCACCTCATTTGCTGGCTGTGGAGGGTGGCATGGGCAAACTTGTTTGCCCGTGTTGTAACACCCGAGGTCACGGGCAAGCTGACGCTTGCCCATGGCACCCAACCATCGCTGCCCGATGGATGGGGCACCCGCGCCGCACGACGACGCAGTCACTTTCAGGCGCATTAAGGCGGGCTGGTGCCCGGCTTCTTGAGTCGAACGGCGGGCAATAGCCCGCCCTACGTGCGTTCTACGGCGCACACGGATCACTTGTGCCGGGGCCGGCGAAGGGGTA
>CBDUXT010000055.1:0-39668 GCA_965371245.1 uncultured bacterium | reverse complement strand
GGTTGCCCCCACTGGCACCTGAAGCCAGCGCGTCTGCCAATTCCGCCACATCCGCTGCGGATACTTACCTATCTTGTCGCCCGTTAGAGCACGACCTGCAACTTGGCTTGTTTCGCTTTACCATGGACCACCTTATCGGCAGGCCATTACGCCCAAGTCACGCCCATCAACCAAGCATCGGCATTGTCGAGCGTTTGGCGTGCCAAGTCAACCAAGATGGCTATCAAGACTCAACAGGGGAGTCTCGCCGTCGATCGGGAATCTAACTCTCGCGTCGCTCACGCCAAGTCGCTGAAAGCGGCGTCAGCCCGGCAGGGGCGTTCCCCTCACATCCCTCCGATCCCGAACCCATCGACGAGCGCACCGATTGAGCGATATCGCCCCTGCGAGGTCGCGGCGTCAGGCGATACGGTCATCGTCTGGTCTTGTTGACAATATGCCGCGACGATCTTCCGCCGTCGGACAACTGTCCGGCGTGACAGCCGAGAGACGGCTTGTGTAGCCAATCACGGGGGACATCCGTCCGACGAGAGTCCGTGTTGAACAGGGAAGTGATCCGATGAACGAGTGCGGCGATCGAGAAACCGGCTTCGGATTCAACGGCCTTTCCGCAATTCAAAACGGGATCGCGTCGCCCGATTTTCACGCCAAGGCCACCATTCAAAGTTGCCGATATGTCCAACAACTCGGTATCGAAAACCTTGGACTTTGATTGGACAGGATCAGGCATATGGTGGAGACAAGTATGGTCACGGTGTCGCAGGCTGCACGGATGCTGTCGGTATCCACTAAGACGATCCGTCGATGGGATGCGAAACTCAAACCCCAACGAAACGGAAACGGCTATAGGGTTTACGACCCCGACATGCTGTTGCGTTCTCTTCGTGGCAGCGCGAAGCCGGCACGCCGTCGCGGGAGCTTAGACACGCTGCACCTCGGCACGTGCGAGAACATGCGTGCAGTCCGCGACCGCTCCGTCAACCTGATCTTCACCAGCCCGCCGTATCCGCGTGCTTGCCGCGCCGGACTTCGCGCGAATGATTGGGTGGAATGGTTCATGCCGAAGGCGGCCGAGATGCGGCGCACGCTCAGTCGGAACGGCAGCTTGTTTCTTGTCATAAAGGAACCCGTCGTCAACGGCGAGCGGCACACGTTCATCCACGAACTCGTGGCTAAGATGAAGGATACGGGCTGGCGCTTCTGCGACGAACTGATCTGGATGATGCCCAACCCGCTGCCCCGGCGAGCCACAGGACGGCTCAAGGACGCCTTCCAACGCATCTTGCATTTCACGCAGTCCAAGAATCATGTTTTCTATCCCGATGCCGTGCGCCAACCCGCGAAGCCGACCAACGGCCAAAGCAAACGCTTCCGCACGTCCGTCGGAGGATTCAGAATCGACGCGACGAACTTCGAGTACGGTGACACGGCTCTGCCCGGCAACGTCCTGACCTGCGCCCATGTCTCGCAGAGCCTACTGCACGACTCGGCCCACCCAGACCAACTCGCATCGTTCTTTGTTCGTTTGACTACAAAACAAGGGGATATCGTCTTGGACCCCTTCGCGGGAAGCGGCACCACATTGGTCGTGGCCCAGCGGTTGGGTCGAAGATGGATTGGTTACGAGGTACGAAAGAGCGCCTACCACGCCGCGATGTCACGTCTCGAACGAGAGGCCGAAACAAACCAAGAATCGGTGGATCTCGACAGAGCCGGTGGTGCGTGCTAGCGATGGCCTACGAGTCCCAGCGCAACAAGCTCCTCGCTGCTTAGGCCGAGACTTCGCAGTAGCCGCCCCACGGTACCGCAGGAGTAGTTTACGCCGTACCGTCGGCGAATCACGTCAGTGACATACCAAGAGAGGTATCCGTTCACGGTCCCGCGGGGACAAGTGATGGAATCGGCTGATCGTTGAAGTGGGCGCTGACGGCTTCGTGAAGGTATTCGAATACCGATCGTCCTTGTTGGGTGCAAGTTGCGATCGCGGTCCAGATGCGTTCGCACCATCGCTGTCCGCGCTCGCTTCGAGTGCCCTGGGTAATGCGGCGGTCGATGACCACGAAGCGTATGGCTTGTTCAGCCAGGTTGTTGGTCGGCTCGACGCCCGACGTGGTGATGAAGCGGAAATAGGCATTGCCGTGGAGGCGAAAGCGCTTGGCCAGGTTCTTGGCCGGCGAACGCCGCGGCGCCCAGGTGGCGGCGTTCATCACGTCGGTCCGGGCTTTTTCCAGTGCCCGCTGAAACCCCTTGGAAGTCATGGTTTCCCGGCGGTGAATGACGCGGAACAATTGACGCAGCGCATCGAGCGGGCGCTCTCCATAACCTCGCGTGCGCTCATGCGGCAGGCCGATCAGGAACTTCACTTCGCGAATCAGATGAGCCGCGGTTCCTGAGGCGGACGCGTGCGAAGCTCTTCATACGCCGGGCCCAAGGACTCGCTGACTTTCCCGATTACCTCGGCCAACTGCCCGCGTGAAATGGGAGTCTGGAGTACATCGCGAAAGTACTTGCGAATCGTCGAGAACGAGGCGTGGCAGACACCCTTGAGGTAACCCACCAGAGCCGTCAACTCCGGCCCCAGCAATCCACCCTGTTGAACCGTCGCCGGCAGCGGAGCCTAAACCACCTTCTTACACCGCCGACACCAACTGCCCTCCGCGCGGTGCTCGACGATCTCGGCCGGCTTTTCGGTGAGTTCGACCTGCTGAACCACTCGAGTTTCTTTGGGACGGGTGATGACCGCGGCACCGCAGTTCGGACAGCAGTTCAATCGGTACTTGCGCACGTCATCGATCTCTTCGCGGCAAAAGGGCGAACGCTCGTGCTGCGTATGACCCGGCTGGCCACCGATCTTGCGTTTCCTCTTCCTGGAATTCGCTGGCTTCGAAGATGTCGGCTTCGGTGGCTTGACGATGTCACTCGAAGGCGGCTTGGAGGAGTTCGACGAATTCCTGGAAAGCTTGGCAACCAACTCCGCCAGCCGGGTGAGCTCGGCTTTCAGTGTGGCCACCTCAGCCCCCAATTCCGCGATCCGTCGCCGATACGCCTGCTCCCGGGTCGGTTCCACCGGCCGCTCCTTCGCATGGGGGTTTGCCTACACATCATGATCGGCGAAAACGGGTCACAACGTCCAGGAACTGCGGATCAGCCACCTGCCGTGTGCGCGAAACAACGGGCCGAATGCCGTGAACGGTTACCAACGATGTTTAGATCGTTCAGTACCAGGTCGCGCAGAATGACATCCTGCGCTGGTCCAGGATCGCTGTGCGGCGCAGCCTGGATCCGGAGGTAGGCTTGCGGGTGGCGGGCGAACGTCCGATGATGGACCTTATGATGCGGCCGCCCATCGGACGCCGATTGTTCGCAAACCAGTTGGCCGTAGCGTGATCCGCCGGCGATTCGGTGCCGGTGCCGGCGCATCCCGCCCGCCCACCAGTCAGAGTCAAAACCGACCGGAATTCGGAGTCGATGGTGGTGGCCAATCGGGCGGATGGCTGAAGTGTGTTCGGCGCTACGCTTGGCACCGCAAACGCCGAGCAGGAAGATAATCGAATGCCTCATTTCGACAGCCCGCCGGGACTCGGTTCGATTTACGCGCCCTTCGTTGAGGGCCACGCCAAGGCAGGCCGCAACACGGTCCTGGTGAAGATCGCACCGGACGCACGGGTGTGGGCGTGCTGCAGTGCGGCCTACCGATACCGCCGGTAACCCCGTGAGTCTGCCACCAACAACATGGCAACCGAAGCGAACTCGACCACCCCGTCTTCAGGCGGAGGTGGTTGAATCTCTTGCCCCTCCGGCATCATAGGCAAGGGATGAGTGTACCGGACGGTTCGGGGTCGGTAGAATCGCAGGTCGTACATTGAAAGCGAACACGGGCTCTTGGACGGGGCGAAAGCAAGGGCTGTGCCGGAAATCCGACTCACGCCGACGGGGCATCTGTGCTGGGAATCTGACCAGGACCAGGCCAAACCTGCGCGACTGGCGTCGCTTGGGAAGCTGTTTTCTGTCGATTGGCGAGAAGGACTCTTCACGCTGGCGGCCGAGAAGATCGCTACGGACGATTCACTTACCTTGCGTTACTGGCAGGGCGTGGCCGAGCGGTATCTCACCGCGCTTTGTCACATTCCCGAATCGGCGGATGGCGTCGAGGTCGAGCCACCATCGCTGGCCGAGTGCGCGACTTGGGTGTTGACGGCGCCGCCCATGCGGGGCGGGGAGTATCTGACCACTCAGATTCTGCTGGACATCTGCGCTGCGCTTAACCAGTGGGCAACAGAGGCGATCGAGTCAGCCGGCGGTCTGAAGGCTTTTCAGCAGGCGCGGGCGCCGAAGTGGCATCAGGTGGGTCGCGTTTGCTTTCATCTCGCCGAGAACAAGAGCGACCAAGCCCGTCCATTTGCGTTCCTGGCGACCTATGCCACCGGGTTCGGGGCCGGGGGACGGTTGAAGCACTTGCCATTGCGAAAGGCGCTGGAGCAGTACGCCGGGGCAAAGAACCGGTCCGCGCTAATCAAGCTACTTGCTCCGGTGCAACAGGCTGCGGAACGTTGTGAATGGGTGAAGGAACTGGCTGATTCCGGCGAAATCTATCTGCCGATGGGGTGGACGGCGGAGCGAGCGTATACGTTTCTGCGGACTGCGCCGGAGTTGGAGGACAGCGGTCTGTCGGTCCGGCTGCCGGATTGGTGGAGGAAACGCTCTCGTCCGCAGGTGTCGGTGACGATCGGCCGGCAGAACCAAACCACACTCGGGGCGGGCGCGGTGCTGGATTTCAACGTGAGCATGGCGCTGGGGGATGAAACCCTTTCGTCGGAGGAGTTGGCTGCGCTGCTGGCCAGCCCGGATGGGTTGGTGCTACTCAAGGGTCAATGGGTAGAGGTGGATCGCGAGAAACTGCTGGAAGCGATCGACCACTGGCAAGCCCTGGAAAGCCGTGCGGCGAATGGGGAGATCTCATTTGTCGAGGGGATGCGCCTGTTGGCCGGCGCGTCGGCAGACCTGAAGCATGAGGATCGAGCGGAAGAGGAACGCCCGTGGGTACACGTCTCCGCCGGCGAAGGGATGCAAGAGATTCTCGAAGGCCTGCGCGAACCGGGCCGGCTGGATGCGATCGAGCTTTGTGATGGGTTGGAGGGGACACTTCGGCCGTATCAGCGCGTCGGTCTGGCCTGGCTGCGTTTCCTGACGACACTGGGGTTGGGAGCATGCCTGGCCGACGACATGGGACTGGGCAAGACGATCCAGGTGCTGGCGCTTTTGCTGTGTGATCGGGACGGAAAACCCATACGGCAGCGCAGGCCGGCACTTCTGATCGTGCCGACGTCACTTCTGGGCAACTGGCGAAGCGAGGCGAAGCGTTTTGCGCCGTCGCTGAAGCTGACGTTTCTGCATCCGGCCGAGACGGATCGCCAGGCGCTCGAGCAGATCGCCAAATCTCCCGCCCGGCGCCTTCGCGAAACCGACTTGGCCGTCACGACCTATTCCATGCTGACCCGCCAGGATTGGTTGACACGGTTGGAGTGGCGACTGGTGATTCTGGACGAGGCCCAGGCAATCAAGAACCCATCAGCGCGTCAGACCAAGGCCGTGAAGAAGCTGCCCACCCAATCGCGGATCGTCCTGACCGGCACACCGGTCGAGAACTGCCTGGGCGATCTGTGGTCGCTGTTCGACTTTCTCAACCCTGGCTTACTCGGTTCAGCAGGTGTGTTCAAATCGTTCGTCAAGAGTCTGCAAGCGCGGGAACATGACCGGTTCGCGCCATTGCGTCAATTGGTCGGACCGTACATTCTGCGCCGCATGAAAACGGACCGTTCCGTCATCGCAGACCTGCCGGAGAAGATCGAAACGCCTCGGTATTGCAATCTGACGAAGGCACAGGTCAAGCTCTACGAGCAGACCGTGCGGCAAATGCAATCGGCCTTGGAACAAGCCGACGGCATGGCGCGGCGCGGTCTGGTGCTCCGGACTCTGATGCGGCTGAAGCAGATCTGCAACCATCCCAGCCAGCTTTCCGGCGACGGCGGCTACAGTCCGCCCGACAGCGGCAAGTTTCTCCGTCTCGGAGAGCTTTGCGAAGAGCTGGCGCAGCGCCAGGAAAGGGTGTTGATCTTCACGCAGTTCCGGGAGATCATCGACCCGTTGGCGGACCATCTGACGGCGGTGTTCGGTCGCGCGGGGCTGGTTTTGCATGGTGGAACGAGTGTCAAGAAACGCAAGTTCGTGGTCGCGCAGTTTCAGGACGAGGGCGGACCGCCGTTCTTCATCCTGTCGCTCAAGGCTGGCGGCACGGGCCTGAATCTGACCGCGGCTTCGCATGTGATTCACTTCGACCGCTGGTGGAACCCGGCCGTCGAGAACCAGGCCACCGACCGGGCATTCCGCATCGGCCAGAAACGCAACGTGCTGGTGCACAAGTTCGTAACCAGAGGGACGATTGAAGAACGAATCGATGAGCTGATTGCAGAGAAGCGACAGTTGGCCGACGAGATCCTCACCACCGATGGCGAGGTCAAACTGACGGAATTGCCTGATGATGAACTGATGCGGCTGGTCCGCCTGGATGTTACGCGTGCGATGATGTAAGGAGTGAGGGCGTGATGGTTTGGAGAGAATGGAGTCCATACGTTCCGGTAGCCCGGCGACGCGCCAACGCCTTGCGCGAAATGGGGAATCTCCGCAATAAGGGCAAGGACATTCAGCCGGTGCGGATCGAAGGGCGGACGATCGCACGGAGCTTCTGGGGCAAGGGGTGGTGCGACCATCTGGAATCGTTCTCCGACTACCAGAACCGGCTGCCGCGGGGGCGAACATATGTTCGCAACGGCTCGGTCTGCCACCTGTCAATCCAACCGGGGCGCATCGAAGCCCTCGTTAGCGGCTCCGAACTGTACAACACGAGCATCCGCATCAAGAAGCTGAAACCGGCCATCTGGAAGTTCGTCAAGAAAAAGTGTTCCGGGCGGATCGGTTCCATGCTGGAGCTGCTCCAGGGCAGGCTGTCGGACCAGGTCATGGCCATCGTGACCGACCATGCGCGCGGCCTGTTCCCTCAGCCACGTGAGATCGAACTCGCCTGCAGCTGTCCCGATTGGGCGGTGATGTGCAAACACGTCGCAGCCGTTCTGTACGGCGTCGGCAGTCGGCTCGACAGCCGACCGGAACTGTTGTTCCTGCTGCGCGATGTCGATGCACAGGAGTTGATCTCCACCGAGATGGCAGTGCCTCGCGTCGTCGCAACGGGCGATCGTCTGGACGACGATCAGCTCGGCGACATCTTCGGCATCGACCTTGATGGCGCCAACGAAGAGCAACCTGCTCCGAGGACTGAGCCGAAGAAACGACGGCACGCTGACAAACGCACCGCCAGTGCGAGCCGCCACCGTGAGGGAGCGGTCGTGCCCCGTCGTGCGCGGCCAAAACGCATACCGGCCAAGGACCAATCCACGGTCTCCCAGGGGGCGAAACGAAAGGCTCCCGTCCGCAAGAAACGCAGCCGGACTGCGACCAACGGTCCACCGCCAGCCGGAGATTCCGCCCGCGCTACACCGAAGATTCGACCCACGGGCAAGTCGGTGGTTCGACTGCGCAAACAACTTGGGCTTTCGGTGGCCAAGTTTGCCCGGCGGCTGGACGTTTCAGCGGCCAGCGTGTATCGCTGGGAGGCAACGACGGGACAACTCAAGTTGCAGGAACAACCCCTTGCCACCCTAGCGGAACTGCAACAGCAAGCTCGCAGGAGGTAGTCTATTTCGGCCAAGCATGGGCGGCCAAGCGAACAAATCCGCTACGTTTGTCAACCCCTCCGCATTCACCACTGCTCAATCCTCACAGAAGAGCACTCAATGTGCCATGGGCGAAGCGTCATTCGGAACCCCAGCTACAGCCTGAAGGTTGTCGAGCGCCGAACCGGCTACCGGCGGACCCTCGAAGAGTACGGCGGGGACTGGTCGATCGCCCGCTACATCGAGGCCGTCGAGACCGACGACGAATCCGCCCGCAAAGCGATCATGTAGGAGATCCTCGACTACAACAGCGAGGACCTGGAGGCGACGTGGGCGGCGCTCGGGTGGTTGAGGTCACTGATCCGAACGCATTGACCGCGGTTCGTCAGATCAACGCACTGTACGCATCCGGTTTCTCATGTCCAAATGTCCGCGGAGAGTACAAACTCTGGATAGGGTGGCAGGTGTGCAGCGGTGGAGAGACTCATGCGAGTTCGAGGCAACGCATTATGTCCGGTTCATCCGCGATTTCCGGGATGGGATCGATGGCAAAGGCATCCTTGGCTATCTTGAAGGTTTGACGGCTTTCAGGATAGGAGGATGCCTTGCCAAGCGACGAGATTACCGCCCTGTTGGGCGGATGCGAAGGGTATCGTATCGGTTTTGTTGAGCGGCACGAATCGAAGGTGGAGGGAGCGGCACCGCAGGTTTGGATCGAACTGATTCGGCGATCGGACGTGCCGATGATCTGCTCGGGCTGCGGCCAGGCCTGTGAGCGATATCACGATTGGGAGGAACGCTGGATCCGGGACCTGCCCATCCTGGACGCGGAAACGCATCTGCTGATCCAACGATTCCGCGTGGCGTGTCCCGTTTGTGGTCCGAAGGTCGAGCACTTGCCGTGGCTGGCGAAGCACGCTCGTGTCACGGGGCGCCTGGCCCGGAGCGTAGCGAAACCGTGCAAGGTTCTATCGATCAAGCATGTGGCGAAGTTCCATGGCCTGAGCTGGGACGCGGTGAAGCGTATCGACAAGGCCTGGCTGGAAGCCACGTTGGGTGAACCGGATTTGATGGACCTGCGGTTCCTGGCCATGGATGAGTTCGCGATCAAACGCGGACATCGCTACACGACGATCTTTGTGGAGCCGAACCGCAAAGAAGCGCTATGGGTCTGTCGCGGTCGCAGCCGGGAGGACATCCGACCGTTTTTCGAGAAACTCGGTGCCGAAGGGCGTCACCGTATCGAGGCTGTGGCCATGGACATGAATGCGGCGTACGAGGCTGAAGTGAAGGCCCAGTGCCCGCAGGCTGACATCGTGTTCGATCTCTTCCATGTCGTGGCGAAGTATGGCCGGGAGGTGATTGACAAGGTGCGGACCGCCGAAGCCAAACGACAAACCAACCGACGGGAACGGCAGGTCATCAAGGGTTCCCGCTGGTTGCTGCTGCGAAACAGCGCGAACCTCAAGCGCAAGGATCGGGTTCGGCTGCGGGAGCTTCTCGCCGTCAACCGCCGGCCGGCAACGGTCTACGTCCTGAAAGACGACCTGAAGAGCTTGTGGGACTACAGCTATCCGCGCTACGCCATGGACTTCTTCCGTGAATGGTACGCGCGGGCCATTCGCAGCCGAATCGAGCCACTCAAACGCCTCGCCCGACAACTACGCAACAAGATCGACGGCGTCCTGTCCCACTGCCAATACCCTCTGCATACCAGCCTGCTCGAGGGCATGAACAACAAAATCAAAGTAATCAAGCGAATGGCCTATGGCTACCGTGACGAGGACTACTTCTTCCTCAAGATTCGGGCCGCCTTTCCCGGAAATCGCGGGTGAACCACATTTCGCATCTTTGCGATGCGTTAGGGCTTCCTCTCGTGTGGCACCGGGTCCCAGCGGGTGAAAACGCGCGGTGGAAGCCTGCGCCACGCCTTGTTCAGCGGTTTGCTACCCGCCCTCGGCCGGCAAGATGCCCACCTGCAAACGACTCGGCATATCCCGCGAACGGTAGATGCGTTGCGTCGCCTTGATGAAATCCTCTTCGTCCGCCAGGTAGATGTTATCCACGTAGCTCTGGGGGTTGCGATCGATCAACGGGAACCACGTGCTTTGGATCTGCACCATGATCCGGTGTCCCTTCTGGAAGGTGTGGAACACGTCCTGGAGCGGCACGGGCACCTTCGTCGGCTGATTGGACACGAACGGCTCGGGGTGCTCGTGGCTGTTACGGAACCGGCCTCGCAGTGACTCGCTTCGGACCATCATTTGATACCCGCCCATGCGCGTACGCCGGGGGGTATCCTCGTAGTCTTCGGTGTCGGGCGGGAAGACATCGATTAACTTGACGATCCAGTCGGACGCGGTGCCGGAGGTTGACGCCCAGAGGTCTGCCAGGATGGGGCCGACGAGCGAAACGTCCTGGTCGAGAATCTCGGTCTGATAGACCAACACGTCAGGCCGGCGACCGGCGAATCGTTGATCGTCGGTCATGTACGCGCGCGTCATGCCGCGGGCGACGGCCTCGGTGAACGGAACGGGCTTGGCCGGGTCGCTGATGTACTCGTCGTAGGCCTGTCCCGTCTCTGCCGGTGCGTCAAACGAAAGGCCTCCGTCCGCCCGAAGGTAGAGGCTCTTGGGCTCCATCGCTTTCGGCGGCCAGTGGTCGAACGTTCTCCATCGGTTGGGACCGACCTCGAAGGCATAGGCCTCCGGCAGCGTCATCTCGCCCTCGTCCTTGAGGAAATGCCGGAAGAACGGGTACTGAATGTTCTCCCGGTAGAACTCGGACGTCTTGGAGCCGAAGTGGACCAGGCCCATGTTCTCGCCATCGCCGCGCGACCACCCGCCGTGCGCCCAGGGCCCCATGACCAGGATGTTGAAGACATCGGGGTTCCTGGCCTCGACCGATCGGTAGATGTTCAGCGGCCCGTAAAGGTCTTCCGCGTCGTACCAGCCGCCGACCGTCATGACCGCGGGGGCCGTCTTGTGCAGGTGCGGAATGATGTTGCGCGACTGCCAGAACGAATCGTAGTTGGGATGCTCAATGGTCTTGTTCCAGAAGTCGATCTCGCCCTTGAGGTACCGTTCGTTGGCGTTTTTGAGCGGACCCATGTCCATGTAGAACTGATAGCCGTCCGGCGTGCCGTACTCGAAGCCGCGGCCGCTGCGCTCGGTCGTCGGCTCGGGTCGGGGCTGACCGAACGAAGAGAGGAACCCAAAGGCGTGCGGCAGGAAGAAGGCCCCGTGGTGGTGGAAGTCGTCGTACCACCAGTCGGCGATGGGTGCCTGTGGCGACGACGCCTTTAGCGCGGGGTGCGCGTCGATCATGCTGGCGGCTGCGTAGAAACCTGGGTACGAGATGCCCCACATGCCCGCCCGGCCGTTGTTGTTGGGAATGTTCTCGACGAGCCATTCCAGCGTGTCGTAGGTGTCCGAGCTCTCATCGATGTCGGCGCGGCTGGGCTTGTCGTCGAGGTGCGGGGTCATGTTGACGAACTTGCCCTCGGACAGGTAACAGCCGCGAACGTCCTGGTAGACGAAGATGAACCCGTCGTCCTGGAAGTGCCGGCTGGGGCCCAAGGAGCTTCTATACTCCTTCTCGCCATAGGGGCGAACGCTGTACGGCGTCCGCGCCATCATGAAGGGGTAGTCCCGCGATCGGTCCTTGGGCGTGTAGACGGCGGTGAAGAGCCGCACGCCGTCGCGCATGGGGATTTGGTACTCATGCTTGACATAGTGCTTGCGCACCAGCGCGACGCGGCGTTCGTTCTGCCGGCGACGTGCCTCCCGGTTTCCGCGCGGGCTGCCGGTCTGCGCGTCCGCGCCACCGTCCCGGTTGAGAACCGCACATCCGGGGGCGACAAGGGTTAGAGCGATCAGCAAGAGCGTCGGGTGGGAATACCGTCGTTTGGCAAGGTCGGTCGTCATGTCGTGGAACTCCTCATCGGCCAACGGAGGCTGGGGCTAGCGAAGACGCCTTCGCGGTCCGTCATGCGTCCAAGTGGGTTCCGGCCACCTGCGTTCTCGACCCCGCACGGCGGATCAACGGCGATACGTTACCCGAGATAGAGAGCCCTGTGAATCCTGCAGCCAGGCTCAGTGGAAGCCGCGGCGGGAAGAGACCACGGGTTCCACAGGCGCGGAAGGGGGCATGAATCGGGTTGGCGTCGGTTGGCTGGAGGTTGTGGGCCGGAATTGGGCTCGGGGCGACGGGGAGGGTCCGGCATCCCGCCATTCGGCGTGCAGGCCTGCGCCGGAAGCGGCTGGTGGAACAAAAAGAGAGAGCAGCCCGAGACGTCGGGTGGAGTCATCCATGAAAACGATGCTCCCGTCTCGGGCTGTCTCTCCACTACCAGGCGAAGAAATCGGAGAACGGGCGCGACACGAAGCGGTAGCGCCACTAACAATGGCGTAGTCGGGTGTCGCCTTCCGCCAGGATTCCTCCGTCGGGAATCCGTGGTCGATCCTTCTGATCAGGCCATGCGGAGGGCGCGGCCGGGCGGTGAAGGGGTTAGGGACAGGGAAAAGAAGGGGGCGCAGGCCATCTTGCCAACGATGGGGCGACAAATGTACGGTCAACCTTGAATCTGCGGATTCTACTCGGTGGGGGACTCACCATTCGAGGCATTTCCGCTCCCTTACGGTTGCGGCTCGGTTCCGAACGACCCGTCGAATGGCGCGTGTCCAAGCACTAGCCCGGATCGACCACCGGAAGGGAGCGGACCGAAGTTCGCACGGCCCGATCGTCCGCGCGGTTCTTTTCTACCACCCTGCCGTGGAGCGTCAGGGCCGTCGCACCCGTGATCTGGATATCGGCGAACCGGGCGATGTGCTGAGGTTGCCCGGGAAAGACCACGATTCGATCACCCGGCGTCCGACCGACGAGTTGGTCCGATCGACGCCAGCCGATTTCCTCGCCGCGGGTCTGCTCCGCCTCCTGGGCTTTGATGGCCGCCTTGCTGTAGCCCTCGACCAACACCTGTACGATGTCGCCGATCCGCGCCTGGTTGTCAACCAGCGAGAGTTGCTGCTGGAGCGCGAGCATCTCGTGGTTTCGGCGGCGCTTGATTTCGTCGGGGATGTCGTCAGCCGCTCGCTTGTCGGCCACCGTGCCGGGGCGGTTGGAATACTTGAAGACGAAGACCTTGCTGAAGCGGCAGCGCTCGATCAGATGCAACGACGCCTCGTGATCGGCCTCGGTCTCGCCGCAGAAGCCAACGATAAAGTCGCTGGCGATGGACAGGCCGGGGACCAACGCCCGGCCGCGATCGATCAGGTCGAGATAGCCGGTCACGGAGTATTGACGCCGCATGCGCTGAAGCACGGCGTCGCTGCCGCTTTGGACCGGCAGGTGAAGATACTCGCACACCTCCGGCACGTCGCGCATCACCTCGAAGATGTCGTCCGTGAAGTCGCCGGGATAACTGGTCACGAAGCGGACGCGCTCGATGCCGGCGACCGCGGCCACCGCCGCCAGTAGTTCGGCGAAACGCACGGGTCGCCCGTCTTGCGAGTTCACGTAGCTGTTGACCGTCTGACCCAGCAGCGTAACCTCCCTCGCCCCGTGTTCCGCGAGCATCTTGGCCTCGTCAACGATTTGCTGGGGCGGGCGGCTGCGCTCCGGGCCGCGAGTGAATGGGACGACGCAGAAAGTGCAGAACTTGTCGCACCCGCGCTGCACGCGGATGTACGATTGCAGGACGCGCTGACCCGTGGGGGGCTCGCGCGATAGATCGAGCGCCTCGACGGAGTCGTATTCCAACGCTCGCTCCAGCGGCGTACTCTTGCGCGACTTGGATTGCGACAGGGCGACGGCATGCGTGCGGTTTTCTCTTGCTTCGTCGATCAGCGCGGGAATCTTGTTGAGTTCGCCCGGGCCGCACACCAGATCGACGTGCGGCATTTTGGCGAAGATTCCGTTCGGATCGCGCTCGGCCATGCAGCCGATCACGCCCACGACCATGTCGGGCCGGCTCTCTTTCGGCTTGCGCAATTCGCCTAGCCTGGAGAGAACCTTCTGCTCGGCGTGATCGCGAACGCTGCACGTGTTGAAAAGAACGACGTCGGCCTCGGTCATCTCCTCGATCGGCTCGTAGCCCAACGCGCGAAGCTGCCCGAACACGAGCTCGCTATCGAGCACGTTCATTTGGCAACCCATGGTTTCGAGGAAGACGGTCCGTGGTTTCATTGGGATCGGGCTGTGAGTGTTCTATCGCGTGTCCACTTCTTCTGCGGTGGAACGATTGTACGTCGCCGTGCGTTCGCGAACAACTCTACGCTTCGATCGCCGGCATGGCTCGCCGGGCGATGCGGACCATGATGGCATCGGCCAGCCGATGCGAGACACGGCGGATGACCGTGATCGCCTTCCCTTCCGCGGTCAGCGTCACCTCTTTTCGGCATCGACGCGACGAGGCGACCACCGCGCGGGCCACGCGCTCGGGCGAGTACTGCGCGTTCGCGAGGCGCGTCGCCTTGGCATCGACGGTGGCGGCCACCTCGAAGAAAGCGGTGGCGGTCGAGCCCGGCGCGACGACGAGCACGTCGATACCGGTTCCGGCAAGCTCCATCCGCAGCCCGCTGCTGAGCGCACTGAGTGCGGACTTCGTGGCACTGTAGACCGTCATCCGGGGAATCGCTTGGGCCGCGACGACTGACGAGATGTTGACGATCTGCCCGCTGCCGCGCGCGAGCATGGCCGGTAGCACCGCCTGCGTCATGGCGATGGGCGCCAAGAAGTTCAACGCGATCATGCGATCCAGATGTTGCGACGGCATGGCCAGCAGGGTCGTAAAGCTCGCCCAACCGGCGTTGTTAACCAACACATCGACCGCGCCGAACCGCTCGCAGGCCGTCTGAAGCGCCGACGCACGCTGGTTCGCGTCGGTGACGTCCATCGCGACCGGCAGGATGCGGTCGCCTCCCACTTCGTCAGCGAGAGCGGTAAGCTTTTGAAAAGACCGAGCAGCGGCCACCACGCGCGCACCGGCGCGGTGGTACTCGATCGCGCACGCTCGGCCGATGCCGCTCGATGCCCCGGTGATGAAAACGACCCGATTCTTCAAGTCATAGGCCATCGTCAGGTTCCCTTTCGCGCCGGGTCGGTCCCATGGCGCTGTCGTGGAGCGTGTTCAATGAGGCTCCTTCATGGCGGTTCGGGCGTTTGTCTGTGCTTCGCGTCTGATCCAGGCTATGCTAGTAGCGACCGCAGGCGCGTCGATGGACCTTCGCGGGTCGGAGGAAACCGACCGGGGCGAACCGACGCCGCCACACGGGAGGCTTTCGTGCTCACCCTTACGTTTCTTGGCGTCGGCGCTGCGTTTGCCAAGCGTAACTACCAGTCCAACGCGCTTCTTGAGACCTGGACCACGAGCCCGGAGCGGGATGCCTCCCCCAGCGACGTCGTGCTGATCGACTTCGGCGCGACCGGTCCGCTCGCCCTTCACGCGTTGAAGGACAAGCCCGGCTTCGCCTACCTGAATCGCGACGGGGCGATCAACTATCCCGCGATCCGGCGCATCTTCATCACGCACACCCATGGCGATCATGTCGGCGGGCTCGAGGAACTGGCGGCCATGAGGACACACGTATACACCCGTAGCGAGAAGCCGCAACTCCTCGGTTCAGCCGAGGTGTTGGGGAGTCTGTGGGAACATTCACTCAAGGGCGGGTTGGGCGCAATGAGCGGCCGGCTGGCGGCGCTTGAGGACTATTTCGAGGTCACGGCGATCAGCCCGCTAGGCTCCCAAGGCTTCGGGCCGAAAGAGTGCTACGAGCTGGGCATCTTCCCCACCGACCACGTCCGCGTCACCCAAAAGTATGACTGGCCCAGTTACGGCCTGGTCATCAGCGATCTCGCGCGCGGTGAGCAGGCCGTCTTCTCGGGCGACACGCGGTTCGATTCCGAAGCGATGGGTGAGATGATGGCCGGCGCGCGGATCATCTTCCACGAAGCACAGCTCGAGGATTGCGCCGATCCGGTCCATGCGTTGCTCTCGGAGTTGCGCACGTTGCCGGAAGCGGTTCGCAAGAAAATGCATCTCTATCACGTCGGCGACACCTGGGATGACGGAAGCTACGGCTTTGTAGATCAGGAGTTCGCCGGCTTCGCCCGGCCGGCGCATCGGTATGTTGTATTCGAGTAGTTGGGATTCGAGCGCGGCCGCAAGCACGAGCTGGCCGAGCCGTCACCCGCCTGACGGCGGGTGCAGGCGGTCTTCTCGACCCGGTCCGATGGCTCAGTGCCCATGCACGACGACCTAGCCGACATCTTGCAAACGGCCTCACGCGGCGTCGCGTTTACCGGTGCCGGCATCAGCACCGAAAGCGGGCTGTCCGATTTTCGCAGCCCGGGCGGGATATGGTCGCGGAACCAGCCCGTCCTGTACGACGAGTTCCTGGCATCGCGCGAGGCGCGCGCACGATACTGGTCCATGCGTGTCGAACTCTTCCATGAGCTCTTGCACGCGCAGCCCAACGAAGGCCACTACGCCATCGCACGGTTGGAAGCTCTTTCAAAGATCGTCGCGGTGGTGACCCAGAACATCGACGGGCTGCACCAACTCGCCGGAAGCGACCGCATCATCGAGCTACACGGAACGGCCCGGATTGTCGCCTGCGTCGATTGCGGAAAGGAGTGGCCGCCAGAGGATGTAATTGCTCGCGTCAAAGCCGGTGACCCGGCCCCCGACTGCGACGCCTGCGGCGCGCCGCTGAAATCCAAAACCATCTCTTTCGGACAAGCGATGCCGATCGATGCGATGCGCGAAGCGACCGAGGTTTCGATTCACTCCGATGTCTTTCTGGCCATCGGGTCGTCTCTGGTGGTCGAGCCTGCGGCCTCGTTGCCCGCACTGGCCAAGGAACGCGGCGCAACCCTGGTGATTCTCAACAAGACGGAGACGCCGCTCGATGGACTCGCGGACCTGGTGATTCGTGAACCGATCGGAGAAACGATGCGGACGGTGATGCGTCGCCTGGCGCCCGGCGACTGACCCGAGGGCATGCGAGCGTCAGACGACGAACCCCGGCTCAGTGACCTGTCGAAAAGAAAGAGGCACGCCGGGGAGGACCGACGTGCCCGATGGGTTGAACGGGTGGTAGGACCGGGTTCTTGGCCCCGGTCCGGTCGTCTAGTTCGGTGGTGGGTTGGGCTCGTGACCGAAGAATCCTCGTAGATCCGCGGGCCGGCTCTCGTCCCCCGTTGGAGTCGCTTGGCTGGTCTTCGTGCGAGGATTTCGCTTCTTGTTCACTTTCCGACCGCGTTGCTTCGCCCCGGTTCGGGCCTTGTCTCGCGGCGATCCGGTCTTGCGCGGCTGAGACGCCAGAAGCGCGGCCGGTGAAGACGCCGGTCGATAACTCGCCGGTATCGCCAGCGCGGCCGGTGGACCAACGAGACTGTTCGCTGGAACGGGCACACCGGCCTGGGGACCAGGATAACGGTCGGCCGCGGGCATCATCGACTGTCGCGCGATCGCCGACGCGAGCTGCGCGTTCTGATCGACGCACTCGATGTCGTTGCGAACGATCGCCAGCTCTTCCGCAAGGGTCCGGAGCAGCGCGAGCGAATCAACCGAGCTGACCTTCTCCTCCGCGACGCGAACGGGCACAATGTCCCACTCGGTCCGGTCCTCAGCGATGAGGCTTGCCTCGGCAGGGACCGCATAGGTCGCCGGCGACGTCTGGGGACCGACCCGTGCGTCATCGTCCCACACCGAGTCGGCGAAGCTCACGTTTGTTTCAGGAGAGACCCTACCGACCGCGCCGGGCGCGTCGTCGGGAAGAAGTCGCCGGAGTTCGTCGTCTCGCGATACCTGGCGGGGCTGGTCATGCGCGTCGCTCAGCCACGACACCGGCGTGTCATCGACGAAGGAAGCCGGGATGGCGAAATCGTCCGTGTTCATGGAAACCAACAGCAGGTCGTCCGCCTCGCAAGCCTCGATCGCCTCGCAGGCGACGGCCTCCGCGTCGTCGGCCCATGCCATCGCGGCCGTCGCATCGAGCTCATTCTCGTTCATTTCCGCCCGAAGATCCGCCTCTTCCTGCAGGCAGTCGCGTTCATTGTCCGCGATCTCCTCCAGTGCGGTCCTATCCTCCAGGGGATAGCCTTCCAACCGGGCCGGCGGCACATCCGTCGTCGGGAAGGCGTCCACCGTCTCGTTCGAGCCCAGCACCTTGTCGAGCAACGCAAACGTGCTCGCCCACGGCTTGGAATCGTCACCGCCGTGAACGGTGGGGCTGACCGGTATCGCGGGATTGACGTCGCGTTTGCGCACGTCCGGTTGCGCACTCCTGGGAGCCGTTGCGATCGTACGCGGCGGCTTGGGGATCACCCCAGCGGCGAACTTCGGCGCCGGCCTGGGTGAACTCGCCGGCGACATGTGCTCCATCATCTTCTCGATCTGCGTCACCGCGGCAGTGAAGCCCGGTTCCATGACAAGCACCTGCCGAAACGCCCGGGAAGCCTCGAGGTATCGTCTCTGCCCGCGGTACATCAGGCCAAGATTGTAGAAGGCGTCGGCTTCGGGAAGAACCGTCAGGAAGCTGGCCAATCCGTCATCAAACCGCCCGAGCTTGCACTGGAGGATGCCGAGGTTGACCTGTGCCCGGGCGAAGGTCGGATCAAGCTTGACGGCCCGGGTCAGCTCACCCTCAGCCTCATCAAAGCGATTCACGGAGAGGAGCTCGAACCCCAGGTTGTTGCGCAGGATGGCGTCGTTGGGTCCGAGCGCCACGGCACGGCGGAACGCCTTGATCGCCTCGTCATGATTCCCTGCCCGGCTCGCCAGCAGCCCTAGCCGGTGATAGGCGGTGACGTTGCGGCCGTTAACCGCGACGGCCTTGCGGTACTGCCCGAGCGCCTTGGTCCACTGCCCGACCCGCTCAAACAGGCGCCCGGCCGCCAGATGCGTTTCCGGGCGGATCTTGGGTGTCTTGACGTCTTTGACCCTACGCGGATCGATGCGAGGTTCAGAACGCCTCGCCTGGAACGAAGCTTTCTTCGACAAGCCTTCCTTGGAGTTGGCACAACCGGCGACGCAAACCGTCGCCAGGATGAAGGCCGTGAGTTTTCCGTTCCGTCGCATCATCGGCATCACCTGGGTCCTTCCTGGTTTGATGTATCAGAACTCTTGTATGTTCCTGTGAACCAAGCTGCGTGCTCATCGACCGGGCGAATCCGTCGGGGCAGACGAGTGCTCCGCGCGCAGCGCCCCGCTGGGCGGGAACGTAGCCCGCGTCAGAACCCCTAGCCCGGCCCGGGAAGCCCCTGCGACAAAGCGGTGGGGTCAGACGAAGCGCCGCCGACCGCCGTGGTCCCCTCTCTGTATTGTCGGACGGCCTCGTCGGCGAGCATGCCACGCCCGCGGGGGCGCCCGACGACAACCTCGACACGTTCCATGTTGCAACCGGCAAGCGTCAGGTACTCGCGCACACGGTCCAGTCGCTTGGCGACGAGGGCGGCGTCTGCGAGCACGGTCGCGTAGTTGACCGTTCCGCCATAGGTGTTCAGGACCGGTGCCAGACGAGCCAACCGCAACTCGCCAACCCCGCTGATCTCCTCCGAGTGGGCGATGAAGTGGAGGTCCGCCACAGAGGGGTCGCTCAGAATCGCATTATCGACCATCTGGCTGAAGTGGCGGCCGTGATCGGCCTGCGTCTTGTCCATCCGCGACATCTGGATGGCGGACATGGATTGAAGCTGGTCGCTGTTGCAGGCGGCCGTCATGAACACAAGAATCAGTACGAGCGAAAGACGGCGACACGTAGACATTGCTGGAACTCCTTGGCGGTGACCCGTGAACGAAACGCGCCAGGCCGGACGACGATCGTCGGGCCGAATCCTATGGCTCTATAGTTTCCAGCCCTTCCTATCGAGCAAAACAACAGGCAACCTTTGCCATTTATCGGTCGCCGAAACCGCGATCGGCAGGCTTGGGGTCACGTTCGATCACGTCCCATAAGGCCGACCGCCCAGTGCAGAGAAGCGGGCACGGGGCACCGGCGACGTGGGTTTTCAGTATCGATACGGCCCATCGCAATTTGGTATACTCCGCCCCATGAATCCAGCGAACGATGACTACCTGGAAAGGGCAAGGCGGCTTCACGAGAAGGCCCTTGTGATCGACACGCACTGCGACACAACACTGAAACTGCAGGATCCCGCCTGGAGCCTGGGCGAGCGCCATCCGTCGGGACATGTTGATCTGCCTCGCCTGCGCGAGGGCGGCGTGGACGCGGTTTTTTTCGCCGTTTGGGCGCCGGGGCCGCTTCCGCCGGGCGAGGGGGTGGCCGCGGCAAGGGCACGCATCCATGAGATCGAGCAAACCGTGGAGCGCTTCAGCGGCGAGGTCGCGCCGGCACGATCGGCCGACGACGTGCGCGAGGCGCGGGCGGGCGGCCGCGTCGCCATCCTGATCGCCATCGAGGGCGGCTATCTGATCGAAGACTCTCTCGACACGCTAAGGGAGTTCCACGCTCGTGGTGCCACGTATCTGACGCTTACGCATTCGTTCCACACGAACTGGGCGGACTCGTCCGGCGTGCATCAATCGCTCGACCCGCGTCACGGTGGGCTGACCGCGTTCGGGCGAGAGGTCGTGGAAGAACTCAACCGCCTGGGCATGATGGTGGATGTCTCGCATGCCAGTGACGACACCGTTGGCGACGTTCTTGCGGTATCGGCGGCTCCCATTGTCGCAACCCATTCCTCCTGCCGCGCCCTCTGCCCGCATCGGCGAAACCTGACCGACGACATGATTCGCGCCATCGCCGACACGGGCGGAGTCGTCCAAATCAACTTTGCGGCCGCCTTCATCGATCCGGACTACCCGAACCTTCCGCTCGACGTGGTCAAGCGGTGGATGGCCAACCATTGCCGCCCCCAACCGCCCTTGTGCGACCATGTGACCCCGCTGAGCGTCCTGGCGGATCATTTCGACCACGCGCTGTCGCTCGTGGGACCAGACCACGTGGGGATCGGCACGGACTTCGACGGTGTGCCCGCCCTGCCGGACGGCATGGAGGACTGCTCCAAGCTGCCCTACCTGACGGCCGAACTGCTTCGACGCGGATACCAGGAGGCGGACCTTCAAAGCATGCTCGGCGAGAACGTCCTGCGCGTGATGAAGAGCTGCCAGGATGTGGCCAATACGAAATGCCGGTCCGGTTCCGGCGCCGCATCGGAGACGACATAGTGTATGGTCACACCTCACGTTGCGGGTTCAGATCCACACCGTCTTGTGTGCCACTGCTTTTACGCAGTGCCGATCGCGGCTTTCGTGGAACCCACTCACTGCCTAAGAGCAGTGGCACGCCCGCGGATTCAGGCGCGGCGATGCACTCGCGTCGCCACTCTCTGATGGGTCGGGCCGTACCGAACCGCAGCCGTAACGGAGCGGAAAGTCAAGCATATCCGATCACTTCGCCAGACCGCTTGCTGACGGGCGCGGCTCGGATACGAACTTCTCGCCCACGCACAAGGGAACGTCCTTCGCATGGCGACCGACAGTAACCAACGCGGCTCGCCGACTTGTCGGTTGGTGCTGGCCTCCGCGAGCCCTCGTCGTGCCGTCTTGATGGAAGAGGCCGGCTTTGAGGTGGAGATCATCCCCCCACCGATGGACGAGCCCGTTCTCGACGCCACGATCATGGCACCCTCCCGGATCGCCGAAGCGCTGGCCGAATACAAGGCGCGAAGCGTCACCGCGCTGATCGACGACGCCTGGGTTCTGGCCGGTGACACGGTGGTCGCCCATGAAGGCCGCATCTTCGGCAAACCCGCCGATCGCGACGACGCCCGGAAGATCCTGTCGGCCCTGGGGGGCACAAGCCATCAAGTCATCACGGGGGTGGCGCTGCTCGACGCCGACTCGCCGCGCCGGCTCGTGCGACACGACGTGACCACCGTCGCCATGCGGAGCTTGTTGGAAGCCGAGCTGGAAGCCTATCTCGACACGGGCGCCTGGGCGGGCAAGGCCGGTGCGTACGGCATCCAGGACCGCGGCGATGCGTTCATCGAGCGGATCGACGGGAGCTTTACCAACGTCGTCGGCTTCCCCATGGAACTCGTACAACAGATGCTGACTGAATGGGGCCGGACACCCCGATAGCGCAGCCTCACGCGTAGACTTGCGCGTTGGGTGGCCCATGGCTTTAGCCGTGGGGGAGGCGAATCCGAAGACCAAACAAGTAGGGCAGGTGGTTCACCCGGCCATGCCGGGGGGTCCACCTGCCTCGCCCCATGACAGGTCAACGTTCCGCTTACGCGGAACAACGACCTGCCCCACGTTGTTGAAGGTCGCCGAGTCCGTCCCGCACCCCCGCTGCCCAACAACGCGCCCGTCCGCTGGAAAAAGGACCACAGGGTCGCTAAGATTCTTAGCGGACGTTGGTCGCGGGTTCCGCGCGGCGCTCCGAACGCGGTCGCGCCGTGCGGCCCACATCGTATACTGTAGTTTGTGGAGAAAGGACGGTCCCGGACCCATGCCTCCGGCCACGGAGCGTTCCGGCGGGTGGGGGTGTCGCCTCGGGTGTGACCGCCTCTTCGATGGACTTGGTGATGGACTGGGAAGCCTTACGAGACGAGTTTCCGATCACGCGGAACTACAACTTCCAGAACCACGCGGCCGTAGCGCCCCTGTGCCGTCGCGCGGCCGACGCGGTCCGTCACTACCTCACGCACGCTGAGGAAAACGCGTACATTCACGGCGGCTTCTACAAACACGCCGATCGCGTCCGCGGGCTGCTCAGCGGACTCATCAACGCCAACCCGGACGAGGTCACGTTCACCAAGTGTACCAGCGAAGGGATCAGCCTGGTCGCCAACGGCCTGAGTTGGCAATCCGGGGACAACGTCGTCACCAGCAATGTCGAGTTTCCCGCCAACATGTATCCGTGGCTATCGCTTCGCGACCGCGGCGTGGAAGTTCGCACGGTACTGGAAGAAGACGGGCGTATTCCCCTCGAGCGCGTGTTCGAAGTCATCGACAACCGCACGCGGGTGGTGGCCATCTCCTCCGTACAATACGCCAGTGGCTACCGCATCGACCTGACCACGCTTGGCGAGTATTGCCAGAGCAAGGGCGTGCTTCTTTGCGTCGATGCGATCCAATCGCTCGGGGTGTTTCCCATCGATGTGAAGGCCATGAAGATCGACTTTCTCGCCGCCGACGGTCACAAGTGGCTCTGTGCCCCGGAAGGCACCGGCGTGTTCTACGTCCGCAAGGAGCTGCAAGGCCACCTGCGACCGACCAACATCGGCTGGATGTCGATGAAGAACCCGTTCAGCTACGGGAAGTATCAGTTCGAGTTCGCCGACTCCGCCCGACGGTATGACACGGGCAGCTACAACCTGCCCGGGATCTTCGCGCTGGGCGCGGCGGTCGAGCTACTCCAGGAGATCGGCATCGAGAACACGTCGGCGCGCCTCTTGTCCCTCACCGACCGTCTCACCGAAGGCCTGCGCAACAAGGGTTATCGCATCGTCAGCTCGCGCGACGCGACGGAGGCCAGCGGCATCGTCGCGTTCTTCTCCGATGTTCACGACCACGATCAGGTTCAGCGCCACCTCGAGGGCGAGCACCGGATCGTCATTGCCGTACGCAGCGGCCGCCTCCGCGCCAGCCCGCATTGCTACACGAGCGAACGAGAGATCGACCAGCTCGTCGATAGCTTGCCGAAGCACTGAGAAAGTGTATGTGCAAGGTTATGACAAACCGAGTCGCGACCGTGAGGAAACCTTCCGATTTGCCCAACGAAACGCTCCCTTACGGTCGCGGTTCGGTTGGCCGTACCCCCTCTCACGGCGCGGTCTGCGCCGATGGGCTTTCGCCTTCGCTCGCGAGCCAGTGCCGCGCGCGTAACAGTAACGCAGGCGGATAGCCTTCGCGCTCGAGCACCAACAGGGCGTTGCGCTGGCGCGCGGGTCCTGATCGAAGGCGGTAGTCGAAGACCATGCCTTGCTTCTCCAATCGCTCGTGGAAGTGCCGGTTGGTCACCCCTTCGTGCCGATCGGCGAACCGCGACAAGCGCAGCTCATGCGTCGCCACGATAAACAGGCCGGTTCCCGCCAACAGATGTTCTACCACCGCCAGACTGGCGGCGACCTGTTCGGCCGAGTTCGTTCCGCGAAACGGCTCGTCCATCAAACCAAGCATCGGGTGCTCGGCATCGCCGTCGGACACCATGCGTCCCAACTGGCGCACCTCGGCGAGAAAATAGCTCTCCTCATCGGCCAGGTCGTCGCGGACCTGGAGGTCGGACATGATACGAACGGGTGAGAGTGACATGCGGTCGGCGAGCACAGCCGTCCCCATCTGCGCCAGCAGGCAGTTGAGACCGCACATGCGCAGGAATGTGCTCTTGCCGCCCATGTTCGGTCCGGTCACCACCCACATGCGCGCGTTGCCGTCGAGTTCGATGCTGTTTGGGACGCATCGCCGCGGTGGAACGAGCGGGTGGCGACCGTTGGTCATGGTGATGCCCACATCAGCCGACATCGCCGGGTAACACACCAGGCGATCACCGGCGGATTCGAACGCAAAGCAGGCGAGACTCATCAGTGCCTCGAGGTCGGCCAGCGCGGACAGACCGGAAAGCATCAGTTCGCGATGCCGCAGGACGGGCTTGAGAATCGCCGCCGTCACATGCAGATCGAACAGAAAGAGAACGTTGCAGAGTTCGTGCATCATCCCGCCGCTCTCGGCCCACGTCGCTCGGTTACACAGCGCCGGCAACGCGGTGGCGGCCGTCACCTCCGAAAGAGGCGCGCGCAGTTGACCGAGGATTCCGTCCTCGGGAAGGTCGATCCCCGCTCGCCGAGCGGCCAGCAGGTACCCTTGAGCGGCGGGCACGACTCCCTTCCACGGCGCGAGTTTGTTGTTGAGGGTTCGCCGTAGCTTCGCGTAAATGCCGCCGTTGACCAGCAGCATGGCGACGGCCAGGTACCCCCAGCCGACGCGACCCATCCCCATCTCCACGAGGGCAACCATCGTGGCGCAACCGGACAGGATCGACCATGGTCGGAGCAGCGCCATCGCTTTGGAGTCGGACAGAGGCTCGGCACCCTGAATGGCGGTCACCAGCCGCTCGAGTGACGCGTCCAGCCCGCGGAGTGCCCCCGCCTCGGCCATGCTCGTCAATCGCTCGGCCGAGCGAGTCTCCAGCGCGCGGACCGCCGCCTGTCGCGCCTCGACGTACGACGAGGAAAGGCAGAGACGCTCCATCATGTCTCGAAGGCGCCGGGCGCCGAGCACGGTCGATGTCCGGTTGAGCAGGCCGAACAGACCGACGGGAGGGGAATAGAGATCGAGATCGCCGCATTCCTGCTCCGACAGTTGCCAGGTCGGTCCGTCATCGACCAAGGATTCCTGATTTCGGAGCGGGTCTTCGGGGTCCGGCGGACGGCGGTGGTCGCGGATGAGCGTCACGCGCCCGCCACAGCGCCGAAGGGACTCGTCGAGGATCAGCAAGAGCCGGTCAGAGTGCATACGTCCGGAGCGGGCGATCCGATGGTGGCTCACAGAGAAGGCGAACATTCCCAAGAACAGGAGCGAAAAGCCGACCGCCTGCTCAAGCCCCAGTTCCAGCGGGTACCAGAGGATGAGAGCCGCAAGGAAGCTTCCGAGGCGTGCCCCGGACCACCTCGCCTCAAGGGACGTTCGTCGCTTCTGTTGGGTCTCGGCCGTCGCCCGAAACCTCAACAACCATGCCCGGCCTTCGTCGGTCGGGTGCGGCGGCTTGGTATGTCCGTCCAGGCACATTTGTGATACTTCTACGCTCAGAAGGGGCTTCAGGGAACAGGATTCTCTACGAGAGGTCGGCGCCACAGTCACTCAGCAGGAGGGGCCGGCGAACAACTCACAAGGTATCTTGATCCAGCCCGATGCGCCTCTGGATGGTCGATGGTGGTTCCGCGCTCAAGTCATGTGTCCGTCTCGCGCGGCTCAAAGCCCAGGGGTGTGGCGCCGGCTCCCAGCCCATGGGAACACGCTCAAGAGGGCGGTACCACAAGATTCCGGGAGACGTTGGAACGCCGGCGCCGGGGCGCTCGGTCCATACCGTGTACCTTCGGTTCTTGCGGAACAGATCACGAACGAGCGCTACCAATCTAAATTGTGAGTGTAATTAAGCTTGTGGCAGCCCCGCCGTGGGGAGCGTGGATGGCACCGCAGCCGGGTCGTAGGGTCGCGGTCTCCACCAGCCGGGCCGAATCGCAAGGCTTGGCCTCAGTTACCGCCGAAGGCCATGTCTTGGGTTCGACACGGACACGGCCGCTTGCAACGACATCACGGCACCTAAATTCATGGAAATACCGCTTGCAGTCGTGGGGGCAATCCCATAGGTTACCCACGCGTTTCATGTTTCATTCTTGGGAGATTCAACAATGATGAAGAAACTAACGTGTAAGAGGTGCTCTCGGAAGTTTGCCATGCCGGCTCACCTGGCCAGGCACATGAATACGATTCATGGGGCCCGGGGTGCAAAGAAGACGGCATCGGGCAAGCGTCTCGGACGTCCCAAGGGATCAACCCGGCGCGCCGTGACGGCGATCGGCGGCACTTCCCTCGACGGCGCCCAGAGGTTGATCAGTGAGATGAGTGCGTACCACAGCGCTCTTTCGGATCAACGCATGTCCCTCGACGCACAGATCGAGGCCGTGGCTAACGCAATGCAGACCTTGGGCGGCGGCTCACCGGCGATGACGGGCCGTAGGAAGTCCAAGGGCGGAGCCAAACTGGGGCGACCCAAGGGATCCGGCGCGCGAAGAGGCCGTCCACCGGGACAGGCACCGCGAAAGGGCTCACTGAAGGACTTTATTGTCCGCGTTCTCGGTCAGGTCTCAAGGCCTCTGAGTCCCAACGACATTGGCACACGCGTGGTGAAGGCCGGGTTCAAGACCAAGGCAAAAGATCTCACCAAAGCCGTTAGCAACACGCTGCCGACTCTGAAGAACATCAAGCGAGTCGGCTTTGGGCAGTATCAGCTCGGCTAATGATCGTGGTCGGCGCTGGGAGAAGTCCAAGTCCGGACAGTACCCCCCGGTTGTGCGGATAGTCACGGCTCCGGGTCAGCCATCCAGACCCGGGGAGGAGTCACGAATGGACACAGGTAGGGTGTACAGACGAACCACGCTGCTCGCCTCGTTGCTGGCCGCGGTCTTGCCCACTGCTTCTTGTCTTGCACAAGAGGGCGGTCGGGCACCCGCACCGCGGAAGGCTATCCGCGGGAAAATCGGCGCGAACAGTAACAAGGTCAAGGTCGAGGACGGCAAAACGTTCATCTGGGCCGGACCGCCTGGCACCGACCCCATGGATTCCGGCGCCAAGTGGTATGACTTCACCGGGTCTCCCATTCCCGCCGAGGAACTTCAGTTCGGCATCGGCATGGATGCGATCCCTGCGATCGACGACCCATACTTCGTATCGCCGGATGATCCGCGGCTGCTCGCCATAGGACGGAGCCGGTATCGCCGGGGCTTTAGCCCGAAGACCAACGACGAGATTCCGGTCATCGGCTATGCCCTTGGCGACGACGTCCGGGCCTATCCCGAAGCACTGCTCGATCGGCACGAACTGGTGAACGATCGGATCAACGGTAAGCCGGTCACGGTCGGATGGTGACCACTGGCCCGCTTGGCTGTGGTCCACAGCCGTGAGAACAACGGTGAAATCGATGAGTTCGGCGTTAGCGGCTATGTTCACAACAACGTCTTCCTGATTTACGACCGGAAGACCAAGAGCCTCTGGTGGCCTCTGGACGACGCCAAGTGGACGGCCATCTCCGGTCCGCGAAAGGGTGAGAGCATTCCCTTCATCGAGGAACCGCCGGTTGTCTCGCTGGGCGAATGGCGTAAGAAGCACCCGAACACGAAGGTGCTTCTGGGATCCAAGCGTCTGGTTGAGTCGACCGAAAAGAATCGTCCGTAGAGCCTATCTCAATCACATGTGTGGCACGGGCTTCCAGCCTGTGAAAACATCGGCAGGATGCCGGTGCCACACACTCTCGGGATAGACGCCTGGTGGTGCGTCGCACCTTACTACTTGATGGCTTTCGAGGGTGGCATGGGCGAACTTGTTTGCCCGTGTTCTAAGCCCCGAGGCCATGGGCAAGCTGATGCTTGCCCATGGCACCCAACCATCGATTGACGTTCGACAGAGCACCGGGGCGTCTAACCGGCAGGACGGTTCGGTACGAAAAATGAAGGCCCGCGCACTGTGCGGGCCTTTTTCCGTGCGCGAGCCCGGTGAGGTATTCGCCCAGGGGGCTACGCGCTGGCGCCTGCGGCTCCGATGCGGTGTTCCTGTTCCGCCCGGAAGCGTCACGAGCCCGCACGGAGCTACGCATGCGTGGTCGCTGGTCATGGGGCGCGGCATTCGGTACAAGTATGAACAGGTGAGCTGCGTGCAAATCCACGTGCCATACAATCCGAGTGCCCGCTTGGAGCGCAAGTTGGTTCGATGAAAACCGCCTACTTCGATTGCTTCAGCGGGGCCGGCGGCGACATGATCGTCGGCTCTCTGATCGACGCCGGCGCGGACCCCGACGCGCTTCGTACAGACCTCGCCGCCTTGGGCCTCGACGGCTATGCGCTCTTCATCGAGCGGGTCAACAAACAGGGTTTTGCGGCCACCAGGTTCCAGGTGGAGCTGACCGCACAGGAAGAACAACCCCATCGCCACCTGAAGCACATTGTTGATATTCTCCAGGGCTCCAGGCTGCCCGATGTCGTCAAGCGCCACGCCCGGCGGATCTTCGAGCGTCTGGCGCAGGCCGAGGCGAAAGTCCACGGATCGACGGTCGAAAAGGTTCATTTTCACGAGGTCGGCGCGGTCGATGCCATTCTCGATATCACAGGCGCGGTCCTGGCGCTTGAGCGGCTCGGCATCGAGCGGGTCGTTTGCTCGCCCATTCCGACGGGGTCGGGTACGGTGACATGCGAGCACGGGGTTATGCCCGTGCCCGCGCCGGCGACGGCGGAGCTCCTTGTGGGCGTGCCCCTCGCCGCATGCGACGACGTCTGCGAGATGACCACGCCTACCGCGGCCGCGGTGCTTACGACGTTGGCCGACGAGTTCGGCTCCTTGCCGGCCATGACGATTGACAGCATCGGGTATGGGGCGGGCTCGCGCGAGGGTGGTTCGCGTCCGAATCTGTTGCGGGTGTTTATCGGCGAGACCCCCGGCGAGGGGGACGTGGATGAAATCACAGTGTTGGAAACCAACCTGGACGACGCCTCACCGGAGTTGGTCGCCCATTGTATGGAACAGGTTCTCGGCGCGGGTGCACTCGATGTTTACGCCGTGCCGATAGTCATGAAGAAGTCGCGCGCCGCCGTGACCGTCACCGTCTTGTGTGCGAACCAGGACGCCGACGCGTTGGAGCGAATTATTTTCGCTGAGACCACCACCTTCGGGGTTCGGCGACACCGTGTCCGGCGGGCCAAGATGCGGCGACGGCACGAAACCGTTCGCACGGCCTTCGGCGACGTGCGTATCAAGGTCGGTGAGCGTGACGGAGTGGAGACCGCGAGCCCTGAATATGAGGACTGCAAATCCGTGGCCGATCGCGAGGGCATCGCACTCCGGCGCGTCGTGGAAGCCGCCGTGGCGGCTTGGGCGGCACGGGAAAGACCGTAGCGATTGCACCTGCGGCGCAACGTGCGCCTGGCAGGCAAAGTGGCTGACGGATTGAGGCGAGCCACATGGATGTGACAGCGGGTCTTGGCGGATTGTTCCCAGTCCTTCCGACGGGGGTCATCGCGGCGGGCGGGTTCCCGCTCAGCGAGCTCTTGCTGCTCATCATCGCGGTCGCCGTGCTCACGTCTCTTATGCTCTCAACGCGGCGGCGAATCCAGCGATCGAAGAGCGCCAAGCCGGCCCCGGCGCGCGAGCGGTGGGGCAAGCTCTCGGATCGATCACGAGGCACGCGCGGCATCGACCAGGCCATGCTGGAACTCGACGAACTTTCCCGGCAGATCCACGGACGCCTCGACATCAAGCTGGCGCGGCTCGAAGCCTTGATCCGCGACGCGGATGCCCGAATCGAGCGGCTGGCGACGACGAGCGGGCGCGGGGAGGCCAAGCCGACCTTCGAGGTGACCCTGGGGGCGGAGGGCGGTCCGGTTCCGCCTCCCGGCGACGCCGAGCGGCACGCGGAGATCCATCGCCTGGCCGACCGCGGTCTGTCGGTGATCGAGATCGCCGAATCCGTGGGCAAGGCTCCCGGTGTGGTCGAATTGGTGCTGGCGCTGCGCAAGACCAGTGACGACCGCGCTTCGAACACCTCTTCGTTGGAACTCTCGACAACTGAATCGTCCGAAAACTAACTCGGCGTTCAATGTTCCAGCTTCTGTCGATGCGAGACCGACCTCCGGCCGATGATCGTACGTGCCGGGAGCATCCATCCGGTGATTTCGAGCGATTGCGCGTAGCTTCTACGCATGGCGGTCGCAAGGCAGACGATAAACCACTGGCAAGGGCGCGCGAGGCGTCCTATGATGGCGTACACGCGAAGCGGTGTCGTGGGGACAAAAAGGCGCTTCGCTCCATAGGGCGGGGGCAGGTGCGCATGGGACTCTCGGTCACCTTCGTCAGTGGATTACGCTGTAGCGGGAAGAGCACGCTCATCCGCGGCATGATCGATCGGCTGTGGAAGGCCGAGCCGCACTACATCCGTCTGGTCAAGACCGACTCGGACAAGGCCCGCCCCAAGCCCACGTCGAAGCCTCCGCCCAAGTGCGGCGTGGCCAGCGCGCGATGGCTCGAATACGACGACGAGCACATTTTCGAAATCCTTCCGGAGGCGCTGGCGGCGATCCACAAGGGGGACCGTTATGGCTCCGTGGTGCTTGAAGCGGATGCCGATGCCTCGCTGCGCCACGCGTATCCCTACGATCATCGCGTCTTCGTCATGGCCATGCCTCCCACGATCGAGACGGTCTTCCGCAACTCCAGGCGGGCCGCAAAGGAGTTGCAGCGGGTTCTCGACGACACGGCCTCTTTTGCTTCGGAGGTTTTCGGGCTTTTTTCGGAACCGGCGGAAGCGGACGTCGATCCACCGGAGCAGCGTTCCGAAATGACCGATGCCGGGATGCGCGGGTTCCTCTATTCGCCTCTTGGCGACGAAATCGTCACGCGCATTCAGCTCCAGCAGGCCTACCACGGGCTCGTCGAGAGTGACGTCGTCGTGGTCAACACGAGCATTGGCGTCAGAGGCCAGGAGACGACCGATTGCCTCACCCGCCTCGAACGGCTCTTATCACGGACCAGCGATGCGTCCGGGAGGCGAAGCGAGCTTTTCCTCTGTGACCCGCACGATTACGCAAGTGGAGACTGCCGGAAGCTGCTCAAGGCCCTTGCGCCGATGTGCCTGGGCGGGCAATAGCCGATCGGGCAGCGCCTTGCCGCTGACCGACGCAACTTCTACAGTCCCTCCTTTCGTTCGTCACCCGGATCGCCCCCTTGGGCTCTCGGAGCAACGTCGTGGCCATCGTGGCAGGGATCGATGAAGCGGGATACGGGCCCGTGCTTGGTCCGCTCGTGGTTTCGGGCGTGGCGTTTCGGGTTCCGGATGACCACGTCGATCGCTGCCTGTGGGACACGCTTCGGGCAAGCTGCTCCGCGAGGCCAGGCCGGGATCGACGGCGCCTCGTCGTCGCCGACAGCAAGGTGCTTCACAAATCGCGCGGCAGCCTTGGTTCGCTGGAGCGCGCGGCGCTGGTGATGCTCACCGCGGCGGGTTATCAGCCATCGACCTGGCGGGGTCTTCTCGACCACGTGGCTCCGGGCGCGTCTGAGCAGCTCGACAGGTATCCCTGGTATCGTGGCACCGACATCAGTCTCCCGCATAGCGCTGATGTGGGCGACCTGACCACCCAGGCGACGCCGCTGCGCCGCGACCTTACGGACCACGGGGTCGTTTTGCACGGCGTGTTCTGTGAACCACTGGCCGCTGGTCATTTCAACCGGCTGGTACAAGGCACGCGCAACAAGGCCGTCGTTTCGCTGGGACTCGTGCTTCGCATCGTGGAGCGCATCACCAGGTCGGCGCGGGGACAGCGCGTCTGCCTGTTCATCGATCGACAGGGCGGGCGTACGCGATACCGCGATCCGTTGATGACCTCCCTGCCGGACTATTCGCTTGAGGTTCTCGAAGAATCCGAGACCCGCAGCAGCTACCGGATGCATCGCTCATCCACCGCCTGTGAGATCGTGTTCGTCACCAAAGCCGAGTCGCGACACTTTCCGGTCGCGCTCGCCAGTGTCTACAGCAAGTACCTGCGCGAGCTGTACATGCATGTGTTCAACGCATACTGGTCGATAAAGCTGCCCGGTCTGCGACCCACGGCCGGCTACTACACCGACGGACACCGATGGCTTCGCGAGGCCGCGACCGAGATCGAGCGGCAATCGGTCGATCGCACGCTGCTGGTTCGAGCACGGTAGTGCATGGCCACTCATCAATCTGCGGGAAAAACCCCACTCCGTATCGCGTGCCACTGCTCTTGAGCAGTGCCGATTGCGGTTGGGTGGCATGGCCAAGCGCAGCGCGGCCATGTGCTGGTTGGGCCGGCGCATCCCCGCGCCTCCGGCTTGGGCATGCCGCCCGACGCGAGCTCTTGGTTCGAGCGCGGTAGCATGGTGACGCGAGGGTCCGCGGGACGGCGCCCGCGGCTCTGACTTCGCGCAGGCGTCCCGCGGGACACGACGCGAACCCACCGCGCGCTCGCATGGACCGCGTTTGACATCGCCCGCCGGTGCCGCTACGGTGCGAAGGATACCCGCAAGGAGTTGAACTTACGTGTCTATCGAACACTGGTCGGATGATATTCTCGTCGTGGAGTTGCAGGATGACCCGGCCTTCTCCGACGACGTAACCGCGCTGGTCGATGAGGTGGAAGGGAACCACGAACTCGATGCCGTGCTGAACTTCGCCGCGGTCAAGTACATCAACTCATCGAACATCGCCAAGCTGCTCAAGCTCCGCAAGAAGCTGGTCCATCACCAGCGGCGACTGGTCTTGTGCGGCATCCACACCAACGTCTGGGGTCTCTTCCTCGTCACCGGGCTCGACAAGGTGTTCGAGTTCGCCGATGACGTGGCCAACGGACTCGCCACCGTACAAATCTCCAAGACCTGAAGATCACACCGCGTAGTAACCAAGCGTCGTTTTGCTCGCAGCACACACGGCCAGACCCCCCTCACAATACCTGGAACGCCGGTTGCCGATGGCGGTGCAGCGCCGGGTACAGTTGGCGTTCGGATCCTTAACGACCCAGGCAAGCAACTCAGCCAGCAGGCTTGACCTTCGAGTTGGCCCCATGAACCAAGGAAACAGGCGCCGTTTACCGCAATGGAGGCCTTTTGCACTTGAATTCGCCGTGGCCGTTTGGGTATCATGGGGGATCGCGTGTTACGGCACGTGCCACACGGAGCCCCGAAGGTTCAGCGGAGAGGTGGAGTGATGTACATGTCACGAACCACTGTGGAAGTTGCCGGCTTGCTGGCTTGCCTCATAGGCGGTCTCAGGGCGGATGTTACGCTAGCGGCGGATCCGCCTGTCGAGCGGGCGACGGCGGCGGTGTCGGACCGTACGGGACGCTGGAACGAGTGTTGTCTGGTTTTTCCTGTCAATCTCGCAGTCGGACCAAATGCACGAGGGAGCGCTGCTCCTCCACGCTGAGCGGAATGGGTGCCCACCGAAACTCTCTAAGAGGTGTAAGAGGTGAATGTCATGCGAACCACTGGCTTGCCATGTCGGCGCGCGCTGTGCGTTTGTCTCGTAGTCGTAGCGACGATCACCGCGGCAGAGCGCGGAGATCGCGCAACGAAGGTACCGGCTCCAACACGGGAAGCGCTGCACGTACCAACCTCGGATCAAGCCCCGGCCAACCTGATGGACCTCGTTTCGCCGCTTCCCAGGGGTCGGAAGGTCATACGCGACGTCATCGTGGCCGGCGGAGTTCATGAACCGGCACCCTACGGCGGTTCGACCGCGGGCACCGGCGTGAAGGTGTACAGCAACACGCTGGGCCCCTCGGCGTTCGGGCCGAGCGGCAACGGTGGTGTACGGATCGCCGACGACATCGCCACCACGGGTCTCGCCGGCTGCGCGCTCGATCGATACGTCATCCGCGTCACCGGCGACAAGAACGGAACCGGCGACACCAGGCCGCTGACGGTCACCGCTGCGCTGTACGACAGTTGTCCCGGTGCCGTGATCTTCCCCACGCCCATCGCCAACACTCAGTGTGTCACCGAGTTGGCCGATGGGGGCATACACGACGTGGTCTGCACAATCCCCGCGCTCGCCACCATCCCGGTGCCTTCGACGCTGTACGTGGCGGTCACATTCGACCGTGGAAACGCCGGCTGGATCGTAGGGGCGCCGGCGGAGCAAGGGTTTTCCGCCGACCGATTTGATTTTCCCGGTTTTGCCTGTGCGGCGGCCTTGGGCGGCTTCCCCGAGTTTCCCCACGCCAGCTTCTACACGCAGATCTTCGTCCGAGCCTGCGGCAGCGCCTTCCCCGCCTACCGCAACACGAAGCAGTCGGGCTCGGCCTTCACGCCAGGTCGACTCATCCGGTTCGGCGACGACATCACGTTGACCCGAAGCGACTGCAAGATGACAGGGTACGTAGTGTCGGTGAAGGGCACTTGTGCGAACTGCTCCGGTGTTTTCCAGGTCGATCTCAAGACGTCCCTGAGCAATTCCAACCCCGAAAGCGGCAACCGCATCCCCGGAACCGCCCAGACGAACTTCGTCTTCACGAACAAAGTGCAGGTCTTCCCGTTCGATTTTGACCCGCCGATCGAGCTAACCGGAAGTAGTTTGTTCATCACATTCGCCACAGATAGCGACGACGTCGGCCCCATTGTAACGTCCCGTCGGGCCGACATCGGTAACACGGTCGATGCGTACGTCGAGTATCAGGGGACTGCGCCCACGGGGGAGTGGGTGTTTCAGGATTTCGGACCAAGCATCTGGTCGGCGTTCGACGTGACGGTGTTTTGTGAGGGTGATCCTCCGGCCGGAGCATGTTGCGACATGTTCCTCCTGGATGAGAACGGCGACTCCGTGTGCCGCGACCTGCCGGAAATCAACTGCGCGTCGAGCCAAACGGCGCCCTCGCTTTGGCGAGAGGGTAAGCAATGTGGCGTCACCGACCTGGGCGAGCCGGCACTTTGCCTAGGCGGTGATAACGTGGATCAGCCGTGCTCGCGTCAGGCGGACTGTCCCGGCGCAAACTGCACGGGCGGAACGAATGACGGGGGCGCTTGTACAACCAACGACAACTGTCCCGGTGCCGGCGGCCGGTGCGTCCGGGCTAGCTGCCCCGGGCCGTTCTTTAGATCCTGTGGAATTGGCGCCTGCTGCCTGTTTGACGACAGTTGCGAGGACGAGACGCGGAACGGCTGCGACGCGATCGCGCCGACGAGTGAGCCGCGGCTCTTCACACGCGGTACGTTCTGTAACATCCAGGGGCAGACGTGCCCGAAGGGTGCATGCATCGGACGCGAGGGCTCATGTTTTCTTCCGCACGACACCTTCTGCCTGTTTGGTGAAAACGCAGGCGAAGTTTGTGACCCGAGCGCCAGTCTCCCGTTCCCGAACGTCACCGGGTGCCACGGGGTGTGCGTCCGCAGCGGAGCGCAGGACGGTGCTTCGTGCCTGCGAGACCTCGACTGTTCCGGTGACTGCGCCCGGACGCTGTGCGAGGGTGGGTCGAACGATGGAAGCCCGTGTCGCACCGACAACGACTGCCCCTTCGGTGCCTGCACGCTTCCCAACTGTCCCGGCGCGCCCGGCTGCCAGGATCCCTTCTGTTGTTCCACCGTCTGTTCGTTCGATTCCTTCTGCTGCGAGGTGCACTGGGATGGAGCCTGTGCCACCGCCGCTCTTCAAGGGGCGTGCGAATCTCTTGACGTCGCCAATGACCGTTGCTCGGATCCAGACGCGGCTAAGGGAGCGCGGCTGCTGAATGTGCCGGACAGCGTGGACGGGGACACGAGGAACTCGATCACCTCGACGGACGAACCGGGGTTTTGCTGCAACGGCGATGATCCCGGCGGTCCCGGCCTTGGCACCATCTGGTATAAGTTCGTGGCCCCGCCGCCCACCAACCCGGGCGATCCGTTCACCTCCGTGGTGATACAGACCTGCCAGAGCAACAACAGTGACTCCCTCCTTCAACTGTTCGCCCTGGAGAACCCCGATCAGGGCGTCTGTTCCGATCTCGCCTTCTGCAGCGTGTCGGCGCAGGACTGCTCGGACGGTTCGGTTTGCGAACAGGATCCGATCGCGTGCGGCAGCCTGATTCCCATTGGATGCAGCGACGACAACGAGACGTGCTTTTCCGGCCAGTTCCCCAAGCCGTTCAACTCGAAGCTCTGCGCGCCCGATTTGATTCCGGGAGACACCTACTACTTCATGGTGGCGGCCAAGGCGTCGGCCGAGCAAGGGATCTATCGCATCATCATCGGGTCACCCTGTTCCGCGCCGCCTCCGTTGCCCAACGATCTGTGCGAGGACGCCACGCTACTCGCCGGCTCCAATATCAAAGTCGATTTTGATCTCTCCGGCATGGCGACCGCCACGGCGCCGGTCACGTTTGACTGTCCCGGCCCCAACTGCGGCACGCCCACGTTTCCGATGGCCAACGACGCCTGGTATGAGTGGATCGCCCCGGCGAACGGACAAGTCGAAATCGACACGTGCGGTGGCTTCGCGTGTGTCGGAGGGACTGACCCGGGTCTGCCCTGCGCCGGAGGGGTGACTTGCCCCGGAGGGGGAAGCTGCGAGGACGTAACACCGGAAACGACCATGGTGGTGTACGAGGGCTGCGATTGTCCCGTGGATGTCTTCAACGAGATCGATTGCGACTGGTTTGTCACCTCGCTCGGTTGCTTCCTCGGGTCAAGTTCCACGTTCGACGTAGTCAAAGACACCTGCTACAAGGTCCGCTTGGGCGGTCGCCTCGGCGAGACCCCGGCGGGCGACTTGGAGATCAGGCTGCTCCCCTCTACACAATGCGGCAACGGAGTCCTGGAGGTCGGGGAAGAATGCGACGACGGCGGTGAATCGGTCACATGCGACGCGGATTGCACTGCCGCTGTGTGCGGAGACGGTACCCTCAACGTGACCGCGGGCGAAGAGTGCGATGATGGGTTGGACAATTCCGACACCGAGCCCGGTGCCTGCCGAACGGATTGTGCGGCTGCCTCGTGCGGCGACGGGGCGATCGATACCGGCGAGGAGTGTGACGGGATGGCCGATGCCGCCTGCCCCGGGGCGTGCCTGAGCGACTGCACCTGTGGTCTGTTCTGCGGTGACGGTGCTTGCGATCCGAACGAGGACACATGCAACTGCCCCGACGATTGTGGGACGCCACCACCCAGCGAGACACCGGGCTTAACCTGTCTCGACGGGTTGGATAATGACTGCGACGGCTTGATCGATCTTGACGATCCGGATTGCGCGGATGAGCCGATTCCGACAATCTCGGCGTGGGGGCTGATCCTCATGGCCCTGCTGTTGTTGACCGGCCTCAAGGTCACGTTCGGTCGGCGCCGACCTGAGCGAGGTTAGCTTTCCTGGGCCCCGGTGACTTGGGCAACGTGCGGCTCAACGGCACTGGGACCGAGCGCTACAACCGAGTGCATGACAGTCTAGCCCCAAAACAAGCGTACGACGATTTGGATTAGCGCAATGGCGCGGGCCGGAGGCTCATGGCGCGGACTGTCCCGCCCGCCGTTTGTGACGGTTGCGGGGCACTCGGGTTTTCGTTTGTCATGCTTCACTCTCGTACTTGTTGGGAGCCTACGCGGACCGGGACTTCCATACCCCGGTATCATGAGGCGAACTCAACAACGAAGCGGCCCATTCACTTGCCGGTCTATCCGTGGACGCCGCGTAAGAACACGTCCAACCATTGATTCCAAGCCAGCACGCGATACACCAGGCGCCGCCCCGTCCGAACCACTTGCGCCGGGATGTTCATAAACGCGTTACGGAACGTCCGAAATTCCATACGCAGCACCTTTTCCTTCTCCACCTTGTATTTCTCGCGACACCGTCCGCACTCCGGCAACGAGACCGCGAACCAGCTTTTGAGCGTCCACGTCAAAGGCGAGGCCGGTCGCTTCCGCACCCGCCCCGAGCACATCGCGCCCCAGAAGATCAGCGGCGTGGAACGAGGGACGGCCTGGCTCTTGAACAAGGCAAGTTTGATCGGGCCGCACACGACGCGCTGGGCGGAATCCATGCTCAAGAGCCGTGGCATCCAGGGCGTACGCGTGCTGATCGGACTGCTCTCTCTGGCCGGTCGGCATGCCCGCGACGACATCGAGCGAGCCTGTGAGGTGGCCCAAACGCATGGGGCGTACCGACTCCGGGTGATCCGCGAGCTGATCAAACACAACGGTAAGTCGCAAGAGCAATTCGAGTTCATGACCGAGCACCCGATCATCCGTCGGTTAAGTGACTACGGCGATCTGGTGCGTAACGCGTTTCAGGAGACAAGCGTATGAACAAAAACAGCCACGCGTGTTCCGAGCATCGAACCGTGGTCGGACGCCGTCTTGAGGGGGAACCATGGTTCCAAGGTTCCCCCTCAAACTCCCCCTCCTTCCTTCATTCCCATCCGGTGGGTCGGAGTGAACGATCATGCACGACGCGTTGCAAACGACGCTGAAGAAGTTGCGGCTGTCGGGGATGGCCCAGTCGCTGGAGGTTCGATTGCAGGAAGCCGGCGGCAACGGACTGAATCACGCCGAGTTCCTCGAACCGGCGCTTCAGGATGAACTGGCCGTTCGTGCCGAGCGTTTGATCAACCGGCGGATCAAGGCGGCGGCGTTCCGTGAACTCAAGACCATCGAAGACTTCGAGTTCTCGTTCAATCCCTCGATCAAAAGGAAGCAGCTCTTCGATCTGGCTACGTGCAAGTTCCTTCGCGAGACGCGGGACGTGCTGCTGCTCGGTCCGCCCGGAACGGGCAAGAGCCATCTGGTCCAAGCCATCGGTTACCCGGCGATCAAGGCCGGGCACGTCGTGCTGTACCGGTCCATCTTCGATCTGGCGCGGGACTTCCTGCACGACGAAGCCTTTACCGGTTACGACAAAGTCCTGGCCAGGCACCTCAAACCCGACCTCCTGATTGTGGACGACATGGGCATGAAACAGCTGCCCAAACGCTCGGGCGAGTACCTGTTCGAGATCATCATGCGGCGCTACGAGACGCGCTCGACGATCATGACCTCGAACCGACCGCTGGAAGATTGGGGCAAGCTCATCGGCGATGTCCCGGCCGCCACCGCCATCCTCGACCGGTTCCTCCACCACGCGGAGGTGATCACCATCACCGGAAAGAGCTACCGGCTCAAGCACAAGGCCCCCGAGGATCAACCCGGCAAGGCGACACCCGGCAACAAAAAAGCTTGAAGGAAAAGGCGATGAAGCGTACAAGACAAGAAATCACTGGCCGGTTTTGATCCGATCTTCACTGGCCGGTTTTCAAGTGATCGGTGACAGGATGGTCACGTCAGAGTCGTTGGAGGCCCGGACCTTCACGAGCCGGTTCCAGGCGTCGTAGATGTACACGAGCTCGCAGTCGTCGATCAGGTTCCCCGCGTCGTCGTACTTGACCGTGCAGGTCGTGCCCCCGAAACCCTCATCCCAGACGATGTCGTCACCGGCGTCGGTGACGCCGTCATCAGGCGTGCCCCAGATATCAGGCAAATAAGCGAATTCGCAGTGCCACACACTTGTCATATAGGTGACTGTCCCGAATGGCTCGGGACAGTCACGAATGGCACTGCCGCTTGTGTAGTAAGGACTTACATCGGTTTTTCCTTCAGTCGTTCGGCCCGCGCTTCGGCGCGTGGCTTGGTAAGTAGGGCATGTTCCTTGGCCCTGCGTTTGATCGCTCGCGGTTCGACGCGCCCTG
>CBDUXT010000054.1:0-40632 GCA_965371245.1 uncultured bacterium | reverse complement strand
CCAGCCGATACGCAACCGCGTTCACGCCTCAGAAACAGCGGCAGTGCCATTCGGCCATGCACAGTAGCCCGGCCGGTGTTTCGAGAGTCGTAATAGATTGAGGTCAGCGTAATGGTCCACGAGTCTCCGGTTTCTCGCAGTTCCACGACGACGTCGCCACCCTTACCCGTGACCGTCTTGGGGGAGCGCCAGATCCAGTTCCCCTCGAACGACTGCGAGATTGTGGGGACCGTCTCTTCCTCTGTCTTGCTCTGCGCAACGACAACTGTTGCCGAGAACAACATTGGGATGAGGATCACATGTTTCACTTCATCTACCGGCCGAGAGCAGCCGCAGCACGCCGTACCTATCTCTTCGCCTTAGCGGTCTTTGCTCCTCCGATCTGGAGATCCTTGTAGGTGACGACGCTTTCCGTGCGCACCGTTGTCGCGCCGTCGTAGGAAGTCATCGACGCCTTGGAGCTGAAGAAGTCCAGCTTCTGAAACACCGGCCCAAGCTTCATCACCGTCGTCATGAGTTTCTGGACTGTTCTCTTCTCCTCGGCATCCTCGATGCCTCCTGCCACGACCCCCCCCATGATCCCGGCCATTGTGATCCTTTGACCGATCTCGTGGCCGAGTTTCGAGGTGTCGGTGAACGAGGCCGAGAGGACCGGGCCGCTTGGCATGAGGCCCTCCTCCTTGAACCGGGGGTTGTCCCGGATCGAACGGGCCTTTCCTGCCTGCACGGCGAGGCATTTTCCGATCGCGGCCGGCGACGTGCCGATGATGAGCCAGTCTCCTCGGACGCCGATGACGGGGCGAAAGAGCATCGCGATGAAGGGGTTGGGATGCGTCACCGTCTTGAAGCCCTCGACGCCATCGATATCGGTCGGCGTGACCAGCACGGCTTGTCCCTGTGCCTGGAGCATGCCGGATAGGAAATCAAGACCCGCGTTGATCTTCTCAGAGGCGATCTTCGGATCCTTGACGCGGATCATCGTGACCGTGTCGCTGCCACCCATGGGCGTAACCACGACCGGAGGCATGGAGATGCTAATCATCTCCCCGCTCCACCAGCTAAAGAGGTCACGCTGTGGGTCGAAGCCGAAGGCACCCATCATGCCGTTCATGTTTTGAACCATGTCTTCGCCGCCCGGAATCTCGTGCTTGATAAAGTCAAGAATGAGGCCGTAGGCCTTCTCCACATCGACCAGGCCAGTCAACTTAAAGCCCGTGGCGTCGGCCGGAATGAACTCGTCGAAGCGCTTGAACAGTCTTCGATCGAGACAGCAGGAGGCGAGTTTGGACGCCCGGCGGGCCGCTTGTAGCTCGGTGACCATGTGCGTCCGTGTGCGGTGGCCGTCGGTCTCGACGCTGACGATGCCGTAGTCCACCACATCAACCATTCTGAGGACCGTCGCAATCGCCATCGCGATTCGGCCCTCGGCGCCGTCATCTTCGCCCTCCGCCTGTTTGCTCTTGAGCAGCCGGTCCATGTCGGCGAGGAACGCCTTGGCGTCGAAGAAGCCGACGAGGTCTTCAGGAGCCTTGACCTTCTTGAGCGCGACTTGAAATCGCGGTGCGGAGGCGATCGGCGCCCGATCGGTTCTTCCGCTCATCAGGGTGACGACCTCCTTGAAGGCGCCGGGGTCGCTGACCACCCCGATGATGTCTCCCTTTCGGAAGAACTGGGGAACCAACACGTGCCCCAAGTCCAGCGACCAAACCGTGGCGTCGCCCTCTACCCGGGCGGAAAGGGTCACCTGTTCGCTCAACGCCGCGAGTTCCTTTAGAACAACGACCAAGCCGGCCATGTTCTTTTCGACCGTGCCGGCCTTACCCCGGGCGAGCAGGAAGTATTCCGCCCCGACGGGACCGGGTGCGAAGCGCTCGGCGAAGGCGATCTCCTCGGCCATCAAGTCGTGCCAACCGACCGCATGGATCAGCTCAGCCCATTTGGTGATGTCCGCTTTGGCGTCGGCCCTTCCCTGGTCGTCCGCTTTGGCAAGCAACAGGGAGGCAATGTCGCGTTCGAGGCCCGTAGCCCGTAGCGCGTCGAACACCTCCATCCACTGCTGGTCCAACCACTCTCGCTCAGGGTTTCCCGCGCCGTTCACGTAGAGAAAGACATCGCCGGGGATGTACCGCCCAAGCGTGAACCGGTCGGGAAGTTGTCCCATGGATCCGACCACGGGAAACAAGACACAAGAAACAAAGGCAAACAGCCGCGTCGTTGAACGCTTCATCGAACTCTCCAAATATGTCCCGGTGGTTGATTGGGTACCGATGCGATCCGGACGAGAAGTGAACCACCCGGCCGGCAAGAATCGGTCGTTCAAGCCGACCCACCCAACTCGCGCCGTGACGCCGTGCGACCACCGTCCATTGAGCATAGTAGCCCTGTCGGCAGGCTGCCAGCACATCGCTGTCGGTAGTTGTTGGAACATGTCGAGGCCGGACCGGTAGAGCCGACGCAACCGTGGGTTGTTATTGCCGGGCGTTTCCCTAAGATGCCGCGCGCGTGGTGGCCATTCCTTCCATCGCGGACGATCCTGGCATTGGGGACCTGACCAAGCGGCTGACCCGGCTTACGGGTGTGGTCCACGCGTCCGGTCTTTGGGGATCATCCGCGCCCATGCTGACGGCGCTGACCGCGTGCTCGGCCCCACGGTTGGTCGTCTACGTCACCGCCCACGTTGAACGAGCCGACGCGACCCGTGAAGACCTGGAGCTCTTTCTCGGACGAACCTGTGAGATATTCCCCGCGTGGGAGACGATCGCAGGGGAAGGGGCCGCCAGCGGCGAGATTGAGGCGGAGCGGCTCCGCGTATGCACCTTCCTCGGCCGCCTTCGCGCGGGCGAAAGTGCCCGCGAACCGTCAGTGGTTGTTGTCGCTCCGATCCAAGCGCTGATGCAGCCCGTGCCCTCCCCGGCCGTGCTCGATCGCAACACGCTACACATGGCACGGGGCGGCAACGATGGCAACCTGGCCGCCCGATCTCCAGAAGCGCTCGTCGCCTGGGCGATCGACCGGGGCTTCGGCCGCTTGGATCTCGTGGAGACGCCTGGCGACGTGGCCCGCCGCGGCGATATCGTTGACCTGTTCGCTCCGGGCGAAGTAACCCCCTTTCGGATTCAATTCTTCGACGACGAGGTGGAGTCCATCCGCCGGTTCGATGTCGGGACGCAACGATCCATCGAGACGCTGACGGCCGTGTCGTTGGCCGCGTTGCCCCAAGAGCCCGTAGCCCGCGGCACGGACACCACCGACCTGGTCACGTACCTACCGGCCGATACTCTCATCGTTCTCGACGAAGCCTCTGACATCCAGACCATGGGGGAAACGATCCACCGGCGCATCGGCCCATCCGAGTTTCTGTTTGAAGTGGCCAACGTTCTGGGCCGCCTTTGCGCCTTTCCACAGTTGCACCTGTCGGCCTTTCCGCCGGCCGCGACGGGCGACGAGGATCGGTACGAGTTTCCCGTACGGTCGCTGTCGCGTTTCGAGGGCGATGCGTCGGCCGCGGTCGATGAGCTTTGCACGATCGGACGAGACCACGAGGTCCACATCGTGTGCGATACGGCCGGGGAGCGTGACCGGCTGCTCGATATGATTGCCGAGGCGTCGAACCGCGCCTCGGAGCCACCTCCATCGGTTCACACCCATCTTGGCATCCTGCATCGGGGGTTCGACTGGTCCTCCCGTGGGACGTTGGTGGTCTCGCACCATGAGATATTCCATCGCCACCGCCAACGACGTCGCGTGCGGCGAACGCACGCCGGGCAGCCGCTGGAAACCTGGACGGACCTGAGGCCCGGAGACGTCGTCGTCCACGCCGTTCACGGCATCGGCGTCTATCGCGGTCTCAAGATGATGCAACGAGGGGAGGCGCGCGCCAACGAGGAATACCTCACGCTGGAATTCGCCGAGCAGTCGAGGGTCTATGTTCCGTGTTCGCAGGTTGATCTGGTTCAGAAATACATCGGGGCGGGCGGGCGACGGCCCGAGCTGTCCAAGATCGGCGGCAAGCGATGGGTCACGGCAAAGGCTCAGGCGGCGGATGCCGTGGCGGAGCTTGCCGAATCGCTGTTGCGCGTCCAGGCGACGCGCGAGGCCGCCGTCGGGCTCGCTTTTCCTCCAGACACGCAGTGGCAGGGCGAGTTCGAGGCTGCGTTTCCCTACCAGGAAACGGAGGACCAGCTTCTCGTTGCCGGCGAGATTCGCGACGACTTGCAGCGGGTGCGCCCGATGGATCGGCTTGTGTGCGGCGACGTCGGGTACGGCAAGACGGAGCTGGCGATGCGCGCGGCGTTCAAGGTCGTCGAGTACGGGCGGCAGGTGGCGCTGCTTGTGCCGACGACGGTGCTGGCCGAGCAGCACTATCTGACCTTCCGTGAGCGAATGGCCGAGTACCCGTTTTCGATCGCGTGCCTGTCTCGCTTTCGCACGGGCGCGGAGCAGGCGCGCATCATCGATCAGCTCAAGAAGGGCCAAATCGACATTGTGATCGGGACGCACCGCCTGGTCAGCAAAGACGTTTCGTTCGCGGACCTGGGACTCGCGATCATTGACGAGGAGCAGCGGTTCGGCGTGGAACACAAGGAGCGTCTGAGGGCCATGCGGGAAACCGTGGACATTCTGACGCTTACCGCCACCCCGATCCCACGAACGCTGCACATGTCGCTGATGGGTTTGCGCGACATCAGCTCGCTGCAAACGCCGCCGATCGATCGTCGATCGATCGCCACGCAGGTGGTTGCGTTCAACCGAGACCTGATCCGCAGCGCTGTACTTCGCGAGTTGAACCGCGACGGCCAAGTGTACTTCATCCACAACTTCGTCAACTCGATCGCGGCGATGGCGGACCAAATCCGGCAAATCGTACCAGAGGCGCGCATCGTCCACGCACACGGCCGGATGGCGGCGCATGAGTTGGAACACATCATGCGCAAGTTCCTGCGGCGCGAGGCCGACATCCTGGTGGCCACGACCATCATCGAGAGCGGAATTGATATTCCGACCGTCAACACGATCTTCATCAACCGGGCCGAGCGATTCGGACTTGCGGACTTGCACCAGCTTCGTGGGCGGGTCGGGCGGTCGGACCATCGGGCCTACTGCTACCTGTTGCTCTCGCCCGATCGCCCGCCGACAAGGAAGGCCGCGGACCGTCTCAAAACGATCGAAGAGTTCAGCGAGCTAGGTGCCGGGTTTCGCATCGCGATGCGCGACCTGGAAATCCGCGGCACGGGCAACCTCCTCGGGCGAGAGCAGAGTGGGCACATCGCATCCGTAGGCTACGAGATGTATTGCAGCCTGCTGAACCAGGCCGTGCGACGGCTGCGAGACGAACCGGACCCCATTCCCCCTCCCGTTCAGCTCGACCTGAACGTTGGTGCCACCCTTCCCCAACGCTACATCGCCCACGATCGTGCCCGGCTCGAGGTTCACCGGCGGATCGTGTCCTGCCACACGGAGGGGGACCTGCGCCGGCTGGAAGAGGACCTGACCGACGCTTTCGGACCGCACCCCAAGGAGGTTCGTGGGCTGCTCGACTTGGCGGAGATTCGCGTCCATGCCCGACGATTCGGGCTCGTTTCCATCAGCCTTCGCCCGCCGGACGTGATTTTCTCGATCGAGAATCTTCCCCTGGCGGAACCTCTGTTTGCCGAGGCGGCCGGGACGGTGCGCCTGCCCGACGACACAACTGTGTACTGGCGGCCGCCCTCGTCCTACCTGGAGCCGTTGACGCTCGTGACGGTCTTGCGGAAGATGTTCGATGGCGCGTTGTCGCGTTCGGAGCCAGCGAAATGACACAACCAAGAGCGTGCGCAAGAGGGCTCCTTGAGAACCGCGCCCGTGAGGAAACGGTCCGGTTTCGCGCGCGAAATCGCTCCCTTATGGTCGCAGCTCGGCATGTCGTGACCCTCCTTGGACACCTTCCGATGCTCGGTGCCGGGCGAGCCGCGGTGGCCGCCATCTTGGCGGTGCTCCTTACGCCCGGCTGTTTCATCCCCATCGGTTCAGAGCGTACGACGGTGGCGCGCGTGGGCGACGTGTCCGTCGCCCCCCCGCCGGACCCTCGAGGAGGCTTGGCTGGCACGGTTCGTCTCGACCAACTCAGTGTCAACAACGAAACAATCAGCGCGGCGGATGTGTGGCGCGGGCATCTTGAGGAACTGACAGGCCAAGTGAAGTCCTTGAGCTTCGAGGGCTTCCGTGCGTATGCAAATCAACGCGGGAACCAACTCGTCAACGACAAGATAACAGAGAGCGTTCTCTATCAAAAGGCAACGCTCGGTGCCTCTCCGGCGTTTCTGCGGCAGGTTGCCGACATCATCGACCAGGAAACTCGGAGGATCGTGACGACCGAGCACGGCGGGCGGCAGCTTCGCTACGCAAAGGCCTTGAAAGCGCAAGGTCAGACCATCGCCGGGGCGATGGAGCAGCGAAGACGACAGATCATCACGATGAAGTTCGTGCAGCAGTCCGTCGAACCCAAGATGTCCGAGCCGACACGCGCCGAGCTACTGGATTCCTTCGAACGAGAGGCGCCTTCGCTCCACAAGCCCGCCAGCCGCCACATGTCGCTGATCGACGTTCGCATCGACGCGCGCCCTATCGGCGATGCGCAAACAGAGAACCCTCGCGCCCAAGCCCTCGCGCGGATCCGCGCGGCCCAGGCCGATCTCAAACGCGGCGAACCGTTCACCACGGTGGCCAAACAGTACTCCGACGGCAACCACGCAATCGACGGTGGACGTTGGGGCTGGGTGCAAAAGGGGAGTGTCACCGAGCGTTTTGAGCCGGCGGTGGCGACGCTTTACCAGCTTCCCGCGAAGGGCACGAGCGACGTCATCGAACACGCGGCGGGGTTCTTCCTCGTACGCTGCGACGAGATCGATCCCGGCTTCGTGCCCAATTTCGAGTCGGCGCAGCCGACTCTACTGTTCGACTTACGGCAAGCGGCGTTCAACCGCGAAGCGATCAAACTCGTGACCGAACTTCGTGCCGACGCGCGCCTCGCCCCGGCCGACCCCGCTGACTTTCTTCGCGCCGTCGTTCGCCATGCCCTCGACCTGCGTTCCGAGATCCTGGCGACAGGTCCCTAGCAGTTTGTCCCATTCCACAGTGTGGCAAGGGCTTCCCGCCTATGAAAACATGGGCAAGATGCCGGTGCCCGACGATTCCTGGATAAGCTTTGAGCCAGCCGGATCAATTCAGCTTGTCGCCGATTGCGCGCCCGTCGGAGCACCATATCGCATTGGCAGGACACCGCTGCGCCCCGATTCGAACACTATGCGCCATTCCCAGTACTATAACGAATCAATCTGTCGCGATTCTGATGCGCCTCGCGGGGATCGAGTGCGGGATCTGTACGACCCGGCACCGACGAGCTTAACTCAAGTATCCCTTTCCGCTGAACCGATAGGGATCGCTGTTCTGCTCCGCGGTTTCGCGATTTGGCGGATGGGCACGCCCGCTGTGTTGTGACCGCCACCGTACCCCGAAATAACTTACGAATCTGTTTGTGCGGCGTCCCATGAAAAGGAATCCGACGATGCAATCCGCTCGACTTCGTTCTCTCGTTCTAGCTACGGTCCTGCTTGGCTTGGTGTTCGTCCCGGCTCGCCCGCTCCTCGCCGAAGACAGCTCCCCCGGCTCGTCCCTGGGGCTGGGCATAGGCGCGGCCGCACTGCCCTTGGCTTGGGGCGAGTCAGACGCAGGGTCCAAGGCAACCTTGGGCCTGCCGGCGTGGGTTCGGGACTCCGCCGCTGCCGTTCAGGAAGACGCGGCCGCCGCCTCTCGCCATCCAGCGTGGCTCCTCGACTACGAGTCCAAGATGTGGCCTGGGTTCCTGACCGGCTTGCCGGGGTACGATGATTTCGTGATGCCGGTAGGAAACTTCATCTACTTCGAGGATCCGTTCATCACGACGGACCTGAGGCTGGCGTATGTGTACCACGACATCCCGGACGATTCGGTCCTTCGCGGCGGACAGATTCACGTGATCGCCGCACAAATTCGGATCGCCCTGAGCGAGCGGCTCGCGCTGATCGCTACCAAGGATGGATACACGTGGATCGACACCCATATAACCTCAGAGGGCGAGGGCTGGAACGACTTCACTCTGGGGCTGAAGTATGCTTTCCACAGCAACCCCGAGGAACAGTTTCTCATCAGCGGTGGAATCCGGTGGGAGTTGGCCAACGGATCGAGCGCCGCGCTGCAGGGCGGGTCGCAGGAGCTTAGCCCTTTCATCGCCATGGCCAAGGGCTGGGACAGATGCCACTTCCTGGGCACTCTCAGTGGGCGTATCCCGACCAACCGCCACAGTGGGAACTACAGCCTGATCTGGAACCTGCACCTTGATTATGCACTCACGGAAACCTTTCGCCCATTGATCGAGGTTCATGGCATTCACTGGCTTAGCAACGGCAATCGCCTTCCGTTCAGCACCGACTACCTGGACGTCGGCAGCATCGGCGCATCGGAGGCGGCCGGTCGCGACTTTTTCTCGGCCGGTCTCGGCTTCCGTTGGCAGGCGATGGAAAACATTTCCGTCGGCTTGGTTTATGAGTTCCCGCTTGAGAGTGCGTCCCAACATCTGATGCAACAGCGCGTCACGCTGAACACGGTCATCAGTTTCTAAACGAGAATCGCGCGGATGCGGCTCGTGCGGCAGTCGGCCGATCCATCGGGACCGCCGGTGCATAGGGATCGCCCGGTCATTGGAGATAGTTGATGAAGACCCGTTCATTGAGAATTGCGGCCTTGCTCGTCGGCGGGCTGTTGTTCGGTATTTTTCCAGGATGCGTTGATGTGTTTATCCTGAATCTGGCCACCCCGTTCTTGCTGACGCAATAACGGGTTGACGGCCCCGCACCCTGATCGAAACCAGACGATGGAGCGAATCGTGAAACGACACGCAAAAATACTTACGTGCCTTGCAACGGGCGCCATGCTTCTCCAGTTCGGCGGCTGCATCGATGCCGTCTTGACGAATGTGTTCTTCGTCCTCGGCCCACTGTTTCTCTAGGGCCTGCCGGGAAGGGAAGCCGCGCCGCTGACGCATCAGCTCTCTGGACCAACCTCGGCCAGGGCGCCGGCCTTGTCGGCGATGTCGCGGCGGAAGTAACACCCCTCGAAGGCAAGGTGCCGGACCGCCTCGTACGCTCGGCGCTTGGCCTCTGCAATGTCGGTACCCATCGCCGTCACACCCAGAACGCGTCCGCCGCTCGTGACGGTCCGCTCGGCCACGCGCCTCGTGCCGGCGTGGAACACACACACGTCATCCAACGCGGCCGCACGATCGAGCCCTCGGATTTCCTTGTCGATCTCGTACGGGCCTGGGTAGCCGCCTGATGCCATCACCACGCACACCGATGGCTGCGGCTTCCAGCGGATATCGGCCTCGGTGAGTCGCCCGTCCACCGTGGCTTCCAGAAGATCCAGGAGGTCGCAATCCAGACGCATGAGCATGGCCTGGATTTCCGGGTCGCCGAACCGGCAGTTGAACTCGAGCACCTTGGGACCGGCCGGGGTCAACATCAACCCGGCGTACAGCACGCCGCGGTAGGACGCCCCGTCGTTATGCAGGGCATCCACGATCGGAACAAAAACATTCCGCTCGATTTTGCTCATGATCTCGGAGGTGGCGATGGGCGCGGGGCTGTAGGCCCCCATCCCGCCGGTGTTCGGGCCGGTGTCGCCGTTGCCGATCTGTTTGTGGTCCTGGGCGGTCTCCAGCATGTAGATCGTTTGGCCGTCGATCAGCGCCAAAACGGACAACTCCGGCCCTTTGAGGAGCTCCTCGACGATCACGGTGTTACCGGCGTCGCCGAACTCGCGATCCACCATGACCCGTTCCAGTGCGAGTAGCGCCTCGGACGGGTCGGGGCACACGAAGACGCCCTTCCCCGCGGCCAGCCCACTCGCCTTGACCACCAGCCCTTTGTCACGCGAGGCGACGTAGGCCCGCGCGGCGTCGTAGTGCTTGAAGACCCGAGTCTCGGCCGTGGGGACCTTCGCAATCTTCATCAGTTGCTTGGCATAGGCCTTGTCGCCCTCGATCCGAGCGGCCGCCGCCGTGGGCCCGAAGACCCGGAGACCCACAGCCTCAAACCGATCGACAACGCCCAGGCATAACGGTAGCTCCGGTCCAACGACCGTAAAGTCCACGCCCCGCCGCTGGGCCAGGGCCACGAGGGCGTCGAGGTTATCCACGGCGACTGAGACGTTTTCACCCAGGTCGGCCGTGCCACCGTTGCCGGGAACGCAGAGCACCTCATCCACCCGTTTGGAGCGAGCCAGCGCGTACACCAGGGCATGCTCCCGCCCGCCGCTGCCAATGACCATCACACGCATGGGTCGAAAACTCCGCACGAAAGTAACATGGCGAGGCGGATGACACGCTCGCCCTTGCACGAGCCGTGAACGATTCAGGGTTCAAACGACAAGCAGCAGGCGGGATTGTAGAGGCCGCGGAGGCGCGCGTCACCCGCCGGCCGGAGGTCCCCGGCCAGGACTCTGTACCGAGCCGCGGGCTTCGGCCCGCGCGGACGTTCGACGTTCCCGAGCCTTGCGACGAAGGTGCCCATCCGTGGCGGCATCATGCCCAGTTGGCGGCGTTCGCCGCTACCCCGGGTTGTGCAGTTTGGGAAGTGAATCGGGATTGACGATAGCGCAGGTGCGGTTCTTGTCCGTCAGGTACGACGTGACCTTACCGGCCGCGTTGGTCATACTCGCGCGGATTCCGTCGGCGTCACAGGCGTAGGTAACCTGCGTGATCGGCGCCGGGGGAATGGGTTTGCAACCTCCTCTTGGCGGATGATGAGCCGATTCTCGGCGTCGTAGAGGTAGATGGCCGTTAGACCGGTGTCCGGGTCCACTCTGGTTTCGAGGTTGCCGTTGGCGTGGTACGTGAAATTCAACGTCTGATTGCCGCCAGCCTATCATCCCCTGAAAGGCTGTACCTCGACACCCACGCCCTCACGCCGGAGATCCTACGCTCCGGCATGAGACAGCCTTTCATGGAACCACTGGTCTTACCGCTTTTCAACCGTGTCGAGCCACCTACCGATCGCCGGGCCCCCAGCGCTTCTGCTGACGCTCGTACTCGAGCTCTTGCTCGAGCAATTCCAACTCGCGCGCCTCCAACACCCACGGACGGTAATTCGGATAGTCCGGGTCGGTCTCTACGCGGAACTCCTTCGTGTAGACATCGTCGCCGACCGTCAGGACAGCCAGATACTTGCCGGACTCAACCAGTCGTCCTCGGGCGAAGCGACCTCTTCCGCCGCGGCCGCCGCCGAAGCCGCGTCCGCGGCGCGCTGCACCGTTCCGCGGCGTGCGGCGCAGGTTCCAGTCGGCCCTGTGCAAGCCCGGCTCGCCGGTTGCGGTGAGTTCACGGTATACCTTGCCCGACAGGTCCGTCACCTTCAGACTAATGTCCGCGGCCGACCCGGCGAGTGAATAAAAGATCTGCGCGCCGGTTGCCTGGTTTTGGCCGACGAAGCGGCGGGCACCACTTCCACCTCGGTTGGGCTCGGGACGCCAGTAGATCGCGGTGTTGGGCTCGTATAGCGCAACCTGCTCGCTACGGGCCTCGTCCAACATCTGTCGCAGCGGCGTCACGTCGAGCACCCAGAGGCTGCGCCCATGGGTGGCCGCGACGATTTCGCCCGCCGTCGGGTGAATCGCTATCTCATGCACTGCAACCGTCGGCAGGTTGCTGTTGAACCTGGTCCAGCTATCGCCACGGTCGATGGACACCCACAGGCCGAACTCCGTGCCCAGGTAGAGGATGTTCGCGTTGACAACATCCTCGCGGATGGTCTTGGTCGAGCCGGCCGAGGTAGGCAAGTTCGCGCGAATCGACCGCCAGGTCTCGCCGGCGTCCTCGGTCACGAACACATAGGGCTCGTCGTCGTCGGAGCGGTGCCCATCCAGTGTCACATAGGCACGCCCGCGCTCGACGCGGGATGCCTCGATGGCGCTGACCCAGCGCGGACCGGGCAGCAGTTCCGTCAGGGGCTTCCAATCGTACTTCTCGTCCCTCGCCTGCTGGGCCTCGGCGCCTCGGGGGCTGCCGGGCGTTGTCGAGGTTCGCTCGGCGCTGAACCCGAAGCTGAACATACCTCCGCCGATGTCCACATCCCCCGTCATTCGCGAGCCGCTCAGGGTCGCGGAGAACTCCATGGCCGCCTGCTCCGACTCGAAAACGAAGGTCAGGCGGTTGGTCTCTGCGTTAAACCGGCCCTCGGAGATCGGCCCGTCCCCCATCATCTCGGCGGAGAGCGTCCCGGTCACCTTGCCCTCGGGACCCAGCTTGAGCGACAGGTCGAACCCGCCCCGATCCGAAGGCGCGCCCTCGATGACGGCCGTCGCGCGCCACTCGCCGGTGATCGGGTCGTTCCCGGCCGCCGTCTCCTCGCTGACGCCGGTCCGACGTTCGCTGCGTTCCCCGCTTCGATTGGCCTGGCCGCCGGCTCGCTGCCCACGGCGCCCCGCGCGGCGGCGCCTGGCCGGTTGTGGCTGCTGCTCATCCGCGCTGCCAAACTCTCCGTCGTTGTCGCTTTCGTCGCCGGACGGAGGGGGTCGGCGCCCGCTACGCGGTCGCTCGGCGAAGGCCTGGAGTTCCTTCTTGTCGAGAACGCCGTCGCCGTTGCGATCGATCCGATCAAACATCTGCTTCATCCGCTCGGAGGCTTCGCTTCGCTGGATCTTGCCGTCGCCGTTGGCATCTTGGCGCATGAGACGCTCGAGCATCTGCCCGCCGCCCGCGCCACCGCGCCGACCGCCTCGACGCTCGTTGGAAGACGCCCTGCCGGTTGCGCGGGTGCTGGAGGAGCGGCGCTCGGACCGTCTTTGCGGTTGGGCCTCGGCAATTGTGGCCGCCTCTTCGGCGCCCTCGCCCTCCTCGTCTTCGTCTGCTTCGTCGTCGGGGAAGTCGATCACCTTGGTCCACTCATACCCGGCGTCTCGTGTCACCCACATGGCACCATCGTCGGTGCCCACGTAAAGGACGCCGTGGTCCTTGGCCGACTCAGAGAGCGCCGTGGCGCTGCCGCGTTTGGTTCGCGCGATCTCAGGCGAAATCTTCTTGAGATCCTGCCCGCGATCGAGCGACCGGAACACGTGGTTCCCGGCCGTGTAATAGATCTTCGAGTTGTGGTTCGACAGGATGAACGGTGTCTGCCAATTGAAGCGATATCGCTCGCCCCGAGGCGGTCGCGGTCGCGCGATGCCCCGGTCGCCGGTGCGCAGGTTCGTTTGCCCGATGGAGCCGTTCTGGCTTTCGTAATAGATCTGGTCGGGATCGTTGGGATCGACCAGGCAGACGAAGCCGTCGCCACCGCCGACGCGGAACCAGTCCGCATTGATCGGCCCGGACCCCGACGCCGACCGGCTGGGTCCGCCCCAACTGCCGTTGTCCTGAAGACCGCCGTAGACGCGGTAGTTCCGCCGCGGACCGACGCCGACGTGATAGAACTGCCCGATGGCCACGTGGTTGAGATGGTCCCACTTCTCCATCCGGTCCTGTGTCACGTAGATGCCGCCGTCGCCGCCGAGGATGATGTGTCGCCCATCCTTGGGATCGACCCACATGGCATGGTGATCGGAGTGAACGCCGCGCCCGCCGTCCGATGTCACCGTTTCGCCGCCGTCCTTGGTGCGATAGAGCGAGACGCCGAGCACAAAGATGTGGTTGTTGTCGCTTGGATCGACGCGCACCTGACTGAAGTACATCGGGCGGGGGTTGACGCTGTTGATTCTCGTCCAGGAATCGCCGCCGTCGGTCGATTTGTACAGGCCCCCATACTCGTGACCGTCCGTACCCTGTTGCTCATGCATGTTCTCGCGCTGCCCGCCCAGCCGCCCGCCGAACGGGCTGCGGTTGGCTCGGCGCCTGGCGGCCGGCCCACCCCGCCCTGCGCCCGGACGGCCCTGAGCCGCGTTCTCGTCCCCCTCTTCAGGCTCTGGGCGCTTCTCGAACTGCACCTCGACATACTCGCTCCGGCGGTTCCGCGACAGCTCGAACATCGCCTTGTCGCCCGCGGCGTGCTTCCGAATCTCGGCCATCAGTCCGTTGTAGGAGTGTACGGTGGCGTCATCGACGGCCAGAACGACGTCACCAACCCTCAAACCCGCCTTGTCCGCGGGGCCGTCCTTGGTCACGTCCGTCAGCTTCGCGCCGATCTCGATGTCTTGACCGCGCAGCCCCGCGTACGCTGCGTTCTCGGGCTCTTTGCCGATTTTTTCCGACTCAAGCACCATGTAGACGATGTTCGGATCCTTCCGGTAATAATCGATACCGATTCGACCAAGGTTCCCGCTTGGCAGCCCCTTGCGAATCTCGCGCCAGGTCTTTCCGCCGTCCGTCGTCTTATGAAGCCCGCTGCCGGGTCCGATCTTCTTCATGGGGTCGTTGGTATCGAAGCCGTCGCGCTGGCGCTCGTAGGTCGCGACCAGAAGTGTGTCCGGCTCGGTGGGATGCATTTGAATTTCAATAACGCCGGTCATGTCGTCCACAAAGAGGATACGGTCCCAGGTCTCGCCGCCGTCGGTGGTCTTGTAGAGCCCGCGCACCTCGCTGGATCCCCACAGCCGACCGAGCGCGCCGACGTAGACGATGTCGGGATCGGTCGGGTGAATCTTGATGCGGCCGGTCTGGTATGACTCCTTCAGACCCATGTTCTTCCACGTTTTGCCGCCGTCGATGGACTTGTAGACGCCATCGCCCCAGGAGACGCTGTTGCGCGGGTTGCCCTCTCCGGTGCCGACCCAGACGATCTTCTGATCCGACGGCGCCACCGCAACGGCACCAATGGACACGGTGGCCTCATGATCGAACTGGTGCTCGAACGTAATGCCGTTGTTGATTGTCTTGAGCAACCCACCCGAAGCCGTGGCGGCCCACCACACGCACGGATCCTCTTCAAACACGGCCAGGTCGGTGATGCGCCCACCCATGCTGGCGGGGCCGATGCTCCGCCACTGCATGGTATCGACCCACTTCTTCGGCAGGGCCGGCGTGATCGCCTCCTCGACCGAAGCGTCGGCGTCCGTGTCGCCGGACGTCACCGGCGAATCCGTGGCCGTTTGCGCGACCGCGTGGCTGGCCGCGTAGATCGGCAGTCCAACGACTGCCATAACTGCCAATAGAATGTCATTCTTGAATCGACGCATCATGTGTTACCCTCGCTAGTAAGCCGTGTCGGCGTGGAACAACCATGACGGTACGGTGGGCCGCCTTCCCAAGGCGACATGGGGACACCGTTTCCGACAACCTCATGCCCGAGTATACCAAGCCGCCCGCCATTTCGATCTCGGTTCTTACACTTTTGAACAATCGGCGGACTCGCTCTCACCGCCGCTCCCGTCCGGGCCCCTTCGTGGCCGACACCGCCCTACACCTCGGCGACGCGCCGCACCCGGGATCAGCCTTGGACACCCTCAAAAGCCGGGAATGGTACGGTTTGTGCCGCCGGTGGGGGTGCGCCGACCTCCTCGCAGCAACCGGCCGCGGATGACCGGGACGTGTGGATGCCAAGTTAACAGAATTGTAACACGCCGGATTTAGCGCGCGGGCACAGGGGACAAGCCGGTCGGTACCGGGTGGGACGGTAGAACACGCTTCTTCCACACGCTCTAGGAAGAGGACGGTGGCAGCAGCCGCACAAGGTAGTCACGTCCGGCCTGAAGGTCGGCGGCCAGGTCCGCCGCGTCATGGCGGCGGAGCACGTAGGGTCCGCGGTAGTCGATGGCATCCAGCAGCGCCACGACACCCGTCAAATCCACATCGCCTTCGCCGAGACGGGTTTCGCGCCCCGGTCGATCCGCGTAACCCGCCGTCGCGTCCCTGGCGTGAAAAAACCTGATCTGCCGGACCAGCCGCTCCACCTCTGCCATGGGGTTGGCACCAGCCATGACCAAGGCGGCCGGGTCGAGGCAGACACCCAACGACGGGCACCCGACCGCCGCGAGCACGCCACCGAGCCGATCCCCTGTGTCGCTGGTCGGGCGGATCGCGTAAACGACACCCCGCGTGTCCGCATACTCGCCGATGCGCGCCAACGCCTCCGTGGCGGTTGGAGACGGATCGCCGGTTTCCGGATGAGTTAGCGCCCCGACCGAAGCCGTCACCGTGGGCACCTGCAAGTCGGCGGCCAACTCAACGACGCGGCAGGTCGAATCAACCCGCTCCCCGACAGTCTGTGGATCGGTCAATCGCAGACCGGGCATGTCCGCGACGAGGGCGACTAATCGCAAACCGCATCCATCGACGTAACGCAAGAGGTGTCGCCGCGCGCTCGTGGACAACGCCGCGGGCGCCAGGTCACCGTGGACCGTTGCCAACTCGACGGTACGAAACCCGAGGTCCGAGGCCTTTTGCAACCCCCGCTTGGTCCCCAAGCGTAGGTCATCGACGTTAACGCCGATGTCCACTCTACCCATCATATCCTCAAGAAAAACGGTGTTGGTTCGAACAGGTAGGCGTACTGTAGCGACTCGCCGGTGACTGCCAATCACCGAAGGACGCGCGGTGACCGGGCGGGTGCGTGACGGAATCGGCGTTGGGCAGTTTTCAGAGCACTGGGAGAACCGGCTTGCCGGCGTGCACGAGCCCGTTGACATGCTGACGCAGACGTCCGCAGGCCGGCACCCGCGGCTCTGATTCGCCGTACCCGGAAGCTACGAGAACCGGTTGGTCGGAATCGCATCGTAGCACGGCGGACGCGTCTGGCTAGCCGCCATTGGCAGTGCCGGGCGCTGGGCGGAACGTCAGATTTCAGCCCCCAAGCGGTGGACCTCGGCGATTTGATAGAAACAGCTCATCACCACGGGCACCAGAACCAAGAACGGAACAACAATGGCGTTTCCCGCCGCCAACGAAGTCATTGAGCCGTATAGACTGGGCATCGCCATCACCCAGACGGCCAAGGCCGACAACACCAGCACCGACCCCATCAGGGCCGTCATCAGCACGACAATGCGCTGGCGGTTGATGTGGGCGTACGCAGTGGCCCCCATGAACGCCACCGCGGAGCAGGCGTTCAGCGTTCCGCCGGACATTCCGAGCTGCGACAGCGACCAGGTAAGGACCGCGCATCCCACCAATCCACCCAGTACCGCAATCGCCTGGTTGACCGGCCAATAGCTGATCGCCCCGAGAACGACACCGCCCACGAGCGCGTAGATTCTTTGCTCGTCACACGGGCCAACCATTGCTGCGACGGCCCACGCCCCGAGAGCAGCGAAAGACAGCATCACGCAGATCTTCCAAAGACGCCACCCGAAGAACATCAGCCCCAGTCCCGCAACCATCAGCGGAACCCCCGCGGCCGTTCCCAGATCACGAAGATGCATCAACCACTCTTGTAGAGAAATCACGATCGGATCACCCCAAGAATCAACCGTCACAAGTCCCATCGCGCGGTCGGTCAGCCCGGAGCAACACTCCACACCGGCTTCCCTGGACCGATGACCCGTCGAGGGCAAAGGCCGCAACACAGCACGCCGTTATGGGAAAAGGTACGATATCCGTCAGGACTTGGAGGACCCGGACCTGCCCGACGGCGCGTCACGGGTGATAAGAGTCTGAACGATCAGCGACGTGACCAGAAAGCCCCCGATGGCCGCCCCCACAACGCCGGGGTGGTCGCGAAAGGCTTGTGTGGTATCAGGGACGGAATCGGCAAGGACGGACGCCGCCGCCGTCGTAACCAGCGCGGTGCCGACCAACGACGTCGAAAGGATGAGCGCGGAACGTACGGCCAGCACACCGAGACAAAGCCCGGTAACCAGGGCCATGATGGCCAGCGCCCGCCCGTTCTGCCCGATCTGGGCGTCCTTGGCGACGACATAGGCCCAAAACTCTGAGGCCCACTGGCGCGTCGTACGGTCGCGATAGGCCTCTTGCTGCTCGGCCGACGGAACCCCGAACGAGCCCGACGCCGCACGCACCATCGACACGTTCGTTTGCTGAAACTCAGAGACATGAGGCAGCATGTGCTGGTACCCAAAGGCCGTCAGGGCCGCGATGGAGAGAACCGCCGCCGAACTCAGACCGACCCACAGGCGGAAGGTCTGATAACCGATCACCCCGATCATCAATGAACCGGCCAGCCCGCAAACCGGCGCGGGGAAGCCCGTATCCTTGGCCACGTAGCCACCGACAACGGCACCCACGACGGCGAACCCACAGGTGGTCGCGAAACGCGCGGTCTTGGCCCCCAATACGCTCAGCCCGACGCCGGCGATCAAACACAGGATCGCGAAGGGCATAGCGTCTTTGAGTATCTCGGCCGGCGCATGCTGCACGACAAGCTGGCGAATGTTTTCGAGGACTGATTCGACTTCGGTCATGGTCGCATCCATTGGTGTCTGCGTGATTCTACCACCTATTCGGACGCCGGGCTGTATTATTCTGTCGCCCCAGCGCCATCTGGAGCGTGGTGACAGGGTCGGCTCAACCGCCAGGTCGGCATCCAACCCCCCAAAGCGTACGCGTCTATCGTGTATCGTCGATTCGAGACCATTCCTTGGAACAGACCGACCTTCGACCGAGTTGGAAAAGCAGAGCCTGCCCTAGCCTGGGATGGTGAACCGGTCGGGAAAGGTGGAAACGTCGATCACCGGATGGCGGGCGTCCGCCCGACCGGTCTCCTGGAAGTTGGCCCGCAAGATCGCGAGCTTCTGCTCCACCGTGTTCTCCTCGAGCTCATAGCCTGGGGCTGATCCCCATCGAATCCGGCCGCCCGCGCTGTCCGTAGCAAGCTCAACGTGGCTTCTGCGGCTATTGCGTCGACCGTTAAAGTTGTCCACCATCACGCCGGTGATCTGCCCATGAAAGGGCTCCTCTTCGATCCGAGCGATCAGCGCGAGGGCCGCAACGATGTCGTCGCCCGCCCAGCGAACACCAGCCGGCGGCGCCGGCAGCCCAACCCCCTGAATCAGCTTCCAGCTTGGGTCGTACAAGTAGAAACCCGGTAGCCGAATACCCTGATGATCCACCAGAAGGAATTCGTCATCTTGCTGAACCATGGCCACCGGTTGGCGGTACCGCGCGGACACTTCCAGCCGCCCATCGGCGGTCCGGCGGACGAAGCGAATCTGTTCAATCCATCCGACGGACGCAAGATGCGCGGTCATGTCTCGGCACAGAACGGGATCGGTCCACCGCCCGTCGATGAGGTCGTCAAGACCCGCGCGCAGCTCGGCCTGAGCAAGTGTCGCCAGTGAGGTGGGCAGATCGATGAAGGCGAGGATCGGCCGATCGGATCGCTGGGCAAGCTGCCGCTGAACATGCCCCTCCAGCCGCGAGGCGGCCAGGGTGCCGCCGACGGCGAACACCAACAGAGCAACCCACAGCGCACATTGCCGAAGGACAAGCCTCTGAGTTTCCGCCGCAAGCGACGCCCACCAACTCGTGTCGGTAGACCGGCGTCTTCGCTTTTTCGGTTTGAACAAACCAAACATGTTATTTCGCCCCCTTGCCCAAGGAGAGTTCCACCACGCGTTGGCAGAGCTGCTCGAACGTGAGCCCCACGCGGGCGGCCGCCTTCGGAACCAGCGAATGACCTGTGAACCCGGGAATCGTGTTGATCTCCAAGATGTGGGGTGTCATTGTCGCGGCATCGACCATCCAATCGACACGAGAAAGCACGCCGCACCCCAGCGCCTTGTGGGCGGCCACGCTGAGCGACTCAACACGCGAAAGAAACTCGGCGGGAAGATCCAGGTCGAACAGGTATTGGGTGGTCTCATCCACATACTTGGCCTGGTAGTCGTAGAACGGTCGCGCGGTACGAATCTCACAGACGGGCAGCGCTTCCTCGCCCAGAACACCGACCGTAAGCTCCGGACCTTCGATCCGCTGCTCGACCAGCGCCGCGCCGTATTGGCTGACCAGATGCGCGGCCGCGTCGGTCAGCTCCTGAGCGGTCGATGCCAGCGTCGTATCGACACTGCTGCCCGAGGAGACCGGCTTCACGAACGCCGGCGCCGCAAAGCGCGACGCCAGGCCCGCCAGGCTCTGTGCATCGACGACCTCATACGGGGGGGTGGGAATTCCTTCACGCTCGAAACGCTGCTTGGCCGCTACCTTGTCGATCGCCAACCTCGATGAGGCCGCGTCACAGCCGGTGAAGGCAATGCCGCGAGCCGCGAGCTTCGCCTGAAGTACACCGTCCTCGCCGAACTCTCCGTGAAGGGCAATGAAGACGATGTCGGCCGCTCGATCAAGGGCGGACAAATCACGGGGTCCGATGTCGCACAAAGAGACGCGATGACCCACCCGGCGCAGTGCATCACAGACGGCCTGACCGCTTTGCAAACTGACCTCGCGCTCCACACCGGGCCCACCCGCGAGCACCGTGATGTCCAACACGCCCGTGGCGATCGTACCGGGCGGGGAACCGATTGTGGCTTGTTCACTTATGGGCATGGCGTCACCAGACGTCGATCTCCATTTCCAACTCCGTGTTGAAGGCCCGCCGCACGCCGTCGCGAACCATATCGACGACCCGAAGTACATCGGACGCGACGGCCCCGCGGTCGGCGATGATGAAGTTGGCGTGCCGCGTGGACACGGTCGCCCCTCCGCACCGCGTCCCTTTAAGCCCCGCCCGGTCGATCAACGCCCCGGCGGACGCTCCGGGCGGGTTCTTGAAGATGCAGCCCGCACTGTTGTCCGCCATCGGCTGCGATCGCCGCTTGTACTCAAAGTATTCGTCGTAGCGCTCTTTCGTCCGAGCCGGGTCGTCTTCACGCAGCTCGATGACAGCCGAGACGATGATCCGTTCTCCCAGCTCGCTTCGCCGGTATCCGAAGCCGACGCGGTCGCGCGACCATGTGGATAGCCGGCCGTGCTCGTCGAGCACCTCTACCTCGCAGACGCTGGAGCCGAAGTCTCCGAAGCGACCGCCGGCGTTCATCTTGACAGCCCCCCCGACGCTACCGGGAATGCCGGCCATGCACTCCAAGCCGGTGAATCCCTTGTCGCTGCACTGACGGGACAGGGGCATGAGATCCACACCGGCCCCGACGCGCAGCGCGCCGCACGGCCCATCGATGGTTCGGAAGGCTTCGCCATCGAGACGCACGACCAAGCCATCGAAGCCGCCGTCACGAACCAACACGTTCGCGCCACCCCCGAGAACCTTCACTGGAACACCGTGATCGCGGGCACGCACGAACAACGTAGCGAGCGCATCGGCGTCCGCGGGACGAAACAGCCAACGCGCCCGTCCGCCCAGCTTGAACCAGGTTAGCGAGCCGAGGGGCGCGTCAGGTTCGATCTGATCGGCAAAGTCGTGCCACCAGTTCATCGGCCACCTTCCAAACGTCGCCCGCCCCCATGGTCAAGACGAGGTCACCGGCGCGGGCGCGGCTGACCACATGGTCGGCCACTTCCTGAAAACCCGGGAGGTACCTCGCGCTGCCGCCGCCGTCGCAGATGCGCTGCGCCAGCTCCTGCGCCCCGGTCGTGCCGGTCGCCTCGCGGGCGCCGAAAATGTCGGGGACGATCACCTCGTCCACGTCCTGGAACGACTCGGCGAATTCACGCATGAACCGGCGGGTCCGTTCGTGTTGATGCGGCTGAAAGACCACCACGGTGCGCTTGGGGGCATAGTGCGACCGAGCCGCCTCGATCGTCAGGCGCAACTCCGTCGGGTGATGCGCGTAATCATCGACGATCGTAACGCCCTGCCCCTCGCCTCGCCATGTCAGACGACGATGGATGCCGGCAAACGTCGATAGGGCCTCGGCGATGTCGCCGGCGGCGGCACCGGCATGGTGGGCCAAGGCGACCACGGCCAGGGCATTGGTGACGCTATACTGCCCGGGCCACGGAAGCTTCGTGGAGAGAAGCGCCTGTCCTTGCAGGTAGACGTCGAAGGCGAAGCAACCCCGGTCGGCACGGAGCCCCACGGCGCGAAAGTCCGCAGTCGGGGCAAAGCCGAACGTCACCACCGGGGCGCGAGACGCGGCCGCCACCTTCATCGCCCACTCGTCGTCCATGTTGCAGACGATCAAGCCGTCCGGATCAACGCCGGCCGTAAACCCGGCGAAGGCATCGACAATCTCGTTGAGGTCGCGGTAGCAATCGAGGTGGTCGGGTTCGATGTTGAGGATGACGGCCGACTCCGGCGCCAGGTGGAGAAACGACCGGTCATACTCACACGCTTCCGCGATGAAGTGCGGACCGTCGCCGGCACCGCTGCTGCCACCGAGTTGGTCGGACCAGGCACCCATCAAGAAGGACGGGGCGAGCCCGGCATGGCGGAACACATGCGCGCAAAGGGCGGTCGTCGTGCTCTTTCCGTGAGTGCCCGCAATCGCGACGCCCTTCTCGCGGCGCTGCATGAGCAGTCCGAGTAGTTCGGCATACTTGATGACGGGAAGACCACGAGCCCGGGCGGCGGCCAACTCCGGGTTCGACTCGGGAATGGCTGCGCTGATGACAACAAGTTGGGCGCGGGCGTCGAGTTGCTCGGCGCGATGGCCGACCGAAACCCGCGCGCCGCGGCTGACCAGAGCCCCCATGCCGGTAAAACCCGACAGGTCGGACCCGGCCACCTGGGCGCCACCCTCCAGCAGGAGATCCGCGGCCCCGCTCATCCCGGCGCCGCCGATGCCGATCAGGTGGACCGACGTGTCCGGCACATCGAGGGCGGCAGAAGCGCGGTCCACGGCGGCTCCATCCATGAGTTTCAGCATGACCCTTCCTTGGCTCGTCTGGCTCTTGGGGCGTGGGGGCCGCTGATTCTCGAGTCTCCCCGAACAGCGGCGCGTCATCCCGAACTATCGGGAACCCGAACCAAAAGCCTCCACCGATTCACACACCCCCGCGTAGACTTCGCCGCTGGCGAGCTTCAGGATGCGATGCGCAATTTCCGCGGCCGCCTGACCGTTCCCCAGCCGACGGGCGGCGCCTGCCATCGCGGTCCGAGCCGCATCATCGTCCATCAGTGGGTCGAGCACGGCTCGCAGTGCCGGAGCGTTCCGTTCCACGTCAACGCGATCGTGAACGATACGCGCCGCCGACGCGCGCACAAGGCAACGAGCATTGGCAAGCTGATGGCGGTCTCTGTGGAACGGATAGGGCATAAGAACAGAGGCGCGGCCGACGGCTGTAATCTCCGCGAGCGTCGATGCACCGGACCGCGCAACCACCAGATCACACGCCGCCAGCGCATCGGCCATGTGCTCCGTGAACGACATCACGATCGCGTCGATCGACTGTTCGGCATAGGCGGCGCGGACCGAGTCATGGTCCGGCTCACCGGTGATGTGCAGAACCTGCCAGTCCGGCTTGGATCCCAGCAGCGCCGCGTTGGCGATGACCGCCTGATTGATCGTACGGGCCCCCTGCGACGCACCAGTGACCAGGAGCGTCCTTCGTGAAGGATCCAGCCCGAAGCGTGCGACGCCGCTCGCCCGGTCGGCCACGTTGAACGCGGGGCGAACGGCGCATCCGCTGACCAACACGAGAGGGCACTTCGGCAGGTGCTCTTTCGTGGGAGACCACTGCACGAAGGCGACGTCGGCAAGACCGGACAAGTAACGGTTGGCTCGCCCTGGAAGGGCATCCGGATTCAGCAAGGCCACGGGAATGTCCGTTCGGGCAGCCTCGCGGACGGCCGGGATGGAACTCAAGCCGCCCGTCCCGACGACCACAGCGGGCCGATCGGCTCTGAAGCGCTCGCGAACGTGAAGACGAGACCGACGCAACCCCCGGTAGATCCCAGGCCAGCGCCACGGAGCCGGGTGGATCGGCTTGAGGGACTGCTCAATCAGGTCGCATCCGGCGGGACCGAGGATGCGGCGATCGATCGGTCGATCCGTACCGACGAAGAGGAATCTCGCCTGCGGATCGAGCCGCCGTATCGCATCCACAATGGACAAGGCCGGGTAGAGATGCCCCCCTGTCCCGCCGCCCGCAAAGACAACCAGTGGACCACCCCGCGGCGGCGACTGCATGACCATTTCATCCCCTCGTCCACTCACCTACATGACGCCAATGCCGAATCGCTGCGCCCGAACACGATCGGTCCGCCTGTCGCGGCGTGCCGCGACGAACGCGCCGCGATCCCCGAAAGGAGCCCGATGGCCACGCAAAAGGTCAACAAACCGCTCCCGCCGGCCGAGATGAACGGTAGCGAGATTCCCGTGGTCGGCGCCACGACAGTGACCACCGCAATGTTCATTGCGGCCTGAAAGCCGACCGTCGCGGTCAAGCCAAACGCCAGCAGCCGGTCGAACGGCGTCGCCGCCGATCGCATGATCTGCACGCCGAGCCACAGGAACGCAAGGAACAGCGCGATCACGAACACACCGCCGAGCGTCCCCATTTCTTCGCAGATCACCGCGAAGATGAAGTCGGTGCGACTCTCCGGAAGATAGCCGTATTTTTGGATCCCCGAACCCAGCCCGCGCCCGATCCAGCCCCCGTCGGCGATCGTCGCGAGCGACTGAATGGGCTGATAGCCGGCCCCACGCCGGTCCGCCCAGATGTCCCAGTAGGCCGTGAGGCGCGCCAGCCGATAGGGAGCGGCCAAGAGCAGACCGCCCAAGGCCACCGTTCCGGCTCCGCACAACGCCGCCACGTGAAGCCAACGGCAGCCCGCCGCGACGAGCACCCCTACGCCGACGACCGCCAGCAGGACCGACGTTCCAAAGTCCTCCTTCCCCACCAGTAGCACGCACGCGCCGATCAGAATCGACGCGGGAAGGAAGGACTGACGGAAGGAGCGGGGGTCGGCGGCGCCCTGAGCGAGGATGGAGGCCAACAGGGCAACCATCGCCAGCTTGGCCGGCTCCGACGGCTGAACGTTGACCGAGAAGCCCCCCGGCGCGAAACCCAGCCACCGCGCGGAGCCGCGGTGGGTCTGGGTCAGACTGGGAATGAGGACGGCGATCAGGGCGATCACGACGGCGGCAAACAGAACCCGCGGACCCCAAACACGAAGGGAGGGCGATTCCAGTAGTGGGACGGACATCCGGCTGACCAGAAGCATGAGTACGATGCCGGCGCCGGCAAAAAGGAGCTGTCGCCCAAACGGTGTCGATAGCAGCCCGGGACCGAGCAATGCATGGTCCAGTGAGGCCGACGTCGATGCGACCATCACCAAACCGACGGCCATCAAGCCGGTGGCCAGAGCAAGAACCGCGCCGGATCGCGTTGCGTGGGCTGTGTTTCCTTCATTCATGTCGCGTCATCCGTGACACATCCGGGCGAACGGCGGTTCGCAACGTACACACGAAAGCTAGGACAAGTGGCCGTTCCGCAGGCGACTCTGATGCTTGACGAACTCGCCGCTCACCGCAGCTTGATGGACGCGAGCGCCAGACCGGAGAACAGGGCCGACAACAGCCAGAACCGCACAACGGTCTGCGGCTCGCTCCACCCACCCAGGTGAAAATGGTGGTGAATCGGTGCGCAGCGGAACAAGCGGCGACCGCCGGTCCACCGGAAATACCCAACCTGGGCCATCACCGAGAGCGCCTCCATGACGAAGACGCCGCCGGCGATGAGCAACATCAACTCCTGTCGGGTCACCACCGCAACGTACCCGATCAGCCCGCCCAAAGGCAGCGAACCCGTGTCGCCCATGAAGACGCGCGCCGGGTGGCAATTGTACCACAGGAAACCGAGGCACGCACCGAGAATCGCGCCGCACAGGATGACCAGTTCGCCGCTTCTGGGAACGTGCAGAAAAAGGAGCCTGCGAGCCAGGTCCTCGGTTCCGACGACGTAGGTCAAGATGAGAAACACCAGCGCCGCCATGGCCACGCACCCCGACGCCAGCCCATCCATCCCGTCCGTCAGATTCACCGCGTTGGAGGTTCCGGTCATCACCACGACCGTCACGATCATGAACGCCAGCGGCGAGAGCAGTAAGCCTGCTTTGTAGAACGGAACACTGAGAATCTTGTAGGCCGGAAGCTCTCCCGCCTCGACCAGCGAACTGAGCACCGCGTAGTTGCTACCGCCGTGTCGATACACGTAGCTGCCCAGCACCACCCCGAGCCCAATCTGAAAGAGCAGCTTCTCGTACACTTTCAGCCCGTCACGCGATCCCAATCGGCGCGCGGCCGTCAGCTTGAGCGCATCATCGACGGCCCCCAGCGCGCCGAGCCAGACCAGACAGACCAACGCCATTTGGACATAGAAATTGGTCAGGTCGGCCAGCAACACGACGGCAACAGCGACGGATGCGAGAATCATCACGCCGCCCATCGTCGGGACGTTTTTCTTGTCGCGGGTCAGTTCATTCAGCGAGGCATGGTGGAACTCGGGACGGTCTCCCAGCTTCCACCGGACCAACAGCCGGATCACGCGCGGGAGCAGCGCCACCGTCAGCACGAAGCAAAGCAGCGCCGCCACGGTCCCACGAAACAGGGCGTTCTCGTAGGCGTAGTGACGATCGCCGAAGATCTGTCGCATCAGAAAATACAGCACGGGGACCCACTCTCCGTTTTAACCAACCGCAACCCCCTGCCCGGCGCCGCGTGAGGCGACCGGGCCACCGCTCCGCTCTTTGCGAAGGCGATCGACGACGCGTTCGAGGCCCAACGCGCGCGACCCCTTGATCCAGACGGAATCCCCCACGTGCAACAGTGCCAAGAGTTCGTTACTGGCAACATCGGCCGCCCGACACGACACCCATCGCGTAGCCGTTCGATCGAGCCTAAGCGCCCGCGCCGCGTTCCCCGCCGCTTCTCCCACCGTGACCAAAACGTCGATGTCGGCGTCCACCACGGCTTGGACACTGCGGCGGTGGCGCGCGTCGGCGGCGTCCCCCAGCTCCAGCATGTCGCCCATCACGAAGAGGCATCGACCCGTCGCGCCGCGACGCAGGGCCGTAATCGCCGCAAGCATGCTGGCCGGATTCGCGTTGTAGGTGTCGTCCACCACGGTCACGCCGCCCAGCTCGAAGACGCACGTCCGACCGGGAAGGGCGGGAAAGGTTCGCAGCCGCTCGATGATCCGCGCGGGCGGCATCCCGAACCATCGCGCCACCGCAAAGGCGGCCGCCGCGTTGGTGGCGTGATGAAGCCCCGGCATGGGAAGCTCGACGGCGAACCGACCATCCAGCGTAAATCGCGTTTGGCGCAGGTCGCCGTCGGCGCCCGCGACGCTCAGCCGCGCGGCGGAATCCGTCCCGATCGTCATCAGCCGCGAGGATGCCGCCTCGCCGATCAGCGCGCGAACCTCCCGGCAATCGATGTTCACCACCGCCAGCCCGTCCGGCTTCACGTGGGATAGCAATGAGACCTTCTCAGCCGCCACGCCCTCGATCCCGCCGAAGGTCTCCAGATGAGCCTCTCCGACGGAGGTGATGACGGCGGCGCGCGGCGACGCCATCGCCGCCAGCGCCGCCACCTCACCGGGCGCGTTGCTGCCGATTTCCACAATCAGATAACGATCATCACGGTCGGCGGACAGCAACGTCAGCGGAACACCGATGTGGTTGTTGAAGCTGCGCGGCGCGGCGCGCCCCGGGAAGCATGCCGTCAGCACGTGGTCGAGCATCGATTTGGTGGTCGTCTTCCCATTGGTGCCGGTGATGGCCACAACGACCGTCGCCACATCCATGACCTGCCGACGATAGTGCGCGGCCAGCCGGCCCAGTGCCTCGATGGTGTCAGGCACGACAATACAGGGTAGAGAGCGCGCGGAGATTCCATCCGATGATTCCGCCCAGGCTCGATCGCACAGGGACGCGACCGCCCCCTTGGCCTCGACGTCCCCGATGAACGCATGCCCATCGAACCGGTCGCCGCGAAGGGCGATGAACAGATCACCGGGCAACACATCACGCGAGTCGGTGGTGACCCGGCGAATCATGGGCGCGGGATCAACGGAACCTTCGGTCTCGCCGTCGGCGCCAACGGCCGCCGCAACGGCACCGATGGACATCGGGATCATGCGACCTCCTCCATGACGTCACTCTTTTTTAGGCAGGCGCGGGCGATTTCGGCGTCACTGAAGGGTAGCACGCGATCACCGACCTGTTGGTACTCCTCGTGCCCCTTTCCGGCAATCAGGACGGTGTCGCCGGGGCGCGCGCCCTCGATGGCGGTCTGAATCGCGCGGCGCCGATCCACGCAGACGTTCACTCGACACCGACCGGCTGGAGGAAAGCCGGGAAGGATATCGTCGATGATTCGTTGCGGGCTCTCCCCACGCGGGTTGTCGCTGGTGACGTACGCGACATCCGCCGAACCGGCGACGGCCGATCCCATGCGGGGACGCTTCGATCGATCTCGGTCGCCGCCGCAGCCAAAGACGCAGATGAGCCGACCGGGTGTCAACGGCCGCAACGCGGCAAGCGCGCTCGCCAGGGCCGCATCGGTGTGGGCATAGTCAACCAGAACCGTAAACGCACAGCCCTCCGGCTCGACCCGCTCCAGTCGCCCCGGCACATAGCGCAGGCCTTCCAAGCCGGCGCGGATCGATGCTCGATCGACGCCCAAGGCCTCGGCCGTCACGGCCGCCGCCAGCGCGTTTTCCACATTGTGGCGACCCAGCAGGGCCAGCGTCACCCGCACCGAAAACGAGCCACACGCCAGCGACACCTCCGTGCCGCGGAGATCCATCTTCATGATCCGCGCGGTTGCGTCGGCCCCCGGTGCCTCAAGGGCATACGAAATCACTTTGCCGGGCAGCTCACGAGCCAGAGCCGCCCCCAACGCGTCGTCCAGATTCACGATGGCCGGTGCATCCGGTGCGAGCAGCGTGAACAGGCGCCGCTTGGCGTCCGCGTATCGTTCCATCGTCCCGTGGTAGTCCAGGTGGTCGCCCGAGAGGTTCGTAAAGACAGCGGCCGCGAACGTAAGTCCGTCGCAACGGCGCTGTTGGAGGGCATGCGAGGAGACTTCGACTATCGCGTCACTGGCTCCGGCGTCGCGCGCCGTGGCCAGGTGGCCGGACAGCTCCAGGGAACCGGGTGTGGTTAAAGGGGCGGATGTCTTATCGGCCAACAGATCGTATTCAATGGTGCCGATCAGGGCCGGTCGCCGCCCGTCGGCGGCGAGGATCGACCGCAACCACCACGCCACCGTCGTCTTTCCGTTGGTCCCGGTCACACCGACCAACGAAAGCGGAGCCCGACCGGAGGGCTCGCCACGTAGCCCGAACCATGCGGCCGCCAGGTGTGCGAGCGCTTCACGCGTGTCCTCGACGCGGAGTCGAACCGGGCCGGGCGGAATCGGCACGTCGCGATCAACGATCACCGCCGCGGCACCCGCCGCCACGGCCTTGTCGATGAAGTCGTGCCCGTCGGACCCACGACCGCGTACGGCCACGAAACAGCTTCCGCGATCAACCCGTCGAGAATCATCGACCAGCGACGCAAGGGAAACATCCGAGCGCGGATCACGCGCCAAGACGCGAACCCTGCTGCAAGCAAGAAGCTCGTCCAACGACCACGCGCGACAGGGATTGATTGGCTTCGGCGTCTTCATCCTCCGATGTCGGATTCTATTCAGCCGACCCCGCGTGTCATCCCTTGCGGAAGCCCAAACGGTCGGACAGGGCGCATCCACGGCGCCGACAATCCGAGAGTTTTTGAAATTTCACAGGCCGGTCAGGGGGGCCTCTTCCGCCGCCGGTACATCCAGGTAGGGCAACGCCGCTTTTAGGATGTCATGCACCGCAGGCCCGGCAACGATGCCGCCATAGTATCCGACGCTGGGGTCAGGGCGACGAATCGCCACCAGGACGACGAGCCGGGGATCCTCGACCGGCGCGGCGGCGACGAACAAGCTCAGGTACGCACCGGTCTCGTAACGCTTGGTCGTCGGATCGAGCAACTTGGCCGTTCCGGTCTTGCCCGCCACCGAATATCCGTCGAGCTTGACCGCCCGTCCGCCGCCGTTCTCCACGACGGACACCAAAAAGTCGCGCGCCAACAGGCGAGCGGCGTCCGACGAGGCGGCGCGCTCCACAATTCGCGGCGCATCGAATGTCTCGACCACCGTACCGTCCGGGGCTAGCAAGCTCTTCACCAGACGAGGCTTGAGGCGAACACCGTCGTTCACGATGGCCGCAAACGCCGTGGCGAGCTGCAGGGGCGTGACCAGTATTTCGTAGCCGAAGGGGATCGATGTTGTCGAGAGGCTGTCCCATCGGTGCAGACTGCGGACCACGCCGGCACCCTCGCCGGGACAGGCAATCCCGGTGCGCTCGCCCAGACCGAACCGTCGCACGGTGGCGTGAAGCGCTTCGTTGCCCATGCGTTCGCCGATGACGGCCATTCCGATGTTGCTGCTGTGCGTGATGATCCCGCGAATGTCCAACAGTCCGTTGGGCTTGCTGTCCCTTATCGTTCGACGCCCAAAGCGATGAACGCCGTTGTGGCAGTTGATCTTCTCGGTCAGCGACACATAGCCGCCGTCCAAAGCGCCGCACATGATGATGGGCTTGAACGTGCTGCCCGGCTCGACCGGGTCGGTCACGACCCGGTTACGCCGAGCGGTCACGCCGCCGAGTCCGACCGGTTCATTCGGGTCGAAGGTCGGATGCGTGGCCATGGCCAGGATGTCACCCGTCTGAGGCGCAAGGACGATGGCCACCCCGCTTTGGGCGCGGAACGTCGCGATGCTGTTCGCCAGAGCCGCTTCGGTGATGCGCTGAATCTCGGCATCGAGGGTCAAGACCAGGTGGCCCCCGTCAACGGGCGGCAAGGTCAACTGCTCCGTTCGTCGGAGCGCGCGGCGGCGGGCGTCGCGAATCGTCGCGCGTCGCCCATCCTTGCCGGCTAGATGATCGTTGAAGGCGAGTTCGACGCCGCCCATACCGGCCTGATCGCGCCCGACCCACCCGAGTACGTGGGCCATCGACGTCCCCAGCGGGTAGGCGCGCGCGGCGCGGTCGATCAGGCCGACGGCGGGGTCGGCCATGGCACGCACGGCGCCGGCTGTCACGCCATCCACGTGCCGCGCGACGACCACGAACCGGGAATGCGGGCGACGGCGGATTACGCGGGCAATGTCTTCGGGCGGCAGATTCACCCGCGCGGCGAGCGCCTCGGAGAACCGATCGACGTCGCGCACGAGGGACGGATCGACGAACACGTCGGGCATGCGCCGGCTGAGGCCCAGGACGCGCCCCCGTGTGTCGAAGATCATCCCGCGCCGCGCGGGAATAATGGAGCGCCCGTGGTGCTGCTGATCGACAATCGCAAGCAAACGTGGGCGAAGGGCCGTGTTGATGTGGATGAGCCGTACGCCGAGTAACAACAGCAGCACGCCGACGACGCACAGAACGACCACCCCCCGTTTTCGTTGCAGGTGATCCAGCGGCGTATCGTGGAGTGCCATATATTCGTCAATATTCGGGACGGTCGGCGGCGAACCGAACGTCGTACGCAGCGGGGTCGGGCGAATCAGGCGCGATCAACCCCGACTCGAACGTGCCGAGCTGTGATCGAATCCGAACCGGCGTGCGTAGCCGCGCCGCGCGTGCCTGGAGCGACCACCATTCACTGCGCAGATCGATCCATCGGGCCTCCGTCTCCATCAGGCGCGCCGCGGAGCGCGTTTGCTCGATCCGAAGCGCCACGACCGCGAGGGCCACGACCGCCAGCGCTGCAACGACGGTCGCCGTTCGACCCGCACTCAACGCCGACGCCCCTTCGCGTCGGCCACGCGCAAGGCAGGCAGCTTGATTCGAACCCCCTCACGAATCCGACCGGCGTTGGGAAACTTGTCTTTGTTGAGCTCGTAGATCTCGCGCCAGCGCGTTGCATCCTGGAGCTGGTCGCGGGCGATCGTGACGTAGCGGTCGTTCTTGCGGATCTGGTACCAAACATGTTGGGGGTTGCTCCGTCTACGCGGCTGCGTCCCACCGGCCAAAGGCTTGCTCGCGGTCGGGGCGGCCGATTGCGTTGATCGCCGAGGCGGATGTCCCTTGACCACCGGCAGGATCAGCTCATCGCCCATCCGTAACACGTCCGGCTTGGGCATCACCGAACGGTTGGCGGCAAAGATTCCCTCGACGACCGCCGCCACGTCCGAACCACTCCGCAGGCCGTACTGACGGGCGGCAATCTTGTACAACGTGTCACCGGCCGCGACCTTGTACCGAACGCCACCGATGGGGGTTGAGTTACGAGACCCCGATTTGGGCTGCGCGGACTGTGTCGGTCGCGACGGCCCGCTCGGCGGCGGCATGACCGCATCGACCATCTCCTGAAGCAGGCTACGGCGCGCGGCCGGGTCGTCCGGCGGAGGCGACGCTCGTCGCGGCGTTCTCCTGTCGGCCCCCGGCAAAGGACGAAGCCCGTTCGCCTGCTGCCCGGACCAGGATTGGACCCCCGACGATGCCGATCTTGTCGGTGCGTCGCCGTCACCGAAGACGATGTCCGCCCCGCTCGAAGGAGAACCGACCGGTCCGCCGGGTCCGCCCACGCGATCAAGGCGTACCGGTGCGCTCGGGCGAGAGGCGGGGGTCGAATCTTGGAAGCTCCCGGCGCCCGCGAACGTTTCGGTGCCGGTCGGAAGTGGATCGAACGCGCCCGACGCCCGTCCGGGTCCGTCGCCACCGTCCACAAGGTAGGGGCGATGCGTGGTGAGCGGCTCCGGACGACCGCGGTTGGTGAGAATGATCGCGAAGCAGATGATAAAGGCCAGCCCGGCGATCAAACCGATCTTGGTTTCCTTGCCCATGTCTGAGCAGCCTCCCCGACCCAACGCCTGAGATTAGTCGTCCGACGGTATCGTTTGCTCGTCCCCAAGCCGAACGGCAACTCGCAGCTTCGCGCTGCGCGACCGGGGATTGTCCCGACGCTCTTCGGGACTGGCGATCAGAGGTTTCTTCGTCAGAATCCGGTAGACCTTCTCAACTTTTCGTCGCCGAAAATCAATCTTGACCGGTCGGTCCTCGACACTGTGAAACGCAATGACACCGATCCGCCCACCCGGCTTGAGCAAGCCAGGCGCGTTTTCAAGCCAAGCGTCCAGCGCCGGCATTTCGTCGTTGACCCGCATGCGCAAGGCCTGGAAGGTTCTCGTGGCCGGGTGAATCTTGCTCTTCCGCGACGTTGGATCGACGCCCAGCGCGTCGGCGATGATCCGCGCAAGCTGCCCCGTCGTCGTGATCCGACCCTCGCGGCGGACTTCGCAGATCTTGCGGGCAATTTTTCGTGACGCCGTTTCCTGTGCGTTGAAGTAGAGAAGGTCTCCCAGCTCGCGTTCCTTGAGCCGGTTGACCAGGTCCGCCGCGGTCACCTCCAGGCGCGGATCCATCCGCATGTCGAGCGGTCCGTCGCGCATGAACGAGAAGCCGCGCTCGGGGTCATCGAGTTGCGTGGACGACACGCCCAGGTCCGCAAACAGCACATCCACCGATCGGACGCCGAGCGTCTCCAGTGCGGCGCGCATGTCGGCAAAGCTCGCGTGCAGAAGATGCACACGACATGGTGCCTCGGCCAGCGCCATGCGAGCGCGCTCGAGGTTCGCGGGGTCCACGTCGATGCCGATGAGCATCCCTTGTGGACCCAGCGCCTGCGCGAAACGCCGCGCATGCCCGCCGAGTCCGACCGTGGCGTCCACCACCGTCTCGCCGGGGGCGACCGCGAGCAATTCGCACACGGTCTCCATCAAGACAGGCTTGTGACCGAACGATTCCGCGGTCACCGTGACGAATCCGACACCAACAGAGTCAGGGGGTTGTCACACCTCCGTGGCGACACATTGACCCCCGACGCGGCCGGCCGAAACCGGTGCCGCGCGGCACACGACATCCGGGGAAAGTGCCACCTGATCGCATCGATCGCAAGCGGCTTGTAGCCGTCGGACACGAGCCTGCAACTCCGCCACGTCGGACGCAGTCACGAAGCCCGGAGGTCCCGAGAATGCCGACGCCCGCCAGCGCCGATGCATCCGCCTGGTCATACGATCCGTACCGCTTGCCATGCAGTGGCTCTCCCTCGTGTCGATCGCCCGCTACGACGCGGCGAATCCTTTCGCTTCAGACGTCGCAACGCTGTTGGACTACGCTGGATTCATCAAGAACGCTCTGGAACATCTGAGCAAGGCCGACGAACCCGAGGACCGCGCCTCCCGTCGTCTTCGCCCAACAGGCTGCGCGTATCGCACAGCCCGCAAACGCACGCTTCCGCGCCTGCGCGGAAGATCACTTCCACTCGCCGCGGCCACCGGATCCGTCCGTGCCGCAGACGATTTGGTTGTAGGCTACTTCGGCTCCGCCGGCCTCATTCGCAGGAATCCCTGCCAATCAGGCCACTCGTCGCCCTCCCAGTCGATCGCCATGGAACGGTCGAGGTCGCGCCGGTTCCATAGGTCGATACGCAGCTTCTGGCCGACCAACACAACCTCAGCCTCAAGACGCGCCTTCTTGACCAACCGATCGGGGAGGACGATGCGACCCTGCTTGTCCAGTTCGACATAGGAGGCGAGGCCGTAGAACTGAAGCTCGAAACGCCGTGACTCAGACCCGGGGAGGAACTCCGTTTCCATCCGGGCCGCAAGTGCTTCAAATCCCCGCTCTGTGAAAATTGAAAGGGTGCCACGATGTTCGCCAAGCGTGATGTATATCCCGGAACCATCGCGCTCCTCATCAATCGCTCGGCGGAGCGGCGACGGGAGCTGAAAGCGGTTCTTGGCGTCGATCGTGCGGTCATATTGACCCGTAAAAATCCGCATGAATCATCATCATCGGTCTTCCACTTTGTGGGATATATCGACAATTCATACCACTACGAACCACCGAGCACAAGCCCAAAACCAAAGATTTCTTACGCGGCCTGTGAATCGTGCGGATCGAGCGTGGATGGATCGACATCTGGTGCTTCGGATGCGTGCGGCACACCATCGGTCGATGTTGCGCATCCACCTGCAATTCTTGCGCGTGGTTCAGACGAACCGGCCAGGGGGAGCGCCGAAGCCGAATCAGGTCGCCTCCGAGCAGACCCGCTCCGCCCATCTCTTGTTGTTAGGTGAATGTTCTACCGCTGTGCGCGGCCAAGGGATGCGGCCCGGAGGACGCCAGAACCCTGCCATAGAGGTCAGCGTAGGCCGCATGCGTTTTCTCGATGTGCCAGTTCTCTGTCACTGATGCCGCAGCGGCATCCCCGAGCCGCCGGGCCAGCGACCGGTCGCTCAGCAGTCGGATGATCGCTTCCCGCAGCGCGACCACGTCCGCGTAGGGCACCAGGAGCCCTTCCCGGCCGTCGCGTATCAGGTCTCGACAGCCTGGGACGTCGGTTGCGACGATCGGACAGCCCGCGGCCATGGCCTCCAGCAGGGCGTTGGGCAGACCTTCGGTCCGCGAAGGAAGGACGAACAGATCGGCCGTCGCCAGAAGCGCCGGAACGTCGTCACGCGGGCCGAGCAGGCGCACGAACGATCCAGCCTCATGGCGATCGATCTCGCGCTGAATCCGACCGCGGAGGGGGCCGTCACCGACAAGCAGAAGCCTGGCGCCGATCGCACCTGCTACCGGAGCGAAGGCCGCAATAAGCTTGTCCAGGCCTTTGACCGGGTCGAGCCGACCGACCCACATGACCAGTGGAGCGGAGGGCTCGATCTGCAACGTGGCGCGATCCACCGGCTGGACGCCGTGCATGCGTGACGGATCGATTCCACCTCGGATCAGGCAGAGGCGATCGCGCGGGATGCCCGCGACCGCAGCCAGGTGGTCGATGACGGATGGCGAGTTCCCGATCGTGACGCGGCATCCGCGCTGGGTCCATCGATCGATCGTCAGGTGCCATCGCCGCTCCACCTCGACGGTTTGAATTTCACAGAGGATTCGATCTCGCGAGACTCCAACGCCACGCCCGGCGAGCCGAGCCGCGACGTTGGCGTGAAACAACATGGCATGAATGATGGTCGGGTTCTCGCGCTCGATGATCCGCGCCAGGCGACCCATGACGCCGACGTCCCAGCCGCCGCGACCGTCGCAGGTGTACACCGCAACACCGTCGGCCCGAAGCCTGTCCGCCACCGCTCCGCCCGGCGCAAGCGAGACCACCGCGATGTTGAGCTCACGCCGACGCATCGCAACGGCGAGCCGATGCAGATGAAGCGGCACGCCGCCCAACTTCAAGTCCGTGATGACGTAGAGGATGTCGATGGCGGGCCGGCTCAATCGCTTGGCGTCACCGCAAGAGACAACGAACGGGACGCATCGGCACCGCTTGGGACATGCACTAGTGCCGTTGCCAGAAAGGTGGCTCGACTTTCCCCGGCTCCGGTCGTTGGGTGGCATGGCCAAGCGCAGCGCGGCCATGTGCCGTGTTGGCCGACCCATGCCCGCGCCTCCGGCTTGGGCATGCCACCCGACGAGGTCACGGGCAAGCTGTCGGTCGCCCATGGCACCGAACCATCGATTGAGGCGCAACGGAGCACTAGTAATCCTTCCGCGCGAAGCTCCACATGGCCCAAAGGACGATGACCGCCTCGAACAGCAGCGATGACCCAATCGAGAGCACCTGGCTCTTTTCGAGTTCCTGTCTTTCAGCGTCGCGCGCTTGTTGGAACTGCGGATCGTTGGACATCTCCGCTGGTAGCAGCGGCATGGAATCGATGCTGGTGCCGGCCTTCGCCCATCGCGCGGCCAGATAGGGGAAGTCTCCGGTCTTGGGCGGAATCCAGCTCGCCGCCCGGACGACCGCGTAGAGCGTTCGCTTTTCCTTCAAGCTGGGGACGACGTCGAATACAGCGGGCGCCTGGTGAACAGCCGCAAACATCACCCAGGCAAGAATGGTAAGGAGGATCGACGCGACGGCGCTGCGCGTCTTGACCGCCACGAACACCGATACGCAGTACAAATAGCTGAACAGCAACACAAGAAGGACGGCCGACATCAGGTACCCCGGCGACCAGACGCCCCAGCGAACCCCCATCACGAGGAACGTGAGGCCAAAGAACACCCCGGCCTGAACGGCGACGAAGACCATGCCGGCAAGGTATTTGTACAGGAAGAGTCGTGCCCGGCCGATGGGCTTGGCCAGCACCACATCCACGGCACCGCGTTCCAGGAACGAGGGCATCGCGCCGGCGGTCGCAATGATCATAAGGGTGACGCCGATCCACCAGACAAACGCTTCGTTGACGTAGTAAATCATGAAGCCCAACAGGTGAGAGCGACCCAGTTCCGTCAGTGGGTTGTAGCTTCCGCTCTTGGCGGACCACCATCCGAACAGGAAGCTCACCTCATCGCCGTCGAAGCCGACGCTGGCCATCGTCAGCGTAACCAGGAACGTCAGGGCGATCATCACCCAGAAGATCTTGCGATCGAGCGACTCGCGAAGGCTATCGACGATCAGGGACCAAAGCTGCATGGATCGTAGCTCCCTTGCGCCTTGAAACTATGGCCGAACCGGTTTCGCGGTCATCGGCATCGGGACTTCAGATTGATCGGCCAGAACCTGGACAAGTATGTCCTCGAGGCTGAATCGATGCGGTTGTACGGACTCGACGGAAAGGTTCGCGCCACGCAGCAGATCAATCACCGCGTTGACCTTTTGTATGTCGTGGCCGGCCAGCGAGATCAGGCCGTCTTCCAACCTCGCCCCGAACGGCTTGAGCGCGTCACGAAGCGGGCGGGCGTCACCGGAGAACGCGACGCGATACTCGACGGTCTGTTCCGTCAAGTCGCGGATCGTGCCTTGCCTGGCCACCAATCCGTTGACGAGGATCGACACGCGATCGCATACCATCTCCAGTTCGCTGAGAAGGTGCGAGTTGAGAAAGACTGTCGTGCCTTGGCGTTTCATCTCCAAGAGCAGCTCGCGCACGTCGCGGCGCCCGACCGGGTCGAGCCCGTCGGTGGGCTCGTCCAGCACGACAAGCTCCGGATCGTTCATCAGCGCCTGGGCGATGCCCAATCGCTGAAGCATTCCCTTGGAATACTTATCGGTGCGCGTGTCGGCCCATTGCGACATCCCGACGCGTTCAAGCAGCCGGCTCGCATTCTCGCGGCGACGCGCGCGCGGCACTTTGGCGAGGGCGCCGTAATGGTCGAGCAAACGCGCGCCGGTGACGTATCCGGGAAAGCGATGGCTTTCGGGAAGGTAGCCGATGCGGGCGATCTTCCCGCGGTGGCCGATGGGACGCCCGAGGATGGTCCCCAGCGCATGCGTGGGACGCACCACGGTCATCATGATTTTGACGAGCGTGCTTTTTCCGGCACCGTTGGGACCAAGGAGCCCGAAGATCTCCCCCCGCCCGACCTGAATGTTGACCCCCCGAAGGGCGTGGATCGTTCGACCGTAGGTCTTCCGCACGTCGATCAGATCGACGGCCCAATTGGTCATCTCGGTTATGCCGTCCATAGCGCACCGTGCCGTGCCATCAGGTCGTCCGCAACGGCGATCATCCGCGAATCGGGTGCCAGTTCGGTCCACTCGATGGAACGTATCCGTTTGAACCACGTCCGTTGGGCCTTGGCGAACCGACGGGTGTTGATTTTGATCATTTCGGCCGTCTCCGCAAGCGACACATCGCCCCGGAGGTGCTGAATCACCTCCGCATACCCAACGGCCTTGCGCGCCGTGTCGCTCAGCGGCCGCGACTCATTCAACAGCGCTTGGACCTCGTCCACCAAGCCGGCAACGAGCATTGTTCGGACACGATCATTGGTCCGATGGCTCTGGTCCTCGCGACTACGGCGCAGGCCGATGCGAAGGGTCGAATCGTCGGAGGGTTCCTGGTCCCACTGCGCCTGCAGGTCGCTGATCGGTTGGCCGGTCAACTCGTAGACCTCCAGCGCACGGACAAGGCGACGCGTGTCATTGCGGTGGATCCGAAGCACCGCCTTAGGATCGACCCTGGCCAGCTCGTCGTAGAGAACCTGTGATCCTTCGGCCTCGGCGCGTCGATGGAGCCGTTCGCGGATAACCGGGTCGGCGCCCGGGCCCTCGAACAGCCCTTCGGTCAAGGCCATCAGGTACATCGGCGTTCCCCCGACCACGAACACGGGGCGACCTCTACCCTCGATATCGGCGATGGCGCGCTCAACGAGCTGGACGTATCGGGCGACGGAAAACTCTTCGGAAGGCTCGACCACATCGATCAGATGGTGCGGGATGTCGCGGCGATCGGCCACCGAGGGCTTGGCCGTCCCGATGTCCATCCGGCGGTAGACCTTCATCGAGTCGAGGCTGACAATCTCGCCACCGGTGCGCCGGGCAAGCTCGCGCCCCAGCGTTCCCTTTCCGCAACCGGTGCATCCAAGGATGAAAGTCGTCTTGGGCTTCATAGGCAGGGTTGTGTCAGCCCGAAGGCACCCTCGAAGACTTCCGCAGCGCTACTCCGCGCCGCGACCAACGATCGCATAGACGACGCACGGAAGATCGACGTCGAGGCCGAGTGCGGCGGTCGTGGTCTCTTCGGCAAAGGTAAGCCCGATCTTCTTCATCACGCGTATGGAGGCTCGGTTTTCGGGGACGGCCACTGAGATGATCCGTTCGAGCTTGAGCGTGTCGAGACCGTATCGCAGCACCGCCCGAGCCGCCTCCGTCGCCAAGCCCCGGCCCCATAGGTCGCGGGCGACCCAGTAGCCGATCTCGACCTGCCCGGTGGTGCCGTAGAATGCTAGCCCGCAGAAGCCGATGACGCGACCGCTTTCCTTGTCAACGAGCTTCCAGCGGCACATCCGCTCGTTGCGCTGCCGATCGATCTGAAGCTTGACCCAGGTTTGGATGCGCTGGTCGGACCATGGCTCGGTGCGGCCGATGTAGCGCAGCATCTTCGGATCGGTCGCGATGGGCTTGAACTGTTCCCAATCGTCCGGCGACCACGCCCGAATGAACAGCCGGTCCGTTTTATTGGGGACAGTCACCTATTTTCGGGCATTCCTCGATCCTGTCGTGGCTCTTTTGCGGCTCGATCCCGATCGCTTCGGTCGGCCTACGGGCAGCGCCCGAATCCGTCTGCCGAGGCGGGACTCCAGCTTGGCGAGAAACGAATCGCTAGCCAGCGGTCGTCCTCGGCTCGTGCTAAGTCTGATTGCAGCCGTACCGGCGCTGTCCTCGGCATGCCGCAGCTCCGACTTCCACCGCTCCAAGCGCCACGCGTTCCGCCAGGTCGGCATGTCAAGGAGCCCGGTAGGATCGGTGCCGGTCGCGTGTGCGGCCGCGCTCGACCAGGGATACCGCCAGGCGACCCGGACGATCTTGGCCCGAACCGGGTTTCGCTCGACGTACGACAACGCCCGCCAGCCATGAACCTCATCTAGCGCGCAAGAAAAAAACCGGTTCTGCCAAAGATGTCCACTACGCCCATGCAGCCGATTGACATGTTGGCTATATCGGAAGTGCGTTCGGCCGATCGCCTTAGCCAACGAATCCTCCGAGGCCGGCGTCCCCACGAGATGGATGTGGTTGGTCATCAGGCAATAGCCAAGTACGTCGAAGCCGAAGCGTTCGCAGTGCTCCCGGAGGAATTCGAGGTACGCACGGCGGTCGTCATCGACGAAGAAGACCTCCTGACGGTTGTTGCCGCGTTGAACCACATGGTGCAGCTGACCCGGAATGACGATTCTGGCCACGCGAGGCATGCCGCCAGCCTACCCGGTACCGGGCCAAGAGTCACGAAATAGGTGACTGTCCCGAATGGCACTGCCGCTGTTTCTGAGGCGTGAACGCGGTTGCGTATCGGCTGGTG
>CBDUXT010000053.1:0-41022 GCA_965371245.1 uncultured bacterium | reverse complement strand
CCGGAACACCGCCCAACTGCAACGACCTGATCGGGTGTACGGACGATTCCTGCGACGAGGTGGGCGATACGTGCGTCAACGCGGTCAACAACGCCAACTGTGACGACGCGCTTTTCTGCAATGGATCGGAAACGTGCAGCGCTACGCTCGACTGCCAGGCCGGAACACCGCCCAACTGCAACGACCTGATCGGGTGTACGGACGATTCCTGCGATGAGGTGGGCGATACGTGCGTCAACGCGGTCAACGATGCCAACTGTGACGACACGCTCTTTTGCAACGGCGTGGAAACGTGCAGCGCTACGCTAGATTGCCAAGCGGGTCCCGCACCCAACTGCGACGACCTCGTCGGCTGTACGGTGGATGCCTGTGATGAGGTGGGCGACATCTGCACGAACACGCCGAACGATGCCGTTTGCAACGACACCCAGTTTTGCAACGGGGTGGAGACGTGCAGCGCGACGCTCGACTGCCAACCCGGTGCGCCGCCGAACTGCGCCGACGCCGTGGGCTGCACGGACGACACCTGCGATGAGCTGAACGACCTGTGCGTCAACACCGCCAATGACGCGAACTGCGACGACGCGCTCTTTTGCAACGGGTCGGAGACGTGCAGCGCGACGCTCGACTGCCAGGCCGGTACGGCACCGAACTGTGACGATCTGGTCGGATGCACCGACGACTCGTGCGACGAGGTTGGCGATACGTGCGTCAATGCGCCGAACGATGCGCTCTGCGATGACGGGCTGTTTTGCAGCGGCACGGAGACGTGTGATCCTGCGTTGGACTGCCAGGCGGGTAGCGACCCGTGCGCGCTCAGTGAGTTCTGCAACGAGACGGCGGACGTCTGTGACGAGTGCCAGTTGGCGGGCGACTGTGATGACGGCGTCTCTTGCACGGACGCGTCGTGCGTGGGCGGGGCGTGCGTGTTCACACCGAATGATGTCAACTGCGCCGACGGGCTCTTCTGCAACGGCGTCGAAACGTGCGACGTGTTGCTGGATTGCCTTCCGGGCACAAGCCCCTGCAACGACGGCGTGGCCTGCACCGACGACACCTGTAATGAGGCGCTCGATAGCTGCGCCAACACCGCGAACGACGCGAACTGCCCGGACGACGCCGTGTTCTGCAACGGGTTGGAGGTGTGCGACGGGCTGCTTGACTGCGTATCGACGGGCGATCCGTGTCTGATAACCGAGCTTTGCAACGAGACGCCCGATGTTTGCGTGGTCGGTCTGGACAATCTCGTGCTGCGGATCGCGCCGGGTTCCGAAACGTCGGCCCCGGGTGACACGGTCACGGTCTTTTTGGAGGTCGCCAATCTATCGGCGGCGATCAACGGCGTGCAGGCACTGCTTCGATACGACCCGCTCATTATGTCGCTGATTGACATCGTCCCCACCGATCTGGGCTTTGCCGCCCCGTCCGAGGGGTGGCGCGAGATCAACGAGTTCGACACGGGCGGCGACGTCGAGTGGGGCGCGACGATCAACGGCGACTCGATTCTGGTAGGCCACGTCGTGGCCACGCTGACCTTCACGGTCATCGCCGACGGAACGACCAGTGTGGTTTTCCGTGCGGACGAGCCGCCGGTGCTGACGAAGCTCACTCGCGCGATTGACAGCACGACGATCCTTCCCAACACGGTGGACACGGGGGTGCTTCTCAGCACGTGCGACGACGGGCTCTTCTGCAACGGCGTGGAGGTGTTCCTGGCCGGTGCGTGCCAGGCCGGCAACTTCCCCTGCGATGACGCGGTCGCGTGTACGATCGATTCGTGCGATGAGGTGGCCGATGCCTGCATCAACACGCCCAACAACGGCGCATGCCCGGACGACGGCCTCTTCTGCAACGGCTCGGAGGTGTGCGACCCGGTGCTCGATTGCGTCTCCAGCGGCGATCCATGCGCGCCCAGCCCATGCAACGAGGCGACGGACACGTGCGACCAATGCGTTTTGGACAGCGACTGTAACGACGGCGTCGCCTGCACGGTGGACACGTGTGTGGCCGGCACTTGCGTGTTAACTACGAACGACGGGTTGTGCGACGACGGGCTGTTCTGCACTGGAACGGAGACATGCGACGCCGTCCTGGATTGTCAGGCCGGTACGTTCCCATGCGACGACGGTGTCGGATGTACGACGGATACGTGCGACGAGGTTGCGGACACTTGTGGGGCGACGCCGGTCGATGCGGCCTGCGACGACGGGCTGTTCTGCAACGGGGCGGAGACGTGCGACGTGCTTCTCGACTGTCAGGGTGGCACGGATCCATGCGTCGATGGTGTCGGCTGCACCGTTGACACCTGCGACGACGTAACGGACACGTGCGCGAACATACCGGCCGACGCGCTCTGCACGGACGGGCAGTTCTGCAACGGCGCGGAAACCTGCGACCCGCTTCTCGACTGTCAGCCCGGGACGGACCCGTGCGACGACGGCGTGGGCTGCACGGTGGCCACGTGCGACGAGTTTGCCGACACGTGTAGCCAAACTCCGGACGACACACTGTGCGCCGACGGCGTGTTCTGCAACGGGGCGGAGGTTTGTAGCGCGGTCCTCGATTGCCAGCCGGGCTCTGTGCCGTGCAACGACGGCGTAGGCTGTACGGACGACACGTGCGACGAAGTGACCGATAGTTGCTCGAACGTCACCAATGATGCGAACTGCGACGATGGACTCTTTTGCAACGGCGGGGAAACGTGCGACGCGGTGTTCGACTGCCAGATTGGGAGTGACCCGTGCATCGACGGCGTGGGTTGCACGCTCGATTCCTGTGACGAGGTCGCCGATGTGTGTGCGAACACGCCAGCAGACGCTCTGTGTCAGGACGGTCAGTTCTGTAACGGGTCGGAAACGTGCGACGCGCTGCTCGACTGCCAAACCGGAACGCCGCCGTGCAACGATGCCGTGGGATGCACGGACGATAGCTGCGACGAAGTCGCGGACGTCTGTATCAACACCGCGAACGATGCAAACTGCGACGACGGGCTCTTCTGCAACGGGGCGGAAACCTGTGATGCGTTGCTCGACTGCCTCGCGGGCGCCGATCCGTGCGACGACGTGGTCGGATGTACGATCGACTCGTGCAACGACATCTCGGATACCTGCACGAACACGCCGACGGACTCCCTCTGCGACAACGGGCAGTTCTGCGACGGCGCGGAAACGTGCGACGCGCTCCTGGACTGCCAGGCGGGAACCGACCCCTGTGAAGACGGCGTGGCCTGTACGCTCGACTCCTGCGCGGAGGTGACCGACACGTGCATCAACACGCCGACCGACTCGGTCTGCAACGACGGAGTATTCTGCAACGGGTCCGAGACGTGCGACGCACTGCTCGATTGCCAGCCGGGCGTCGATCCATGTGACGATCTGGTGGGTTGTACCGACAACGCGTGCGACGAGGTCCTGGACAGTTGTTCGTTCACGCCCAACGATGTGAACTGTGACGACGGGCTGTTCTGCAACGGGATCGAAACGTGCGACGCGCTGCTCGATTGCCAGACGGGGGCGCCTCCGTGTGTCGATGCCGTGCCGTGTACGGACGACACGTGCGACGATTTCCTGGACACTTGCGCCTTCACGGCCAACGACGCGAACTGTGACGATGGGTTGTTCTGCAACGGGTTCGAGACGTGCGATGCCTTGCTGGATTGCCAACCGGGGCTCGACCCGTGTGACGACGGCGTGGTATGCACCGACGACACCTGTGACGACGTAAGCAACACCTGCGGGAACACGGCCAACGACGCCAACTGCGACGACGGACTGTTTTGCAACGGCACCGAGACGTGCGACCCGGCGCTTGACTGCCAGCTCGGCATCGTCCCGTGCGACGACGGCGTGACCTGTACCGACGACACGTGTGACGACGTCCTGGACACGTGCGGCAACGCAGCCAACGACGCGAACTGTGACGACGGGTTCTTCTGCACCGGCGTGGAGACCTGTGACCCGTTGCTGGACTGCCAGCTCGGCGTCGATCCATGCCTGGCGGGTGAGTTTTGCAACGACACGACCGATACGTGCGATACGTGTGTCATCGACAGCGACTGCGACGACACGAACGTTTGCACGCTGGACACCTGCACCGCGGGCGTTTGCACGAACGCGGACCTGTTCGATCCGGCGACGCAGTGCTGCGACCCCGTAACGGGCGGCACGACGCCGCTGGCGGACGGCGACCCATGCACGACAGACATCTGCAACGTGGATGGCTCGGTCACGCATGTCGATGCGGGCGAAATCTCAGTGACGCTGAAGGCCGAAGGCCTGGGCACGGCGGTCACGCGCGACGTGACCTTCGTCATCACCGGTTGCATCGGCTCCGTCGATACACGGGTGATCCCAATCGGGTTCGACAGCTTCGGCAACGCCGCCATCACCCTGCTGAACGTGGACGCCGCCGCCGATTCGATCAGTGTGCGGGAGGGGCACACGCTTCGTCGGCTCAGAGCCCTTACGTTCACCACCTGCCTGGCGACCGTCGATCTGTCGGGAACGAACCAGCTTCTGGCCGGTGACTTCCAGAGCTCGACCATCCCGCAGGACAACATCGTTGACATCAACGATTTCTCGATCCTCGGCAGCCGGTTCAACACCCTGGTCGAGCCGACGTCCAGCCGGGGTGCCGACGCAACCGGTGACGGCGTGCAGGGTCTGTCAGACTTTACGGCCATCCAGATGAACTTCTTCGTGCTGGGTGAGGGCCTCGACACCTGCGCCGGCGGTGCGAGCGTTACCGAGGACGGGCTGGTTCCGCTTGGCGACGGTGCGCTGCGGCTCTTGTCACCACAGCGGTCCGCGACGAGCGCAATCTCCGTAGAGCGTCTGAATCTGCCGGGCGCCGAGCGGGCCGACCTGAACGGCGATGGCATGATCGACACGCTGGACATCCGCGCGTTTGCGCGCCGCCATCGGATTCAATTGCTGCCGGAATTCCAGCGCACGCTTGAGAAACTTGAAGCACGCAAGAAACGAGGCGTCGCGCGGCGGTAACGTCAAGGCTTGACCGAAGCGCTTTACCTGCGACCGCATCTTCCTGTGATTTTTCTCGCCTCGCGATTGTGCCCCGGGCGAGTTCGCGCTTCTTTTTCTTTTTCATCGAACCAAGCCTGAGACTGCAGCGTATCCCGTGTAGAGCGAGTAGGGCCTTTGCGTTGAAGGCACCGCGCGAGATGAATCAGCGCCGCGACAGCGGCATCACCCCAAACCGATACACCCCCAAGGTCGTCGTTTCCTGATGCCCCGGAAAACGTCCCTCCAACCCAACCAGCACGCATCGAGCGAATGGCCCCGCTGCCTTCACTGTGCGATGGTGCTCCCGATCCGGCCACCCCGCACGTTCGACGAGACCATGGCCTCCAGCGGCTGGTGCTGTACGGCGTGCGGGACGCGGTGCTTCGGCTTCTTGGATGAGAGCGTCCCGTCGTCCATGCACCGCTTCGCGCGACCCTGCCAGTAGCCCCTCACAAGGAAGCATGGCCTGGGTTTCCCGTTTTCGTTGGTTGAGTTCACCGCCCGTTGTGATGTATTCACAGGCTGGTGTCCGCGCGGGGTGAAGAGCCGGGAAATGCCCTAGCGTTTCCAACCGCGCATGGCGAGGTAGGTGGTCATCGACCGGGGAAGGAAGGCCGGGGAGTACTTGGTGCGATCGACTTCGAATCGTTCGCGCATCGCCGCGAGAACCTGGCGTTCGGTGGTGATGTGCCACTTGCGCATGTCGCAGCCCACCGCAAGGAAGCCGAGGGTCATCATGGCGTTCACCCCGGGCACACCGACAACATAACAGCCGCCGGGGCGCACCACGCGCCGAATCTCGGCGAAGGCCCGCGCCTGGACCTCCGGGGCAATCTCCTCGTGAATGCTGATCGCCACGGCCGCGTCGAACGTGTCGTCTTCGTACGGCAGCGCGGTAATCGTACCCTGGCGAAGGCGCGGCGTCAGCCCGGCGGCGCGGAACGATTTCTCGACATCCAACGCGTGCGCGTGCGGGTCGATCCCGTGAATCTCGTCGAACTTCTCCGCCAGATTCAAGAACGATACGCCGCTGCCGTAGCCGACATCGAGTACGCGTCGCCCTTCGGGCAACAGTGACAGACAATCCGTCACGCGTTTGGCAAAAAGCCTCCCGATCAGCGGCACCCGGTAGTACTCGATCGGGTCGGCGTCTCCGGTCCGGTGATACGCGTCGGCGTCCAACATCTGTAGTTGCACTGCGGTCATCTCCAGTGGCCCTGTTGGCGTATCGGTCCGGTGCCGCGGTCCACAAGTCTCGCGACGATCCGAGCCGCACGCGTTAGCTTGCGCGGACGTCCGCGCGGGCTGAAGCCTGCGGCTCAGGTACGACGTATAGTCGCGCTGTTCATGGAACGCGGTACTAGGGCGGCGGACCGGCCAGCACAACCGACGCTTCTGGTTCATGGTCCGCCGGACGCCATAAGTCATAGATTCGCAGCGGTCCACCGTCCTCTTGCCGCATTTCGGCCAGAGCCGCGCAACCCGGACCTTCGGCGAGGAACTCCCACCGAAAGTCCTGAACGTGCGGGAACTCCGCGACCAGGGCCGTCGTCCGTTGAAGCTCCTTTCCCAAGGCCTGCCACCAGCGGAAAACATCGTAAGCAGCGGGATAGTTCTCGTCGCGGTAATGCCAGAGCTGGGGGTCCGTCACGATCCAACGCGCGCCCTCTCTTTTGAGATGTTCGATCACTTCCTTGGGCGAGCCAAGGGCGTGCAGATTCGCGCGCACCAGGGTCTTGCCCGAGTCGTCGAGATAGAGAAGAAACTTGGAGCGGGGACACGTTTCGATGGGGTTCACGACGGGGCCGTTGACATTGGCGGCGACGAAGGCGCACGCGTCTGCAAGTTGGCTCCGCTTTCCGTACAGACGAATCGACTGATGAATCGCGGGGAACGCGACAACCGCCGCCAGTCCCAGGATCATCGCCCCACCGCATCGGGGCATCCGCCTCGAAATCAAAGAGACCAACCCTACCACCCCGACCGCCACGCACACACAAAAAAACGGCACGGTGGCGGATATGGCTCGCGCCGCGAGGTAGGGCTGGAACATCAGAACCGAGATCGGGACCAACAGCATCAGGGCCACAACCTTCGCCGTCGCCTTCGAGCGCAGCACCACGACCAACCCGGATAGGCCCAGCCCGCAGGCAACCCACCCGTGCCAGTGGGCAAAATAGCCGGCGTACGCGGGCAGCACGAGCGTGTTGAGGTGCCAGAACCCCTCGGCCGCGCCTCTGGCCGCGCCGAACTTGCTCTCCTCCCGAACGAGATGAACGGCGGACTCGAGGAAGGTGTAGAGGGGAAGATGGCTGTCGGTGAGTCGGGCGGCGAGGCGCGCGGCTTGGAACAGCGACTCAATGGCCAAGAGCGGCACGGCGACGCCAATCGCCAGCCAACCCCATCGAGCCGGCAGGTCTCGCCAGGCGGGGGTCGTCCGGTCGGTCCCGCCTCGGCGCGTGAATGCCACGATTGTGTCGGTCAGGATGATGACGCCGAGAACGTAGAGGCTTCGAAAGTGGCAGGCCAGTGCATATCCGAGTGCCATGCCGCACAGTCCGTAGGTTCGTCGGTGACTCCAACCGCGCGAGAGCCCCCAACACCCACATGAAAACGCCGAGAAGAATGAAGAAACCCGTCGTGGTATCGGTGTAGGCGCTGCGACTGTAGACGATGTGGTAGCCCGAGACGGCCATAAAGAACGCGGCGCACAACGCGACCGGTCGGCTAAAGAGCACGACAGCGATTCCGTAGAGCAGCAGAACGGAGAACGTGCCGAGCAGCGCATTGGTGGCGAGCAGACCGGCCGGCCGGTCGCCCACCACGAACATCATCAGCGCCGCGAGGAAGGTAAATCCCTGTTTGGGGTGAAAGCGGGTGGTGAAATCAACGCCATGTTCGTCGAGGCTCTGCTGGAACGCCTTCTTGTCGCCGTGCCATAGGGCGGCGACGGCCTGCGGATCGATAAGCACCGACGCACATCGGTGCCAGAGCCTGGCATCCGTTGCGTAGCAGGCCTCGTCGTCGTAGCGGATTCCGACGCGGGTGATCCCGCCAAGCCGCAGGACGCCGGCAAGGATCATCACGGCCGCTAGGAGGGCGTAGTGCCATCGGCCGGGACGCTTGGCGGCGCCGGTCTGAGTCAGCAAGAGCTGCGTGTTCGGTGGAGGCATCATCCGCGCGGCCCTCGATCGCGAACCTGATCGAGACCTGATCGGGCTCTCTGGGCGGCTCTTGCCGGGGCGATGCGGCGCCGGACCTCACGCAGCGGCAGGACCAATCCGAGGGCGGCCACCGCAAAGAAAGCCCACTCGACCGAGAGTCGGTAGCGATTGGGTACGTCCACGACGGCGGCGTAGAAGAGCGTCATACTCACGACACTTACGCTCAAAGCGGCAAACCACCAACGCCGAAAACCGAAGCCGCCCGTGCCCAGACCGAGCAGAAGGCAGAGTGATCCGCTCAAGAAGCCGGCAACAAGCGGCTTGACGGCGAAGAACTCTCCGGGGCGCACGATGGCCATCGCGCGAAAGAGCCGCTGTGGTTTCGAGGATGGATAGTCGATGGGGAACTCCGCCCGCGAATGGGTGGCCCAGGGAAGCCGAGCCGCGTCGCGGCTAAACGTCTTTGGATCGGACTTGCGGAAGGCTTCCCATTCGAGACCGGGCTTGGGATGGAGCCACAACTTCCCGGCGTCGCGGAAGGTCGAGACCACAAACGCAGCAGGCCGACGACGGATGCACTCAACCGCACAACCGGCCATGTAGTCGATCGCCTCCCGCTGGGTCATCCCCCACTTGTCGCGCCCCGCCCGCCAGAGATCTTCGTAATGCAGGACACTTCCCCGCCACCGCGCACCGTTCTCCAGGGCCGCCTGATAGAGGCGCTCCAGGCTCTTAGGGCGAGGCGGCGCGACCAGGCTGGCCGTGTGCAGCCCGCGCCATGCGATAATGTTCGTACTGTGCGTGGAATAGACCATCTGCCCGGTCGCGCGGGCGTTGATCCAAAGTCGCCCCCCACCCCCGACAAGGACGATGGCACCCAGGACCATGCCCCAAACGAGACACCGTCGGCGCGCCGCCGGGTGGAACAGAACCAGTACGGCCGGCGGAACGACCGCAAGGAGCAGCACCTCGTCGCGCGTCAGGAGAACAACGAACCAGAGTACGGCCGTCACCGCGAGTTGCCAGCGCCTTCCCGTGGCGATCCATCCCATCAGAAGCAAGACGGCCACGGGCACGACACTGCACAAAAGCGCGTTGGGATGCGCATAGTGGACCCAGATCACTCGGGCGGCATTGGGCAGAAGCAGACCTCCGGTAACCAGCCCGGCCAACACGCCCCAGTTGCGCCGCATCCAGGTCATCAGGACGATGCCGGCCGTGATTTCGAGCAGGTGCTGCGTCAGCGGAAGCCCGCGATTGAGCGGAATCGGCAGGAGTTTGCAAAGGAACATGAACAGCGGATACCCGATGTTGCGATCTCTAAGGTCGGGGAGCACACCGCTCTCGATGGTGTGCAATAGTTCGCAGTAGGCGTTCGTGTCCGCGGTCGCGATCGTTGGGATCCCCAGCCACGCGCTGCCATGCAGCAACAGACCCACGAGGAGAATGAATCCGGAGCCGGTCCACCACAGCCACGTTGCGCGCCGCGTGAGGAGCGCGTCGAGGGCGCCCTGCAAGAACCCGCAAGCGCTGACCGTGCCAATCAGGAGCGGTTGGCACGAAGCCCTGGGAGCGATCGACTGTGCCGGCGTGGATGACATGCGGATGACTCGGTGCGTGGCGCAAAGGTTTTCCGGACACGCGCACACCGCGTGCGAGGCGCCACATCGCTCGTTTATCGGAAGTACCGCGACAACGGTTTTGCCAAAACCGGCGCCACTGATCCGTCTCGCACCGCCGAAAACCGGAGCGGCTTGGACCTGCGCCAACCAAAGCGCTGTCCGCAAACGGCCGATAAGCTTCCGCCGTCCTCTTGCGAATGCGCGGGCGGTTCGCAACAGCGCAGGTGTGACATGAGCCCACAGCCATCCGAACCACTCACGATGAACGCGCCCGGAAGAGCCGCCGACGCTCCGCCGCGGCCTGTCACGCCCGCGTCATGGACGGCGGGCCAAACCCATTCCGCGGCCGGCCGCTGGCAGGCATCCGTACGAGACCATTACGACCAAACCGGCCCCACCGCCCCCGCCGGCTGGAAGCGGTACTACTACGAGCGTATCAAGATGCGTCTGGCGTCCATGGTGGAGCCGCACGCCCGGGTTCTGGAAATCGGCTGCGGCAGCGGAGAACTGCTGGCCTCGTTGCGACCAAGCGTTGGCGTGGGTGTGGACCTCAGCCGTAAGGCCATCGCCGAAGCGCGCCGGCGTCACCCGGGTCTTCGTTTCGTCAACATGCGCGGGGAGGACGTGGCCGAACTCGGCGATACCTTTGACTACATCATCATCTCGCAGACGCTGGGCGAAGTGTACGACCTGACGACGCTCTTCGAAGAGCTTCAACGCGTCAGTCACGCCGGCACGCGGCTGCTCATCGTTCATTGCAGTCGCCTGTGGCAGCCGGCACTGGCGGTGCTCGAATGGCTTGGCCTCAAACACCGAACGCCCGAGCAAAACTGGCTTCCCTCCGACGAAGTCGGACATCTTCTGAGCCTGTCGGGCTTTGAAACGATCCGCACGCAGGGCTTCACCGTCGCGCCGCTGTACGTGCCAGGCTTTAGCACGCTGTTGAACCGGTTCGTGGCCAACCTTCCGGGTATGCATCACCTGGCGCTGAACTGCGTGACGGTCGCGCGATCCATCAGGCCGGAGCTGGTGCCCTGCAACCGGCCAAAGAGCGTTTCGATCGTGGTGCCGGCAAGGAACGAGGCCGGTCACATCAAGCAATTGCTGGAACGGATTCCGTGGTTTGCCCCGAGACAGGAGATCATCTTTGTCGAGGGCAACAGCACGGATGACACGTGGGATGTGATCCAGAAAACGGTTCGAGACTATGACGGGCCGTTCGAAGTCAAATGCCTCCGACAGGACGGCGCGGGCAAAGGCGACGCGGTTCGCAAGGGATTCGCCGCGGCGACGGGTGACGTCTTGATGATCCTGGACGCCGACATCAGCGTACCGCCCGAGGAGTTGCCCATGTTCTTCGAGGCGTTGGCCTCCGGGCGCGGTGAGTTGGTCAACGGCTCGCGCATGGTGTATCTGATGGACCGGCGGGCGATGCGTTTCTTGAACCTGCTGGGCAACAAGACGTTCGGCTGGGTGTTTACCTACCTCTTGTGCCAACGGTTTCGAGACACGCTTTGCGGAACGAAAGTGTTGACGCGGGAGGCGTACCAGCGAATCGCCGCGAACCGGTCGCACTTCGGCGACTTTGACCCCTTCGGCGATTTCGACCTGCTCTTCGGCGCCGCCCGTTTGAACCTCAAGATCATCGACGTCCCCGTTCACTACAAGGCCCGCACCTACGGCGAGACAAACATCTCGCGCTTCCGACACGGACTGATCTTGCTACGCATGTGCCTGTTCGCGGCGCGGAAGATCAAGTTCATCTAATCACCGATCCCAAAGTAGGGCGGGCTATTGCCCGCCGTCCTGTCGTCGAACGGCGGGCAATAACCCGCCCTACGTTCCTGGCCGTACGTGCGAATCGACCATCTAAAGACCCACATGGCAAAGACCGATATTCCACAGGGAGGGACCGCCCAGGCGCGGTTCGCAGCCCCGCAGTGCCCTGGCACGGATGAATTCGCGTGAGTGACCCCCGCCCCTTTCTGCTCCTTGATCCACCGAGCATGGCCACACGCTGTCGCCGGGCATCGCTGCGTGAGAAGGACGATGCGGCCGGCGCGGCCTTTCCCAGCATCGACTTGATCCTCCTCTCGGGCGCGGTTCGCGAGGCCGGCTTCTCGCCGATCTTCGTGGACGCCCAACTCGACGACCTGTCGTGGTCCGCGCTGACCGACCGCCTTCGCGGCCAGAACATCGCGGGCATCGTCTCGCTGGTTTCCAGTTCCGAGGTGGAGGCCGAGCTTGACGAACTGGCCAAGCTCAAGCGTGCGCTGGGCGATGTCCCCTGCTACATCGTCAGCACAATCATCCTGCAGCTCGAACAAACGCGGATCGAGCGCCTTCTCACCGAGCACCCGCTGCTGGACGGATTGATTCTCAACACGGTCGAGCACAACTTCACAGAGATCATCCGCCCGCCGTCCAATACACCGGTCGAGCCGCTGAACATCGCCCTTCGTCGCGGGGCGTCGATCATCGTGCCGGCCGTCCAGGTGCGGTTCGGCGGCTCGCTTCGCATTCCGCGCCCGGAGCACGCCATCTTCAAAGATGGTCGTTACTGCTTCCCGCAAAGCAAGCGAGGCCCGGTGACGTGCGTGCAGCTGTCCTTCGGCTGCCCCTTCACGCGCGAGTTTTGCATCGACAACCAGCTCTATCGCAAGACGCTCCACCGCGACGTGGATGACCTGGTCGATGAGCTTGTGGAAATCGACCGGCTGGGGTTTCGCGAGGTCTACTTCAAGGATCTGACGTTCGGGCTCAACCGCGGCGTCGTCGATGAGTTCCTGAAGAAGCTGATCGAGAAACGGCTGCGGCTGCGATGGCTCTGTACGACAAGGATCGAGGTGGCCAAGCCGGAGCTTCTCGCGCTGATGAAAGAGGCGGGTTGCTACGGGATCGAGTTCGGCGTCGAGCACGGCAAGGAAAGCGTGCGGCAGCGGATCGACAAACGGATCTCCGAGGAACGCATTCGCGGAGTCTTTGCCAACTGCCGGAAGCTCAAGATCGAGACGACGGCCTTTATCATGCTGGCGTTCGAGGACGACACCGAGGAAGACGTGCGTGCGACCATCCGTTTCGCCGCGTCGCTCGACCCGGACTATGCGTCGTTCAACGTGGTCAACGCTCTGCCGGGCACGGCCTATGAAGCCCGTGCGCGCCGCGAGGGTTTCCTGCGCGAAAAGACCAGCGACTACGGCTTTGCCACAAGCAACCTTCGGCACAAGTACCTTACGCCGGAGAAAGTCGAAGCGCTGCGCCAAGAGGCGGTGCGTTCGTTCTACATGCGTCCGCGACAGATTCTCAGAAAAACCCTGGGCCTGCGATCGTTTTACGAGTTGCGCAAGCTGGTCCGGCTTGGCTTGGGTGTAACCTGAAGGAGCGACCGTGCATCTGCTGTCCCTTCCGCGACATCGTATCGAAGCCACTTTTTCCGACTACGCCCGCATCCTCCAGTCGCTGTTACGGCGCCGAGAGGAACCTGACACCTTCACCCGCTTCGAACGGGCGTTTTGCGATTACGTCGATTGCCGACACGCGGTGGCCGTCTCATCCGGACGGCTCGGTCTGCATGTGCTGTTGAAACAGTTGAACCTTGCGCCCGGGTCGGAGGTCATCGTGCCGGCGTTCAACCTGTTCGCCGTGGTTGAACAGTTTCGCGGCGCCGGGCTGGTCCCCAGGTTCTGTGACGTTCGTCGCGATGACCTGAACATCGATGTCGAGGCCGCCGCCCGGCTGGTGACGCCCAAGACGCGCGTGCTGCTGGTCACCCACATGTTCGGCCATCCGGCCGACATGCGCCCCCTGCTCGACCTGGCACGGCGTCACAACCTGATCGTTGTCGAGGACTGCGCCCATGCCCTGGGGTCACAGTATCACGGACGCATGGTGGGCACGTTCGGCACGGCCGCCATCCACAGCTTCAGCGTGCTCAAGCTCGTCACCACCTTCGGCGGCGGCATGGTTACGATGGACGACGATGATCTCTTCGAGGGTGTGCGCTGCGAGCTGGCCCGGCTGAACGTGGAACGTCCCCGCGCGGCCGGACTGATGCGCGCCGTCACCGGATCGATCATGGACATCGCGACGCGACCGTTCGTCTTCAGCTTCGGCGCCTGGCCGGTTCTTCGGATGCTTCGCGCGGTCAAGCCGGACATTCAACAGCGAATGATGACGGAGAGGCCGCAGCGGACGGCCGCGCTGACTCCCAAGCGAGTCGCCCGGATGCACCCGTTTCAGGCGATGCTAGGCCGGCGGCAGCTCTCTCGCGTCGAGCGATCCATCGGTCGGCGCGGACAGGTCTGCCGATGGCTGGACGAGGCACTGACCGGGATAGAACAGGTTCGGCTACTGGATCACAACCGCGTGGGAAGGCACAACGGTCTCTATTATGGCATCCTAGCCGACAGCGCCCCCGAGCTCTCGGCTCACCTGTTTAGGCGCGGCATCGACTCGGAGACCAGCGAGTACCTCAATTGCGCCGACCTGGAGATCTACCGAGAGTACCGAACGGCCTGCCCAGTGGCAGGTGACATCCAGCGCCGCATCCTCCGCCTGCCAAGCTATCCAAGCCTGTCGAAGCGGGACGCTGGTCGCATCGCGCTGACCATTCGTGAGTTCTACGAACGGTGCGGTTGAGTCGCGAACCGGCGCCCCACAGAACTAGCAGGCGGATGCCTGTCTCGCCCTGCGTTGTTAACTCGCGCTCTTCAGTCGTAGGTCGGGTCATCGACCCGGCATTGCTTTAGTGCCACCGAAACGGCATCATGCGTACACAACCGCAACGTCCCGCTCGGAATGTGCCGGGCCGATGACCCGACCTACTTGGCTGCACCGCACTCGGAACACACCTCCGACACGTTGCCAGTAAGGTCGTATCCGCAATCGATGCACAGGCCTTTTCGACGCCGGCGCCAGCGCCGCAACGGACCACGGATAAACGCGACAGTGGGGTAGGCCGCGAAGAGGACGAACGGAATCCAAAGAGGGACGGTCAAGACCCAAGCCCCGCGAGCTACTCTGTATAGGTGCGGATTTACCCACGGCAACGTATCGCCGGTGACAAACGCTCCGCCGTACGAAACGATCAAAGCACCGCTGCCGATTTCGACCCCGACCACTCCGAAGGAGAATACCGACCAATTACGGAATGCTGACACCGAACAGAAGAGTCCTATCCACAACGCCGCGAACGTGACAACGGCGATGATGGCCTGCCGGATCACGGGTCATCGATCCTGACGCTGGGCGGACTGATTGCGTCAACAGTAAGAACAAAACGCTGGCCTTTGACACTTTCCCCTCGAACCATACGAACGGTCAAGGTTTCTCGTGCCGCCTCTTCAATTCGGAAAAAATAGGTCTCGCCCGTGACACTGTCCTCCAATCTCACCCAACCCAACCGCAGCCAGACAAGGAGACCACCGCGGACTGTAAGAATATCCAGCGGGAACACAGTCTTCCCGGACGAGTCGGTCAGCTGGATCTTGTCGCTGAACCCGTCCAGATACTGCTCCACGGAAAGATCATAGAGCGTGGACGGCCCCTGCCGCTTCGTGGGCGCGCAAGTAACGGGCGCATTGACAACCGCGTGACCCGACGAAAGACTTGTCACTCGGATCTCCACTCGCTGACTGCCCCGCGCACCGGAATCGCATCCGAGCGTACCGGCGAGACACGCGACGGCTGCAAGGCAAGGTAGCCAGCGAGAGCCTGCAAGAGATTCCAATGAGACACCGCTTCCCAACATGGCTGTACTCCCGTCTTGCTGCCAAGTGAACACTGGTTCATCCTCCGAACGCCCACGCAACCATGGCAAGCGTGAGCAGGGCGATGATGATCCTACGGAACATGGCTACATTGTACCCAGGCGGCGTCGGCCGGTCATCAGCGGTGCCGGGTCGATGACCCAACCTACGCGGCTCGCGTTCGGCGGCGTGCAGAGCAGCCGGCGGGCAATAGCCCGCCCTACCTTTTGGTTGCAACCACGATCATGAACAGGCCGAGATGCCTCAGCGGCGTGCGTTCAAGGAGGCGGTTGAGCCAGTCCATTGGGGCGAAGGGGAGGAGGACGATCTTGCGTGTGGACTCGACGGTGAAGCCGACCGTTTCGAGCATGGCCACCAGGCGCGCAAGCGGCATGAACTTTGGCGAGCCGTCGTCGAAGAACATGCCCCGGAAGCCGAGCTTGCGCAGCAGCGTTCGACCCCGTTCCAAGACGGTCATCGTCGGGTTGGTCGTGGAGATGACCAGCCGGCCGCCGGCTCGCAACACGCGGAAGGCCTCGCGGACGAAGCGCTCGGGGTGGTCCAGGTAGTAGATCATTTCAGAGCTGACGGCCGTGTCGATCGAAGCCTCGGCGAGCGGCACGGCCTCGGCATCGCAGCAGAGGCTCGGACAGCCGAGGCGGTCGCGTGCGGCCCGGCACATACCCGGGGAGATGTCGGAGTGGATGGCTTGTGATCGCGCCGAGACCTGGCCGGCGAGCCAGCCGGTTCCGCCGCCCAGCTCCAGGCATCGGCCGTTGACGTGCTCGGCGAGCGCGTCGGTTCGCCGCTTCATGGCGTAGCGACTGCTTTGCTGGTCGAAGCGCTCGGCCGCGTCGTCGAAGAGGCGGGCGACCTCTTTGTTGTTTGGCTTGGCCATGCTGGAGGTGATATCGGCACCGTGGCGCGAACGCATGATCCCGCGGACGCGCGAGGTGGCTGGCCCCCCGTCTTCAGAGGCGGGGGACTCGAATGGTCCCCGGATTCGCGTCTCCTTCGGCTAAAGCCATGGGGCACCCACCGACCAGCTTGGCTGTGCCGAAACGGCGGGTGGCCGGGATAAACCGTGACATGGATACGATGGGTAAGCGTAGCTCACCCGTGACTTATCGTCGGTCATCCTGCACCGGCAAACGAGTTTGCCCGTGCCACCCGTCCGCAGAATGCGCTGGATTAGATCCGTCGGTGCCTTGACAATGGCGTCCACATGGCGGCTTGGACATTCGACGAACTCTACGGCCGTGACGGGGGCTTCTTGAGCGGCCTCGACGCCTTGGGGCACAACTACACGGCCGAGGTCCCGAGCGACTTTCGGGGCTGGGTTCATCCGCCGCGCGTGCGGCTTCGTCCGACCGCTTGGGAGCCGCAACAACCCGGAAAACGCAGGCTTTTTCCGCGTGTGGCGATCACGGCAGCCCCGCCGAGCGAAGCGCGCCACCTATGCACCCGGCGCGCGCCTCGATGTTGCCCTGCCTCGTTCCCAGTCCGTGGGATAGCATGTACCGAATCGGCAGCAACTGGCAGAACTCATCCGCCCGTGGCTGGCCACGTCAGACTAAGGTAGGATTCGGACGGCCTGTCATGCATCTGCCATTGCAGGGAATGTGGGCACGCCAGCAGGCATGACGCCCGATGATCTCGAAGCAATTCCCTGAGTTGAACCGCCTTCCGACGAAGAAAGCACGACGAGAGGCCTGGTCCGTCGCGAAGCGTGCCGTCGGCACGAGTTGGCGGTACTGGGCAGCGATCGCGGGGGTCGTGGCGCCATCAGCGGTGATTCAGTTCTCCCTGCGCCGTCTCGGTATTCCACCGGCCTGGCGAGGGATCGTACGTTGGCTGGTCGTGGCGATCACCGTGATGGCCTGCTGGGCGCTGTTCTTGGCTTTCAGGCAAACGATTCGGCGCATGCTCCGGCGGGCGCTGATGGATCATGGCATTCCCACCTGCATAACGTGCGGCTATGACCTGCGCTTGTTGCCCGCCGATCCCGTCGATGGTCTGACTGTTTGTCCCGAATGTGGTTGTGGTTGGAAACTGCAAGACGTCCTACGCGTGGAAGCGGACGACGATGGGTGATAACCAGACGCTCACGCGTAGGTACGGCCTTGCCTTCGCCGATGGGCTGACCAATTCCCGACTTTGCGTTGAGCACCCACGCCCTCGCCTCGAACTGAACGGTCTTGGCGGCATGGCACGCCTTGTCCGCGCTCCTGAGAATCTTCTTGGGGTTCGTCAGTTCGCCGTTTTGTCTTGCGACCAGGGCGGGGCTGGTGCAACTCAAGACTACTACCGCGTATGACGTCATTGTGCTTGTCACGATCGGTCTCCTTTCGTGGTTTGACCCTCGCGGAGTGTCCTGACTTCTATCGTTTCTCGTGAGGCGGCTGGAGTGTGAACGGAGCTCGAACAAGGCCGAAGTCGTGGGGCGGCGCCGGAATCGAGCGCCGCCCCGCGACGCGGCAAGCATTTGGAGTGTTAGTCTGAGTTGATGGAGATCGAGCCCGCGCCGGTGTGCAGCTTGTAGAGCGGGCCGCCGCCGCCGACCGCACCCGAGGCTTTCGAGCCGATCATGGAGCGCTTGACATTCAGGTCCCAGTCGGAGCCGATCTTGATACGGCCGACGGGCGCTTGCATCTCGAAGTCGCCATTGATGTTGTCGGGCACATTCAGCGTGATGGAGCCCGCGCCGCTGTGTAGGGTGACATCGCCCGAGGCTCCGCCGTCGGTCAACGTCACAGACACGTCACCCGCACCCGAGCCGGCGTCCAGCGTGCCGTCCACCTCGGCCGCGCTCAGGGTAACGTTTCCGGCGCCGCTCTGAAGCTTGACCGTATCGAGTGATGTCTCGCCCACCGCCAGTGTCACATCGCCGGCACCGCTCATCAGAGAGACACTGCCCGACGCCTCGGTCACGTGAACATCACCGGCCCCGCTACGGGCGTCGATCGCCAACGACTTGGGTACGGAGATCGTCAGCGATACGCTCCAGCCCCGGCGTGCTTCCTTGTCCTGATCTTCGCCGTGGACATCGGCAATCTCCAGCACGTCGCCGTTGCGCGTCATGCGAACGTGTGCCTCGAAGTCGTCACTGACCTCGTTCTCGTCGATGTACTTCTTGCGTGCCTTGACGACGGCCAGGACGTGCAGTTCGTCGGAATCCGAGGGGACCACCTTGATGTCCCCCGCACCGGTCGTGATGTGCAGGGCCTCGACGCGCCGGGACAGCTCGGCGCTGACTTCGACGGTCGTCTCCCAGTGTCGATCCGAACGGTCTCGGTCGATGGCGTTGCGGTTTCGCCGGCCTCGGTGCTGCTGCTGAGGCCATTCGGTGCTCGTGGTGTTTGTCTCCGGCGCGCTGATTGCGTTGGGAGCGGCTATCGCCTTGCCACGCGACCATCCCGGTAGTGCCACCATCGCAACGGCCGCAACCAACGCAAGACCCCACGCCGGCATTCGGCATTGAACTTTGTCACGCATGATCATCCTCAGTCTCCTTTCAAAGGTTTGTCGATCGTTGCCACCGAGACCCGCTACGAGCCCTGCGGGCATGAGATCCGGAATGTTCGAAGAAACATCGATCAAGACTTCCGCGTAGGCCCGCCGCCCGTCGGGCAGTGCCCAGACCACCCACGCATCGCACGCCTCTTCCGATGACGCGTGAAGTTCCCGTCGCACAAGCCGAAGCAGCGGGTTCCACCACCACACGCAGGCCGCGGCGAGTTCAAGCCAACCCACCCAGTGGTCGCTGCGACGAAGATGCGCGAGCTCATGGGCGACAACGCTTCTGTAACGATGCAGCTCCAGCTCTTGCAGCATGCATGCGGGCCAGAGCAACGTGGGAAAGGGCACGGCGCACACCAGCGGCGAGTCGGTGTCCGCTGTCAGCAGCACGCGCGGCATCGGCGCGCCCAGCCGTTCGGCCGTTCGCCGTACTTCCGCCGTCAGCCAAGGTGGCGGCGACGCCGCGTTGGCCATGACCTTTCGAAGACGGGCAACACGCACGAGCTGTCCGATGAGCGTCCAGCCCGCCCCGCAGAGCCATGCGTAGACGAGAAGGGCGCTGCCAAGTGAGACGACTTTGGGAAGCCACGCGGCGGCGAAAGTGGGCGGTGCATCGGCGACCGGCCGGGTGGGATGCCTCATCTCAGTTGGAAGAGTAGAGGTTGCCCGCACGCGGTAGTCGGATGCTTCGACAGCAGCCACTACTGTTTCGGGTGCCACGCGGACGGCGCTGGCCGGCGAAGGCGAATCAACGGTCGCCGCCGATTCGGCGAAAGCTGGAAGGCGATCGCCCAAGCACCATGGCCAGGTGACGACGGACGGCGTCATCAGCTTGACCAGCACGATCAGCCAAAGAGCGTGGCGGACGGCCGGTCGAAGCGAGACGGTCCGAACGAGCACGTACACCAGCCCCGCAAGTACCGCACCTGTCAACGCGTTTTGTGCCAGCCACCAGAGGAGTGTCACGATCGGTCTCCGATCAACGGTCTTCTTTCACCCTCACATGAGTATCGCTGTGCGATACCCAACCGGTCTTCGACTTCGCGGCACCCTACGTCTCGAGTTCGTCCAACAACCGGCGGAGTTCGGTAACCTCGTCGCCGGAGAACTTCTTGCCCTCGACCAGGGCACGCACCAGCGGCGTCGCCGTCCCGTCGGCCAACTCCTTGGCCAGTGTGCCCAGACGCTGGCTAAGCAACTGCTCGCGCGAGACGGCCGCACGAAAGACGTGCGCCACGTCACTCTTGTCGCTTCGTGCCAGCCCCTTGGCCTCCAGACGGTGCAAAAGGGTCATCACCGTCGTGTACGCCCAGTTGCGCCTGCGGCGGGGCATCCACTCGCTGACCTGTCGCACCGTCCCCGGCCCGAACTCCCAGAGGGCCTTGAGGACGTCGAGTTCACTTTCGCTGGCGTCGTGATGCTGGGCGGCCACTGATGGCACTCCGACAAACGAGGAACGGTCGAGCTTCTACGCTGTGTAGTAGAACCTACTACATGCCGTCATAGACGTCAAGCGGCCGGAGTCCCTGTCGGGAAATGGAAAGAAACTTCGAATTGCGGGCAGGCGGCGTGCCGGGGCGGGTGGACGCTCACGGAGAAGGGGTTTTAGCAGGCGGCGCGGATGTCGTGGGCTATTGGAAGGCGCGTCGGAACTTGTCCGCGTCGAGGCGGGCGGCGCGCGCCAGCCCTCGCGAACCCACCAGCGAGCCTATTCGCCGTCTTCGACAACTCGCCTCCCGAGGCTAGGCTGGTTGTGGTTTCATTGAAGCACTAGCTGTTGCAAGAAACTTCGTTTCTACTGCACCAGGGACAACAGCATGGGTGTATGACTCATTGTGAGATGGATGCTCTTGGCAGAGTTGATGTTGCCCCTTGGGCTCGCCGTTGCTGTCGATACGTAGCCCGATGGCACGCAACCGGGGCGCTCGGAGCTTTCCGAGCCTCGCACACCCCCAAGAATGGGATTCGTACCGGGGCCGTCGGCGGCTCACTACAGTTGGTCTTTCAGAACGGAGAAAACGCTATGTCAAGATCGAGACTGCTATGCTGTTGGACTCTTTCCCTGGTGACGTTCATTCCCGCGATTCGCACACTCGCGGATCAACCCGCGATGGATATCCCCAAGCCGGGTCAGCCCGCCCCAGAGCTTTCTCTGACCAAGCTTCTCCAGGCGCCGGACGGCGCATCGGCAGATTGGGCGTCCCTGCGCGGCAAGGTCGTGGTCCTCGAGTTCTGGGCGACAACATGCGGACCATGTGTTCAGTTGATCCCCTACATGAACAAACTGGAGGAGCGATTCGAGGGTAAGCCAATCGTCTTCCTGTCCATCACTCCGGACGACGAAGCCACGGTTTCGAGATTCCTGCGAAAGCGGCCCATGCTGGGATGGATCGGGTTTGACAACGACGGCGCAACCAGGCGGGCCTACGGAATTCATGGCATCCCCAGGGCGGCGATCGTGGGCAAGGACGGGAGGCTCTTGGGTTGGACCATCCCTCACGTCCTGGTCGATGAACCGAGCATCCTCGACGACATTCTGGCCGGCAAGCCGACGACGAAGCTCTCCCCCGTGCCGCATTCTCCCCAGCCTGATGTCTTCGCCGATGTTGATGAAGACGAGGGCTCATCCGAAGGGAAAAACGCTGCCCCGCCGCTCTGCCAGATCGTTGTCAGGCCCGCGAGGGGTCTCAAACGTCCGCTGTACGGCGGGGACAGTCGAGGGAGAAGATTTGATGACGCGACCATGCGCACGGCGATTGCCCACACGTACGGGGTTCCCGGTCCCTACGTGATCGGGAACCTACCGGACAAGCAGAAGTACGACGTAGTCTTTCGCACGCCTGGGATGGCACGCGAGGCTCGTGAAACGCTCATGCAGACCGCGATTCAGGCAAGCTTTGGGGTTCGCGTGGAACGAGAGACACGATCGGTCCCGGTCTACGTGCTGTCGGTTCCCGAGGGAGTGGAGCCGACGCTGGAAGCCGGAATGTCCCGGCTCTTCTTTGATCAGGAGACGAACCTGGCAGCGCCCACGAAGGAAGTCTTGGAGCGTAGGAAATCCGGGGAGAAGTTCTTCATGGCTCTGGGAGCCTCAGGCCCTCTGGCGACCAACCTGAGCTGGGTGCTTGACCGGCCGGTCATCGATGAGGCCGACATCGAGGGCTATTACTACTTCTACTTCCCGTACGACATGGAGAAGCCGGACCACGCGGCCTTGATCCGCTCGGTGAGAGACAAGTACGGGCTGGCGCTCACCCCCGCGACACGCGAGGTTGAGATCCTGGTCGTGACGAACGACCGATGAGTCAGTAGTCCACGCAGCCCGAGCTCCTTGAGGTACTGCGGGAAGCCCAAGTCAACTTGAGTCGCCCTCCTTGGGGCAGTCGCGGCCGCGCGATACGCCTCGCCAGTAACAGTGACCGAGGCTCGCCCCGAAACATTGGGAACCTAACCACACGAGTTTCGCTCTGGGCAGGACTCGGTTCGCTCACCCACCGACGGACGGCGCCGCGCGCAGTTGCGGCAGCATCAAGAGCACGAGTTGGATTACACTCAGGAGGGTTCCGAACGGCAGGTACCACAGGCCGGCGGCCGCGCAGGCTACCATGCCGCACCACGCCCACGGCACCTGAACGATGAAACAGACGATCATGACCAGCCAGAGCGAACCGAAGACGAGATGGATCGACTTCATCAAGGTCGATCTCGGCTCAATGCCGACGGCCGACACGAGCTTGGACCAAGGGCCGAGCTGGCCGGCGTATTCGCCCGAACTCATAGTGACATAGTCACCCTTTACAAGAGCGTGGGCGCCGTCGAACGCCAGCCAGCCTCCCTCGGTGAAGGCCAGGAGAATGACGATCCAACCGAGCCAGTGCATGGGGTTCTCCTTGTCGGCTCTTGGACGGCCGACTGTTGACCTTGCCTTCAGCAAAAACCGATCGGAGCATGTCCTCAACGAGTGGGGTTGCGAGCGCTGGTGCCGTTTGCAAGAACGTTGTTTCGTTTTCTTGGGCGGACTGCCCAGGCCGGAGGCGCGGGCATGCATGAGCCACCGAACACATGGCCACGCAAGCGTGGCCATGCCACCCGACGACCGGACCCGTGAAGAGTCGCACCACCTTTCTGGAAACGGCACTAGCCCTCGGTTTTCGCCGAACGCGGGCAGGCTCCTACGATGGTCACGTGCAACTGCACCTCGTCGGCCACCGTGTCGAGGGCAGTGCCGGGGTAGATGTCATAGTCCGAGCGCAGGATGGAGAACGTCGAGCGCAGAACAAGCAGGTCGCCCTCCTTGCCCTTGACGCGGTCCGCAAGCCGACCCGGCAAGAATGCTACCTGGATGGGAACCGTGATTTCCTTGGTCACGCCGTGACAAGTGAAGTCCCCGACGACGGTCAGTTCGAAGCCGTTGTCCCCATCCGTCTTCACCGCGGCCACGCGTTTGAAAACGAGGTCCACGGTGGGGAACTCTGTCGGGTCGAGCCAGTGGCCGAGCATGAGCTTCTTCATCATTTCGTTGGCGACGTTCATGGACATCACATCGACGCTGATCCTGCCCGTTGTTTGCTCGGGCGCTTGCGGATCGAACGTCACGGTGCCGGATATGCCTGACGCGACGCCGACGATGGGCTCCAGCGCCGAGTCGAGCAGAAACGAGACGCCGCTGCTGTTCTTCGGGTCCGTGAAGTCGAAGGTTCTCGCACCGCCTGCGCCATCGACGACGAAGCGTTCGATATCACGGAGTCGCCCGCCGTCGCCCGCGCCGCCGATCGCCAGGAGCTCACCCTGTGGCGTTCCGACCAGCCGGTGGAAGAACCTGGGCCTGTCCAGCCGGCCGGCGGTTTCCCACTTGGCGCCGGTCGCGGTCGAAAGGCGGTAGACGATCCCGTCCTGTCCGTTGCAATAGACGTTGTCGCCGATGCCGAAGGCGGAGACGGCGAAGCCGCCGGTGGGCAGGTCCGGTGCTTTCGACCAGGTCTCGGTCACGGTGTCGAAGACGTCCACCTTGCGGGAGATGCCGTCGGGGGCCATGCCGCCGATGGCGAAGACCTTTCCCGCCGCCGCCGCGACAGCCAGCGCACGGCGTTGAAACGGGGCCGAAGGAAGCGGGCGCCAGCGTGGTTCGGCGAGCGTCAGGTCCATGACATGAACCGTCGAGTGCCATGAGGTGTCACCATCGACACGCAGGTTCCAACCGCCGATGACATAGATTTTTCCGTCCAGGACGGCCGCGTCATGTGACGAACGCGGCTCGGGCAGCGGCGGAAGCTGGGTCCAGGAACCCGACGACGGATCGAAGGCGGCCACCTCGGCGACTGAGGGCGTTTGCGCCGGCTCGCCAGGAAGGTTCCGTGGCTCCATGCCGCCGATGCGGTAGACTTTGCCGCCATGTGCCACAAGTGCGACACTCTGTCGCCCGACGCCCTCGGCCGGTTCGTCCCACGTCGTGGGGTCGCGCAGGTCCAGCCGATAGAACGCTCGCGAGACGCTCTCGGTCGAATACTGATGCGTCTTGCCGATACTTCCGCCGATGACGTACAGCGAATCGCCCGCGACGGCCGCGCCGAAGCTCACCAGCGCGCGGGGGAGCATGGCGAACGGCGCCGGTTCCGCGGTCGCCATGTGCGTGTCTGATGACACGGCGGGCTCGGACACCTTGGGACCGTGCGCACAGCCGAAAGAAACCAGGCAAGCGATCACAACGAGTGGAAACGAAATGCAAGGACGAGTGATTGTAGACATGGCGTGCGATCTCCTCTGTATGATCCCGAACATCGCCGGATCGGCTCCGCGGCGGCCACACCGCCGAACTTCTCCGATCAACATCGGGAGCTTACGAGGTTTGCCACAGTGGGGCAATGCAAGGATGAAGCGATCGGTTTTCCGAGCTGCGGGCTTTTTCTCCGAGCCGCGACCGTGAGGGAGCGGACCAGGACCGCAGTGCCGGCGATCCGCGGGTGGCATGGCTCACGCTTGCGCGACCATGCTTATCGGCAGACGTGGCGTATCCTTCGGTCAGGTGTCCAGTTGGGCAGGACGGGATACGCTGGCGCTCGTCGGGTTCGTCCGTCCCCCACCCTTCGCCAAAAGCGAAGGATGGGGCACCCGGCTGAAGCGATCGATAATCCGAGCCGCGATCGAGGGGGAGCGGAAGCGCAAGCGTAATCGACGCTCCGGAAGACCGCTCCCTGACGGTCGCGGCTCGGTTCAGCCGAACCTATCAGCCGCTTGTATCGGTTCGCTGGTGCCTATCAGAGCCGGAAGAGCAAGCGACCGTTTCGACCGATCGACCGCCGGCGCGTTTCCCCGCCGTCACTGCTGCCACGCGCGTAGTACCTCCGGCAGTTGCGCATGATCCACGTAGACCCAGATCCCCCGGCATTCCGGATAGTCCCGCTTGATCCGCGGAAGTTCCAGAGCCTTCGCCTGATCGATCGTCAACTTGGTGAGTCCACCGGCCAGCGTGTCCTTTGGCCCGCCGAGACCGACATAGGTGCCCCACAAGTCAAGGCGATGGACGCAGCCTTCGGGTGGGCGGATCTTCGGCACTCGGTACCGGGGCGGCTCGGTGTAGTACGTCCGGGCGTCGCAACGCAACTCTCCCAGGCCGGTCAGCGCCCAATGAAACGCACCGGGCCGGGGCGAACTGGTGGGGAAGACGTACGTCACCGGCTCGGCGACGGAAACCGCCTGCTCGATCGCCCGCTGCATACGGTGCCGCTGATCCGCCGTCAGGTTCGTCCTCTTTATGGATGCGCGCTGCGGGCAAGCACCGTACGGCTCGACGTCCAGCACGGTTCCGACGGCTCCGAGGGCCTTCGCCTCGCGTTTGACGGTTCGGATGGTGCGCTCATAGAACGAAGGATCGAAATGGTCGTTGATGTGTGCCTCGCGTCCGTCACGTGGCCAGGCGACCCAGAGCCAGCGGCCCCAGATCACTGGAACGCCGCGCTTGCGGCACTGCTCGACTGCTTTGAGGACCAGGGGGTGGTTCGCGGCGTCCGGATATTCCTGCCACGATGGGACGTGCAGCAGGACGTGCGTAAACCACGACAACCCGGGACTATCCAGCGCCTCGACAATCCGGGCATCGCCCCCAGCGTGCCGCCGGCTCAGAATGAGTATGACCGAGAGAAGGCGGTCGCCCGTGTCACCGGCGCGAATCGCTTGCGGTCCCGCCTGGCCGGCAACGGGAGCTGCCGCAAGCGCGACCGGGATCGTCAAGACCATCGCCATGAGCCACTGGATTCGTATCATGTCATGCTCCCTGTGGATCGAGGATGTAGTGGAACCGGTAAGGGGGCGGCTAAGCCGCAGCCATTGCCGACATCGCGGACGCGACGTCCGTTCATGGACAGGGCGGAACCGGTCGAAGAACCCGTATACCTATGGCGACGCGCGTTCATGACGATCGACCAGGACCGGGCACGATGTCCGCGGACACACCGGCGTTCAAGAAACCGGACCGCGCCGCGTTTGGGACCATGCACCCGGAGCGACCGCTCGTTTGGTACGACTATGCCGACGCCTGGCTGTCGTTTCCGCTGGGGAAAGTGCTCGACTATGGTTGCGGCTCGGGCACCTTCCTGACGCGCATCGCGGACCGTGCCAGCGAGCGCTGGGGCGTTGACCTCGACGAGGATGCCCTGGCGGAGGCCTCGCATAGCGGCGCGAATGTCCGCGCGATCCGCCCGGGAAAGCCCTTGCCGTTTTGCGATGGTCAGTTCGACACGGTGATCATTATGGAGGTGATCGAACACGTCGTGGACGAGCGGGCCGTGCTGAGCGAACTGTCGCGCGTGCTCGCACCGGGTGGGCTGCTGCTGCTGACCACGCCGCACAAAGGAACGCTGACGTTCCTTGATCCGGGCAACTTCAAGTTCGTCGCGCCGCGGCTCCATGAGTTCATCCACGGAAAGCTCCTCCGGCAGCGAGGCTACTACGAGGAGCGCTTCGGTTCCAGGCGTCGCACCCAGCGAGGGATGATCGCGGACTTTACGCTCGATCAAACGCCTTGGCACAGGCACTACCCTTATCGACAAATCCGTTCGCTCGCCCCGCCGGAACTTTCCACGATCGCCTGGTCGACCTACTCGCCGGCGTTTCGGGCTCTGTGGTCTTTGCGACTGGTCCTCCGCGTGCTGACGCTCGGATGGCTCCAACGACTTCCTCCGCCATTTTCCTGGTTGGCCCGCCGGCTGAGTCGCGTCGAATCACGACGCGGGGATCAACTCGTCGTCCTGTTCCAAAAGACGGCTTAGTGCTTCGCCACGCTGAACCTTGCGGGTTGGGTGGCCCATGGCTTTAGCCGTGGGGAACGCGAATCCGGAGACCATTCGAGTTTCGTGGCTCTAGCCGCGGGAGGCGCGAATCCCGGACCCATTCGTGTCCCCCGCCTCTGAAGAGGCGGGCCACCCATACCTGCGATCGTAATCCCCGTCGTCGGCGATTCCCTCTATGGTCCAGAGCCGTCCGCCGCCTCGCTCGAGCTGTTGGGCGCGTCAACGGTGGCGTGCCGGAACATCGACCAGATGTACCCCGCCACGTCCAGCATTGTTAGCTCACCGCTGGTGGCGATCGCCTGTCCTCTGGTGACCTGAAGTTCCGCCAGATCGCCGCCCACGCGATGGATCAGAAGCGGCACCGGCTCGCGCCCTCTGGTCGGCGGTGGCTGGCCATAATCCACGTGCGAGGAATGATCGCCGTAGAGAATGATCAACGTTCCCTTCGGCAGCGTGCCTATGTACGCCCGCAACTGCGTATCGACGTACCGCATGGAGTTCAGGTACTGCTCCCGGAGGTTTCCCGGTGAGGCGAACAGCTCGCGCTCACGGGTATCCAGGAAATTGAAGGGACCGTGGCTGGTCAGTGTGATGATGAAATGAAGAGCGCGGCCAGTCTCTTCGCGCAGCAGCCGGCTCGACACCGCGAGGACATCCCGATCGGAGATTCCCCAGTGCTGCGACGTCAAACCGTGCTCGGACTCGAGATCTTCACGAAACAGCATCTGGTCGAATCCCATCCGCCCGATGGCCGCAGCCCGGTTGAAAAAACTCCGATCGTTGCCATGCACAAAAACGGACCGAAACCCGGAGCCGCGGGCCAGCCGCGCTAGGGACGAACCGAAGTCGAAATCGGGAACGGCGTAGGGGGTGACGTCGCCGGCGGGGAACAGGTTCATCAGCATCACAAAGTCGGCGTCGCAGGATCCGGACTCGTGAATCGCGGAGATCCGAAAGAACATGGAGCGATGGGAGAGCTCGCGTAGGAACGGCATGACGGGCTGGTCGTCCATGTCAACATTCACAACCGCGAAGTCGAGACTCTCGACCTGTAAGATGACCGTTTTCTCACCGACCAACAGTGGTGCTTCGACCGGCACCAATCGGTTTTGCTTGAGCTCGGCCGCCTTCATCGCACGCGACAGGAGCGCCGGGCCATCCAGATGACGCCACTCGCCGTACCATGTGAGCAGGTATCCGTTGGTCATGGCGATTCGATCGACCGTGCCGAACGTGGTCAGCTTCCGGACCGGATCGATGTACTGTGTCGAGATGACTGCCAACAAGGCCACCAACCCGGCCGAGACGGCGCCCCATGTGACGCGCCGGCGAGGCGGAATCGGGCGACGATTCGCGCGCCGCGCAAGGACGACCAACATGATGGCGGCCGCCACGATCAACGAAAACGATTGCCAGCGAACAAGGTCGAGCGCATAGGCACCGACGGCCACGCCTTCGCCGAAGTGGTTCGTGATTGTGGTCCAGGTCAGCGCCCGCCCGAAGTATTCGTAGTAAACCATCAGGACGGCCAGCGAAACGGTGGAACCCAGCAACACGATCTGTAGAATCCATCCGCGTACCAGAAGCACAACGGAACCACAGGCGAGCACGTCGAGCAGAAACCGCACGACTCGGCTTCCGATGGCCTTGGTCGCTGTAAGCGGGTAGTTGGACCCGGTGGTGTATTCCTGAACGCAGAAGAGAACCATCGCCCAGAACACGACCAACATCAGCGTGGGGGCATAACGGGGGGAGGGGCGCTCGGCGTCACCGGTTGTGGTCGGTGGGTCGGCATCGCGCGTGACGTTTTGACCGAGGTCTTTCATTTGCGAACCCTGCGGGTGCCCGGTCATCGGCCCCAGGCGATGCGCAGGCCCGGAAACCGGCCTGCATGGGAAGTATATCGGGTCCAAAACGCGCGGACCACACCCGATAAGACGGGGCCGCGTTTGGTCTTGGCCCGCTTCGGGTTCCCCGAGGGTGGCGGGCCGTTACAATCGTCCACGCCCATGGCCGCTAGTGTCGAGGACACCGACGTGCATTCAACAAGACAAATGAGGTGGCCATGAGCGGTGCGGGTGACGTTGGCGTGATTTTCGATATGGACGGCGTGTTGATCGACTCAGCGCCCCCTCATCTGGAGAGCTGGCGGAGGCTCGGCGATGAGAACGGGAAAGCGATCACGGACGAGGCGGTCCGCCGGACGTTTGGGCGTCAAAACCGTGACATCATACCCACGTTGTTTGGCCACGTGGACGACCGGCGCATGCAAGCGTTGGCTGACCGGAAGGAAGCCATCTACCGAGACCTCGTGCGCGAGAATCCACCGGTCGTCCTAGGCGCGATCGAGTTGGTCAAGGAGCTGTACGCCGCCGGCGTGCGCCTGGCCGTCGGGTCCTCGGCGCCGCGACTGAACATCGAACTGGTGCTCGATGCCATGGGAGTGTCCCATTGCATGTCCGTGGTCGTCAGCGGTGATGATGTCACCCGCGGCAAGCCCGACCCTCAGGTCTTTTCCCTGGCCGCGGATCAACTGGGTCTGCAGCCCGGTCGATGTGTCGTCGTCGAGGATGCCCCGGTGGGAATCGAGGCCGCGATCGCCGCCGGTTCCCGATGTGTCGCCGTCCTGATGCATCATCCGGCCGAATCGTTCCCAGGGGCCGACGAGATCGTCTTGCGGCTTGCCGATCTGACGTCGTCCGGACTCGTGCGACTGGCGGGAAAGGATTGAGCCGGCAGCCCAGCGAACTCGTCAGACCGCGGGTCTCGATCCCAACGTCGGCGACAGTGTCAGTTTAATTCCGACGAAGATTGACGATTTTTGGCCGAACAGGCCGAACAACGGCTTGGAATCGGACGTTCAAGAAGCGTAGACTAGCTGATTGGCAGTTCCCACAAGGTCGGTCGGACTCGACAGAGACGATGAGGCATGTGGGGTTGCAGCGGGCGGGCCGGGTACACCGCTTCGGCAACAGCCCGTCAGGCACGAGGAACCCATGAAGAAACGCTCCGAACTCCGGCTCTTCGCTCTTGTCTTCGCGGCTACCTCGCTGGCGCTGTTCTGTCTCCTCGAGTTCCGCGTCATTGAGCGTGTCTCCTACGCCATGGAGCGAGGCCGGCTCCAGGCCCTTCGTGAAACGTTACCCTCCGCGGCCCGCTTGTCCGAACTGTCCGAGGCCGGTCGAACCGTGGCGAAGCTCGCCGCGCCGGCCGTCGTCAGTATTGAAACCGAGCAGCGCGTGCGGCTCGTCGATGCGGCGGGTGCGCGGACGCCCAAGACCAGCCGCCTGGACAGCGCCATGGCCGACGCGAAGGAGATTGAAACCGGGGACAACCCGCGGGACAGACCAACCGATGACGATGACGCGGAGGGCTCCCTCCGGCATGGCCTGGGTAGCGGTTTTGTCTTCGACGCAGAGCACGGGCGGATCCTTACCAATGCCCATGTCGTCGCAGGCGCCGACGAGATCCGCGTGTATCTGGCCGACGGGCGGGAGTCCGACGCCACGATTCTGGGCCTCGACCGGGAGACGGACCTCGCGGTGATTCAGATCGAACTGGGCGGGCTGCACGAGCTGCCCCTGGCTGCCGACGACCAGGCCCAGGTCGGCGACGATGTCTTCGCCATCGGCAACCCCTTCGGCCTCGACGGTTCGGTCACCAAGGGAATCGTAAGCGCGGTTGACCGGCGAAACGTGCGAGTCAGTGGCAACCGGTATCGAACACTTCTTCAAACCGACGCCGTCATCACTCCAGGCAGCAGCGGCGGACCGCTGGTCAACATGCGCGGCGAAGTGATCGGCGTGAACACGGCCATGGCGACCAACAGCGGCCGGTACGACGGTGTCGGCTTTGCCGTGCCGTCCTCGAAGGTTCGCGAGCTACTCGACGACCTGATCGACGGCGGTCCCGGCTCGTTGGGGGTGATGGTTGGTAGTGCACGATATTGGCAAAGGGAGTGTACCATTCTGGGCTGGGACAAACCGTATGGCGCGTTGGTCACGGACGTGCTGCCAGGGCGCGCGGCTGACCGAGGCGGCATTTTCCCGGACGACATCATCCTGTCGATCGACGGCGCACGGGTGGGTGGGGTTGAGGACTTAGTCTCAACCGTGGGCGGCACCACCCCGGGCGTCAATGTTAGACTTGCCGTTTGGCGGAACCGCCACGCGAAGACCATCGTTCTACGTATCGGCCGCAAGTACGCGCCGACTGGCTAGTGCGCCGCCACTCCTCATTCGATGGCTCGGGAAGAACCGAGCCGTGCTCGTCAGGGAGCGGATTCCTCAGAGCCCCTCCTGCCCTGGCCCATCGCTTCCTTACCCGCCCGTCGAAGGACACCTGAGTTTGGCATGGCACCGGCTTGCGGCCGATACGAAAACGGGCTGCTCATGCATTTCCGTTTCCGGGGTTCATCCGCGGGTTCTGCCGGGGGGGCATGACCGAATCGGCGGGCAGTCTTCAGAGCACAGGGCGCGAGCCCTGTGACCGGTCTGGTATCGTAGAAACCCTATGCTTGTTCGCATCGTGTCCGTGGGCTTGCGCCCACGGCTCTGACTCGGCGTGCCGCCCTCAAGATGGCTTTGCATGCCCCGCCAAGACTGTCGCGCACCCCTTCTCTTGGGGTGCATGACCGAATCGGCGGGCAGTCTTCAGAGCACAAGGCGCGAACCCTGTGACCGGTCTGGTATCGTAGAAACCACGCTTGTTCGCATCGTGTCCGTGGGCTTGCGCCCACGGCTCTGACCCGGCGTGCCGCCCTCAAGATGGCTTTGCACGCCCCGCCAAAACTGTCACACACCCTGCCGGGGGCGCCGACGTGTAACGGCTGGCGACAGCCCCGGGGATTCGCTATCGTTGTCTTCCAACGCGACGGGGGGACGCCGTGTGGGCTGGCCGCGCCCCGCCGGATTCCCGTTCCGCTCGGACGTGCGTGTAGGGCTTGTAGCTCAGTGGTTAGAGCAGGCGACTCATAATCGCTCGGTCGGGGGTTCGAATCCCTCCAGGCCCATCGCTGTTTGTAGCGTTTGAGGCTGTATTTGTAGGGTTTGCTTGAGATGACGCGCTAATGGCACTCTTGTCCGTTGCGAGCGATTGCGAGCCCTTGCGAGAGTTTGCTGCAGCGCATTCTGCAGCGCTTTTTCCGTCGGGTGTTTCTGCCGCAATTCCCGCCGCCCGATCGAAAATCTCGTCGGGCACCTGGAGGTAGTGCTTTCGGCTGATCGTCTGGCCGTATCCCATCCAGGACGACAGCGCGTGTGGAGGTAGCGTTATCGCCCATTCAGTCTAACCACTACTGTGCCGCAGTACGTGCAAGCACCTGCCGAAGGGATTTAGGCCCGCCCGGTACAAGATCATCGCATCTGTCGTCGCAGGTTCTTCCGGAAGAGCTCGGCAATCCGTTCTTGCTCATCCTCGGCCACGCATGCAAGCGGTCGGTTCAATCTGGATCGGCTCGACATCGTGTTTCCCCTGGCCGGCAAGCGGCCGACCGTGCCGGACCGCCCCTGACTGGCTTGAACGCGTCGAAGCGGCCCGATCGCGGGCGACGCCGCGCGCCCGTTTCACCCCGGGCCCGTTGCCGTAGCTCCGTCTTATGGTCCCCCGGGGCGCCGCGGGCTGTGAAAGATCAGATTCTTCCCGCCGTTTGCGGGTGTGCGGTGTTCTGTAGGTAGAGGACCGATCGATTCCCCGAGCCGGGCCGGGTTAGGGGGATGGCCTTGCGCGGTGTTGGAGGTTCTTGCTCGGCGCGCACTGATGAGGAACTATGAAACAGTCGGCTCGGGACCGACCGGAGAATTGGCACCTGATTGGGCGAGTTCGGCGCTTGCGCGTGTGGTCTGGAGAGACATCATGAATCGAAAACGCATGCTCTGCTTTCTGCTTGGCGCCCTTCTGCTGGGGCCGGGCATCGGCGTGTCACGCGCTGGGCCGATCACCTGGGAATTCTCTGGTGAGATATTCCGCGTGTCCGACGCCAACGATCTCCTGGGCGGGACCGTTATCGATGGAACACCCTTCTCCGGATCGTTTACGTTTGAATCGACCGTCACGGACAGTGATCCCGGGTCTCTGATTGGGCTCTACGAAGACGTCGTGCTTGAGATTCACGGGCAAGTTGGGGGCTTGGAGTTTTCCGGCCCGCTTGGGGGAAACTTTATCAGGATTCGCAATTCAAGTACGGACTTGTACCGTGTTGACGCCGACGTGGAGTTCTTGGGCCAACAACTTGACTTTGGGCTAGTGGCGCCGCGCCCGTCGGGCCTGCTCGCTGACACCTCCTTGCCCCTCGTCCCGCCCGATTTCGAGGGCTTTGGTGGCCCACTGACGTTCAGCATCGCCGACAGGACGGAGGTTCTCGAGTTCGGGATTTCAGGACATGTCAACGTGATCGTCCCGGAACCAGCCACGGCACTTTTTCTTGCCGGAACCCTTGTCCTCGCAATGGTAAAGCGGGGTGGATGCTGTGGAGAGACATCATGAATCGAAAACGCATGCTGTGCTTCCTGCTTGGCGGGCTTCTGCTGGGTCCCGGAGTCGCCGTGTCCCGTGCCGGGCCGATCACCTGGGAGTTCTCAGGCGAAATATTCTTAGTGTCTGACGGCAACGACCTCCTAGGCGGAGCCGTCGTAGTTGGAACGCCTTTCTCTGGTTCGTTTACGTTCGAATCAACGACCGAGGATAGCGACCCCAGGTCTTTCGTTGGGTTCTACGAAGATGTCCTGCTTGACCTTCAGGGGCAGGTTGGCGACGTGCCGTTTTCCGGGCCGTTGGGAGAAACCTCCATCACGATTGTAGAATCGCTGTCGGACTCCTACAGCCTCGTCACGGACGTGGATTTCTTGGGTGAACGCCTTGACTTTGGGATTTTTCTCTCCGGTCCATCGGCTCTGTTCGCTGACACTTCCTTGGCGCTACTCCCGCCCGACTTGGACAGTTTCGGATCACAAGGGTCATTCACGATCGTTGACGGGACAGAGGTTCTTTCATTAAATGTCCGAGGTTCCGTAAGCGTCCTTGTTCCGGAGCCAGCGACGGTGCTTCTCCTCGCCGGAGGGCTTGCCCTAGCAGTGGTAAAGCGCCGACCACGCTGACACGCCATGTTCTCATGGACGCAGGATTCCGTATGTTGTCTCACCGCCTCTTGCAACAACTCGCGATCATGGCCATAATCTTCGTTCTTCCTTCGCTCCCGCCGAATCGTGGCGAGGATGGGGCGTATTCTTTGGACAAGCAGCGGCGGAGCGCTGTTACGTTGCCCCGTTCGCAGCCGTGTTTTCAGGAGCGACGCGTGCGTGATCCAGGGCGTCTTTCATTCTTTCGCACCGAGCCGCGCGCTTCAACTCATGCGGGGTCCGAGAGCGCGACTGCACGCCCGAAACAACAACGCCGCAACATGGGGTCCGCAGCTACGCGGGCTCGGTCGGCGCTGATCTCGCTTCTGTTCACCGGGCTGGTCGTCCCGGCGCCGGTCATGTACGCACAGAGTCCCGATCGAACGTCTCGCTTCCAGAGCTTCCGGGACCAGGTCCGGGGTGTTCCCCTTGCAGCAGATGCGATCCAAACGGCTCGTCCCGCCGGAATCGGTTTTGAGGGCATCGACTACCCCCGGCTCAAGAGCCTCGCCGAATTGCGGGCGGCCGTCGCCGCCGGTTCGGTGAGAGACCCGGCACTGCACCGTCCACCGCCGGTGGCGCAGCGAACGCGGCGCGAAGGCGCGGCCGCGGCGGGTATCGGCGTGCCGGTGGTCACCGCCCAAGATCTGTTTTTCTTCGAGGACACTGAAGAACTCCTGACGCGCAACTTTTCGTTCGGGGAACTCAGCGACCTGATGATCCGGGCCTCAAACGCCTTACTCGCAGAGCACGGCGACAACTTCGATTTCGTGGCCTTCTTTCTCAACTTCGACGCCTTCTCGACCATCGGGTCGGCCTTTCATCAGTCGATCGAAAACGATGTCACCGGAATCGGCTCGCGCGGGTTGTTCAACGATCGTGCGACTCGGGGACTCGCCGGAGACAACATCGAGAGCTGGGTGATGATGTGGAACCTTCACTCCTGGCCAACCGGTCCGGGCTCCATCACGCAACTCGTGCTCGCCCAGGAGTTCGAGCATCGCTTCGCCATGTTCCTCGACCCGTTGCCCGGCGATCGCCGACTCCAGGGCGCCAACATGGGTTGCGGTCGATCCAGCCATTGGAACTGGCGCGTCGATGGGCAGGGCTCCGGCATGGAGATGCGCAACTGGGTGGGTTCGTCACCGGCCACGTTGTCAGGCAATCGGCTCACTTTCAATACCGACACCGGTGGGGCGTTCAGCGTCCCGGACCTCTATCTGATGGGTTACGTGTCGCCCGCGGAGATGGACGCGCTCGCCTCGGAACTTCGATACATGGATGCCAGCCCGAGTTGCGGCTCGCCCTACTCCGGGCCTATCTCAACCTGGAGTTCGGCCGACGTTATCGCCACGAACGGGTTGCGCGTGCCAGACTCATCGACCGCCCAGAAAGATTTCTCAACGGGCTGGATTATTCTTCATCTACCGGGCGCCGAACCGACCTCGGGTGAGGTAGGCCTGGTCATCGACATCCTCAACCATTGGAACGACGCATGGATCGCCGGGACGCTCAGTCGCGGCACGATGAATAACACACTCTTTCGTGACTGCAATAACAATGGGATCGACGACGCAACGGACGTGTTGAACCTGACGAGCCCCGATTGCAACGGTAACGTCATTCCTGATGAGTGCGAACCGGCCGCCGACTGCAACGCCAACGGGAAACCCGATTTCTGCGATCTTCTTGACGGTGGCAGCAGGGATTGCAACGCCAACGCCGTGCCCGACGAGTGCGACATTTTCTTCGGGGTCAGCGCCGACACCAATATCGACGCGGTCCCGGACGAGTGTGAGGCGCCGGTACTGTTCGTCAACGACAGCGCGACCGGATTGAATCACGGCACGAGCTGGGCTGACGCCTACCGTGATCTTCAAGATGCCCTGCGCGCCGCGGCCGTGGCGACCAACGTGGTCACCGAGATATGGGTGGCCGGAGGAACCTATACGCCCGACAGCGGGACCATGGATCGCCGGCTGACCTTCCAGCTTGCCGATGGCGTCGGACTGTTCGGCGGCTTCGCGGGAAATGAAACGATCCGCGAGCAACGCGATCCGGGCGCGCACGTCACGACGCTAACCGGCGATCTCAACAGCGACGACGGACCGGACGTGTTGACCATGCAGGAGAACAGCCTGCACGTGGTTGGGGCCGAGGGTCTGGATGCCTCCGCCGTCCTGGATGGGTTCGTGGTTTCCGGCGGCAACGCCGACGGCGCGGCCGACGCCGGACGCGGCGGCGGAATGCTTGTCGTACGCGGTGCCCCAACGATCACGGACTGCCGATTCGAGAGAAACCGAGCGCGCGAGGGCGGGGGTCTTCACATTCGACTGGCCGACGCGTCGGCGGTTACCGCTTGCACGTTCATCGACAACGTGGCCGTTCAATCAGGCGGCGGGCTGTTCATTGACCGAGCCGATCCAGAGGTGCACGAAGCGGCCTTCACGAGCAACGTGGCCGGCGAGTTCGGCGGCGGCGTTGCCGTCAGAGGCGGCGGACCCGTCTTCGCCGACGTAACGCTTAGCCAAAACGAAGCCCGCGACGGCGGAGGAATGGCCGTTCTCGCTGATGACGGGACCTTGGCGATCGCCGACTGCCGGTTCGTGCAAAACATCGCCCGGGGCCTGCCCGATTCCACGGGCGGCGGCCTCCTGGTAAGGTCGGGCGGGGGCCCGCGCGTTCTGCGCTGCACCTTCGATGAAAACCGGGCGGCGTTTGGCGGCGGGGTCGGTGTTGTGTCCGGTGTCCTTCGCTCGTTTGTCAATTGCCGTCTGGTCGGCAACGCGGCGATCAACGCGGGCGACCCCCGAGGGGCGCTCGGCGGCGGGCTCTTTTTGGGACTCGGGGGGGTCGGCACTGTTGTAAGCAGTACGTTCCAGGGGAACTCGGCGAACACGGCCGGCGGTGCCATCGCAGTGGCAGACAACAGCAGCCTCTCACTCGCCGATTCGATCGCCTGGGGTGACGTCGCGCCGCTGGGATCCGAACTGAAGCTCTTGGGTGGCTCGCTGTCCGTGCGTTTCAGCAACGTGATGGGCGGACCCGAAGGCGCAAATGTTGACACCGGCGCGGCACTAACGTGGGACGAGGGCAACCTCGATGCCGATCCCCTGTTCGCCCGCGCGTCCGTACGATTGTCGCCCGGGTCGCCCTGCATCGACGCCGGCGAGAACCTCGCCCTTCCGCAAGCCTTGCTGACCGATCTGGACGGCGGCGCCCGCTTCGTCGATGACCCCGCCACCGCGGACACCGGGGCCGGATCGGTCCCGGTGATCGATCTGGGCGCCTACGAATTCGGCTCGTTGGACTGCGATTTCGACGGCGTGCCCAATGTCGTCGAAATCGCCGACGGGACCATGGCGGACTGCACGAGCAACGGTCTCCCCGACGCCTGTGAACTAGACTGCAACGCAACGGGGACCGCGGACTCTTGCGACGTCGCCTTCGGGCTCAGCCCCGACTGCGCCGGAAACGGCGTCCCCGACGAATGCGAGGCCGATTGTGACGAGAACGGAGTGCCCGACGTGTGCGAGGGCGGCGGCGAGACCGATTGCAACGGCGACGGCGTGCCAGATGGCTGTCAGCAGATCCTCAGCGAACCCGTTGTGGCGACCAACCGATACCTGTCCTTCCAAATGGACAGCGTGGGCGGGAACCAGGCGGTCCGCGTGCGTTTCATCGACCTGCCCGAGCCATTCAACGTGTTCGAGGGCCGGACGATGTGGATCCAAGCCCCGGCGACCGTGACGGAAAGTCCCGGGAACATATCCCCATCGGGGGTTCCCGGGGAAGGCACGTTTACCGCCGCTACCCTCGGATGCCGGGAGAACTTCGAAAACTGGAGCGCCTTCGGGACAGTCTTCGTCTATCACGAACTCATCGTGCCCGGCAGCGTCTACGAGCTTCGCTCCCACGGCGACGGCTGCGAGTCGGTGACCGAGGCGGCCTTCACCCTTGCGTTGACCGTGAGCACCGGGCTCTGGGGCGACGTGTCCGGAGCGTTCGATGCGGCCCTGGGTGCGTGGACACAGCCGGACGGTCGCATCGACGTGACCGTCGATGTTGTGTCCATCCTCGACAAGTTCGCCGGAAGGGCCGAGGCGCCGCGCAAAGTTCGCGTGGATCTCGAGCCGGCCCGACCCGACCGCAGGATCAACATCACCGATGTCACCGCGGCGCTGGATGCCTTTTCCGGCCGGTCCTTTCCCTTCGGCCCCGGCAGTGTTCCGCCTTGTTGAAGGCGGCGCGCCTGCATGCGAGCTGATCCTGCTGCCCACACCGCCTCTTCCCCGGATCACACTTCCTCGTGCGGTTTCGGTAGCTCCCGATCTCCGTCCCGAAGCGCAGTCCCTGATGCCCGAACGGTGAATCGATCGTGGTGGCGATGCGGAGTTCCGGCAACGCTGGTGCAGCGCGGCTGACGCCCGCGACCGCGGGCGAGGTTGGCGATTCGATGTGGCACGGATTGATTCCGCGCCGACAGGTCAAACAACGTGGTCCAGCGTCAGCCGTCGCATGACGGATCAAGAATTGGTCAAAACGTGTACCACTGTTCTATGACCAGTCCCCGGGGGCTATCATGGTAGGTCCACACGGCTCACAGAGCCGTGGCACGCGAACCAGTCGATTCAACGATGACAGAGCAGCAGATCCGAAGGCGGGAACGGGCGACCTCCCCGGCACCTTCGTAGAGCGGTCAGATGGACACGAAACACGGTGAGAGGAGCGGTTTTTGGTTGAACTGGGAAGCCGCCTCGGTTCGATGGCGGCTTGAGGCTCGATCCATGGGAAATGTCGATGAACGGAGAATTGCCATGTCGAAAGCCCAAACGGGACATGTCACTGTGTTCCTCGTGGCGATAGTCTGTCTTGCGGGCGGGCCGACGCTCGCTCAGCCGGAGTTCACCATCGAACAACTCCCCGAAGGCGGCGGCACGGCCAGTGAACCGTTGGCCATGCACCTGGACAACAACCAGCCACCGCGGATCACCGTGGTCGGCCGAATACTCGACGCGTCGGGAATCTGGCAGGCCGCCATTTGGACGAAACAGGGTGGCCAAGTCTTCGTGCTCGACATCACCTTCCACGATCCTGTGACCGGCAGCGAAGTGCCAAGGGTGTGGCGTCTCGACGAAAGCGGCAGCCTCGGCTGCACCTGGTGCGAGGACACCGTGAACCTCCCGGCCGGCACAAACGCGGGAGCCATCGATGCTATCAGCTTGCCCCAACCCCCTTCGGGCCGCGTCTTGACGGGCGGATGGGGGGACGGACGCCGAGGGGAAACGAAAGGCGACCGTCTGGGAGTGGGACGGCAGCGTCTGGCAGGCCGTGCTTCTTCCAGAGCTGGCTTCTACCCCGGCTCATCAATCCCGTATTCGTGAATTCGTTACGCTGATCAGTATAAGCCGTCGCGAGGGCCCACAGCCGGGATCGCGGATGGCTGCCGGTTCCGCTGAGAATAACTCTTCGGAAGGGCGACCCGTGACTTGGTTCTTCGATGATGCGCTGGGGACTTGGAGTAATCCTACAGAGCTGCCACTCCTTCCGGGTGGAAATGAGGGGGAAGTGTTCGGGGGAACGGTCGATGGGGCCGGGACCATTGTTCTGGTCGGATCGTGTGAAACAAACCCGGACGGCCTTGCGCCGGTTCGACACGCGGCGTACTGGCAGTGCTCTTCCGGGACGACCGATTGCACGCTGCCGACGTCCTGGACCGTCTTTGATTTGCCGCTGCCGGCCTTGCAAGTGGAATGTCGGTCGTATTGCTATCAGCATCAGTCGGCCAGAATGGTCGGAACGTGCAACGACGGAGCCGGTACGCAAATAGCTACGCTTTGGGAAGCGGACTTCAGCGTGACGCCGGCGGTCGTCACGGTCCATGACGTGAACAGCCTCGTTTCTCGCCTACCGTTGAGCGTCACGCTGACGCAAGCGTTCGCCATTCACGGTCGGGGTACCGTGGCCACGGGACGCATCGAGACCAGTCCGGCAAGCGCCGCGGCGGGCGTGAGCGGCCCTCATGCGTTTTTTCTCGCCACCGCCCAGCCGGCGATACCGGCCGTCGGCACGTGGGGCATGGTCGCTCTGGCGTTGCTGGTCCTGGGTATCGGCACCGCCATCGTTCGTCAAAGACAGTCTCTCACGCTTGAGCGCCTGCCCAACCTGGACGACCGTTCGAACCACGACCGGCTCTGGGCAACGGGTACGTGTGACGACGCCCCGGACCGCGTGTCAGAATAAATGTCATCATCCCGGCCGGGAGGCGGTACACCCGTCCGCGATCGGCCAAGTTTTGACAAAGGGTGGCGCTGCCGCCGATGACGATGCTAATCTGGCAAAACCGGGTTTGCTGGCCGTGAGGTAGGAAAAAAACGAAAGGCGGCGGTGGGATTCGAACCCACGAATAGCGGATTTGCAATCCGCCGACCCGAGTCGCTAAGTACCTATAACGCCAACGACTTACGTGATGTGGCCGATTCGCGCATGTCAGAACTAGTGCATCTTCACTCCTGAATCTGCGGGTTTTCGTTACCCGCAACGCCGCGA